>DYFA01000035.1 GCA_020725425.1 Aneurinibacillus sp.
CCCCTATTCGTCGGGAGTCAGGATGCTGGAGCGGGTGGCCAAGGAGGCCAGTTTCATCCTGGCCAGGTTTCAGTCCCCTATTCGTCGGGAGTCAGGATGCTGGGCTCACCGTCCAGAATCACCGCGGCAGCCTCCCCCCTCTGTTTCAGTCCCCTATTCGTCGGGAGTCAGGATGCTGGCCGGCCTCGGCCATCGATAAGCTGGTCCGCAGCATAAGTTTCAGTCCCCTATTCGTCGGGAGTCAGGATGCTGGCAGGTTGCCGGCGAGGGGAGCTGCTCGGGCTCAAGTGTTTCAGTCCCCTATTCGTCGGGAGTCAGGATGCTGGAGTTCTCTAGCTGGGCGTGCAGTCGCCTCCTCCCGGAGGGTAAACGAAAACCGCAGAAATACACGCCTCGTGTTTCTTCGCGAAGATGGCTCTCACCTCCCAGGTGGTGCCTTTCCTTCGAAGGCGGCCGCCTTCCCGTCGGATGGCCGGTCGGGGCCTCCTCTCACTCTGGCCAAGGACCAGCTACACGGCACTTTCGGTGGTGGCCGTCGACCCAGGCCGAATTCTCCTGCAGGTCAGAGGTAGCCGTTTTCGAAGGGGGCCGGATTGAGGGAATCCGGCCCTCTCCTTCGAAAACGCGGGGCTTCGATGACTCCACGGGCAAGGGAACTACCAGTATTGTCTTGTCAAGGAGCGCGCTGGGATGCGACTCGGCCTATCATCATCGAGGGTGGCAGGCCGCGTGATAGGAACACCAGGCCGGGCAATCGGAAGGCAGACCGGGGTCCAGCTCTTCATAGACCATACGGGCCTTCTCGTCCCGCTCTTCAATGAACCACTGCCTCAGTTCGTCGTCGATAATATGAAAGTCCTTTTCCACCGTGAGACGGTCGCCGTCGAGCCGGGCGTAGACTATACAGCCTATATTGACGGGGTATTCCGTCAGAGCCTCGTAGGCCATGGCGTAGCCCGTGGTGGTCAGGCGGTGGAAATCCCGGTGTCTAGCGAACTTGGTGTCGAGAATCATCATCTCAAAGGAGGTATAGGCGTCCACGCTCAGCTGTGAGCTTAAGCCGAGAAAGCGACCGTCGAGTTTCTGCTCCACCACCACGGGAATCGTCTGGCAAGCCAGGCTGTCGGTACCGATGTGCGGCTGTCGCACCATGATGTCCTGCATGCGGGCGATGATGCGGTGGACCTCGAAATCTCTCAGGATTCGGGCCTGCCTGACAGCCTCCTCGCGACCTCCCGGCTCGAGGCGATCGAGATGCTGCTTCACATGGGGCCCGAAGCCGGGGTCCTCGGCCAGCTTGGACAGGTCTTCTAGAATCCTCCGGTGCTCCTCCACCCCGTGACGGTAGATGAGGCGTTTGGCCTCCAGGGTCACCGAGGCCAGGACAGCGTGGAACAGCGCTCCGCGGATCATGGCCGGGCTGGGCTCGCTCTTGACACCATGGACATGGCGGAGGTACACGTCACGCCCCGTCGGGCAATAGCCGCCGGCCACCTCGTAGAGGGCCAGTCTCACCGGGTAAGGCGGCTCTATGGGCGGTTCAGGCCAGTTCCAGCCTCGCAGCTCTTCGGCCACTTCGGTCCTCCTGGTCTTGGGAAGAAGCCCCTTCAGGAGGTGCTTTCGCTCGTCCTCGGACAGGTAGTACATTTTCTCACGCCCAGTCCTGGCAGTAGTTCTTGAACTCGCATACCCGGCACTTGGCCTTCCGCCGGGTCGCCGGAGGCATCTTCTCGGCCGTGACCATGTCGCGTATCCGGACGATGTGTTCGATAACCCGACGGCGCAGGTTGGTGGTCAACGGTACCGGAACCACCCGATTCTCGGAGATCATGTAGAGAAAGCCGCTTCGGACCGTCGTCCTGAAGACGTCCTCGACCAGGAGACAGTAAGCCCCGAGCTGGTACCGGTGGTGCAGGGCCTCTCCGCCAGCGGCGTCCTTGAACTCCACCGGGTAGTGCTTTCCCTCAGTTACGATCAGGAGGTCGAGCACGCCGGTGAGTCCCAGCCGCGGCGACTGCAGACCTACCCGAAAGCGCCGCTCGCCCTCGTGGAGACCGTAGCGCCTGAGAGTCCGTCTACTCTCCTTGCTCTCCAGAGAGGCGTGCTCCTCGCGGCCGACATCCATTTTGTACGTCGAGGCCTTCTCCACCGGGAGGACGTAGGTGTAATAGACGATCCGCGGGCAGTAGGCGAACTGCTTGATGTCCGACACCTTCAGGGGTAAGGTGGGGCCCCCGCCCCGGACCTCCTCAGGATCTGTCGGCAGCCCGGTCATGCTCCTCACCCTCCTCCCTGTCGCCGGGACGCCTATCGGGCATCGCGTTGGCAATCTCGACCCGCAGGTTCATGTCCTTATCACATATCGGGTAGACCTGGATGTTCCCCGGAGCCCGCCCGAGCGTTCTCCTCAGGCGGAGTTCGAGTTCTCTCCGGCGGGTGACGTTCAGGTCGCCCAAGAAGGCCGACCACTGGATGCGCTCCAGGCCGTAGTCCTTGCACGCTTCGGCCACCCTGTTCCTCAGCTTGTCGCTCGGTATGTCGTAGACCACCAACGTCCGCGCGCCTACCACCCCGCCACGTAGGGTCGATAGGGGGCCTCACGCCTGAAGAAGGTGGCTAGCCTCCGGCACTGCATCTGGATGATGGTTTTGAGCCGGTGCTTCTCCCCCTCGTACCGGTCGTGGTCCTCGAGCCTCTCGAGCACCTTGTCGGCCAGTTCGCGCCGAGTCCTGTCGGCCAGCCGATCCCCCTCCATGACCGGCCCGTACCCCCTGTTCAGCCAGGCGATGACCGTGCGGTCGACCACAGGCTGACGGAAGACCTCGACCATGTCGAGCACCAGGCTGGGCTTCCCGGAGCGGTCGGCGTGGAGGAAGCCGGCGAACACATCCAACCCGGCGAGGCTGAGGGCCCCGCTGACCTGGTGGTAGAGAATGCCGTACCCGTAGTTGAGGAGGGAGTTCACGGGATCGGTCGCTCCGCGTCGCTCCCGACCCCGGAACTCCACACCTTCGGGTAGGATCTCCCCCACGAGCCCCCAGTAGGCCCGCCCGGCCCGCCCTTCGATGGACAGAAGGGCTTCCCGGATCTCGTCCACACGCTCCGCCTGGAGGGCCTGCACCTCATGTCTGAGCTCCTCCATGGCCGCCGCCCCGTCATAGATGCGGCTGTGGACTTCGGGGGCGGCTTGCCGCTTGTGTTTGGCGAAGTACTTGAGCACGTTGGCCTGGTTTCTTATCTTCGCCTCCACGGTCTGCTTCGCAAAGCTCACCCCGCGGTCGTCGTTGTAGGCCACGAGTTGCTCCCGGCGCGTGATGACTGTCCCCGTCAGGGCCGGGGAGACAAGCTTCGCGTAAGGGTCCCCCGACCCGGAGACGAAGTTCATCTGGACCCCGTGGCGAGCGCACTCGCGGAGGGCGGCCGACGACAGGGTCACGCCGCTACCCAGCACCGAGACCTGTTCCAGGTCACGGAAGGGCATCTCCAGGGTGACCTTACCCCCTTGCTTGACCTGCAGGCGCTCGCCCTTCTTCCCCACGAAACTGCCATAGTCCGACACGACGACATGCGATTGGGTCATGCTACCCCGCCGTTCTCTCGTAGGCCGTGTAGGTGCGGCTGGAACCGCGAAGCCTGTAGGGCAGGGCCACGGGGACGAATATTCTATCCCGCCCCAGCCTCGGCTGTCGGTCCGAGTAGGTGTTCACCGCGTCGAAGCCAGCGTCGGGCCCGAGGTCGTCCAGGAACTGCACCACAACATCAGCCGAGAGAGTGGGTCTCTCGTCGCCCAGCACGTAGCTGAAACCGCTATCGAGCTCCTCCATCCTGTCGGTGCCCGTAAACTGGACCAGGCTGCCTCTCTTGCCGAAGTAGTTGATGCGGGCGAGGAGGCCCGCCACTTGCTCGATTTCGGCCTCGGCCCAGCCTCTCGCCTCCACCGCGACGGTGAAGTCCCCCTGGAGGTGGACAAACTCGCGGTAGGCCACTGTGGGCTGGAAGGCCACCGACCCGCGGTCGTGCGGCTCACGTTGGATTCTGATAAAGCAGTTATTGACCACCGCCCACCGGGAGGGTTTGATCCGCACGCGAGCCGCCTTCACCCGTTCGAAGATCTCCCGTCCGTCAAGCCCTGCTTCGAAGGCCGCGGCGACGAGGGCCATCTTCACCCCGTACATCGTCGGGCAGAGGTTGGTCTTCCCCCCCGAGCTGGTGGCCGTACCCGTCCTTAGCGAGAACAGGGCGGTCGGGCTGTACTGCGCCAGCAGCCACATGACCGTCCCTCCTCACAGGGCTTCAACCAGATCGGTCATCACCCGGGTGAACTCGGCCAACGATTCGAATCGGTGCACCGATATCCCGCCGGGCCAGGTCCGGTTGAGCTGCTTAGCCACCTCGGCCACCTGGTCCTGGAAGGGTCTCTCCTGCGACGACCCAAGAGGGCTGACGGTGGGGGCAGGCACGGGCCCCTTCGAAACAGCGACCACCCCGCGGAAATCCAGGATGTGCGGGTTCTGCGTGTTCCGCTGGGCGCCGGTTGGCCGGACGAAGGTATAGCTCACGCTCTCGAGCACCGCCCGGGCACGCTTCGTCCTTTCTTCGTCGGGGACGGCGTACTGCCGGCTGAGATCGTTCCATCCCACGCGGGAGACCTCCACGGTGCAGACTGCGGCGTAGACTCCCGAACTCGCCGGCCGGTAGAAGATGTTCTGCCCCACGTTGGCCCCTGTTTCGTCGCCGGACCCCTCCCCCCGAGACCGCGGGTCGTACTTCACGTGGAAGTAGGACTCGGTTCGGGTCCCCTCAGGAAGCCCGACCAGCCAGCCGAACTCCACCGTCGACTTCCGGGCGAGCGACCTCTTCCCGGCGGTGACGAGGATGCCCTCGGCGTCGTCCAGAGCGCAGTGGCGGATGACCCGGTCCAGGCCGGCCGCATTATTGTCGGTCGGCAGCTCGTTGATGAGGTTTGCGTCAAGGTTTATCCGGTTGGCGTCGAAAACACGGCAGCCGGCGCACAGAGGTAGCCCTCGCGCTTCCGCCAGGGCCTGGAAGTGGGCGGCCTGGATGTGCTTGAGCATGTCACCGGACACGGCGTTGACGACGTGCAACTTGCCCTCCCGGTCCACGATGTGGACCATCCGGGTTATCTGCTGGTTGCCCTCGGCGGCCTCGTTGTTGAGGGCGTGCATGTCCAGCAGGAGCTCACCGGATATGGATACCGAATGAACGCCAGACATGGCCTCTTCCTCCAATCCATTAGTCCATCTGGGCTCTGTCTCCCTAGTCAGGCGGTCAGCCCGCGCACCGCCGCACCGTCAGGTGCTCAGGGTGCCTCTGCTTCGGCCGGTTCGGAGCCGACCTCCGCCTCAAGGGGCTCGGCCTCTCTGGGTTCCCTGGCCGAGCCGTAGGCCACCAACAGGTAACCGACGGTCTCGGAGCCGAACTCGTCGACGAGCCGGGTAAACTCTTCGAGATCGCGGGTTGTAACTTGATCGCGCCTTCTCGGTAGCTCTCGACCCGGCTTAGCCAGGCGCTCGGCCAGCCGGGCGTTTTCGGCGTTGTACGAGGCCACGAAGTTGGCCACGGCCTGGCAGAGCTTTTCGGGGAAAGCGGCCGACCGTCGCAGTTCGTGGAACAGCCCGTAGTGGATCTCGTAGACCTGAGTCCGCCTCTGGGCCTTATGGAACTGCTCCGTTACGGTGGCCCTGCGGATGGCCCGGGCGATGTTGCGGAACCCCTCGTTCTCCACGATGGAGCTGTACCGCTTCTCCATGTTCTTCACCACCTTCCCTAGATTGCTCGTGGTCAGCTGCCGGACGGGCCGCTTGTCCTCCCTCCGGCTCATTACATAGGGAGCATAGGCCGCCGCGAAAGCCATGAAACAGCGAAGGTCGTTCGCCGACAGGAAGTCCCGGTAGAGGGAAATCAACGTGTACTCCTCGGTTCGGTCTTCCCGAAGGTACGACACGATGCCCAGGTGTTCGTCGAGGATGCTTAGCCAGTCCCGGGCCGACTCGGCATCGGTGATGGGGAACCAGCCCGGAAGACCGATGAAGGAGAGATTGGAGACCGCCCGGCCCGTGCCGAGGCTCTTGAAGTAGGCCGTGTAGATGCCCGAAATGAGGTCGCGCGGCGTGGCGCCGAGCAGCTCCCATTCCTTGTCGCCCTCGGCGAGGCCCGACCCCTCGATGAGGCGCCTCGCCACCCGGAGGGCACAGCAAACGTCGAGGAGCGACGAAGTCCAGACCCGACCGGCGGCGGCGAGGAATTCCGACCTAATCTGCCGGCGAAGGTGATCGAGCCTCATCCGGCCCGGAGCCAGAGCCACGAATTTCGTATCATCCCCGACGGGGGAGGCGTTGCCCACAATTACCGTCCCGGCGTAGCGGAGCCACTCCTCGAACCAATCGGCGTACTGCCTTCTCAGTGAGGCCACCGGCGCCCCATCCGGCTTTAGCCGGTTTACGCCCTTTCCGACAAGGGGATTGAAGCCCTGGACAGGGCTTACTTCGATGGAGAACGACGTCTCAACCGAGGCTGGGTCTCTTCCCTTGACCATGGCCTCCAGCTTGGCCTTCAGGGCCTCGCCGAGCTCCTCGGGGTCAGCCTCCCGGACCGCCTCGTGCAGCGCGGTGTAGCTTCCGTAGGCTTGGAGAACATTGAGCTGCTGGAAGAGAAACCAGTCGGGCCGCACCTCGTCGGCCGCCGCACCCGCCTCGGATCCGCTCTCGATTCGGACCCCGGCCTTCCGGCTTTTCCGGGCCTGCCGGGCGGCTTCGAGTTTGCTCTTCTCCACCTGGTAGTCAATGACTTCACTATGTAGAGGAGGGTCGTCGTTCGCGGACCGCCGGACGTAGGGATAGCCCGGGTTGGCCTTGAGCCGGTGATATGGGAGGGCGCCGAGGTCCACCGGCTTGTCCAAGGTCACCGCATAGTACGGGCCCTCATCCCCCACCATCGGGCTCTCTTCGGTCAGGGCCTCCAGAAGAACGGCCAATCCGACCGCGGCCGTCGCGTCAGCCAGAGCACCGGTCTTCTTAAGGACGAACAACCTGTTAGTTACCACTTCGGTTCACCTCCCTTCCGGGGTCGTCTTCTCCAGGGACGCTGAAAGGAGAACCTGGCCGTGCTCCGCCCGGGGCATACCTTCCAGGTCCCTCTGGGAGGCCTGGTCGGCCAGCCGTATCAGCCGGGCCAGGGCCCAGTAGAGGGCCCAAGCCCCGGGTCGGCCCGGTTCCACCAAGCTGAAGACGCTCCGCATTAGAGACCGGCCCTGCTCGGGCTCGATACGAGCCAGGGCCCGCGGCAAGGGTAGCTCGTAAGCATCAGCCAGCAGGACCCTCAATTCCGCTTCGTATCCCGCATCGGGGTCGAAGCCATCGAACTCGATGGAGTAGGGGTGATGGTGGCGAGCGATGGCCGCCAGAATTCCGCCCAGAATGACGGACTGGCTCTCCGGAATGACGGATGTCCCGAGTATAGCCGGCACGACCTCCTTTAGTATTAGATACGAGGCGCAGGCGCCGCACACGGCGTGGGGCCGCAGTCTGCGGGGAGCCGTCTTCTCCGTGGATGGCTGGGCGGAGTGGGCCAGGAGTCGGGCTTCGGTCTCCGAGGGGGGAGGGGTGGGCCCTCCCCCGGCAGCCCGGTGTTCCTCCCAGATGCCCCGCTGCCAACGGCGATCGAGCTTTCCGAAATCGTGGAGCGTGGCGGCGAGTTCGGCCAGGCGGCAGACCACCTCGGGCTCCACGCCGTGAGCCCTCCCCAGGCGCGTAAGGGCCGCCCGAGTTCTGGTCTCACCCAGAGACCGGACGCGCCGGGCCACGTCCAGGGCGTGCCGGCGGAAGCTCTCCCCGGGCCGGGCCGTTCCCCGGGCCTGAGAGGTCTCCGAAGGCTGGCCGGCAGGTCCCCCGCTCTGGGCCTCCCACGTCCCCGGTTCACCCAGGCGCAGGCCTAGTTCGGTATCGTAGGCGGCCACTGAGGGGTGGACGACGAGAAGCTGAGCCCCCATAGCCGTCTGGACGTCTCTGGACCCGACTGGCACCCACCGCTTGACCACGGGCGCGTCCTCGTCTTCCGACGCTTCGTCGTTCCATTCCGGGTAGACCACGCACCCCTTGTGGGCGCCGTCGAGGTCCAGGCTTCTGAGGAACCCTGCCAGAACCGGGTCGCTGACCCCGAAGGCCTCCAGGCCCCGCCTGAGATGGAGAGCGTCGGGGCGGCTGTGGATGGTCACCGAGGTCGCGTCCACACGGCGCACGAGCGTACGGTAGGCGGCCCGGGAGTCCGTGGAGAGGCAGGCCGCCACCTCAGACGACCTCGCCGCGGGGCTGATGGCCGCAATAGCCTCCTTGTCCAATGAACCGAGGGCTTCGTCTACGAAAGCCCTCTCCCAAGCCGGGTCGGCCCGCACGGGACCCTGACCGAAGCGGGCCTCGAGGACCCGGCGGGTGGCCTCGCCTTCGTGATCCGGGTACGGAGCAAAGGGTCGAGCCGCCTCGCTGGGCACCTCGTAAATGCAGACGGTTCCCCGCTCGCCCTTGAAGCGGGCACACCGGCCGGCCCTCTGAACCAGAGAACTGGCTGGGGCAAGCTCCGTCAGGAGGTTCTCGCAGCTTATGTTCAGTCCGACCTCAATGACCTGGGTGGAGACAAGCAGAACCTTAGCCTCCGAATCCTCGCGGAGGAGATCGAGGGCCTCCAATTCCTTGTCCCTCCGGTCACTGGCGAGGAACCGGGAGTGAAGCAGAAGCGGCCGGTGACCGGGCGGGAGGCCTGTGCGCAGCTTCTGAAAAGCATCCTGCGCCCGACCCACCGTGTTGAACACGGCCACGGTCTTGTGCCGCTCAGACGCGAGGTGCGTCTCAATAATCGTCTCCGGTGTCAACGGCTCGGGACGGTAATCGTAATAGCGCTCGCGGGAGGCCTGGGCAGGCATCGAGGCTATCTCGTCGCGAGTGGGCATAACAATCTCGGCCTTCAGCCGATCTCCGAGGTAGTCCACCACGCTGTCCGGCGCCGTGGCGGTCATAACCAGAACACTCGCCAGGCCCTGCAGACGCGCAGCGAGGTCAAGGGCCGTGGCGAGGGCCGTCGGCTTCTCCAGGAGATGAACTTCATCGAAGACCACGTAGGACCCGACGAGGGCCCCGCCTGCCAGGTTGGCCTGACGACGGCTCACCGAGACCGGGTCACCCACGTAGGCGCTGAGAACCTGGTCGATAGTGGCGAAACAGACATCCCCCTCGAAGGCCGGGTCGTCCTTGTGCAGGCCGGTCTGCATTGTGACCCGAAGGCCGGCGCGACCCAATCCTGCCTGCACGCCGCCATCTGAGTAGAGGGCGCCGGCGAGGGTGCGGAGCGGGAGAGCGTAGATGAGACGGTCGGCCCACGGCTCGCCGGACAGCCTCGCGTGCACGAAAGGATGAAGCGCCGCCCACGTCTTCCCCGCTCCGGTAGGAGCCACCAGCACGGCATTTTGACCCGAGAGGAGGACCTCTGCCAGGCGGACCTGGTAGGCGAATGGGTCCCGCGTCCAGGTGGACCGAAAGGACTGCTGTATGGACACGGACGACTGCCCTACAGAGCACATCGCGAGCCTCCCCCTGCCCCCCAGTATCGCTGAACCCACCGTCAACAGCCGACGGCCCTCGGCTCACTTTGACTGGGGACCGTTCACTCGGACCCGCTGTAGAGTCTGTACCGCCCTAACCCGAAGGTCGTGTTCTTCCCCACATGGACCAGCGACCCCACCACGAGGAGCTCGCGAAACTCGGCCAGGTCCCCCTCATAGGTGGCTCGCCCCAAGAGGCCACCAAGGTCCATGGCCCGGTCCTGCCGGTTGGAGTACCGGGCCCAGTCGACCCATCGGGTTTCGTCCCCGACCAGCCTGACCTGCCTGGCCCGCTCAACCAGCGCCGGGTAATCCAGGTCGAGCTTTACCCCGTGGTGGAAGTAGGCCAGAGAGGACACCCGGCGCAGGAGCGCTCTCACCAGAATGTGGAAGGTGGGCGAAGGTCGCAGAGCATCACCGTGCTTGAGCCGCGCCATGGTCAGGAACTCAAGGGTGACTCTCCGCCGCGAGACGGTCTCGGCCGCCCGAGCCACGTGAACGTACCCGACACAACGCTCCTCTACACCGGCAAGGCTAACCGTCTCGCCCCGGCCAGCGTCAAAGACAGGAGCTCCTCGGCTGTAGTCTGCAGCTCCCTTGGCCAGACCCACCGCCCATTCGGCCGCCGACAGCTGGGAAACCCGCAGGAGCTCGAACCCGGCCCTGGTCCGGCCGATGCCCGTACGTCCGAGGTTCCGGAAGGCGGCGACGAAGTAGGGGAGGTAGGCTACGCTGCGGCCGGCCAAGACGAGGCCGAGGGTCAATTCCTCCCCCGGAAGGTACTCCGTTCGGTCGTCCTCCGGAGGCTCAATGACGAAGGGCCGGGGTATATCTTTGAGGTTGCTCAGGACCTCCGATTCGGCCGGCGGGGAGGTCTCGAAGACGTACCCGTAAGGGCAGACCTCGCGGAGGGAGCACGGCCGGCAATCGCTGGCCCGGAGAGCGCACGAGACCCGGCGGAAGGCCGAGCCAAAGCCCCCCCGGAGCACCGACCCCTTGTAGGGAGGCAGCTCCATCCGCTGCCGGACCCGCAAGCACAGTTCGAACAGCCCTATCTTCAGCTCAGGGAACAGAGGTCACCACCCCATAAACCCCCGCCAACGCCTGAGCCTCTCGCGCCACGGCGGCCCGCAGCTCCTCCGGCTCCAGCACCTCGGCCCCGGCGCCGAAGGAGAGGACCCACCGCTTGACCTCGCCGAGGCCCCCGACGCACATCCGGAGGATGAGCCCGCCTCCGCCCAGCTCCTGCATGCTCTGACTCGGGTGCCACTGCCTGCCCCGTACATAACGAGCCTGCTCAGGGCCGAAGCGGATGGCCACGCCGACCGGCTCGCCCCGCTCGATCCGGAAGCTGTCGCCCATGAACTGCTGCACCGAGAAGTCCTCAGGGATGTCGAACGTCCGTCCGGTGGTCAGAATGAAGGCCATGCGGTCGAGGGCGAAGATCTTCACTTCCCTGCGCCAGTGGCAATAGGCGAAGACATACCAGGCGCCGTCGTGGAAGTGGAGGTGGTAGGGGTCTATCTCCCGCTCGCTCCACTCCCCCCGGGTGGCGGTGTAGTAGGAGATGCGGACTGTCTCCCGGTTCTCCCGGGCCTGGTTGAGCCTGATGAAGGCCTCGAGAACCTGCCGCTCCTCGCCGCGCAGGGGCTCCATCCGGAAGCTCACCCACCCGGCGGGCTCAGCGAGGTCATTCAGGGTGACCTCCTCGGGGAAGAGATGCCTCAGCTTGGCCAGGGCCCGGCCCACGGCCCCCTCATAGGGGGTGCCCCGACACTGCTCGAGGAGTCGGGCGGCCAGGAAGATGGCCGCCGCCTCGCCCTCCGTCAGCCGGAACGCCGGTAGTTTGGGACCGCCGCGGGCGAAGCAGTAGCCGCCGCGCTGGCGGTCGTAGATGAGGTCCTCGGCCACCAAGTCGCGTATCTTCTCGATGTAGCGCTCGGCCGTGCGCCTGGAGCACTCGAACCTCTCGACGATGGTCTTGACGCTGGGGTAGCGCCCGTCCTTGATGAGGCACATGATCTCGAATATCCGCACTCCCACGTGCCGGTCCGGAAACTCCATCCCGCCCCTTTCCTCCTCTCTGTCTCCACTCGGGTTCCACCGACTCCACCCTGTCTTCACCAGCCCGCCGTGTCTTCACCGGCTCCACCTTGTCTTCCGCCGACTCCACCCTGTCTTCACCAGCCCGCCGTGCCCTGGCGGTGGTTGGAGATTGCCACTATTCTGCAAAAGGCTCCAGTTTCCTACAGGGCTGGACCGGATGCGTGGGCCTTCCAGGCGGCAGGAGAATAGCATCTCTGACACGGGTGCCTGTGAGGAGCGCCTGACAAGGGGTACCTGTGAGGGCCACCCGAGAGGGGCACCTCCCCGGGTGCCCCTCTCGTCAGCAATGGATGGTTCCGGTCCCGCCAGCGTCAGGTTGAGGCGGAACGGGACTGCCCGGCGTCCCGCCGGGTGAAGAAGGCTCTGAGGACGATAACACCTGCCAGGACCACCAGGCCGGAGAGCACGCCGCCCGGACGCGCCGGCGCTCACGGCGAGCTCGTCCACCCAGACCCCGGGCTTCTTGTTGTAGGCGCAGACCCGGATGCAGTCGGAGCACCCGAAGGTGTTGTTGGTTATCCAGTCCTTGAGGCACTTCTCCGGGTTCAGGTACCACTTCCTGGCCCCGGGGCTGTTGGAAACGGTCTGCCCCTGGGTTGTGGGCTCGCCGTCGGAGATGGCCCCGCTCGGGCAGTGCTGGGCACACTTCTTGCACTTGGAGCAGAAGTCCCAGACCCCGAACTCGATGGGCTTGTCCACGGCGAGCGGCATGTTGGTGTAGACCTTGCACAGGCGGATGCGCGGACCGAATTCCGGCGTGATGAGCCAGCCTCGCCGGCCCCCCGTCCCCGGCCCTGGGCTGTCTGGTGGCGACCGGGGCCAGCAAGGTCCGGGCCATTCCGGTGGAGCGGGTCCGCGAGCTCTTTCCTTTCCCACCAGGCCCTGGCGGATATGGTCTCCGCCCACCGCGTGACGGTGACCCAGGCCCTCCGCGAGCTCCAGGAACTCGGGGCCATCGGTGTCGGTCGGCGGAAGGTGTTCCTTCTCGACCACGACGTCCTGCTGGCCGAGGCGGCGGCCACGGACCGGTAGGACCCGGGACGGGCCACCACCCGCCCCGCCACCACCCGCCCCGCCACCACCCGCCCCGGATCCCAGCTTAAGGCGACGCTGGGCCAGGCGGCGCCGGGTCCGGGACGGCGAACCCCTCGAGGACGATCTCCCAGGTCATTCCGGCTCCAACACTCTTGATCCCCGGGGCCAGGGGAAACTCAGGCGAGACGCAGAAGCGCGCCGTCTCGGCCCCACTCGCCGTCCATTGCCCCGGCGTAGCCGGCCATGCCGCGACGGTCGCCTCCCTCCCAGGTCCCGCCGGGGCGGGGCGGCGCGGGGCCGCCCCGCCTCCGCGCTCTCGGCCGGCGCGACCGAGCTCTAGTCCTGGAACGGTCCCCGCTTGGGGAACTCGCGCGGATCCTGTTCCCAGAACGGCTGGGACGGAATCTTGTCCGAGTAGCCGAACAGGTCGTCCATCTTGACCCACAGACTGCCCATCGTCGGAGCCAGGACCTGGGCGACGCGGTGGAGGGCCCCCCAGGGCTTGTTGTATGGGCACTTGGACACGCAGTTCCCGCATACGGTGCCCTCGGTGGCCCAGTAGTAGTTGCAGGCCTCTCCGTCCACGGGCCACTTGAGGACGCCGGCGGCGGTGGTCCTGAACTTCTTGTGCGACGTGGGCTCGCCGAACTGGAGAGCACCGGCCGGGCACTCCTTGGCGCACTTCTCGCAGGTCTGGCAGAAGTCCCAGACACCCATGTCGATAGGGCGGTCCTGGGCCAGCGGCATGTCGGTGATGACCCCGCACAGGCGGACGCGCGGGCCGTACTCGGGCGTTATCAGGAGCCCGTTCCGGCCGAGCTCACCCATGCCGGCATCGACCGCGATGGGGATGCTGAGCACCGGACCGCCGGAACCGTAGGGCCACGCCCGGTAACCCAGGTTATTGATGAACTGGGCCAGGTGCATCACGATGTACTTCATCTTCGAGTAGGCGTGCGTCGTCGCCGCCCACTCGATCTTGGAGGGGGAGGTGCGAAACATCTGGTAGTCCATCTCCACGGCCACGGAGACGACGTTGTTCATCTCCGGCGGGAGCTCCTCATCGACCGGCGGGGTGTCGAAGGCCACCCAATCTTCGACTGGCGTGGCCAGGTGCGCGGGGTTCACGCCCAGAGCCCGCCCGAGAGGTCCGGCCGCTCTCCGTTTGACCGTTTCATCGTGGTATCGGTGGGTGTAGCGCCAGTTCGGGTTCAGCTTGGTGGTCCCCACGAGGCTCGCCCCGAAGTGCTTGGCTGCGATCTTGAGTAGCTGCGAGGCTTCTTCCGGCGAGCACTCGTAGGGCTTCCAACCCGGCTTCAGAAACGGCTCCCACAGGTGGGTGACCATGAAACCGAAGCCGGTATACCACAGCAGGGTCCCGGCGTCGGAAAGGGCGAACTCGGGATGACGGAAGCCGTCCTCGGCGGTCCCGTCGGCCACGTCCTGGGCCCGCCGGGCGTTGCCCAGGGCCTGTTGGGGGTAGGCCGGATGGTTGGGGCTGGTGACGTCCCACACAGCCCGGCTGAAGGCGGTGTTGCGGCTGTGGAACCTCTCCACTTCTCCGACGGTCTGATACGTGGGCCTGTCGACCCTGCGGACGCCCAGCCTCTGTCGAAGCCGCTCCGACCGGGCCAGAGCCTTCTCCGCCCTGAGCAGGGAGAGGGCACCCGCACCGGCGGCTATGCCGGCGGATTTCTTGAGGAAATCCCTACGACTCTTGTTGCTCAACGCACAACCTCCTCTCTCGCGCTAGACCTGCCTGAAACGCCTCACTAGGAGCAGGCGATAGGCAAGGACCAGCAGGAGTCCGATGCCTCCGAAGATGGTGAAGCCGACACCGGCGGCCTTGGCCTGCTGTTCGCCGAATGACGTAAAGACGAAGTAGAGAACGAAGGACCAGTACGACACCAGAGCGATGTAGGCGAGCCAGTCATACCAGGCCGGTGCGCGGTCCCTTTTCTTAAAGAAACGGTTGCCCGACTTCGACACTTCGGAGGCACACAAGCCCCGGCCCAAACCCGGAAACCCGCATGGCTACTGCAATCCCCGGTAGCGGAGACTTCCGAGAAGGCGGTTTGGCATAGACACACGTTGGATGGGAGGATGGCTTGGCAGGGCGTTGGACATGTGATACAATCTAGGCATGTATTTGCGGCAGACGACAAGGCGCAACCGGGACGGCACGAAGGTGACGTATCTGCAGCTGGCCCACAACGTGTGGGACGCGGAGAAGGGTCATGCGAAGGCGCGGATTCTGTACAACTTCGGCCGGGCGGACCAGGTGGACCGGGAGGCCCTGGAGCGGTTGGTGCGGAGCATCTGCCGGTTCCTTTCTCCC
>DYFA01000003.1 GCA_020725425.1 Aneurinibacillus sp.
CCGGGTGCAGCGGGTGCCGGAGACCGAGGCGCAGGGACGGATCCACACCTCGGCGGCCACGGTCGCCGTGCTGCCCGAGGCGGAAGAGGTGGACGTGGAGATCAACCCGGCCGACCTCCGGATCGACATCTTCCGCTCGCAGGGGCACGGCGGACAGTCCGTGAACACCACCGACTCGGCGGTGCGCATCACCCACCTGCCCACCGGCATGGTCGTGAGCTGCCAGGACGAGCGGTCCCAGCTCAAGAACAAGGAGAAGGCCCTGCGGATCCTGCGGGCGCGCCTCCTGGCCAGGGCTGAGGAGGAACGGCGGCAGAGGGAGGCGGCCAACCGGAAAGGGCAGGTCGGCACCGGGGACCGAAGCGAGCGTATCCGCACCTACAACTTCCCGCAAGGCAGGGTGACCGACCACCGGATCGGCCTCACCATCTACCAGTTGCAGAACTTCCTCGACGGGGACATCGGGGAGGTCGTCGACGCCCTGGCCACTGCCGACCAGGCCGAACGGCTGAAGGAAGTCGATGCGGCGCAGGAGGCGTGAAGAGGCGTGACTGAGCTGCTCACCGTGGGCGAGTTGCTCCGGCGGGCCACGGCTTACCTCACCGAGAAGGGGTCGCCCTCGCCCCGGCTCGACGCCGAGGTGCTCCTCGCCTGGGTCCTGGGCTGGGAGCGGGTGAGCCTGTACGTGAACTACGACCAGCCGCTCCAGGCGGACGAGGTGGCGCGGTACCGGGAACTCGTCGGCCGCCGGGCCAAGAAGGTGCCGGTTGCCTTGTTGCGCGGCTTTAAGGAATTCTTCGCCTTGCCGTTCACGGTCTCCCCGGCGGTGCTCATCCCCCGGCCGGAGACAGAGTTCCTGGTCCAGGAAGTGCTATCGTGGCTGGTCGAACAGGGAGCCGAGGTGATCCTTCCGACCGGGCGGACGCTGGGCGGGCCGAAGCCGGACGCCGCGGGCGCCGGGGAGGGCCGGGGCGAGGTGCCGGCCGGCCGGAGGGCGACTGGTTGGACGGTGGCGGACGTCGGAACCGGCAGCGGCTGCATCGCCGTGACCGTCGCGAAGTGCGCTCCCGGCACCAGGGTAGTGGCGACCGACCGCTCGACGGCGGCCCTGATGGTGGCGGAAGCCAACGCCGCCCGCCATGGTGTGGTCGAGCGGGTCGAGTTCCTCGTCGGCGACGGCCCGGCGCCCCTCCGGCAGGCAGGATGGACGGGGAAGCTCGACGTTCTGGCCAGCAACCCGCCGTACATCCCCACAGCTGTCCTCGATGAGCTGGGACAGGACGTCGCCTACGAACCCCGGGAGGCGCTGGACGGGGGTCCCGACGGGCTGCAGTTCTACCGCGAGTGGGTGCCCCAGGCGGGGGCCTTCCTCCGCCCGGGTGGTCTTCTGGCGCTGGAGATCGGCCATGACCAGGGGCCGGCCGTCCGGGAGATGGTCGAGGCCACGGGGGAGTTCGCGGAGGCGACGATCATTCAAGATCACGGCGGGCGGGACCGGGTGGTCCGAGCTGTCCGGCGGGAAGAGCCGTGAAGACCAGAGTGGTGAGGGTCGATCCGGTCCACCCCGCGCCGGGGGCGTTGCGCGAGGCCGGAGAGGTCCTGCGAGGGGGAGGGCTGGTCGCCTTCCCCACGGAGACCGTCTATGGGCTCGGGGCCGACGCTCTGAACCCGGCGGCAGTGCGGAGAATCTTCGCCGCCAAGGGCCGCCCGGGCGACAACCCCTTGATAATTCACGTGGCGGATCGGGAGAGCCTGGCCGGGCTGGTAAAAGAGGTTCCGGAGGCGGCCCGGGCGCTGATGGACCGGTTCTGGCCGGGGCCGCTGACCCTGGTCCTGCCGAAGGCAGAGCTGGTTCCGGACGAGGTCACGGCGGGACTGGCCACGGTGGCGGTGCGGATGCCCAACCACCGCGTGGCCCTGGGGCTGATCGCCGCGGCGGGGGTCCCAGTGGCAGCGCCCAGCGCCAACCGCTCTGGCCGGCCCAGCCCGACCACGGCGGCGCACGTCTGGGAGGACTTGGGCGGCCGGGTGGAGTTCATCCTGGACGCCGGGCCAACTGGCGTCGGGGTGGAGTCCACGGTCGTCGACCTGACGGGGCCCCGGCCGGTCGTCCTGCGCCCGGGCGGGCTGGCCCTGGAGGACCTCCGGCAGGTGGCCGGCGAGGTGACGGTGGACCCCGCTCTGCTGGGGAGGGAGGTCGACCGGCCGAGGTCGCCGGGGTTGAAGTACACCCATTACGCGCCAAAGGCCCCGCTGACGCTGATCGAGCCGGGGCCGGGAGTCGCCCCGCAAGTGGTGGGGGAGGCGGCCTGGCGAGCCGTGCGGGAGGTTCTGGCCGCCTCACCGCACAAGCCGGTCGGCCTTCTGTTCTTGCGGGAGAACCTGCCTCGCCATCGGGAAGCCGCCTCGGCCACGGCCACCGCCTTCCTCCTTGCAGAATTGAATCAGGACGCTGGGGCTCCCCCCGCGACCGTGTTGGCGCTGGAAGCAGGGCCGGCCACCGACCCGGCCCAGGTGGCGAGCCGGCTCTTCGCTGCCCTTCGCTGGTTCGACGCGGCAGGAGTGGCGGCGATCGTGGCCGAAGGGATCTCCCCGGAAGGCCTGGGGTTTGCCGTGATGAACCGGCTGCGGAAGGCGGCCGGGGCCGTAGTGAGGGTTTGACGCCGTGGTCTGCTGCTTGTGCGAGGGGGGTGGCGATGAAGCGCTTGGGGACAGCCGCGCTGGTCGTATGCCTTGTGTTCCTCGGTTCGACCGCGGCGTCGGCCCGGGGTGACTGGAAGGCGCTCAAGACTGACCACTTCACGGTCTTCTACAAACCCGGGTTCGAGCAGCCGGCCGCGGCGGTTCTGCAGACCCTCGAGCATTACCGCCCGGCAGTGGAGGGGCTGATCGGCAACGCAGCCTTTCACCTGCCGGTCGTCATCGAGGACACGGGGTACAGCAACGGGTTCAGCAACCCCCTGTTCCGGACCGTTCACCTCTTCGTCACTCCGCCGGCCCCCGGGTCAAGCCTGGGATCGGCGCAGAACTGGTGGTCCCTGGTGGGGGTGCACGAGTACCTCCATCACCTCTCCCTGAGCAAGACCGCCGGGCTGATGAGCCTTTTCCAGACCCTCTTCGGAAACCTGTTCCTTCCCAACCTCTTCTCTCCCGGCTGGGTGATCGAAGGGATCACGGTCTACGGTGAGTCACAGCTCTCGCCCTATCAGGGGCGGCTCAACGACGGGTACTATGACGCCTACCTCGGGGCGTGCGTCCGGGACAACCGGCTGCCGTCGCTCGTCGAGGCCAGCCATTACCCGCCGAAGTTCCCCCTCGACCGGGCGTACCTCCTGGTCGCTCACCAGCTTCGCCTATCCGGACATGGGTGTGGACGCGGCCGCGGCCGAAGTCTACGGCAAGACCTTCCCGGAGCTCTGGCGCGACTGGCGGGCTTACGAGCGCGAGCGGTTCAAGGACTTCCGGATGGACGGAGAGCGGCTGACTTACCACGGCTGGTTCGTCCAGGACCCCAAGCTCTACGCCGGGAGGCTCTATTACAAACGGTGGTACCTGGTACCGACGGGAAAGAACCTCTATGAGCGCCACGAGATCATCGAGCGCAGGTTGAGCGACGGTGCCGAGCGCACCCTGCTTTCGACCACCGCCGGCTTCACCATGCCGATGCGGATTCATCGAGGCAAGCTGTACTACGCCGTGAACGAGGCCAAGCCAGGCTTCGCCAACGCCTCCGAACGGACCTTCGGACTGTACGCCGTCCTGCGCCAACGGGACCTGGCGACCGGCGCCGACCGGGTGATCGTGGCGGACGAGATGCGCTCGTTCGCCATCCTGCCCGACGGGACCGTTCTGTACGCCAAGGACCGCAAGGACGAGTTCGGCTCCGAGTTGCGCCTCTATAACCCGGCTACCCGGGAGAACCGGCTATTGAGGCGAGAAGACTACCTCGTCGAGGAGTTCGTCGCGGACGACCAGCGGGTGGTGGTTTCCGCCCGGAGAGACTGGGAGAACGCAGATCTATACCTCTTTTCACCTGCCACCCGGGAGTTGGAGCCTCTGGTCAACACCCCGGCCATGGAAGCGGGCCTCTGCCTTGAAGGGGAGCGCCTCTTCTACACGTCCAACTTCAGCAGGACTTACGCTGTCTACTGCTACGACTTCCGCACCGGCAAAACCTACCGCCTCACCCGCGGCGGTTTTGCGGCCTGGCCGGCCTATGACGCGCCGGGTGGGCAGCTCTACTTCGTCGGGCTGACCTCCGCCGGGTTCGACCTCTACCGCAAGCCAGCCGAGTTTGAGGAGTTCCGGGTGAGAGCCGCCGAGACACCTCCCCAAGGGCGCCCCGCCTTCACCCTCGACGAACGCGAGATTACCGCGGGCACGTACCTCGACAACCTCAAGACGCTGGCGCCGTCGATCCGGATGCCGCTCTGGGCGACCAGAAACGACGGCGTCACCCAACTCGGCGCTCTCTTCATGGGTATGGACGCGATCGGCGACTTCGCCTACGCTGCCTCCTTCCTCTACGACACCGGTTCCCGGGAGTCGCGGTACACCGTCGGTCTGAACACCGCTTACTGGGCGCCGGTGGAGGCAGGCATTCAAGCAGGGAACGAAAACCGCCTCGGCACAGACAAAGTGTCGCTGACGGTTGATTACCCTTGCGTCGTAAGGCTGTCACCCGGCCTGTCCAACCTGACTGTGGGGGTGTCCACTTCATACACCGGCGCCGCCAAGCGCCTGGAAACCGCGCCCTACGTGGGGATGCGTTTCAGTTACCCCCTGACGCGGGCGGTGATGGAGACCCGTCTCCCCTTGGACGGCGGCGCCGCCGGGATATACACCGAGGCGGGCCTGTCCCGCCAGTGCCTGGGCGGAGAGGTCTCGCTGAAGGTCAGCTACGGCAACGATCCGGAGGCTGGCGAGGCAGTCCTGGGCCGGATCCGCGGGTATGAGGAGCCGCTGCCCGACAAGGTGGGGGAGATCATCACCGCCGAGTACTCCAGGACCCTCTTCCGCCTCGACCGGGGGTGGTGGAGCCCGAGCTTCTTCCTGGAAGATGCCTACGCCAGCCTGTTTGTGGACGGTGCGGTCGCCGGGCAGGAAGTCCGGCAGGCCTCCGGCGGCGCCGAGTTTCACCTGCGGGCCACCGCCCTGGGCTGCCTCCGATGCTAGTTATCCCCTGGGGAGGCGAAGGCCGTCTGTAAGGCCAGGTCGAGCAGGAAGGCGGTCGGGTAGAGCATGAGAGTGGCGGCGGCTACCACCCCCGAGTCGTTGACGAAGAAGACCACCGCCGTGCCAGCCAAGGCGGCCCAGAAGCCGCGGGCGAAAGAGGGGTTGGCCTGCACGATCTGCTTCAGCAGCCCCACCGGCCGGTAGAAGAGCACCCCGAGCCCGATGATGAAAGTGACCAAGCCGTCAGCCCACGGGGTGTAGCGCATCAGGCGGAAGTTCATGGCGAGCTTGCGGGCGGCCACCGCGTACAGGGCGCCGGGGCCGCCGGCGGCTATCTGCCGGACGAGCAGACCGACATGAGAGGTGCCGGCACTCGGGCGCAGAGTGTCCGCTGCCACCACTGCGGCGACCAGCCCGCCGCCGACGGCGGCGAGCAGGCCGAGAGTCTTCGCCTGGAAACGCTGCTCCCGGAAGGCCAGCCAGGCCACGAGCAGCGTGGCCACGCCGCCGAGAAAGCCGCCGAAGTTGGCGCCGAAGCCGCTCAGCCCGGTGAGGAGCGCCCCCAAACCCAGCGGCACCAGGACCAGGCAGCGCCAGTGGGGGCGCAGGGCGGGATGGAGGTCCAGCAGGGCGGTGCAGCCGGTCACGGCGGCGCCGATGACCACCCCCATGTACTCGTTGCCCAGACCGTAGTAGCGCGCCCCGCCCAGCGGGTCGTACCCCAGGAGTGAGGCCCGACCCAGGCGGGCCCCGAGGACGAGGTCGACCAGAATGGCGAGGGCGGTGGCCAGGTAGACCAGGACGAACGTCCGGGAGAGCGAACGGCCCAAGAAGCGGGCCATCAGCACCAGGACGGCGGTCAAGCCGATCAGGCAGAGCACGTCGCGGTCGAGGGCCCCGGTCTGGACCCAGGGGAGCAGGAGCAGGGCCAGAGGCACGGCGGTCAGGCTGACCAGGCCGAGCCGCAAGACAGTCGAGGCGCCGCGGGGCAACCGGGGGGCCAGGAAGAGAGCGGCTAACGAACTGAGGATGAAGATGATCTGCAGGATGACATAGCCCCGCAGGAGGGGCGGCCGCTCGGCGTAGGTGGCCACAGCCGTGCGCTCGAAGGCGAGCAGGGCGGGCAGGGGATTGGCGAACGGCTGGCTGGTGAGGGGCCGGCCGGTCATGGACGGCGGGATGGGAACACCCAGCCAGGCGAGGATAGTCGGAGCGACGTCCGCCCCGGTGACCAGGCCCGGCCGCCGGGTGGTAGGGCTGCTCAGGAGCCCCGGCCGGATGTCCGGCCCGAAGGCGGCCACGAAGGTTAGAAGCTCGCCGCGGGCCACGGCGCTGGGGGACGGCGCTGGAACGGCCACCACCAGCAGGGTGCGGTCCCAGGCGACGGTTCGGGCCACCTCGCCGAGGAAGGTGTCGAACCAGCGCAGAGCCCGGCGCCGCATCCGGGCGTCCTGCTCCGCCGTCAGCCAGTCGGCGTACCGGTTCAGCCGGGAGGTGTCGCCGGTCTCCACGACGACCAGGTCCGCCTGCGGGTAGAAGCGGCGGAACTCCTCCAACAAGCGGTGGTAGTCGGTGCGCCGGCCCGTGGGGAAGTGGGGGTCAGGGCGCGCCAGCTCAGTGCCCACGTTCCCGCTCGGAACGGTGCCCCGGGCGTCCATGGTGACACAGCCTGCCAGCCGGCTGGGTTCCCTCGGGGTGTCAGCGTGCCCGAGCAGGACAGCCCGCTTGCCTGCCTCGCGCAGCGCCTGCCCGAGGGCCCCCACCACCACCGGGTGGTCCGCTCCGGCGTTCGCGGTCAGAAGGTGGGGAAGGTCCAGATTGACCAGGCTGCCCGGCGGCGCCGGGTAACCGGTGTTCCGCTGGAACACCACTCCGGCCGGTTCGCCCTCGTACGGCTCGTCGACCCCAAGGAGGAGGCCCGCGGTCGGACTCCCGTAAGCTCGAGTCCCCGCTCCAAGGCTGACGTAGCCGCTTTCCGGAAGGTAGGGACCGGCCGGCCGGACGTTGGCGGCGGCGAGGGCGCCCCGGCGGACCAGCAGCCGGCGGAAGTTGGGCAGGTCTGCTGCTGCCAGGTCTTTCAGCCCGACCCCGTCCACCACAAGCAGCACCGCCTGGCGACCCTCCGGCGCGCCGCCCCGAACGGAGAGTGGCCGGCCGGAGGCGGCGGTGGGAGTCCCCTGTCCGGCGAGGGCGAGACCCAGGGCAAGGAGGGCGGCGAGTCGCCTCCACCCCGGACGGCCCGGCGGCGCAGAGCTGCGCTCTCTCATGACTACACCCCTCTATTGGGTCCGGCGCACGCTGGCCTCATAAACGGCCAGGGTCTGCCGGAGCATGTTGTCGACGGAAAACCGGCTGCCCCGCTCCCGGGCACCCTCGCCCAGGCGGGTGGCCAGGGAACGGTCGGTGAGCAGGCGCCGCACCGCCGCGGCCAGGGCCAGAGGGTCCTCCACCGGCACCAGCAGGCCGCTCTTCCCGTCCTCCACCACTTCGGCTATCCCGCCGGCCCGGGCGGCGACCACCGGGCGCCCGGCGACCAGCGCCTCGACCAGGAAGAGCGAGAGGCCTTCGGCCCGGGAGGGGAGAGCGACCACGTCCGCCAAGTCCAGGAGAGCCGGGACGTCCGGGCGGTGGCCGAGGAACGCCACCTGGTCCTCCAGGCCCAGTTGGCCGGCAAGCATGCGCAGCGTCTCGCCCCGCGGCCCCTCCCCCGCCACCAGGAGGCGGAACGGCGGTAGGGGGTCACCGACGCGGGAGGCCTCCCGGAGGGCCGCCACCGCCCGCAGCAGGACGTCCACCCCCTTCTCCGGGACCAGCCGTGCCACGCACAGGATGACCCGCACCTCGTCGGACAGCCCCAGCTCCTGTCGGAGGGCGGCCAGCGCCCCGGGCGGGGCCGGCGAGTGAGGCGGAACGCCGTTGTACACCACGGAGATGCGGCCCGGCGCGATCCGCGCCCGGGCGTCCAGGTCGCGGCGGAGCGCTTCGCTCACCGCGATGTAGCGGGTGGTCAAGGGCGCCAGAGCCCGTTCGCACCAAAGATACAGTCGCCGCCGGAATCCTCCGGCTGCCTCCAGGACGAAATTGTGCACGGTGTACACGACCGGGGTGCCGAAGAGAGCGGCCGCCACCCTGCCCGGGAGGCTGGCCTTGAACCCGTGCACGTGGACCAGGTCGAAGCGGCGGCGCCGCAAGAGGAGGCTGAGGCGGGCCGCGGCGCGGAGATCCTCCACCGGCCGGAGGGAAGCGGAGAGCGGCAGATCGTGGACCTTGCACCCCCACCCGGCCAGCTCTTCGAGCAGCGGTTCTCCCGCCGGCCCCGCCGCCTCTACCGCGACCCCCTGCGCCACCAGGCCCGTCACCAGGGTCAGGAGGTGTTGTCGCATACCGCCTCGCGCCGGGCGAACCACCAAGAGAACCCGCACTCGCTCGCTCTACCTCGTTTCCGACGGCTTACTTTTGTTTTTTCCGGGGGCTTATATTATACTTAAGGCTACCGGGAACCTGCCGGACCTGCCTCAAACTGACCGGTGCGAGGAACTTTTCCGGCCCTTGAGGCGTTAGGCTAAGCAGAACACGGGGTGAGAGTGAACATGATCGGCGCACTCCAGGCGGGGGCGGTGGCAGCTCAGCGGGCTCCGGAGGATGTCCGCCGGGCCTTCACCGAACTCGTCGAGAAGCACCAGAAGTACGTCTACAACTTGGCCTACCGGATGACCGGAAACCCGGAGGAGGCGCGAGATCTGGCCCAGGAGGCCTTCGTCCGGGCTTTTCGCCATTTCAGCCGGTTCGACCCGGCCACCTCCTTCGAAAAGTGGCTCTACCGCATCGTCGCCAACCTCTACATCGATCTCGTCCGGAAGAAAGGGCGGCGTCGGGAGGAATCGCTCGACGCGCCGGTCGTGACGGCCAACGGGCCCATGGAGCGGGTGCTCCCCGATGAGGCCGCCAACCCGGCGGCGATCATGGAACAAACCTACCTGGCTGGGGAGATCCAGGTTGCCCTGGAGCAGCTCCCCGCCCAGTACCGCATGGCCGTCATCCTCTGTGACGTGCAGGGGTTTTCCTACGAGGAGATCGCCCACATGCTCCGGTGCTCGATCGGCACGGTCCGCTCCCGCATCCACCGGGGCCGCCGGATGATGCGGGAAGCGCTGTCGGCGCTGCCGGCGTACCGCCGCCACCGGTCCGCGGAACGGGAGGCGCGAGCGTGAACTGCGAGCGGGTCCGCAACCTGATCTCCGCATACCTCGACCGGGAGTTGGCGCCTGAAGAGTCCCGGCTGATCCGGGCGCACCTCGTTGCCTGCGCCGACTGCAACGAGGAGCTGGAGGCGGAAGCCGCCCTCAAGAGGGCGCTGGGGGATCTTGAATCGGAGGAGGCGCCGGCTGACTTTCTCCCCTCCCTCTTGGACCGCCTCCGCGGCGAGGAGGCCGACCGTCGCTGGCGTCTCCCGGCCTGCGCCCTCTGGTGGGTGGCGACAGGCGCAGCAGCGGCGCTGCTTTTGGCCTTGCCGCTGGTGCGCCAGTGGCGAAGCGGCGAGCGCGTGGTCGAGGCCCATTTCCTGTATCGCCAACACGCCTTCGCCAGCGCTTCCCGCCCCTTGGCTGACCGCGTTCTAACCAGCTACTACTACGCCGTAGCCGGGGAAGAGGACGACCGGCTGAGCGCCAGGGGCGCGGCAGACCGGGTCAGGTTGGTGGGGCAGTCTCTTCCGAAGTAAGGCGGACGAAGCCATGAAACGTGTGGGCTGGCTGGTTACCGGGTGGCTTCTGCTGTTTGGCGTGGCGGGTTGGACCGGCAATGCGGGCGCCGCGATCCCGGCGCCCCTCGCGGAGCAGGTGCTGCGGAAGGCCCTGGCGGCGGACGGCACCCAGACCTATGTCGGGACGATGGTGCTCTTCACCTGGGCGGTGGGGAACGGCGACGCCACGGTGATCAAGGTCCGCCACCGCGCCCCGGGGCAGAGCCGCCTCGAGTACCTCAGCTCCCGGAACGAACCCTACCTGGTCACCGTGGACGACGGGAGGCACCGCTGGCACTACCATCCCGGCGAGCGGGCGGCGTCGGTCGGCCCCTCCCCCGACTTCAAGGCCAACCTCGAACAGAGCCTGGGTCTTCTCCGCCACAACTACCACCTGCAGTACGGGGGGACGGGGGAAGTCACCGGGCGGATCACCGACATCGTGGAGCTGGTGCCTCGCGGGTGCCGCCAGCCAGCCCAGCGCCTTTGGGTCGACCGGGAGACCGGAGTTATCCTCCGGACCGAGCAGTACCGGTTCGACGGGTCCCTTGCTGCGCTCACGTTGTTCACCGCCTTCGAGCCGGCAGAAAGCCTGCCGCCGGAACTGTTCCGCCTGAACCTGCCGAAGGAGGTCCGGGTGACCACCGGGTTCGACGCCGCCGCTCGACTGGAAGACCTGGCCGAAGCCAGCGGGATCGCAGTCCGGATGCCGACCGAATTGCCGCCGGGCTTTGTCTTCGACGGCGCTTCCGTCAACCGCACGGACAAGGAGAACATAGTCCACCTCCGGTTTACGGACGGGCTGAGCGTGATCTCCCTCTTCGAGCAGCCGGCCCAGCCGTTCACCCGCTACCGGCTCAAAGGGGCGAAAGCGGTGGCGCTCAAGAGCGGGCGCGGGTGGCTCCACGAGGAGTGCGGCGGCTACGTCCTGAACTGGACGTCCGGAGGGATCAACTTCACCCTGGTTGGGGAGGTGGCGGCGGAGGTGCTGATCCGTCTGGCGGACTCCATCCCCCCTGGACCCGGGCCGCTCGCCTACGTCCGGTCCGCTTTTGTCCGGCTCTTCAGCCGGTAGAATAATCCCGGGGACTTTCCCCGGGGATCAAGGCGAAAGGAGGATTCGGTTCAGTGCAAGCCCTGCGTTCCTTCCTGCGCAAGTACTTTCCGATGATTATGGTAGCCCTGGTGGCCTCCATGGTCGGGGGTGTGATCGCCGCCCGCATCCTGGTCGACCGGCCGATGCTGGCGGAGCAGCCCTTGCAGACGGCGGCCGCGCCCGCGTCCCTACCTGAGGGCAGCCCGTACGCGGTCGCCGATGTGGCCGAGCGAGTGGCGCCGGCGGTGGTGAAGATCGAAACCACTTACAAGAGTCGCGTCCGCTTCGCGGATAACCCCTTCTTCAACGACCCGTTCTTCCGCCACTTCTTCGGCGATTTCCCGGAGAGCGAACAAACCCGCCAGGGTCTCGGATCCGGTTTCATCTTCGACGCCAAGGAGGGCTACATCCTGACCAACGATCACGTGGTCCGGGGGGCCAACAGCATCCAGGTCCGGGTCAAGGACTTCGATCAGCCGCTCAAGGCCGAAGTGGTCGGGAGCGACCAGACCCTGGACCTGGCGGTGTTGAAGATCGACCCCGGCAAGCGGAAGCTTCCCGCGGCAGCGCTGGGCGACTCGTCCAAGATCCGGGTGGGCGAGTGGGTCGTGGCGATCGGCGACCCGTACGGCATGGACTGGACGGTGACGGTGGGCGTGATCAGCGCCAAGGGACGGCCGCTCTCCTTCCGGGATGACAACGGGCGGGTGCGCCGCTACCGCGACCTCATCCAGACGGATGCTGCCATTAACCCCGGGAACTCGGGCGGCCCCCTGCTCAACCTGGCAGGCAAGGTGATCGGGATCAACACGGCGGTGAATGCCGCCGCCCAGGGAATCGGCTTCGCCATCCCGATCAACACCGCCAAGGAGGTCCTGCGGGACCTGATCGACCGCGGCAAGGTGGCCCGCGGCTACCTGGGAGTCTCAATACTCGACCTCAACGCGGAGATGGCGGAAGCCCTGGAACTGCCGGTGAAGAAGGGCGTCATAATCATGGAGGTGGAGCCGGGAAGCCCCGCAGAGGAGGCGGACCTGCAGCGCTACGACGTCATCCTTGAATTCAACCGGGAGAAAGTCGAGAACACCGACCAGTTCATCGAGCTTGTGCGCAAGCAGAAAAAGGGACAGACGGTGGTCCTTTTGATCCTGCGGGACGGCCGCACCAAGGTCGTGCCGGCTCGCCTCGGTGAGCAGCCGTAAGGGGGGTCCTTGCCAATGAACCTGACCAGCCCAAGCGGGCCGGCTTGCTCCGGACAGAGCCGCGGCGCCGGACTCACTTGGGCTGGTCTCTTTCGCCTGAGACTATAGCGCCGCCCTCTCCAGCCGCTCCTTTCGCTTCCTCCAATCCGGCATCACTTGGCTGAGAAGACCGTAGAAGGCGGGGCCGTGGTGCCGAGTTCCGGGTTGAACAGAAGGGCGCCTGCCCTCGTACAACTTGGCGACCTCGCGATGGCGAAGCGGTTCGGGAATATCCTCGTCCGTGCGGTGGACGATCTGCCTTGCGATCTCGGTCACTGCCTTCAGGTACTCGGCTGCTTTCAGGCGTTCCTCCCGGAAGGCCCTGATCGCCTCTTCCAACATCTCCGAAAACTTCCGGTAGAAGGCGGGATCCTCCGGCAGATGGTCGATGCAGGTCCGCAAGGCCCGGTGGGCGATGGTATCCGCCTTGGCTGCATCGCCGGCCAGCCGGGCGACCTCCTCGGCAAAGGCCTTTTCGTCGAAGATGTCCACCGGCTCAGTGATTTGCTCCACTGCGCCAGCGCCCACGTACTGGTCAATCAGCTTGCGGATGCGCGGCTCGTACTGCCGGTAGTCGATTCGCTCCGCGTAACGCAGGCGCACCGAGGCGCGAAGGTGTTCGAAGAATTTCAGGTCACGCTGGTAGGTCCCGATCTGCCTCTCGCTGGTCAGGCGTTCGTAGAAGGTGTGGCGTAGGACTTCATCGGCCAATAGTCTTTCATAAGCCTCCTCGTCGTACCGATTGGAGACCCCCTTGAAAACCTCCCAGAGGTCCGAATGCCGCTGGGGCAGCTTGGCCACTTCGCTCCCGATGTCTACTAGGGTCGCGGCGTAGGCCTCGAGGTCCGGCCGGTCGAACTCCGGCAGAGCGGCGTAGATGTTCAAGGCATGGTTCAAATCCTCTAATACGCCGCGGTAATCCAGATTTCGCGGGGCATCAAAGCCGGTCAAGAGCTTGTCCACCACGATGATGATCTCGGGTTCGTCACCGAACTTGAACGCGTTGATGAGCTGCTTATTGTACTGAGCCTCGTTACCGTACTTCTGCATCATCGCCGCCCAGAACTTGGCGACCTCGTCCCTGTTCTCCGCATAGATGTCGGTATCTCCCTCCCGCTCGTCCGGCGGGGAGATCAACACCGCCGAGGTCACCATGCCGAATTCCTGCAAGTATCGGTGGTACAGCAGGGCCGTCGCCTTGTCCGGGGCCACCAGCTGCGCCTTGAAACCAGTGCCCTGCCAGTGGTTCCGGAAATGGACGCTGATGTCGTAGGCGATGCGCTTCACCCGCTGCTCGGCTTTGTTGAGCTGGTCGGAGGTGGCGAACTTGATCTTGAGGTCGGCGATCTGCTGTTGGCTCAGGCCTTCCGTGACCACTCCGAACCACTCGTCGATGTCTTCTCCGTAGACCGTCTGAGCCACGTGCCGGCCCTCGTAGAGCAGCGGGACCACTGCCTTGTCCCGGACGGCCTGCTCGATGTTATAGATGTGGATGTAGCCACCGAATTTCGCTACGGTGTTCTTGTCGCGCTTCATCACCGGCGTACCGGTGAAGCCCAGATAGCAGGCACGTGGCAGGGCAAGGCGCATCTTGCTGTGCATCTGCCCATACTGCCCGCGGTGGCTCTCGTCCACCAGCATGAAGATGTTGTCGTTATCGACCGGCGTGGACAGCGCGCTTACCGCCGTCTCGAATTTGTCGATGATGGTGGTGACGATCACTGCCCGGTCGTCCTGCGCCAAATGCCGGCCCGACTTGGCCTGGGTGACCTCCCGGCCGCAGTGTTTGAAGGTGGTATAGATCTGATCATCCAGGTCCACGCGGTCGGTCACCAGTACAATCTTGTGGTTGGTTAGGCCCGGTTGGAGGGCCAGACCCTTGGCCAGCATCACCATGGTCAAGGACTTGCCGCTGCCCTGAGTGTGCCAGACCACACCGCCGCGCCGGGCCCCCCGCTCGTCCCGCTCTGCCGCAAGACGCGCCAGCGCTAGCTTTACGCAAAAGTACTGCTGGTAGCGGGCGATCTTCTTCTCCCCGGCGTCAAAGACCACGTAGCGGTACGTGAGTTCCAGCAGCCGTTCGGGGCGGCACAGGCAATAGAGCGCCCGGTCCTGCTCGGTCACCTCGCGCGGACCCTCTGCCTCCAGCCGCTCGAAGTAATCCCGGACGAACCGGGGGCGGTTGCGGAACAGCTTCTCCTGCTCGACGCGAGTCAAAGGGGCGTTGACTAACGCCGCCAGGGCGTCCTCGTCCAGCCTCTCCTCACGCCAGACCGCCCAGAAGCGCTCCGCTGTGCCGGCCGTGGCGTACTTGCCGCCGTTCTTGTTGACCGCCATAAGGAGCTGCGCGTACTGGAAGAGGTGGGGGATCCCGTCTTCCTTCTGGTTGCGGATATGCTGTTCGATGGCTTGCGGCAAAGAATCCTTGCCTTGAAGCTCGGGTGGCTTGCATTCGATCACCGCCAGCGGGATGCCGTTTACGAACAGCACGATGTCTGGACGGTACGTCTCGGCGCTGCCGCGGCGCTCCACCTCGAACTCGTCCGTCACGTGGTAGACGTTGTTCTCGGGGTGTTCCCAGTCGATGTAGCGCAGGGAGAAGCTCTTCACGTCGCCCGCCACCGCCTGCGGCAGGCTCTTGCCCAGGCAGAGGAGGTCATATACCTTCTCGTTGGTGCGCACCAGCCCGTCGTATACCACGTCGGTGAGCGCTTCCACGGCGGCCACGATGTTGCCCTCGCTGAAGGGCAATTCCTCGCCCCGGTAGCGGATGGCGTTGTGTTCCCGGAGCCAGTTGGCCAGCACTTCCTCCAGGACGACGTTGCGGCGCTTGCCGCCGCGCAATCTCAGCGCCTCCTCCGGGGTGAGGTAGGTGAACCCCAACGCCTGCAGCAGTTGCAGCGCAGGCACCTGCGAGATGGCCTCCTCCAGCGTCAACGGCGCAGTCAGCATGCTCATGCCTCCTTCGGCACCTTTACCCGGACCCGGCCGGTAAGAATGGTCCCGGAGGCGTAGTACTCGCTGACTTTGCGGGACGGAGTCGCACCAGATCTGACTTCCGCGAACGCCCCAATCCGAATCACATCCCAATCCCGCGGAAGAGGGCCAATCTCCGTCTCCTTGTACCCGTTTCGATCACTCATCGAGACCAAGCTCCTCCAGATACCTTCGCATCTCCCGCCGCGTCTCCGCCAGCTCCGCCTCCAGCCGGTCGATTTCCGCCTGCACAGTGGCGATGTCGATCTCTTCCTCCGGTTCGAAGGTGTCCACGTAGCGGGGGATATTCAGGTTGAAGCCGTTGGCGGCGATCTCCTCGAAAGTGGCGCGGTAGGCGTACTTGTCCATCGTTTGGAAGGCGCGGTGAGTGGCTACGATTTTCTCGATGTCTTGCGGCCGCAGCTTGTTCTGGTTGCGCCCTTCCTGGAAGTCGCGGCTGGCGTCGATGAAGAGCACGTCCCGGGTCGTCTTCCCCTTGTTGAAGAGGAGGATGCAGGCCGGGATGCCGGTGCCGAAGAAAAGGTTGGTCGGGAGGCCGATGACCGCCTCCAGCAGGTTTTCCTCCACCAGGTGCCGGCGGATGGCCCCCTCCGATCCGCCGCGGAAAAGGACGCCGTGCGGGGCAATGACGCCCACTTTGCCTCGGCCTTCCACGGCGATTTCCACCATAGGGAGAAGGGTGGATTGGCCACCACGATGTCGAACTTCATCAGGGCGCCGCCCTCCACCAGGGCAGGGCTGTTCAGGGTGTCACACCACTCGATCCGGGCGGCGTCGCAGCCGTGCAGATACATGTTCATGCGGCAGAGGGACCACGTGCTGCCGTTGCTTTCCTGGCCGGCCAGGAAGTAGTTGCCGTCCGGAATCTCACGGGCCACGCGGATGAGCAACGACCCCGACCCGCACGCCGGATCGCAAATGCGGTCACCGCTCTTGGGGTTGACCAGCTTGGCCAAGAGGGTGGACACCTCGGGGGGCGTGTAGAACTCTCCAGCCTTTTTGCCGCCGGTGGCGGCGAACATGCCGATCAGGTACTCATAGGCGTCACCGATGACGTCCCGGTGCTCCAAGTGGGAGGGGCGAAGGTCAAGCTGGTTGAAGTCCTCGAGAAGGTTTTTCAGCCGCCGATTGCGGTCCCGGGTTTGCCCCAGGTTGGCCTCACTGTTGAAATCGATGCCGCGGAAAACGTTTTCGAGCTTCGCACGATTTCTGTCCTCGATGGCGTCCAAGGCGATGTTGATGAGCTCGCCGATGTTATCAGCCCCACGCCGCTCGTACAGGTAGTCGAAGGTGGCTTCAGGGGGCACGACGAAGCGCTCGCGGCTCATGGCCCGCTCCACGCGGGCCAGGTCGCCCCCGTAGCGTTGGATGTACTCTTCCCGCTGATCCTTCGCCAAGTCGGACAGGTACTTGACGAACAGCATGGTGAGGATGTAGTCCTTATACTGGGCCGGATCGATGGCCCCCCCGGAAGGTGTCACAAGCCCGCCAGAGAATGCTGTTGATTTCCTCCTGCGTGGCAAGTCTCGGCGCCGTCGTCATGCTCTCTCCTCCCCCAGGGCGATGAATCGTCGCGCCACAGCGTTGATTAGGTGGGCGCGTTTCTTTAGCAGTTCGAAGGCCAGCTCGCGTTCACGACGCATGAGTGTGTCTAGGGCGACAACCCGCTGTTGAACCGCGGTGGGCGGCAGATCAACCTCCAGAGTCGCCAAGGCCTCCTTGGGGACGAAGGTCATGGTAGTACCCTGAAGTTCCCGGGCAACGATTTCTTTTCGGGCGGCGACGTTGAGGAGCCAGGCGAGATACTCGGGCAGGATGACCGCGTCGTCACGGACCCGAAGAATGTAGAAGGTGGACACGGCGAGGGTCCTCGGGCGGGGTTGACGCACGACGGCCGCCGCACGCTTCGCTCCTTTGGCGAGGAAGAGGACGTCGCCGTCTGTGAGCGTGTGTCCGCTCCCTTGCGGTCCGGAGTGAAGCAGGCGAGCGATTCCCAGGCGATCTCGCCCTCCTCGCCCACGTCCGCCGTCTGAACAAGCAAGTGGGTGCCGTCGGGTCTGGAGACGACCTTGCCTTTCACCTGATATCCGATTTGAAGGTCAGCCAGCCGGCCAAGCTCGACTTTCATGATCTCCCCACGCTAACTGCGGCCGTTTCCTCCGATAAAAGTCGGGGTTGCCTGAAGGCGATCGGCGTGTTAGAATTTTACTGCGAAATACTCCCCGGCGCTCACCTATGGGGGTCGGGAGAAAATCTCAGGGAGGCCGCCCGGAAAGGCGGTCTTCCCCTTTACATCAGGGATTGGCAGACTGCGGCGGTCAGCTCCTGGCGTTCATCGGCCAGCTTCCAGAGTTCGCGGTGATACGTCCTTTCCGGCCCGTGTACTAGCCGTACGATGACTGCCGCCTCATCAGCGAACTGCACGGCCGGGATAAGGTCACTATCACCCGAGACGATTGCGATTGTCGCAACGCGGTCTTTGGCTACCACCGAAGCGATGTCGAGCCCAAGCTGCAGGTCTACTCGCTTTTGCACGAAGAGAGGGCTCCCCCGGTCGTCCGTTCCACGGTACTCCAGCCTGCCCAGGCGTACAGTGAAACGCGGGCCGTCCTGGAGCGCGGAGAAGAAGCGCTGGGCTTTCGAGACGCGTTCGCTCTCTTCCTTCGTTGGGTCGGCGGACTGGTGGGGCAGACAATCGTAGTAGTAGGCCCGGAACAGCGCGTCACCGGCGCAGGCCCATTGGACCAGCTTGTGATAGTCGATTCTGGGAGCCCCGAACGCCTTCAGCATTTTACTGAGCACGGCTGATGTCATAATTGCAGCTACCCACATGACATAGATATCTGACTGCCACATCTTCGTGGCGGCGATAACGCAGGTTGCCGGGGGATACTACCGGCGGAGGAATCCGCGATGAACGCTCCCCTGCGCTGCGCCCGCTGCGGCCACGAGTTGGTCAACGGCCACTGCGCCGCCTGCAATACCGCATACCTCACCCGCTGCGCCCGCTGCGGCAACTCGGTCGAGTTCGCCGCGGAGGACCTGGGCGGGGAACTCCACCTGTCATGCCTGCGCTGCCAGAACGACGCCGAGTTCGAGGTCGTCCCCCTGACCCCCGACTGGTGAGACTTTTCGCAGGAATCACCGTCGACGCGCCGAACGATATGGGTCGATGAAGAGCGTGCTGTTTGTTTGCACCGGCAACACCTGCCGGAGCCCGATGGCGGAGGCGCTCCTGCGCGACCGCCTGGAAAGGCTCGGGATCCCCGGCGTGACCGTAAGGTCCGCCGGGCTCGCTGCCGCAGAAGGTGACGAGGCGACCCCCGAGGCCGTCCGGGTGATGGCAGAGGTGGGGATAGACCACTCGTCCCACCGCTCCCGCCCCTGGACGAAAGATCTCGCCGAGAGCGATCTCATCCTCACGATGGAAAAGCGGCATAAAGAAGCCATCCTCCGCCTCTACCCACAGACCGAGGGGAGGGTGTTCACGCTCAAGGAGTTCGCCGGGCGGGAGGGGGACGTGGATGACCCGTTGAAGTACACCTACGACCCACGGTCCGACGCCTTGGCGGAGTATCGGAAGACGCGGGGCGAGCTCGCCGAGGCCGTCGAGGCGATGATCCCGCGGCTTATGGAGTTTCTGGGCGTCGGGGAGGGAGGGGGGAAAACGTGAAAGTCGCGATCGGCTCCGATCACGGGGGCTACCGCCTGAAACAGGAGATCGCCCGGTATCTCGTGGAACAGGGCCTCGAATACCAGGACTTTGGTTGCTTCTCCCCGGACTCGGTGGATTACCCGGATGTGGCTCTCAAACTGGCCCGGAGCGTGGCCGGGGGCAAGTACCCCCTCGGCATCCTGATCTGCGGGACCGGCATCGGGGTGAGCATCGCCGCCAACAAGGTCAAGGGTATCCGGGCGGCTCTCTGCCACGACACGTACTCCGCCCGCATGGCCCGGGAACACAACGACGCCAACATTCTGACCATGGGGGGGCGCATCGTCGGCCCGGACCTGGCGCGGGAAA
>DYFA01000036.1 GCA_020725425.1 Aneurinibacillus sp.
CCGGTGGTGCTCGTGGATGGCCGCGCGGCCGGCGTCTGGTCGCACCAGCGTAGCGGTCGCACCCTGCGGGTCACGGTCGAACCCTTCGGCGACCTGCCGCCCCCGGTCCGTGAGCAGATAGTGGCCGAGGTGGAGGAACTGGGCGGCTTCCTGGACCTTCGTGCCCTTACTGCCTTCCGATCTTAGCAGGAATGCGCCTGCCATCGGCATCTGCACGAGGCCTGTGGTCTTACGTTGTGCAAGGGAGCTTGGGTTATAGGCTGTGTCCTACGCTGTTTGGCAGCGGGGGCTCGCCAACTACTCAGGGACCGGAAGTTAGGAGGATGACCAGGATGACAGTGCGCCAGCTCAGCCTTGGCGAGCGTATGCGGGCTGAGATTGCCGCGGCCATCCTCCACGACCCGCCTCTCCTGTTCCTGGATGAACCGACGATAGGTCTTGACCTCGTGGCCAAGGAGCGCACCCGGCGCTTTCTGACCCGCCTGAATCGGGAGCGGAAGGTGACCATCCTGCTCACCACCCACGACATCGCAGACATCGAGCGGCTCTGCGACCGCCTGATCCTGATAAACCACGGGCGCATCCTCTTCGACGGCAGCATTGATCACCTCCGGGGCCTGTCCCAGGAGAACATCCTGGTCTTCGAACTCTCCGACTTCGATCGCCCCCTGGCTATCTCGACCGGAACGGTCGTCCGCCGGGAAGGGGCCTGGATCACGGTCATGTACGACCCGAGACGTCACGACCTCAGCCAGGTGGTGGCCGAGGTGGCCAGCACTCACCACATCGTGAACGTCAAGGCAGAGCACGAGTCCATCGAGAGCATCATCCGGGAGATGTACGAGACGACCGAGGAAAGCCCGAAGGCGGGAAATCCGAGGGCGGGGAGGTCCTTCGATGCCGGATAGGGTGGAGCGGAAGGGCGGCCGAACCCGTAGCGCCGGTGGCACAGCCCGTGGCGGTGGCGACCCGGACCGCGGCGGCCGGGTTCTCGAGCTGCGCCCGATCCGGGAGGGCGAGATCCGCCCCATCCCGCCTTACAATCTCGTGGCCACGGCCTACAAGCCGTCCCACTTCCCCTCCCGCAACGTTCTCCTCGAGGACCACGTCTGGTACCAGGCTCTCGTCTACGAGAGGACGCCCTTGGGTGTGACCATGCGGGCAGAAGGCCCTGTCGACGACCCGTTGGTGAAGGTCACCGTCCATGCGGAGCGCGACCCAGGCCCCGACCTCGTCTCAAGGCTCCTCAAAGAGCTGGCCTACCGCTACGGAATGACTGCCGACCTCGCGCCGTTCTACGAGCGGTTCGCCGGAGACGATCTCCTCGGACCAGTCATCAGGCGCTGGCGCGGGATGCAGGTCTCTGCGAGCGGCTCGCTGTTCGAGTTCCTGGTCATCACGGTGGTCCTACAGAACGCCACTGTCCGGCGGACGGCGCAGATGATGGACAACCTTATCACCCATTACGGTTACCCGGTCGTCTTCGCCGGAAAGGAGATGGGAGCCCTGGGCGGTCCCGAGCTTCTCGACCATGCCACCGAGGACGACCTCCGCCGCCTGAAGCTAGGCTACCGGGCTCGGACCATCAGAAGACTGACGGATACCTTCGTCCGCGGAGGAATAGACGAGATAGAGCTCCGCAGCCTGGACACGGACGCTCTCCGCAAACGGCTCTTGTCGCTCCATGGTGTTGGCCCGGCCTCTGTGTGGTATCTCCTGTTCGAGGTCTTCCGCCGCTACGACGTCTTTCAGCATATCTCGCCCTGGGAGCAGAAGATTTTCTCCCGCCTCCTGTTCGGCGAGGAGCTCGTACCTGTTGACAGGATAGTGGAGCTCGTCACCCAGCGCTGGGCCGGCTGGCGAATGCTGGCCGTCCACTATCTGTTCGAGGACCTGTTCTGGCAGCGCCTCCAGGGCACCGGACCGGCGTGGCTGGATGAACTCGTTCGTCTGTAGAGAGAGGGGGGAGGAGACCGCATGAGCGCGGCCGACGCTTTCATGTTCGAGCTGTTCAAACTCTACAGCCGGGCTCTCATGCAAGACCGGCCGGGCTCGGCCGACCGGGGAGGGGGCCGGCGATCGTGACCGCCACACGGGCTGCGGCCTGTGGGTCACGCTGTGCAAGCAGTGGGAGGTTGGAAACGGTTACAGCAACATCTTCGCCAGGGCGTAGCCTGACATCCCATGTATTCCCGGACCGGGGTGGGTGGCCGCGCCGGTGAGGTAGAGGCGACGGATGGGCGTGGCGTAGCGAGACCAGCCGGGGAGAGGCCGGAATACGTAAGACTGGTCGAACTCCACGCTCCCGCACCCGATGTCTCCCCGGATGAGGTTGGGATTCGCCCTTTGGAGGTCCTCGGGGGAGAATACGTGGCGGGCCAAGATACGCTGCTTGAGTCCCGGTGCGAAGCTTTCGATGATGTCGGTGACCCGGTCGGCGAATCGTTCCTTGAGGTGGCGCCAGGGCCGCGGCTTAATCCGGTGGGCGGCGTCACCCTTCACCACGTAGGGCACCCTCACGATAACCCACAGGATGTGTTTTCCTTCCGGAGCCCGGCCCGGGTCGGCCACCGTGGGCTGGGACAGGATGATGAGCGGTTCTCCCGGCAGGTAACCCCGCAAAGCCTGGTTGTAAGCCCGGGACATGGCGTCGACACCCGAACTCACGTGAACTATGCCGGCCTTGGCAATTTCCTCGCCTGCCTTCCAGGTGGGGGGCCCGGACAAGGCGTAATCGATCTTCAGCACCGGTAGGCCGTAGCGATACCGCTGCAGCCTGCCGACGAACTCGGCGGGGAGGTTGTCCGCTCCCACCAGGTCGCGGAACAACCTGCTCGGGGAGGTGCAGGCGATGACTGCCCGGGCAGACGGGACCTCCGTACCGTCGTCGAGGACCACTCCCCAAGCCGTCTTCCGGCGGACGATGACCCTGGTCACCCTGGTGCCGGTATGGATCTCCCCGCCCAGTGAACGTAAGAGTGAGGCCAGGGCCTGAGTCAGGCCGCCGCTTCCTCCCCTGGGCACGCGGAGGCCGACTTGCGGGTCCTGGGTTGCCGCCATGACGACCCAGGCGAAGGCCCCGCCGCCCGCGCTTTCCGGGCTGTGGGGTAAATGGAGTGCCCACTGGACGAACCAGCTCTTGGCGTAATCGGTCTCGAAGTAGTCATCGGCGAACCCCCTGGCCGGCAGCGTCAGCATCTGCATGAACTCCATGTTCCCCCGTGGCCCCAGGCGAAGCCGGCGCCCGATGAGGGCTTGCATCGCTGCAAAAGAAGGCATCGCGGAACTGAACAGGGTGGTGAAAAGCTCTCGCCCGGCCTGGTACATCTCATATAGCTTCTTCCAACCCCTGGCGTCGTTCGCCGATTGCTCCCCTAGACTGTCCAGTGTGCGCTCGAGATCGGGGTACAACCGCACCGACTTGCCGTTGGGAAAGACGCTGGCGATGGGGATCGGGTAGGGCAGGTAGTATAGGCCGTGCTGTTCGAGGTCGTCCCGCGTCTGGTGGTAGAACGGGGAGAGGAAGATAAGGGTGTGATTCGAGGAAAAGGCATCGTACCGGAAGCCCGGCGGGCCGAGTTCCGCGGTCCGCACGGCACCGCCGACCTCATCAGCCTGCTCGAACACGACGACCTTCCAGCCCGCCTGGGCCAGGAGCACCCCGGCGACCAGGTTGTTGTGACCTGAGCCTATGAGGACGGCGTCGTGCATGCCCGCGCTCCCTGGCGTAGTGTCTGCCCAGGCGATGGTGTAGATACGTCAGTAGGGGGCCTGCGGACGGCCGGGTATGCCAGGGTGGATTAGCGCTCAGAGAAAGCGCAGCGCGCGCACGGGATCGATGCGGGAGGAGCGGCGCGCAGGCAGGTAGGCGCTGATGAGGGCTACGGCAACGGTGGCAACCCAGGCCAGGAGCCCCAGACGGGGATGCCAGCCCACCGTCGGCGAGGCCGGATCCAACACGGGGAGCAGGAAGCGGGCAAGGGCCATTCCACCTGCGTAACCGACCAGGGCGGCCCCGCTCCCCAGAATCAGCACCTCAACCAAGAAGATCCCTAGCACTTCCCGCTGCCCGTAACCCAGGGCCCGCAGGATCCCCACTTCCCTGGTCCTGTCTCGCACACTTGAGGCC
>DYFA01000037.1 GCA_020725425.1 Aneurinibacillus sp.
CCATCGGCGGCATCTTCTCCAGGCGTTGGACCTCTTTGACAGCCTTCTCCGCCACTTCCTTGGGGAGTTTCGCCTGCTTGATCCGCTGCCGGTACTCGTCGGCCTCCGCCGCCCGCTCGTCTTTCTCGCCCAGCTCCTTTTGGATCGCCTTCATCTGCTCGCGCAGGTAGTACTCGCGCTGGGTCTTCTCCATCTGCTTACGGACCCGGACGTGGATCTTCCGTTCGAGCTCCAGGATCTCCATCTCCTTGGAGAGGAGGACCGTCAGGAGCTCCAGCCGCTGCCGGGGTGAAACCGTCTCCAGCACCCGCTGCTTATCCTCGAGCTTCAACTGGAGCTGGGCGGCGATGAAGTCCGCCAGGTGCGCCGGGTCGTCGATGGCGGTCAGCGAAAGGAGGATCTCCACCGGCAGCCGCTTCGACGCCTTGACGTAGGCGTCGAACTGCTCCATGAGGGTCCGCATCAGCGCCTCGTCTTCCGCCGTCTTCTTCTCCTCGCGGTCCAGGCGGATGACCCGGGCCTCGAGGAAAGGCTCCTCCCGCAGGAATTCGCCGATCCTGACCCGCTCCAGCCCCTCCACCAGGATCCGGATGGTCCCGTCGGGGAGCTTGAGCAGTTGCTTGATCTCCGCCACCGTGCCGACGCTGTAGATGTCCTCGGGCCCCGGCTCGTTGGTCCGGGCCTGTTTCTGGGCGGCCAAAAGAATCAGCCGTTCCTGGACCATGGCCTCCTCCAGAGCCCGCACCGATTTCTCCCGCCCCACGTCCAGCGGCGTCACCATGTGAGGGAAGACGATCACGCCCCGGAGTGGCAGAAGCGGCAGCACGTCACGCCGCGCGCGCTCGGTTTCGGGGATGACGGTTTCTTCGGCCATCGGTCGCGCCTCCTCCCGGGGTAATGCTTAACCTTTCGCCCGCCCCGCCGTGATTCCCTTCCGTAACCGTCTCCCAAGCCTGCCAACGCCGGGAGGGCCGGCCGGGTTCCCCGAAAGGAAAGAGGCTGTCCCAAAGGTCTTGGGACAGCCCCCCGTTGAGGTGTATTCTCTCGGCTTAGAAGTACACCGTGCTGGCAAGCTCGAGGCTGCCGTCTCCCGCATCGGGCTTCGTGTAGGTGGCGCTGAGTTCCACGTCGCCGAGCTTCTTCGTGGCGTTCAGGCTGATCTCCTTGGCCTGGATCTTGTACTCGGCAGTCAGGTCCACACCGAGGTTAGCCTTGGCGCCGACGAACTGCTCCCGGGTGTCGCCCTTCATGTCGTACTGGCCGAAGACAGTGAGCTGGTCCTTCACGACCGGGATCGAGGCGCCGATGGCCATCGCGGCGTCAGTGTCGGCCTCAGCCTTCGAGATGCCGCCGTAGATGACGCCGAAGTCGGCCGTGTACTTGCCCTGGGCCCCGACCTTCTTGCCGGCGATGTCATACCACCCGATGGCACTGATGTTCTCGCCGAGCTGCGGGTAGAGCGCCACGCCGGTGAAGCCGTGGTTCAGGTTCTCCGCGGCATAGTTGTTGCTCAGCATGGAGAAGTCCTCCACCTGCTTACCGACGAGGAGCTTGCCGAACTCGGTGTTGGTGAACCAGTAGGCCCGCTTCAGAGCGACCGGAGCACCAGTCGTGGTGTCGTTCTCGAAGCGGATCCGGGCTCCCGACTTCTCGCTCACAGTCGAGTCGAACTGCAAGCGGTAGCCGTTGGAGGTGGTCAGGGTCTTCGCCAGAAGGTCGTCGACGTTGAACCATACCTTACCGGACATCTTGGTCTCGGCCGCAAGGGCCATCGAGGAGAGCGCCAACACGAGGGTGAGTGCGATAAGAACCTTCTTCATGGTTGTCCTCCTTAGTGCGACTTGTAGTGCGATTCTTGGTCTGGTTCGGGTCTGCATCTCCCCCGCCGGAGCGCACTAGGTGGCACCTCCTTTCTTCTCCTTCCGGGGTGAGATTACGTTTACATAATTCAGGCGCCAGGCGCGATTCCCTTTGAGAACATACTTCCTGCAATGGAAGAGAGCCGCCAGTGCAGGCGGCCCGGTGGCTGGGTTCTAGCAGGAGAGCGGTGGGCCGGGACGCGGCGCCGGCAAGGGCAGGGCGACCGGCGGCGCAGCCGGGGCGGCGGCGGCCACCTCGGCCTCCGACCACCGCTGGCCGGCGAACGGGTTGCCGAGGATCGCCTCCTCGATCACCTGGCGGATGTGCTGGACCGGCTGGACGACGATCCCCTCGAGGTTCGAAAAAAGGTCCTGGTTGTTCTCCTGGGGAATGAGCACCCGCTTGGCCCCCGCCTGACGGGCCGCCATAACCTTCGGGACGATCCCCCCCACCGGCTTTACATAACCGCGGATGGACACCTCGCCGGTCATCGCCACCAGGTTGTCCACGGGGTGGCCGGTGATTGCCGAATAGATGGCGGTGACGATCGCCACCCCGGCCGAAGGGCCGTCCACCGGTGTCCCGCCGGGGAAGTTGACGTGCAGGTCGTAATCGCACGGGTTCAGATTGAAGCACTTCTTCAGCACGGTCAGGACGTTCTCCACCGAGCCCCGGGCCGTCGACTTGGAGCGCAGGGTCCGGCCGACCGCTCCCACCTCTTCCTCCTCGACCACGCCGGTGACCATCAGCTTCCCCTTGCCCTTCTCGGCCGGCACCGCCGATGCCTCAACCTCCATCAGCGCCCCCAGGTTCGGTCCGAAGACGGCCAGCCCGTTGACCAGCCCCACCTGCGGCGCCGCCGGCACCCGGCGCTCGGGCCGCGGGCTGTACTGGCCGCTCTGCACCACCCACTCGATGTCGGACTGGCGGATGGTCTTTCCCCCCTCGGTTAGGGCCAGCCCCGCCGCCACCTGGACCATGTTGACGGCGTCCCGCCCGTTCGTGGCGTAGTGCTTGAGCACTTCAACCGCCCCGTCCTCGATCGCGAAGTCGATCTTCTTCACGGCGTTGCGGGCGATCGTCTCGACTTCCTCCGGCGTCAGGGCCCGGAAGAAGATCTCCAGGCACCGCGACCGGATGGCTGGGGGGATTTCGTGGGGCTGCCGGGTCGTGGCGGCGACGAGGCGGAAGTCCGCCGGCAGCCCGTTCTGGAAAATGTCGTGGATGTAGGCCGGGATATTGGTGTCCTCGGAGGAGTAGTAGGCGCTCTCCAGGAACACCTTCCGGTCCTCCAACACCTTGAGCAGCTTGTTCATCTGGATGGGATGCAGTTCGCCGATCTCGTCGATGAACAGAATCCCGCCGTGGGCCTTGGTGACCGCCCCAGGCTTGGGTTGGGGAATCCCCGCCATTCCCAGGGGGCCGGCGCCCTGGTAGATGGGATCGTGCACCGAGCCCATCAACGGGTCGGCGATGCCCCGGTCGTCGAAGCGGGCCGTGGTAGCGTCGACCTCGACGAACTTGGCGTCGGCTCGGAAGGGCGAAAGCGGGTTCTTCTTGGCCTCCTCCAGCACCACCCGGGCCGCAGCGGTCTTCCCCACCCCCGGAGGGCCATACACGATCACGTGCTGGGGATTGGGCCCGCACAGGGCAGCCCGGAGCGCCTTGACCCCGTCTTCCTGCCCGATGATCTCGGACAACTGGGTCGGGCGGGTCTTTTCGGACAGCGGCTCGCTCAGGCTGATCGCTCGCAGTCGCTCCAGCTTCTCCAGCTCCTTCCGCGACTCCCGGTCGATCGCGCTGCGGGATGTCTGCTGCGCCCGCAGGAGGTTCCAGAAGTAAAGGCCGATCACCACTGTGAAAAAGAGGCTGATCAGGCCGAAGAAGTTCCCGGTCACCCTGTACCCTCCTCTCCCGGACCGTCGGCAACGTTCGGCCCCCGGCGGCGCTCCCCTCGCCAGGAGCCGGAACGACATTTTCCCAGCTAAAGCCGGGCTCCCTGGTCGCTAGTATTATCTCCCCCCCTATCTGCCCTCATCCTGCCCGCGCCAAACAAAAACCGGCAGCCGGGTCGAGTCAACCCAGCGCCGGTCAGGCGAGCTTCTTCCGGTTGAGCAGTATCAGGGACTCAGGCCGTGTTCTCCTTCTTCTTGGTTCGCCGCTCCGCCCGTACCAGGATCGGCGCCGCTTCCTTCTCGATGACCTGCTCGTTGATCACGCATTTCTTCACATCGTCCTGCGACGGCAGCTCGAACATCACGTCCAGCATGAAGTCCTCGATGATGGACCGGAGCCCCCGGGCACCCGTCTTCCGCTTGATCGCCTTCTGGGCAATCAGCTTCAGTGCCTCCGGGGTGAACTCGAGTTCGACCCCGTCCAGCTCGAGGAGTTTGCGGAACTGTTTCACCAGGGCGTTGCGCGGCTCGGTGAGGATCCGGACCAGGGCGTCCTCGTCCAGCGGGTCGAGGGTCACCACGATCGGCAGCCGGCCGACGAACTCGGGGATCAGGCCGAACTTCAGCAGGTCCTCCGGCATGATCTGGCGGAGGATCTCCCCGATCGGCTTCTCCTGGCGGGTCTTGATTTCGGCGCCGAAGCCGAGGGACTTCTTGCCGATCCGGTTCTCGATGATCTTCTCCAGACCCTCGAAGGCGCCCCCGCAGATGAACAGGATGTTCGTTGTGTCGATCTGGATGAACTCCTGGTGCGGGTGCTTCCGGCCACCCTGCGGCGGGACCGAGGCCACCGTGCCCTCGAGAATCTTCAGGAGCGCCTGCTGGACCCCCTCGCCGGAGACGTCCCGGGTGATGGAGGGGTTCTCGCTCTTCCGGGCGATCTTGTCGACCTCGTCGATGTACACGATCCCCTTCTCGGCCTTCTCGATATCGTAATCGGCGTTCTGGATCAGCTTGAGCAGGATGTTCTCCACGTCCTCGCCCACGTACCCGGCCTCAGTCAGGCTCGTGGCGTCGGCGATGGCGAAGGGGACGTTCAGAATCTTGGCCAGCGTCTGCGCGAGCAGCGTCTTCCCGCACCCGGTCGGCCCGAGAAGCAGGATGTTCGACTTCTGCAGTTCGACGTCGTCGAGATGCGACCCGGCGTTGATCCGCTTGTAGTGGTTATAGACCGCCACGGACAGAGCCCGCTTGGCGTGCTCCTGGCCGATGACGTACTGGTCGAGGATCTCCTTGATTTCCGCCGGCTTGGGTATGGAACCCAGCTCGACCTCGACGTCCTCGTTGAACTCCTCCTCAATGATCTCGGTGCACAACTCGATACACTCGTCGCAGATGTAGACCCCCGGCCCGGCGATCAGCTTCTTCACCTGGTCCTGGGTCTTGCCGCAGAACGAGCACTTGAGCTGGCCCTTCTCGTCCCCAAACTTGAACATGGCGTCACCTGCCTTCTTGGACAACCTTCCGCTTCTCGCTGAAGATGGCATCTACCAGCCCGTAGGCCTTGGCGTCCGCCGCCGACATGAAGTAGTCCCGGTCGGTGTCGGCGTCGATTCGTTCATAGGGCTGGCCGGTATGCTTGACCAGGATCTCGTTGAGCGTCTTCTTCAGGGTCAGGATCTCCTTGGCCCGGATCTCCAGGTCTTTGGCCTGCCCCTGGAATCCTCCGAGCGGCTGGTGAATCATGATCCGCGAGTAAGGCAGGGCGTACCGCTTGCCCTTGGTCCCCGCCGCCAGGAGGATCGCCGCCATGCTGGCCGCCATACCGACACAGATGGTCGAGACATCCGGGCGGACGTATTGCATGGTGTCGTAAATCGCCAGGCCGGCGTAGATGTCCCCTCCCGGCGAGTTGATGTAGAGGAAGATGTCCTTCTCCGGGTCCTCGCTCTCCAGGTGAAGCATCTGGGCGATGACCAGGTTTGCCATGTAATCCTCGATCGGCCCTCCGACGAAGACGATGCGGTCCTTCAGCAACCGGCTGAATATGTCGTAGGCCCGCTCACCCCGGTTGGTCTGCTCCACCACCATGGGTACCAGAGTGGTCACACCTCATCCTCCTTCGGCTGGCGGCGGTCGCTTGCCGCCGGCTGGGTCTCGCCGCCCCGGCGAGGCTTCCTGCCCCCGGCCCCGCCTTTCTCCTCTTTATCCTTCTCCGGTTCGGCCGGAGTTACCTCCTCTTTAATCTCCGCCGTTTCCACCAACAGGTTGACTGCCCGCTCGGCCGCCAGCCGCGCCACAAGGTCGTCCAGGCGATCCTCCTGCTCCAGCCTCTGCCTTAACTGGGCGGCCCTCTCCGCGTCGCCGCCCGCCAGCGACTGCAGCTTCGCCAGGACCTCCTCCTCCGTGACCCTGATCTGCTCCGCCTTGGCGATCGCCTCCACCACCAGCCGGGTCTTGACCTCTTCCTCGGCCGGCCCCCGCAGGTCGCGGCGAAGATCCTCCTCGGTCCGGTCCTCGCCCAGGTAGTCGGCGAGCGTGTAGCCGCCGGCCTGCAACTGCGCCACCATGCCCCGGAGCTTCGACTCGACCCGCCGCTCGATCAGCTTCTCCGGGACCTCTACGGTGGCGTTGGCGGCAGCGGCGGCGACCAACTGGCTCTCGATCGCCTCCCGGGCGGCCTTCTCCCGCTCTGCGGCAATCTGCCGCCGGATGTCGGCCTTCAACTCAGCAAGGGAAGCGAAGTCGGAGACATCCTTGGCGAACTCGTCGTCCAGCTCAGGCAGGTGCTTCTCCTTGATCTCCTTGACCTTGACCTTGAAGAGGGCCTCCTTGCCGGCCAGGTGCTCCGCCCGGTGGTCGGCCGGGAAGGTCACCTTGATCTCGCGTTCCTCCCCTCTGGCCGCCCCGACCAGACCCTCCTCGAACTCCGGCAGGAAGCGCCCCCCGCCCACCTCGAGCGTCACGTCCCGGCCGGCGCCGCCGGCGAACGGCTCACCGTCCACGAAGCCGTCGAAGTCGATGACGGCGAAGAGTCCCTTCTCCAGCCGCTCCCGTTCGCTCGCCAAAAGCTCCGAATGGCGCTCCTGGAGGTGGGCCAGGACCTGGTCCACGTCGGCGTCGGTCACCGGCACAACCGTCTTGACCGCCGTCAGCCCCTTGTACTTCCCCAGTCTGACCTCGGGGACCACCTCGACCTGGACTTTGAAGGTGCACGGCTTCCCCTCTTCGAGGGCGATGTCGGACACCTCCGGCTGGTCGATCGGTTCCACCCCGGTCTCCCGGATGGCGTTCAGATAGGCCCGCGGGAAAAGAGCGTCGAACGCCTCCTCGATGACCTTCTGCCGCCCCACGTACCGATCGATCAAGGGGCGGGGCGCCTTTCCCGGCCGGAACCCCGGGATCCGCACCTTGGCCGCCACCTGCTGGTAAGCTCTGGCTATGGCCCGCCCGACCTCGTCCGGCGCCACTTCAACCCGCAATTCGACGCGATTCCCGTCTAGTCTGGCCAACTCCGTTTGCATCCATTCTCCTCCTGCCACATTCTATGTGCCGCCCTCTGCCTTGGCGTCTGGCTGGTCTGTTTTTTCGAGTATTCGCCGCACCGCAGCGCTTTCCTCTCCCGCCTACTGGCCGGCGGCGGGCTGCGGCTATTATACCACACCCCCCGGCTGTTTGAGTTTCCCACCCGCAACAAATGCTATTAGGGGAGGTGAGGGCGATGAGTTTCAAGGACATGGAAGAGCGGGCCAAGGACAAGCTGAAGAAGGAGGTGGCGCAGGAACTCGGCCTCGACGACGATTTAAGGGATCCGGACGAGCTTACCGTACGGGAGGCGGGAAAGATCGGCGGGCAGATGGTCAAGCGTCTGGTCGAGAAGGGTGAGGAAAAGCTGGCCGCTGAGCAGCTGACCTCCCGAGTCCCGGCGCCGGGTACAGGGGCCGGCTCGGAGGCACCGTGAAGGGCGCCGGGTGCGGCGCCCCCCAACATTCCTTGGTGCGGAGAGCGGGGATCGAACCCGCACGGTTGCCCACAGGTTCCTAAGACCTGCGCGTCTGCCAGTTCCGCCATCTCCGCGCCGCTGTCGCAGTGAATATGATACCATACCTCCGGGAGGGACGGAAGATCAACCTCCTCTATTACCTCGCCTTCGGCGGGGTGGTGGGCGTGGCTCTCTATACCACAGCCTACGCCGCCAAGGTCTGGCGCTTGGCCAACCGCCGGGGGGCCATCGGGCTCTTCCTCCTCAGCGGAGGGCTGGTCGTCCTCGGATGGTGGATCCTCTTCGCCGAACACTGAACTCCCTGGCCCCGGAGCCGGACGGCGCCGGCACCGGTTTGGTCGGCTGAAGGGTGGTCCCGGGGCGACGGACCTTGGCGCTTACCGCCACCTTCACCCTTGCCCGGGGGAACTGACGGCTGAGCCAGCCGAAGCGCACCCAATCCGGCCAGGTAAGGAAGCGCATTTTGAAGTGCGACCCCCAGGCGAAGATGTCCGCCTGCCACTGCCGCTGCGCCTTTCCGACCACCCTCCGGCAGCCAGCGGCAATCCGTTTGGCCGCCGCCTCCTCCAGGACCGGGCGGAAACGGCGCCCGGTGTAGTTGACCGTGGATTGGATTTCCAAAAGTTCCAGCGGGACCAGTAGCCTGACCTCGACCTCCGGCCGGCCCCCCTTAAGGCGCGTCTCGACCTTTCTCCGGACGCGGTTGACCCTCACCGCCACATACTTTCCCCGGACCTTGGGATCAGCCAGGACCAGGAACGAACTGCGGTGCCGCCCCGCCAGCATGAGGTAGTATGACGTATCTTCGGGACCCAGTTCCCCCACCATCCGGTCTCCCCGGAAGACTGCCAGCGCCACGATTTCCACCGCTTCGCTGGGTGTCTTCCCCTGCCCTTGGCCGCTTTTCCCTTGGCCGCCGCCGGCGTCCGGCCGCCGCGGGGCCACCACGGGGATCACCGCCTCCCGCTCGTAGTTCGAAAGCTGGGTCATGAGGTCAAGGAGCTGGAAGTTGAGCGTGGTCCCGAACTGCTGACCTGAGCTGAGCAGGTCGACGAGAAAGTCCACCGGATCCCTCTCCAGAGGGGACTCCACCTTCAGGCAATCCCTGGCCCGCCCCTTCGTGACGAGAATCGCCATACTCGTCCGGTACTCGAACCAGCGCGTCAGAAGCCCCGTGAACCGGTTGAGACCCCCCCGCGCCACCTCCTCCGAGAACAGCACAGCCCGGCACTGGGAGGAGGTGAGAGCCCTCCCGGTGAACTTGCTCATCTCCAGCAGCGCCTCCGCCAGCGTCCTTCCGCTCCCCTGCTGCACCAGCCAGGGGCGCCCTTCCCCCTGGCCGGTCCCGCCGCCCATGCCGCCCCCCTGGCCTGCCATGCCAGCGGGCACATCCACCAGAGCGGTGACCGCCACCCGGCCGTCCGGTTCCTGATCCACGGCCAAGGCCTGGATGAAGGCGACCCGGTTCGGCTCCCGGTAGTCCCAGCAGCCGGCCACTCCCAGAGCCAACGCCAGCCCCAGGATCGTTCCCAGGACTCCGCTCCTCCCGCCGTTCCGCCGCTCAGCAGGCATGACGCCGCTCCTTTTTTCGCCGCCGGAGTGCCAGGAACCAGAGCAGTCCGATCCCCGGGTAGAGGACAAAACTGGTCAGTTGCTTCACCTCTTCGTCGACCCAGTGCACCGTTTCCATAAGACTTCCGGGAAGGTAACCGAAGAGCCACGCCCCGACCGCCAGGAGCGGGACCAGGGGACGGTACTCGTCCAGCTTGAGCAGGTCGGCAACCAGGAGGCAACTGGCCCAGAACATCACGCTAAGGGTAAGGAAGAGGGCTGTGGTAAAGAGGAAGACGAAGACCGATTCCAGATTGCTGATGAAGGGTCCCAGGTAGACCGCCCGGCTTCCTTCGGCGGCCGGTGCGGGAAAGTGGGTCAGCGTCGGGTAACCGAAGAGCGCCAGGAGGGCCGAGGTCACTATGGTGAGGACCAGGGCGCTCCAGGCGATAGCCCGAACCCCTATCTTCACGACTTCCGCCCGCCGGCGCAGGTAGGGGAAGAGGACGGCCACCACCCACGCCTCGCGGTACCAGCCGGAGAAAGCGCTCCAATACAGCGTGGACTGCCAGCCGAACCCCAGCGGCGGGAAGAAACGGGTGAAGTCCATCCTGGGGAGAGTAAGGAGCAGGAGGATGAACACGACCGTCACGATGGGCAGGAGCAGGACCATGGCGCTCCGGGCGATCGCCTCGAGACCCAGAACGGCGGCGTAACTGAAGACCAACACCGTCGCGCCCTCGACGACGGTGATCGGAGTGTTCGGGAGGATGCCGGTGATGATCGCCCCTCCCATCTGACGCGTGTGCAGCGCCACGATGCCGAAGAAATAGGCTGCGATCACGGCACCGATCAGGGTGCCCGCCGGCCCCGCCAGCCGTTCAAACTGCGCCACCATCCCCTCCTCCCGCTCCGGGTCGAGGCTGCTGAAGAGCATCCAGCCCAGGCCCATGGAGAGCAGGCCGTTGACCAAGACCATCAGGGGTGCGGCGGTCGCCGTGTGCTGGGCCGCCACCGCCGGCTGGCTAAGGAAGATCTTCCCCGCCGTGGCTGCCACCGCCACGATGATCGCCTCCGTCCGGCCGAGATGCCCCTGACGGATCAAACAGAACCACCTCCGGAAGGATCCGGGCCGCCCTGTCCTGCCGGCGGCTCCGGCCCGGCGGACCACCTCCGGGCGACCGGCGGCTGCCGCTCCTCGTCCTGGGGCCGGACGAAGGCCGGCCGTCCCTCCATGCTCTGGAGGAACCCGCGCACGACGACATCCGGCGAGCCTGGACGGAAAGGCCCGATAGGGGAGAGATAGGGCACGCCGAACCCCTGCAGCGACCCCAGGTGGAGTAGGATCAGGAACATGCCCATCGAAATGCCGAAGAACCCCGCCAGGGAGGCCAGCAAGAGCAGGATGAACCGGTTGATGCGGAGGCTGAAGCTGGTGCTGTAGTTGGGGATGCAGAAGGACCCGAGCCCGGTCAGGGCCACGACCACCACCAGCAGCGGGCTGATCAGGCTGGCCGAGACAGCCGCCTGGCCGAGGATCAGCGCCCCCACGATGCTTATTGTGCCCCCCATGACGGAGGGGATGCGCAGCGAAGCTTCCCGGACCAGTTCGAAAGAGAACTCCATTAGGATGACCTCGAAAACGGTGGGGAATGGCACCTGCTCCCGGGAGGCGGCGATGGACAGGAGCAGCGGAGGCGGGATCATCGCCTGGTGGTAGGTGGTAGCAGCGATGTACAAGGCCGGCAGGAACAAGGCCAGGAACATGGCCAACAGGCGCACCCAGCGGGCGAACGTGCCGAAGGGCCAGCGCAGGTAGTAGTCGTCGGCCGAATGGAAAAAGGCGGTAAAGGTGGCGGGCACGACCAGGGCAATAGGGTTGTTGTCCACCAGGATGACGACGTATCCCTCGGCCAGGAAGCCTACTGCCCGGTCAGGCCGCTCGGTGGTGAGAATCTGCGAAAAGAGCGAATTCGGCCGGTCCTCGACGAGCTGCTCAAGGGTGCCCGAGGCCTGGAGGTGGTCCACGCTGATGCCGCGTAGCCGCCGGCGCACCTCCTCGACAAGCTTCGGATTGGTCAAGCCGCGGAGGTAGACCACCGCCACATCGGTGCGGGAGAGGCGCCCGACCTGGAGATTCTCTATGGTGAGGTCCGGCGTCCGCAGCCGGCGCCGGATGAGAGCCGTGTTGGTGCGCAGCGTCTCGGTGAAGGAGTCAAGCGGGCCGCGCACCCCCGGCTCCTCCTGTGGCCGGCCTACGGCGCGCTTCTCCCACCCCTTGCTCTCGATCAGCAGCACCTCGCGACTGCCGTCGAGGAAGAGGGCGGTCATGCCGGAGAGGACTTTCTCCAGCGCCGCCCCGAGGTTGCGCTCCCGGGAGATGGCCGCCCCCGGCGCCAGCCGCTCCTCCACGGCGCAGAGCAGGTCGCCCTGGGAGGCTTCGGGGCGCAGCTTCGCCAGGAGCATCAACGGTTCGAGCACCGACTCGCTCACCGTCATGCGGTCGGCCAAGCCGTCGATGTAAAGGAGGAACGCCCGGCGCCGCGGCTTGAGCGCCAGTTCGAAGTCGCGGATCACCACGTCGGAGTTGCGGCCGGTGTCCAGTTCCACTTGAATGCGCTCAAGGTTCTGGTCCAGGTCGGCGGAGAGGTCGGGCGGCCTGGACTCCTCCGACCTGGAGGGCCGGGATTCCGGGGCGGGGCGCTCGCCGAGGGAAAACTGGCGCGGCGGACCCTCGCGCCCCGGATCGATACCGCGCCAGAGGCGCCGTAAGACATCCAGGGGCGACGCGGGCGAGGACGGCGGCTTACGCCGATTCCCGGCCATCTAGCGGAGCAGGTTCTCCTTCAACATAGGCGTATTGCCTCCTGTTCTATCGTTCCCCGGAAAAGGCAGCGCCGCCCGGAGGGGCGGCGGGGAAGTTTAACCAAAAGAGGCTGCCCCGATCTCGGGACAGCCTCCGCCCTTGCGAGGTTGGGGTGAGTAGTGGGACTTGAACCCACGGCCTCCAGGGCCACAACCTGGCGCTCTAACCAACTGAGCTATACCCACCGTAAAAGGCCCAACCGGTCTCGTCACCGGGGGCTCGGTAGTGAAACCTGGTGCGCCTGGCAGGAATCGAACCTGCGGCCCGCTGCTTAGAAGGCAGCTGCTCTATCCCCTGAGCTACAGGCGCATCTCCCCTGCCGGAAGGACCGGCTCCGCTAATGATAGCATACCGGCCGCCGGCTGGCAACCCTGAGACAGTGGTCGGGGCGACAGGATTCGAACCTGCGACCCTCTGCTCCCAAAGCAGATGCGCTACCAAGCTGCGCTACGCCCCGCCTCGACAGGAATAATGATAGCACCTGGGCTAGCATGGAGTCAACGCGTTCAAGTATCGCCGTGTCAAGTGTCGAGTAGTTGCTCCAAGTCTCTGGCCCCGTGGATGATTCGTCGAACGTGTACGGTGTTAAGTTTGACTAGATAGAAAACCACATAGTCTTCGATCACCAACACTCGATATCGGGTATCATCCGCCCATACTCGACCCATCTGTGGCCAAGATATCAGGAGGGTTAACCGCTCCTCGATCAGGTCCACGAAGCGGGAAGCCGCTTCTGGATCGTCTCTTCGGATGTAATCTCGGATGTCTTCTAAGTCTCGAACAGCGGCATCACTCAAGACCAAGGTGTACTCAGCCATTCAAGCCTCTCCTGAGCCTTACCACAGCTTCCGCCAGGGGAACTTCGGGAACACCAGCCTGAATCTCGGCTTCAGCTTCCAGGAGTTTACGATAGATTTCCAGCTTGGCCTGCTGGCGCTCGTAGTAGGCTACACTCATGAGTACTGTGTCATCTCGGCCATTCTTTGTGATGAAGATCGGCTGAGCTCCCTTGTGAACCAGTTCAGACAGTTCCGCGTAGTTGTTACGGAGGTCTTTAGTAGAGCGGATAATTGGCATCGGATGCGCCTCCTGTATCCCTATTGTGATACTATTGTATTGCCATTAAGCCATTACGTCAAGGCTATTGTATGAGCGCTATCTCACCGACTGAAACGCTTACGAAGTTGGGTAGCCAAAGCCGCCATGGCCCGCCCGCGGTGGGAAAGGAGGTTCTTCTCCTCCGGAGTCAGTTCGGCCATGGTCCGGCCGAGGTCAGGCAGGAGGAAGAGGGGGTCGTAGCCGAAGCCTCCGGTTCCCCGGAGTTCCTCGACGATGCGCCCCTCGACGGCCCCCTCGACCACCTCGAGCTCGCCCCCGGGTCCGGCCAGGGCGACCACGCAGCGGAAGCGGGCGGTGCGCCGCTCCGGGGGGACCGCGGCAAGCAGGGCCAGGAGCTTGGCGTTGTTCCGGGCGTCGTCCCGCGGCTCCCCGGCGAACCGGGCGGAGCGAACCCCCGGCTCACCGCCGAGCGCGTCCACCTCGAGCCCTGAGTCGTCCGCCAAGGCCCATTCCCCGGTGAAGGCGACCGCCGCCCGGGCCTTCTTGACGGCGTTCTCGGCAAAGGTGTCGCCATCCTCGACCACCTCGGGCGCCTCCGGGTAGTCTGCAAGCGACCGGACCTCCACCGGCAGCCCGGCCAGGAGCTGCCGGAGTTCCTCGACCTTATGACGGTTCCTCGACGCCACCACGAGCGCGGTGCCCAAGCTTCCATCCTCCCACCAGTTCCGCCGCTTCACCCAGCGCCTCTCGCTGGGCGGCGATCAATTGTTTGATCCCGTTCGTCGCCAGCTCGAGAAGCTGGTCCAGCTCGGCCCGGGAGAAGGGCCGCCCCTCGCCCGTCCCCTGCACTTCGACGAGGCCGCCGGCGCCGGTCATCACCACGTTCATGTCCACCGCCGCCTTGGAGTCCTCGGCGAAGGCCAGGTCCAGGAGGGGTGTCTCCTCCACCACGCCGACGCTCGTCGCCGCCAGGAAATCCGTCAAGGGGAGTTTCTCCCACCCGGCCTCCCCCCTCAGCGTCAGCAGGGCGTCGACCAGAGCGATGAAGCTCCCGGTCACCGCCGCCGTCCGGGTCCCCCCGTCGGCCTGCAGGACATCGCAGTCGAGCCAGATCGTCCGCTCCCCCAGGGCTGCCAGGTCGACCACGGAGCGGAGCGACCGCCCGACCAGCCGCTGGATCTCCATGGTGCGACCGACCTGTTTCCCCTGGGTGCGCTCCCGGGGCGTCCGCTGGGCCGTAGCCCGCGGCAGCATGGCGTACTCCGCGGTCACCCAGCCCTGCCCGGCCCCGCGGAGCCACAGGGGAACCCTCGGCTCCACCGTGGCCGCGCAGATCACCTTGGTCTCTCCCACCTCGATCAGGCAGGAGCCCTCGGCGTGCTTGAGAAAGGCACGGGTCAGGCGCACTGGGCGCAATTCGTCGGGGCGGCGTCCGTCAAGGCGTTCCATTTATGACCTCCTCCGGGCAGAGCCCGACCGGCTGGGGCGGGTGCTCGGCCGCTTCGCCGACCAGTCCCGCCAAGAGATAAAGGTGGGTGATGGGGTCGTACAGGAAGTCCTTCATGAGCCGGAATCTCCCGATCCCGCCGGCCGACTGGACGTGGAGGCGCGGTCCGGAACAGGCATGAAGGACATCTCCCACCCTAATATGCTCGTCGTCCACGTAGCATATGGGCACGTCGGCCGCGATGAACTCGTTGACCACCCGTTCCACCGCCTCCAGGTCCAGCTCCCGGGGCGGATGGGTAAATTCCAGAAGAAAGCCGCGGGGCACGTCCGAGTGGATCTCCGGTTCGTCGTAGCCGAGCTTGGCAAAGGCCAGGGTGGTCAGGTCCTCCGCCGAGTGGGCCGCCTTCCGGTACTTCAGCGAGGCGAAGACCTGGTCGGCCACCCGGCGCGGGTCGGGGCCGAAGACGCCCGGCCGGTACACCACTACTTCCTCGCCGATTCCGATCAGCACCTCGGCGTTGATCTGCAGGGTCGGGAAGAGCTGCTCGAAGTGCTCGACCACCACCCGACGGTGAGCCCGCAGCGCCCCCCGGACCGCCTGAGCCATCTCGCCGTAAGAGGTGAAAGCGGCCTCGAAGCGCACGTCCAGGTGGTAGGTATGGGTGCGGAAGTGGCCGTCCTGGGCGTCGGCCAGGACCGGCGCCGGCCGGACGTTGATCCCGTCGTCGTCGTTGGTCAGAACGAGCCCCGGGAACATGCCCCGGATGAGGAGCGACTTCCCGGCGCCGGCGTCGCCCACCAGCCCCACGAGGCGGTCCTCCGGGTTCAGATAGCGCTGGGCGATGAGGTTCCCCAGGTACATCAACCGCTTTCGCCCCCGGGGGGCGAAGTACACCGCCCGGTCCAGGCTAACGACCACGCCGCGTCCCCCCTACCGCCCCTTTGCCGGGTCCAGCTTGCGCCTGGCCCGGACCAGGGCGATCGTCCGCTGCATCTCGTTGTACACGACGGCTAAGGCCTCGTCCACGCCCATCCCGGGCTTGGCCAGCATCTGCACGGGGCGGGTGGCCAGCGCCACATGCACGCAGACCTGGGCCGACCGCTCGGTCTCGTTGCACGTCCCGCCGAGGTAGGCGCCCATCCCGTGGGTCTTGCAGTACAGCACCGCCTCGATGGAGTTGTTGATCCCCCCGAGGTCGGGCGTCTTGATCTGGACCATGTCGCCGGCCCCGGCGGCGGTGAAGTCCACCACGTCCTCGTAGGTGTTGCACCACTCGTCCGCCACGATCTCCACCTTGATCCCCTCGTCGTGCAGGCGGTGGCAGAGCTCCGCCAGGACGTCCATCTGCGCCTGCTTCCCGCCGGCGTCGACCGGCCCCTCGAGGCGCAGGTGGTACGGGTGGGCCAGCCGTTCCAGCTCCGCAAGATACTGGACGATGCGGTCCAGGTCGTTGTCGAAGGCCAGGCCGAGCGTCCCGTACACGTCGAGGTGGATGGTGGGCCGGTAGTCCTCCCCGCCGATCTCCCGGATGCGCCGGTTGAGCCAGCGCACGTACTCCGCCAGGATCTCCCCCCGGGCTCCGAGCTTCTCGGTCACGTTGTTGATCAGCCCGTGGGGCAGGACGTCCGCCCGCTTGATGATGAGCTTGTCGGCGTTGAGGTAGCGGTCGTCCCCGGTCTGCCCGAAGATCGGCACCCGCTCGGTCGGCAGGTAGGCCCCCCGGTACTCGGCCGCGATGACCTCCGCCATGGTGAGGTGGCGAGCGCGGGCGGCGGCGTCGAGCAACGCCTGGGTCACTCCGTAGCGGATCGCCGTGTGGAGGCGCCGGCCGTCCGGTGTCGCCAGGCGGTCGAGTGCCTCGGCGTTGGCGCGGAAGGTGTCCGCCGGGAGGCCGGTCAAACGGGGGACGACCACCCTTTCCAAGAGCGGCAGGAAATCGCGGGCCACAAAGACCGGGTCCCGCCCGTCCACCCCCGAGTACTGGACGGCGGCGCAGTCACCGTAGGCCACCTGCCCGTCGGAGAGAAGGAGCTGGACCGAGACCGACTCCCCTGCCTGGCGGACCGCCCGGAAGCCGGGGGTCAGCGGCTCACCCCGGTAAGCGAAGCCGTCGTGCTCCGCCCCCGCCTTGATGGCCTTCTGGTCGTCGAAGTAGAAGCCGCTCAACCCCGCTGACAGGACTGCCCGCTCGATGTAGACACCGTTGCCCATGGCGCCCGTTTCTCCCCCCGCCGCCTCAGCGCGGCCGTCCCACCAGCATGCCCTTGCCGATGGCGTAGATGTCGTCGATCACCATCTGGAAGCTGGGGGAACGCCCCTCCCGCCTCCCCCGCTCGGCAATCTTGTTCCGGTGAAACGCCTTGAGCTCGTCGTCGAAGGGCAGGTTGCCGAACTCCAGGAACCGCACCGCCCCGGTATCGTCCCGGGCAGGCATCGTCCGCCCGGCGTTGAACCGGCTCGGGGCGAAGGGAACGTCGATCACCCCCGCGGCGAAGGCCCGGACCGCGCCCTGCAGCACGTCGCCCTCCCCCAGCTCCAGCGTCCGTTCGAGGATGGCCCGGGTCTCCCGCCGGATGAGGTCGCACTCCTCCAGGAACTCCGCGGTCGCCGAGAGGCTCTGGTCCCGCAGCATCTTGAGGACCTGCCGGGTGGCTTTGAGGCCCGCCGCGTTGGCTTCCCTGGTCGGAACGCCCAGCGCCTCGTGGGGCGTCTTGACGATCACCTTGGTCGCCTTGGCCAGGGCCGCCGTGGCCGCCCCCCAGCCGATCACCCCGAAGGCCCGGGCTTCGTCCTGCGGGAACCCCCCCATCCACTGGTGGAAGACGGTCGTCACCTCCACCTCCGTGTACCCGTAGCGGGCCAGGTACTCCCCGGCCAGCTCGGCGAGGGTGATCACCGCCGCCACGTCCTGCAGCAGGTTCCCGCACTGCCCGTACCCGAGGGTCAGGCTCTTGACCCCCTGCTCCGCGGCGAGCAGCGCCTCGATGATACCGACCGAATGGGAGATGGACGGCTCAACCAGCGTCCCGGTGAGCGGTCCGAAGGGCTCCCGGTTGATAACGACCCCTCGCTCGGCGTACCACCCGACCAGCCTGTCCACGTACTGCCAGTCGACGAGAGATTTTTCCAGGGGCACGTCCTTGGCGTAGGGGATGTTATAGGAGATGCCGCCGCCCTCGAAGGCCGTGAAGCCAGCCGCCAGGGTGATCTCAGCGAGCAGCCGGGCGTCGGGCGTGCCGTGCCGGACCTGAACCGGGACGTCCAGCGAGTCGATGATCGTCCGGCAGGCCTTCACCCCGTAGTTCACTGCCGGGAAGCCGTTCAGCATCGAGCGGCCGGTGCGGACCGACTCGTCGATCCCGGCTTGGGCGTCCCGGTAGCGGTTCTGCCGGGTGTAGGAGTCGATGGTTGTCGGCAGGAGGTCCGCTCCGCCCTCCTCCTGGAGATAATGGAGCAACTCGATGTGCTGCCGGAGGCCGGCCACGCCCGCCCTGGGCTGCGCCAGGGTCTCCCCGCTCCTCCGCGCCTGCCGCAGGCGCTCGGCGAAGATCTTGCCGGGAGGGAGCGTCCGGTGGTACGTCACCGCCTCCTCCAGGTCCACCTCGACCCCGGTCGGCCAGGCCTGCAACACCTCGGGTCGCGCCGCCAGGAACTGCGCCTCGTCCCAGCGACGGTTAGCTGCGGGCATGCGCCCCCTCCTCTCCACAGGGTACCAACGCTTGCTTCATGAGCCGCAGGGCCGCCTGCCGGTCCACCTCGGCCAGGAGGCCCGCGGCTGCCAGGAGATACTGGCGATCCAGGAAGAGCGCCGGTTTCTCCGGTTTCAGCACTTCGGGGGAGCCAGCGTCGAAGACCGCTCCCGCCAGCACCCAGGCCGGGTCCCCGGCCCGGATCACCGGGCCGCCTGTCCCGATGACCACCCCGAGGCGCGTCAGGTCCTTTCCCTTCTGCAGGTAGGTGGCCCCGAAGGGGGTGTAGAGCGTCTCCAGCCGCCCGGCGTGGCGCTCGGTGGCCACTTCGACGCAGGCCCGGGCCAGCGCCTGGTCGAAGGCCCGCCCCTCCGGCGTGGCGGGGAGCCGCCCCGTCGCCCGGGCCAGCTCGGCCGCCCGCTCCCGGATGGGCGCCGCGGGATCGCCCAACAGGCGCCGGAGCCGGTCCTCCCCGATGGTCTCCACCGCCGTCGCGGCCGAGACCCGGACGCCCAGGTCGCCTTCGACCGTGCGCTTGGCGAAGGGTTCCGGTAGTCCCTTCCAGGCCACGTTGGGCTTGGTCGGCTCCCCCTTGGCCAGCGAGTGGACGTCGGTGGTGGCACCCCCGACGTCGACCACCAGGAGCTCGCCGAGGCCGGGCTCGTCCGGCAGCCCGCGGGCCAGGAGCTCCGCCGCCTGCAACACCGCCGCCGGCGTCGGCATGACGATGCCGCCGACGAACTCCTGCGCCACCTCCAGCCCCTTGGCGTGGACGATGCGCTCGAAGAAGAGGGTTCGGATGACCTGGCGGGCCGGCTCCACGTTGAGGCGGTCGAGTTCCGGCATCACGTTCTCGGTGCGCCGGACCTCCTTCCCCCCCCCGGTCAGGATCCGCTCCACTTCGGGGGCGGCGGACCGGTTGCCGGCCACGATCACCGGCGCCCGCAGGCCCGAACCGGCGAGGACCCTGGCGTTGTGGAGGATCACTTCCCGGTTCCCCCCGTCGGTTCCTCCGGCCAGGAGGAGCAGGTCCGGGTCGAGCGCCTCGATCTGCGCCACGTCCTCCGGGGTCAGCTCATAGGCGAACCCTTGCAGGAGCTTGGCTCCGGCGCCCAGCGCCGCCCGGCGGGCCGCTTCGACCGTCAGCTCCGGCACCAGCCCTACGGCCACCATGCGCAGCCCGCCCGCCGCCGAAGAGGCGGCGAGCTTCCGGGAGAAGTCGCCCGGCCGCAGGCCGGTCTCGGCTTCCAGCAAAGCCAGCGCCTCCCGGAGGCCGGCCATGATCCCCTCCGTCACGGTGGTCGGGGCCTGAGCGGCCCCTACAAGGCGGGGTCCCCCCGTCTCGACTGCCACCACCTTGGTGAAGGTGCTCCCGAAGTCGATCAGCAGCAGGCGTTCGCCGGTCCCTGGCACATCACAACCCCCGTACCAGCTCGCGGAAGCGCTGCCCGCGCTCCTCGAAGTTCTGGAACATGTCGTAGCTGGCGCACGCCGGCGAGAGCAGGACCACGTCGCCCGGCTCCGCCCGCCTCGCCGCCTCCGCCACCGCCTCCGCCAGGCTTCCCACGCGGATCAGCGGCGGAATCTCCCGGTTCGACTCGGCCGCTGCCCGGCGGATGGCCTGCTCGATCAGGGCCGCCGTGGCCCCCAGGAGAACCACCGCCTTGGCCCGGTCCACCACCGCCTGGGCGAATTCGTCGAAGGGCAGCTTCTTGTCGTAGCCTCCGGCGATCAGGACGACCGGCGCCGCGAAAGAGGCGAGCCCCGCCATGGCCCGGGCGGGAGTGGTGGCGATCGAGTCGTTGTAGTAGCGGACGCCCCCCACCTCCCGCACCAGCTCCAGCCGGTGGGGCGCCCCGGTGAAGGTGGTGACAGCCTCCCGGATCGCCTCCACCCCCGCCCCGAAGAGCCGGGCGGCCAGGGAGGCGGCCAGAACGTTCTCGACGTTGTGGGCTCCCAGGAGCTTCACCTCCCCCCGGCGGCACACCTGCTCCTCCCGCCCGTCGAGCCGCAGGACGAAGTCCGCATCCCTGAGGAAGGCGCCCTCCCCGAGTTCCTGTTGCCGGCTGAAGAAGACCGCCCGCCCCGGGCACTCCGACGCCATCTCCCGGGTGACCGGGTTGTCGTAGTTGAACACGCAGGCGTCCCGTGCGCCCTGGTAGCGGAAGATGCGCTTCTTCGCCTCGACGTACTCCTCCATCGAGGCGTGCTGGTCCAGGTGGTTGGGGGTGACGTTGGTGACCACCGCAAGACGGGGGCTCTGGGTGAGATCCTCCAGTTGGAAGCTGGAGAGCTCCAGCACCACCTTGGCCGAGGGGGGGATTCGCTCGACCTCCTCGATCAACGGCTGGCCGATGTTCCCGCCGACCCAGACCTGGTCGCCGTTGGCCTCCAGGATCCGGCCGCTCAGCATGGTGGTGGTGGTCTTGCCGCTGGAGCCGGTGATCCCCAGGACCGGCGCCCGGCACAGTTCAAAGAAGAGACGGATCTCGCTCGAGACCACCGCCCCGGCGGCCCTGGCCCGCTCGATCTCGGGGAGGTTCTTGCGCATCCCGGGAGTGAGAAAGATGAGCTCCTGCTCAGCCAGGTTGGAAAGGTACCCTGGGCCGAGCTGCAGGGCGCAGCCGGCCTCCTCCAGCTGCCGCATCCGGTCCCCCAGCTCCTCCCGGCTCTTCCTGTCGCACCCCGTGACCATCGCGCCCTTTCCCTGCAGAAAGCGGACAAGGGGAAGGTTGGCCACGCCGAGCCCCACCACGGCCACCCGCTTGCCGGCGACGTCCACCCTACGCTTCACCTCCATCGTCCAGGCCCAGATCCCGCCGGAGAAGCGGGATGACGTCCTGCGGCAGGGTTCCGGGAGGAAACACCCGGTCGAAACCCATCGCCTTGAACTTGGCCTCCGTTTCCGCCCAGTCCTGCTTGCCCACAACGAGGTTGCCGCCTACGTAGAGCAGGAGGTGGTCAAGGCCGGCCTCCCGGCATTTCTCCCGCAGTCCCCGGCAGTCGATCTCGCCATGCCCGTAAAGCGACGAAACGGCGATGACGTCGGCGGCGGTCTCCACGGCAGCGTGGACGAACTCTTCCTGAGAAACCAAGACGCCGAGGTTGACCACGTTGAACCCGGCGTCTCGAAAAGCGTATTCCAGAATCTTGTTCCCGATGGCGTGAACGTCGGCCCCGATTACCCCCAGCACGATAGTCTTCCGCTCTGCCACGATCGCTTCCGCCCCTTCAGCCACCCGCCCCAGCCGCGTTCACCCCGAGGACGGGGGAAGAGAACTCGACGCGCTCGACCGGCGGCAACGTCCGGCCGGTCAATTCGCCGGCTAGACGCCGAAAGAGCGCCGGGTCGCCCGAGGTGTAGAACCGGTCCCCCCGGCGGGGGCCGTGCCGGCGCAACTCGTGGGCCGCCAGGACCTCGCCCACCCGGCGGGCCGTCTCCACCGCCGGGTCGATGAGCGCCACTCCCCTCTCCAACTGCTCCTGCAGATGTGGCCGGAGATAGGGGTAATGAGTGCAGCCGAGAACCAGGGTATCCGCGCCGGCCTCCCGGACCGGCTCCAGGTACTCGACCACCGCTCGGGCGGCCTCTGCCGACCCGGCCCGGCCGCTCTCTACCAGCGGTACGAGGAGCGGACAGGCCACAGCCGTCACCTGCGCCCCCGGCAGTTCGCCCAGGATCGCCCGGACGTAGGCGCCGCTGCGCACCGTGGCCTCTGTGGCGAGCAGGCCGATCCGCCCGTTCCGGGTAGCCGCGGCCGCCGCCCGAGCCCCCGGGGTGATCACCTCGACCATCGGCACCGGAAACTCCCGCTGCATCACCGGAAAGGCCAGAGCCGACGAGGTGTTGCAGGCGAAGACGACCAGTTTGGCCCCCTGTTGCAGGAGGAACCCGATGATCTCCCGGTTGAAGCAGCGGATCTCCTCGGCGCTGCGCCCCCCGTAGGGCACCCGCGCCGTGTCGCCGACGTAGACCACCTCTTCGTCGGGGAGGTGGCGCCAGATTTCCTGGACGACAGTCAGGCCGCCCAGTCCGGAGTCGAAGACCCCAATAGGGCCGCCCGCTGAACTATTCACCATCAGCTGCGATTCTCCTTTTCGGGCAAAGCTCCACTGACACTAGGTTATTATATCACGACCGGCAATGATGTGGGCTTACAGAAGCTGCTAGGGAAGGGTGGGCGGCGGCTTCGCCCCGGCGGCCCCTTCCTCCCCGGGCGTCCCGGCCGCTGAGGGCTCGGAGCGGTTACGGAAGTAGCTCATGATCCCCTCGGCGAGGGCGGCCGCCGCCTTCTGGCGGAAGACCGGGTCGGCCAGGAGCTTCTCCTCGGCGGCGTTGGAGAGGAAGGCCACCTCGGCCAGGACTGCAGGCATGGTGGCCTCCCGCACCACCACGAAATCCCTGGTCGGCCGGGCTGACCGGTCGAGGAGCTTGAGCGCTTCCACCAGCTTCTTTTGGACCTCGAGCGCCAACTCCCGGGAGCCGGGGCGGTCGGGATGGTAGTAGGTCTCCGTGCCGGACTCGTAGTTTTTGGGGTTGGCGTTGGCGTGGATGCTGAGGAAGGCCGCCGCACCCAGGCTGTTGGCCGCGCGGGGCCGCTCGTAGAGCGGAACGAAGACGTCGGATTCCCGGGACAGGGCCACCTCCGCTCCGGCCTCCACCAGGAGCTGGCGCAGGCGGAGGGCGAGATCGAGGTTGAGCTCCTTCTCCATGAGGCCGGAGGATCCGGTGGCGCCGGGGTCGGCCCCGCCGTGGCCCGGGTCGAGGAAGATCAACTTCCGGTAAACGGGCGAGCGGCTCACCTCCACCACCGCTTCCGCCCCCTCGCCCGGCAAGACCTGGTGACCGACGTAGTACGGGAGGTCGACTCCCCAGCGGACAGTGCCGGGTCCCGCCTCGAGGAGGCGCAACCGCTCCACTGTGCCGTCGCCGACCGGCACCTCGACAGCCAACCCCTCGCTCACCGCCTCCGGCAGGTCGAGTTCCAACCGCCCGGCGCGCCGGTCGACCAGCACTGTAGGTGTGGCCGCCACTGCCAGTTTGAGGCGGAGTCGGGTGCGGTCTTTGAACGTCTGATGGGTGACCTGGATCACCCGGTTCAGCAGGTGGAGCTTCAGAGTCGCTTCCTGTTCCTGTACTTCCCCTGGAGCGGCGGGTTCCTCCGCCCAGGCCAATGGCCCCTCGAGATCGGCTACGACCCGCACGGTCTGGGGATCCAGTTGCCCCAGGCGGAGGCCGTATACCCACGAATCGCTCAAGGGGATACGGGACGGGGCGGCCAGCGCCGCCCCCGGCAGGTCGAGGACGAGGCGGTCAGGGTCGGGCAGCCGGTATACCTTGGGTTGGAGGGGGGCGGTGCTCCGGACGACGAGCAGCCGGCGCCCTCCGTCGATCACCAGCTCGGCGGCCCGGACCTGCGGTGGGAAGACCACGCTCAGCCGGTGGTCGGCGGGAGTGAGCACATAGGGCATCTCCCGGCCCAGGGTCACCGTAAGCCGCACCGTGTCCCGGCGCTCCTGTTTCCAGGCGACCTCCCGTACCAGGGGATCACCGGTGGGAAGAACCCCGTCAGGGATCGCCAGCCGGGCGGCCGGCAGGTCGACGACCAGCCGGAGCGGATCGCGCTTCAGGGTCGCAGTGGCGCTCGGTGGGCGGTTGCCTTCGATGAGGACTTGGGGCCGGCCGTCGATCAGGGCGTAGCGGACGTCAGTCACGGCGTACTCCGGGGCCCGGATCTCGACCCTTCGTTTGGCCGACGAGTAACTCACCTCAAAGTCCAGGATGTCCGAGAGAAAGCGGAGCGGGACCACGGTGCGCCCGCTGATGCTCTGGGCGGGTTCGGTCAGCTTGAAACTGCGCCCGTCGACCAGGCCGACCTTGCTCCCGAGGGGAAGGTAGATCGCTTTCCCGAAGACCTCGATCCGGACAGTGCGGGTCTCCTCCAGCCAGCTGAGGGAGAAGTGCAACTGCTCGGCCAGGACGTAGAGCGGCATGAAAACGACCCCGTTGACCATGACTGCCCGGCCCTCGTCGGTCACCGGTCGACCGTTGACCATCGTCTCCAGAGGGGTGGGAGACGGGGCAGCTGGCGCTCCCCTTCCCGGCACCGCCAGGAAGAGCAATACCATTAGGGAGAGCAGAAAGGCTGGTGCGGCTAGGCGGTGAAAAGCCAGGAACATCGCCGGGTATCCGCTCCTCTGCAGGCTCGTCATCCGTGAGGCTTCGACCCGGCCCGGCGATTTCCTTTATGCAAAAAAGGCCTGCAACGACCTTTGCTCGGGCTGCCGCAGATCCCTACAGAACCGGCTGCAACCTTTCGGCTGCAACCGATCCTCACGGAACCTACGACAACCGTTGCTCGACCATTACGGATACCTACGGAGCCTGTGACAACCTCTCGGCTGCCACAGACCCCTGAGCCATCGTGACCAGGTGGACGGATACGGCACCCGTAATGATCTTAGCTCGACTGCCGTGAATCCCTGACGAGCCTGCAGCGACCGAACGGGCCACTGCAGACCCGGCGCGGAACCCACGACAATCTGCCCGCCGGCTACTGCAAACCCCGGAGAGCTTGCAGCAACCTTTGGCCGACCAATACAGAGCCCGTAAAAGGACCCTGTATTGATCTGGGCTCGGCCGCTGCAGACCTCATCTATACTCTCTCCCGCTTTTCTTGCCTGCATCCCTGCCACTTGCTCACTCCTCTGGCAGGAATTGCCGGACACTCCCGGAAATAACTTCCCCACGAAGGTCGGAAGGAGGCTGACGCCATGGAAAAGCTGGCCAGGATTGCCGAAGAGCGACGGGAGGAGCTCTTCGCCCTGCCCAACGTAGTTGGCGTGGCGGTGGGATACAAGCGGCGGGGCGGGGCCGTAACCGACCAGCCCTCAGTAGTGGTCCTGGTGCGGAAAAAGGTTCCCTTGGCTCAACTGGCACCGGATGAGGTCATCCCGTCAGAGGTCGAGGGGGTTCCGACCGACGTAGTGGAGGTCGGCGACCTCAAGGCTCTGGAAGCGCTGCCCGAGGAGCCTGACCCGGAGGCCCACCGGCGAAAGCTCCGGCCGGCGCGTCCCGGCATCAGCATCGGGCACTTCCGGGTCACTGCGGGGACCCTGGGAGCGGTGGTCTACGACCGGGAGTCCGGAGAGCCGCTGATCCTCTCGAACAACCACGTGTTGGCCAACAGCCAGACCCCGCGCGGTCGCCGGGCGGCTATCGGCGATCCGGTTTACCAGCCCGGGCCATACGACGGAGGAACTGCCGCCGATACCTTGGCCACCCTCCACCGCTACGTTCCGTTGCGTTTTCCGACCCGCCGCCCGGCTGCTGCCTCCCGGTCAGCCGCTCCGGCTCTGAACCAGGTGGACGCCGCCGTCGCCCGGCCCCTCTCGCCCGAGCTGTTGCGGCCGGAGATCCTCGGCCTGGGCCAGCTGACCGGGACTGCGGCGGCGGAACTGGAGATGCCGGTCCGGAAGAGCGGACGGACGACCGGCTGCACCAACGGGAAGGTGACCGCACTGCACGCCACCCTCCGGGTGGGATACGGAGAGGGCCGGACGGCCACCTTCGTCGATCAGATCGTACTGGAACCGATGTCCCAGGGGGGCGACTCAGGCTCTCTGGTCATCGACGCCGCCGGCCGGGCGGTGGGGCTCCTCTTCGCCGGCTCGCCTTCGGCGACCATTGCCTCGCCCATCGCCGCTGTCCTGGAAAGCCTCCGGGTAACCTTCAGCGCGCCGTAAGGTCACGCCGGCGGCATGACGCCGCCCGCTGCTGCATCGGGGCAGGCCCCGGGGGCCGGGGAACCGTCGGTCTCGTTGACCGAGGCCACGCAGGTGCGGTTCCGGCCTGTCTGCTTCGCCCGGTAGAGAGCCTCATCCGCCCCTTTCACCAACTGCAGGGCGGTCTCAATGCCCTCGGCCGGCATGGTGCAGATGCCGAGGCTGATAGTGATCCGAATGGGCCCCTTGTCGGTGGTGAAGGTCTGGGTCTCGACCAGTTTCCGCAGGCGCTCGGCCACGCACTTGCCGCCCATCAGGTCCGTCTCCGGCAAGAGGACCATGAACTCTTCGCCGCCGTACCGGCCGATGATGTCCGTCGACCGGGTCACCTGGCGGCAGAGTTCCATCAGCTTGCGGAGCACCTCGTCGCCCATCTGGTGCCCGTAGGTGTCGTTGATGTGCTTGAAGTGGTCGATATCCAGCATCAGGGCGGTCAGGAAGGTCTTGTGGCGCTGGCTGCGCCGGAATTCCTGTTCCAGTCGCTCCTCGAGGTACCTTCGGTTGTACACCCGGGTCAGGCCATCGGTGATCGACAGTTTCTTCACCTGCTCGTACAGCCAGGCGTTCTCGATTACCAGGTAAGCATGGGTGGCGATCAGGTGGAGCGTCAACTGGTCGTCCTTGGTGAACTGGCGGCCCGGCGGTGTGGTTAGCCCCAGCCCCCCCACCACCTCACCTTTAGCCATAATGGGGACGAAGAGGAAGTCCTCGATCTGGCTCGGGGCGTTCTCCACCTCCGTCGTGATTCCCAGGCCCTCAGCGTAGAGCAACTGCGTCTGCAGGCCCCCGGTGAAGAACCGCGCCGGGACGTACTGCTTCAGTTCTTCAGTCAGCCGGTGCTTGAACTCCTCGAGGTACTCCCGCACGACGGGGGACCAGAGCTTGAGCGTAAGTTCGGCGTGGTCGTCATGGATGATCGCCACGGCCGCCACAGCGTAGTCCACCAGGCGATGGACCAGCGAGAGGACTCCGTCCACCGTCTGCTCGTAGCTCTGCAGCACCGTGGCCAGCTTGCCGATCTCGTTGATGACGGTCGCCTCGAAGAGCTTCCGGTCGAGCAGGTCGTTGGACCGGCTGAGGATGTCCACGTGCTCCCCAGCGAGAGCAGGGGCGGCGGCCTCGTCAACCGCCTGGGAGGCACACTTCGCCAGGAGCTCCTGGACCACCTCGAGCAGGCGGCTCTGGTCGAAGCCTTTGGTGACGTACTCGTCAGCGCCCGTCTGGTAACCCCAGAACCGGTCGCGCGGCTGGTCGCGGGAGGTCAGAATCACGACCGGCAACTGGCGCAGCGCCGGTTCGTTCTTGATCAGCCGGCAGACCTGGTATCCGTTCATTCCTGGCATTATCACGTCCAGCAAGACGAGATTGGGGCGTTCCGCGTACGCTTTCTCGGCTGCTTCCACCCCGTTGGTGGCGGTGATCACCTCATACCCCGCCTGTTCCAGCACAGAACCGACCACCTTGAGGATAGTCGGGCTGTCGTCGGCCAAAAGCACCCGTGCTTTCACCGCAACTCCTCCCTCATCAGCAGATGCGGGGCAGCATCTCTCCCTCAAGCAGGTCAAGCACTCGCTCCCCACCGAAGCGAGTGACCAGGGTCACCAGGCCCTCCGGGCCCCGGGTGACCTCACCGATCACCGCCGCCTCCCGCCCGTACGGGTGAGCCCGGAGCGCCGCCAGCGCTGCTTTTGCTTCCTCGGGAGGCGCCACCACGACGACCTTGCCCTCGTTGGCCGCGTACAGCGGGTCGAAACCGAGCATGTCGCAGGCTCCCCGGACGGCCGGCGAGACCGGAATCGCGGCCTCGTCCAGCCGGATCCCGACCTTCGACTGAGCGGCAATCTCGTTCAGCGTGGTCGCCAGCCCGCCGCGGGTCGGGTCTCGCAGCACGCGGACCCCCGGCGCCGAGGCCAGGAGCTGCTTCACCAGGCCGTTCAAGGGGGCGCAGTCGCTTGCGAGCGGCGTCTCCCAGGAGAGTCCGGCCCGCTCGGACAGGACCGCCAGAGCGTGCTCGCCGAGGCCGCCGGAGACGAGGACGGTGTCGCCCGGCCGGGCCTCCGCCCCCCCGATCCGCCGCCCCGGAGGAACGATCCCGACCCCGGAGGTGTTGATGTATACCCCGTCGGCCTTCCCTCGCTCCACGACCTTCGTGTCGCCGGTGACCACCTGGACCCCGGCTTCCGCCGCGGCCGCGGCGATGGCTTCGACTATTCTTTCGAGGTCCGCCACGGGCAACCCTTCCTCGATGATCATCCCGAGACTTAAGTAGAGGGGCTCTGCCCCCTGCACCGCCAGGTCGTTGACCGTCCCGCAGACCGCGAGCTTCCCGATATTGCCCCCCCGGAAGAACAGGGGAGTGACCACGAAGGAATCGGTCGTGAAGGCGAGCCGGGCCCCCTCCTCGAGCTTCGCCGGAAAGGGGAGCACCGCCGCGTCGTCCCCCTGGCGGAGGAACTGGTTGTCCAGCCGCCGGCGGAAGACCTGCTCGATCAGGCGGTGGGTCTGCCCGCCGCCGCTTCCGTGGGCCAGAAGGATCAGTTCACCCACGGCTCGACCCCCCCTTCCGCCAGCCGGGGGCGCCGCTCGTACCGGTAGTAGGCGGCGCAGGAGCCCTCGTTCGAGACCATGCACGGCCCGACCGGGGACACCGGCGTGCAAGTCTTCCCGAAGAGCAGGCACTCCGTCGGCAGCTTAATCCCTTGCAGGACTTCTCCGCAGGAGCAGGCAGCCAGCTTCGGCGGGGGCGGCGGCAGTTGCGCCGCCAAAGCAGGCGTGTCGAAGCGGTTGCGAGCGTCCAGGCGGGCATACTCCGGGCGCAGTTCCAGCCCGCTCCCCGGGATCATCCCGATCCCGCGCCATTTGGCGCCCACCGGGACGAAGAAGCGGTCGAGCATCTCCTGGGCTGTCCGGTTCCCCTCCCAGGTCACGACCCGCCGGTACTCGATCTCCACCTTGGCCTCGCCGGCGGCGATCTGGGCCAAGAGCATGTCCACCGCCAGAAGGATGTCGTTCCCCTCGAATCCGGAGATCACCGAGGGGATGTGGAAACGCTCGACCACCGGGGCGTAGGCTCCGGCCCCGATCACTGTGCTGACATGGCCGGGCAAGATGAAACCGTCCAGCTTGACGGCGGGGGCGGCGAGCAGTGCCGCCAGGGCGGGCGGGACGGTTTTGTGGACCGGGTAGATCGCAAAGTTCGTGAGGCCCTGCTCGAGCGCCATCTCCAGCGCTGCCGCCACCATGGGGGCGGTCGTCTCAAACCCCACGGCGTAGAAGAGGACGAGCCGGCCCGGGTTGGCTTTCGCCACCTGGAGGGCGTTCAGCGGCGAGTACACCACCCGCACGTCCCGTCCGGCCGCCTTTTCGGTGGCCAACGTCGTCTCGCTTCCCGGGACGCGCATCATGTCCCCGAAGGTGGTGGTGATCACTCCGGGCTGCCGGGCGAGCGCCAGGAAGAGGTCGATGTCTCCCTGGTCGGTCACGCAGACCGGGCACCCCGGTCCCGAGAGCAGCCGCACACTGGGGGGCAGGAGGCTGCGCAGGCCGAAGCGGGAGATAGCCACGGTGTGGGTGCCGCAGACCTCCATCAGGTTGACCGGCCGGCCGATCTCCGCCGCCCGGCGGGCAATCCGGGCCGCGAGCGCCTGAGCCACCGCCCGGTCCGAAAATGCCTGGGTGGCAGCGACGTTTGGCGCCTGCCCGTTCATATTGCCCCCTCCTCCGCCTTCAGCGCTTCCCGGAAGATGGCAAGCGTCTCCTCGGCCGCCTGCGGGTCGACGATCTCCACCACGAAGCCGGCGTGGACCAGGACGTAGTCCCCGACCTTTACGTCCGGTACGAGGCGGATTCCTGCCTCGCGAATGTTCCCCTCCACGTCCACTTTGGCAAAGGCGCCGTCAATCGCGACCACCTTGGCGGGAACGGCTAGACACATGGACTTACCTCCTCCATCTTAGCCACGGATCCGTCGGTTCACCCGGCGGCCCCGCCGCCGAGCAAGAGGTCGCCGAGGAGCGCCTGCCCCAGGCTCAACCCGCCGTCATTGGGCGGAACCTGGCGGTGGAGGAGCACCTCGAACCCCTCCCGGGTCAAAGCGTCATGCAACTGACTCACGAGATACCGGTTCTGGAACACCCCGCCGGAGAGCGCCACCTTCTGGAGCCCTGTCTCCCGGCGCAGGCACTCGAGGCCGGCCAGGATCATCTCCCGGACGGTATGGTGGAACCGGGCGGAGATCACCGCCGCAGCCGTGCCCCGGGACGCCTCCTCCACCACCGCCGGCCACAGGGGGGCAGGGTCGATCACCCAGCCGCCACCTTCCTCCCATACCGTAAAGGGATACCGGTCATCCGGAAAGACCGCCGGGCGCTCCTTATGGAGCCGGGCCTCCAGCTCGATCGCCGGCTGCCCCTCGTAGTGACCCTCCCGGCAGACCCCCGCCAGGGCCGAGACCGCGTCGAAGAGCCGGCCGGCGCTCGAACACTGCGGAGAATTCAACCCCAACGGCAGCTGGAGGCGGAGGACTTCCCCTTCCTGGGCCGTCCAGGGCGCCACGCCGGCCTGTTCGGCCGCGGCCACCGCCTTCTCCCCGCCGGCGGTCCAGAGATAGGCGAAGGCCATCCGCGCCGGGTGATGGATCGCCGCCTCTCCGCCGGGCAGGGGGGTGTAGCGCAGGTGTCCACGCCGGGCGAAGTGCGGCGGAGCCCCGACAAAGAACTCAAACCCCCAGAGCTTCCCGTCCCGGCCGTATCCTGTGCCGTCGCAGACCACTCCGAGCACTGGTTCCTCCACTCCATGCTCAGCCAGACAGGAAGCGAGGTGAGCTTCGTGGTGCTGTACCCCGAGGAGCGGAAGCTTTCCTTCGTACCAGCGGTGCGCCAGCTTCGTCGAGCGGTACTCCGGATGGAGGTCATGGACCACCGCTTCCGGACTGATTTCAAAGTACCCGGCGAGCCGCCCCAGCGCCTCCTCGAGAAACGCCAGGGAGCGGAGGTCGCCCACCTCCCCGATGTGCTGGGAGAGGTAGAAGCGCTGCCCGGCAGTCAGGCAGAAGGTGTTCTTCTGGTCCCCGCCGATCGCGAGCACCGACCGGAGTGCCCGCCGGTACTCCAGGGGCTGAGGGGCGTACCCCCGGGACCGGCGCAAGAGAAGCGGCCCCCCGGCCACCGTCGCCACCACCGAGTCGTCGCACCGGTTATGGATGTCCCGGTTGTGGAAGAGGAAGGCGTCGGCGATCCCGGCAAGCTCCCGCGCCGCTTCGGCGTTGTCGATCACCAGGGGTGAATCGGAAAGGTTGCCGCTCGTCGCCACTAGGCAGTCCAGGCCCTCCTCGAACAAAAGCGCGTGCAACGGTGTGTAGACCAGCATGACGCCGAGCGTGTCCACGCCCGGCGCCACCGCCTCGGCCAGTGGCTGCTCCGGGTCGGGGCGCTTCGGCAAGAGGACGATCGGCCGCCGCCAGGACGCCAACAATTCCCGGGCCGCCTCGTCGACCAGGCCGTACCGTTCCACCGCGGCCAAGTCCGAACACATCAGGGCGAAGGGCTTCGCCTCCCGGTGCTTTCGCTGCCGCAGCGCCTCGACGGCCGCTGGCTGGTGGGCGTCGCAGACCAGGTGGAACCCGCCGATCCCCTTCACCGCCAGGATCTTCCCGGCCTTCAGCAACTCCCTCGCCCGGGCGAAAACCTTCGCCTGGTCAGCTGCCTCTTCTGGAAGCGGCTCCTTGAGGCCGGCCGGGTTCGCGATCTCGTCGGCCAGCCGGAGAAAGGCCTTGGGGCCGCAGACTGGGCAGGCATTCGGCTGGGCGTGGAACCGCCGGTCGCCCGGGTCCTCGTACTCGGCGGCGCACTCGGGGCACATCGCGAACCTGGCCATGGTCGTCCGCGGCCGGTCGTAGGGCAACGACCGGACGATGCTGAACCGCGGTCCGCAGTTGGTGCAGTTGATGAAAGGATACCCGTGCCGCCGGTCCCGGGGGTCCTGCTGCTCGGCGGCACACTCGGCGCAGAGCCCGATATCCGGGGCGATCAGCACCGAGGGCCGCTCACCGGCCTCGCTCTCCACGATGGTGAACTCCCGGTATCCGCGGAGTTCCTCCCAGTTCAGCTCGGAACGGATGATTCGGGCCAAGGGCGGGGCTTCTTCCGGCAGCGCGGCGTAAAAGCCGCGCACCACCTCCTCCTTGCCCTCGACCTCGATCACCACGCCGTGGACGTCGTTGTACACGATGCCCGGCAGCTGCCACTTGCGGGCCAGGCGGTAGACAAAGGGGCGGAACCCTACCCCCTGAACGATTCCGCCCAGCCGGATGATGCCGCGCCGGCGTCCGTTCACCGGGTTATCCCCGCCGCCTTCTGCTTCCGCTGCACCTCGTCTACGAGCCATGCCACTACCGCGTCCATCCCCTGCCCGGTCGTGGCGACCGTCTCGAAGAGCCTTTGTTGCGGGTTCATCGCCACGAGCTCCCGCTTCACCCGCGCCAGGTCGAACCGGAAGTAGGGCAACAGGTCGATCTTGTTCAGGAGCACCGCCGCGGCCCGCCGGAAGGTAGCCGGGTACTTCGCCGGCTTGTCGTCGCCTTCCGGGATGGAGAGCACGACCATCTTGGCGTCCTCCCCGAGGTCAAAGTCGGCCGGGCAGACCAGGTTGCCCACGTTCTCGACCAGAAGCAGTTGGGTACCCTCCAGGTCCAGACTTTGCAGGGCCCGCTCGACCATCCGAGCGTCCAGGTGGCACCCGCCGAAGGTGTTGATCTGGTGCACCGGGATTCCGTACCGCGCCACCCGCTCGGCGTCAAGCGAGGTCGTGATGTCCCCCTCGATCACCGCCAGGCGCACTTTATCCTTGAGGAGGGCGCAGAGGCGTTCGACTACCGTGGTCTTGCCGGCGCCGGGCGAACTGATGAGGTTGATGGAGTAGACGCCCCGCCGGGCGAATTCCTCCCGGAGCCCCTGGGCGATGGCGGCGTTGGCGCCGAGCACGTTGGCCTGAAGGTTTATTTCCACAGCCTTTTCCTCCTCCAAAGCCTGCCCCCATTGTACCACAATGCCTTCTGCCCGCGCTAGCGCCCCCTTAGGCATGGGCCGGGAGCTCACCCCTGTTACTCAGCCAGCAGGTGTTCGATATACAGCTCGTTCCCGCCGGTCTGTTGCGTGTCTCCGGAGCCGCAGGCCGGGCAGAGGAAGGAGTAGTTCTCGACGGCGAACCGGTGGCCGCAGGCGCGGCACTCCGCCGTGACCGGGCGGGTCTCGATGACGAGCTTTGAGCCGGCGGCCGGCGTCTCCTGTGTGGCCACCTCCCAGCAGAACTCGAGCGCCTCTGGGACCACGTTGGAGAGCTCCCCCACCACCACCTTCACTTCAGTCGCCCTGGTCAGGCTCCGTTTCGCCAGCTCTGCCTGGACTATGTCCACGATGGAGGTGGCGATGGCCAGTTCATGCACGGGGCTTCTCCTTCCTGCCGGTTGACGGAAAAGGCGACCCGCCGCGGTCTCCCGCGGCGGGCTCGTCGGTGAGTCGTTAGAGTTCCGCCAGTATCAGCTCGATCGCCTGGTCGATCTTCTCGGCCACCTCCGGGCTGAGCTCCAGCCCCACCTCGATGACCTTGGGCTCACACCCGATGACTACGACCTGCTCGGGCCGTTCACCCAGCTGCTCCAGCGCCTCGAGCACCTGGTAGAAGTCCACCTGGTGCAGGGAGTCCATCGGCATCCGCTTGACCCCGAGCTCCCGGGTGTCGAACCGGTAGAGGGCTCCCGGTGGCCCGCCGCCTTTGACGGTGTCCACCACGACTACCTTCTCCGCCTCGGCGATCGGGTTCATCAGGGCGAAGCCGGCGGTGCCTCCGTCGAGGAGGGTGACATCCGGGGGGAGGGGCACCCGGCGTTCTTCCATGGCTTGGATGACCCTCACCCCGAACCCTTCATCCTGCAAGAGGATGTTGCCGACTCCCAGCACCAACACCCGCCACTTCTTGGCCATCTAGTCCTCGTACCCGGTGATGATGCCCTTGAACAGGTGCAACCCGTTGTAGAGCCCCAGGTACACGTGGATCAGGGTGGTGATGGCAAAGAGCCAGGCACCCAGGAAGTGGAACGTGCGCAGCCACTGCATCCCACCGAGGAATTGGCGGGCCGATGGCAGGTAGAAGTATAACCCGAAGCCGGTGACCGCCTCGAAGATCAGCAGGAAGAGCCACATGGTGTAGGTCAACCGCTGTCCCGGGTTGAGGTGACCATCCTTCGGCTCGGTCTCCCTCAACCACAGGTAGTAAGCGAACAGCGGACCCAGGTCCTTGAAGTGGCGCCAGTAAAACCAGATCGTCTTGTAGTAGCCCGTCACGATGGCGTGGTAGACCTTCGCGATCAAGTTGAAAACCACCACGTACATCGAGATGAAGTGGACGATCCGCGCCCCGTTCATCGCTCCCGGGAAGGCGAACGATGCGGGATAGTGGATGTAGAACCCCGACCAGATCAGCAGCAGGATGCACGCAGCGTGGACCCAGTGCATGATCCGGATCGCCAGCGGCTGGTCCGGGGTCCGGACGGCGGCTTTCGCCGTTGCCATAGCTCACGCCTCCTTCCGCTCGTTCCCCACCTAGACTACTCTGAACGCGGCAGCCTTTTCAGGGTTCTCCAGATCAACCACGTGGACTGCGCAGGCGATGCACGGGTCGAAGGAGCGCACCACCCGGCAGATCTCTACCGGCTGGGTCGGATCCTTCACCGGCGTGCCCACCAGGGCCTCCTCCATCGGGCCCCGCACACCGTTGGCGTCACGCGGCCCGCCGTTCCAGGTGGTCGGCACGACCTGCTGGTAGTTCTTGATTCGGCCGCCCTCGATCACGATGTGATGCGAGAGCGCTCCCCGAGGAGCTTCGGCGAAGCCGTGACCTTCGCCCGAGTGCGGGTTGTAGGCGGTGAAGGTCGGCCCGTCGAGTTTCAACTCGGTCACCCAGCCCAGCATGGCGTCGGCGACCACCTTGGCTTCGAGCGCCCGGGCGGCGATCCGCGCCAGGACGGACGGCCCGATGTTGAGCTTCTGCGCCAGGTTGAGGAGACCGGCATCCTGCTTGACGAGCATCCGGGCGAGCGGGCCGACTTCCATCGGCTTGCCGTCGTAGCGCGGCGCTTTGAGCCAGGAGTACTTCTCGCCGTCCTTGGCGTGCTCGCCGAAGCTCTTGTACTCGGGTTCGGTCTCGCCATGCAGCGGCTGCTTGGCCTCGGCGCCCTTGTACCAGGAGTGCGCCACGTGCTCCGCCACCTTTTCGATGTCGGCCTCGACCACGTTGGCGATGTCGCCGCCGAAGATAGCACCCCGCGGCAGGAGCTGCTTTTTCGGATCCATAGAAGCATCCGGGAAGTCGCCCCAGGCCAGGAAGTTGCCGCAGCCGACGCCGATCTTCCCGTAGTCGAGGTAGTAAGGCGCCACCGCCAGGACCAGCGGGATGTGCTTGTTGTCGATGAAATCTTGGGCCTCCTTGATGTAGCCCACGAGCTGCGAAATGATCGTCGGGGTCAGCTTCACGGTCACGCCGCCCGGGACCATCGACATGGCATGCGGGAACTTGCCGCCCAGGAGCGCCAGGGCCTCGTTGGCCCGGCGGTAGACCTGGAGCGCTTCGACGTACTGCGCCACGGCTTCGATGTTGGCCTCCACCGGGAGCCGGTAGTCGACGTTGTACCGCGGGGTGAACGGCGCCGTGTCGCCGGCAGCGATCAACGACTTGATCTCGTTGAGCCGGGAGTCGTTCCCCTTGTACTGGGCCACGGCGGTGACGTCGACGTAGTCGAGCGCCACCAGGTGATAGAAGTGCAGCAGGTGGGAGTTGATGTACTGGAAGCCCTCGATGAGGTTCCGCACCAAGCGGGCGTTGTCCGTGAGCTTAAGCTTGTAGGCGTCCTCGATCGAGCGCGAGGAGGCCATGCCGTGTGGGATCGGGCAGACGCCGCAGGAGCGCTGGGTCACGAGCCAGGCGTCCTCCGCCTTCCGGCTCCGCAGGATCAGCTCCAGGCCCCGAAAGAGGGTGCCGGAGGTCCAGGCGTCCTTGACCTTGCCGTTTTCCACCTCGACCTCGACGCGGAGGTGGCCCTCAATTCTGGTCAGCGGATCGACGGTAATGAATTGAGACATGTGTCATCCTCCCTTCCTTACGCCTCGGTCTTGGCCGACGGCTTGTGCTCGGAGGCTTCCTTGCCTTTGCCGAACCGCCCGAAGGAGGCACCCAACACCGCATGGCCCAGGATGCCTACCACTGTGGCCGCGCCGACCACCGCACCGATCGTGTCGGCGCTGGCGCGCACCGAGCCGAGTTTCACGTCAGGCAGCCGGTCGTAGAACGGCATAAAGCGATCGGGCCAGCCGGGCTCGGTGCAGCCGATGCAGCCGGCGCCAGCCTGGATGCACCAGGCCTTGCCGGAGTTCCATCGCACCTGCGGGCAGTTGGAGAAGACGTTCGGCCCCTTGCAGCCTACCTTCACCAGGCAGTAGTCCCGGGTCTCCTCCTTCTGGCCGAAGACCTCGACGTACTTGCCCTCGTCGAACGACGCCCGGCGCGGGCAGTTGTCGTGGAGGCACTGACCGTAGATCGCCACCGGCCGCAGGTCCTTGTCGAGCTTGGGTACCGCGCCGGTGAGCAGAACCTGGACGACGGTGGCCAGCAGCCAATTCGGGTTCACCGGGCATCCCGGCAGGTTGATGACCTTCTCCGGCCCGATGAGCTCGGAGACCGGCTTCACGCCGCCTGGATTCGGGCTGGCGCCGGGAATTCCGCCGTACGCGGAGCAGGAGCCGACCGCCAGGACCGCCGCGGCGCCCGCCGCCGCTTCCTTGAGCCAGTCGACCATCTGCTTGCCGCCGAACATCCCGTAGCCTTCCTTGGTGGGAACGACGCCTTCAACAACGAGGAAATACTTGCCGGCCTCAGTCTTGATCGTTTCTTCCAAAGTCTTGTCAGCCAGCTCGCCCTGGGCCGCCATGATCGCCTCATGATACCGGATAGACAGGCGGTTCAGAACCACATCCACAGCGGTCGGAGAATCGGCATTCAAAAAGGAGCAACTGCAGCCGGTGCAGGATCCCATCTCCAGCCAGACCAGGGGCGGCTTCTTGGCGCTCTCCGCGAGGACCTGGGCCACCTGTGGAACTGAGAGCTCGGAGAGGCCGAGGGCCGCCGCGACGCCGCCGCAAAGCTTCAGGAAGTCCCGGCGGCTGATTTCGTGGAACAGTTCACGACTCACTACTTCCCAACTCCTTTCGTTGAGGCTCGCTCAGCTAGTGACGTCTGAGAGGTTCCATCCCCTTCGCTCTTCACCCCGGCCCCCTCACACCTCCATTTCTGCACCGCGCTAAAGTCGCTTGGATAGCCCAATGTACTTGTAATTCCACGTCTCCTTCTACATCCCTCCTCAAGAAATGTGAATTGTTTCACAAAGGATCAGCCCGGCCAAACTTTTGTTAATTTTGTTGACAAGAATGGTAAAACTGTTGACACGGGGTTGACAAGGGGGTAGACTATGGCCAAGACATGGCCCGCGGGAACGGTGTCTGCCCCGCTGGCCGGGAGGAGGAGTTATATGGGCTACACCGCGGAGGAGATCCTTAAGCTCGCCCACGACGCCAGAGTTTCCATCATCCGCCTTCAGTTCGTCGATATCCTGGGCGTCATCAAGAACGTGGCAATCCCCCTTTCGCAACTCGAAAAGGCCCTCGAGGGGAAGATCGCCTTCGACGGCTCGTCGATCGAGGGTTTCACCCGCATCGAGGAGTCCGACATGCTCCTCAAGCCCGACCTGAATTCCTTCATTCTGCTGCCGTGGTACGACACGCCCATCGCCCGCATGATCTGCGACGTATATTTGCCGGACGGACAGCCCTTCTCAGGGGATCCCCGGTACGTGCTGAAGCGGGTTCTGTCGGAGGCGGCGGAGCTCGGGTACACGATGAACACCGGCCCGGAGATCGAATTCTTCCTCTTTAAGATCGGGGAGGACGGCGTCCCGACCACGGTCACGCACGACGAGGGGTCCTACTTCGATCTCGCCCCCGTCGACAAGGGTGAGGAGGCCCGGCGCGACATCGTGCTGTATCTGGAGAAGCTCGGGTTCGAGGTCGAAGCCGCCCACCACGAGGTGGCCTCAGCCCAGCATGAGATCGACTTCAAGTACGCCGACGCCCTGACCACCGCGGACCGGGTGGCCACCTTCAAGGTCGTGACCCGGACGGTCGCCCAGCGGCACGGGCTTCACGCCACGTTCATGCCGAAGCCGATCTTCGGCATCAACGGCTCCGGCATGCACACCAACCTCTCCCTCTTCCGGGACGGGAAGAACGCCTTCTTCGATCCGGAGGGGCCGTACCAACTCTCCCAGGAAGCCTTCTACTTCATCGGAGGCCTGCTGAAGCACGTCCGGTCTTTCACTGCCGTGACCAATCCCCTGGTCAACTCGTACAAACGGCTGGTCCCGGGCTACGAAGCCCCGGTCTACATCGCCTGGTCGGCCATGAACCGGACTGCTCTGATCCGGGTGCCGGCGGCCCGCGGCATGTCGACCCGCCTTGAGCTCCGGAGCCCCGACCCGTCGTGCAACCCGTACCTGGCTTTCGCCGTGATTCTGAAAGCGGGCCTCGACGGCATCCAAAACAAGATCACCCCGCCGGAGTCGTTCGCCAAGAACATCTACCACATGACCGACGAGGAACGGGTGGCCGAAGGCATCCTGAGCTTGCCGGGGAGTCTCAAGGAAGCCCTGGATGAGATGGCGCGCAACCCGCTTCTGCGGGAGGCGCTCGGCGACCACGTGTACGAGCACTTCATGGAAGCCAAGCGCATTGAGTGGGACGTCTACCGCACCCAGGTTCACCAGTGGGAACTCGACCAGTACCTGAGAACGTTCTGACGCCAGTTCCAGGCAGGTCCCTACCGCCCGAATCCGCTGGACAGACGGGAACCGGTTCCCGAGGAGGCGAAAGGCGCCGGGGGCGGAGCGGACGGGGGGCGTGGTGCGGACGGGGCCGGAGGTGAGGCAGTCTCCGAGGACAAGAGGGTCCTGGCGTTGGCAATGAACGTCTTAACCTTCGGAGCTGCTGGATCGTCCTGCGGCAGCACAGCAAGCAACTGCTCCCAGGCGGCAATCGCCCCCGCGGGGTCATTCTGCCCCTGGAGCAGGACGATCCCCTTGTTGAAAAGGGCGTTGGGGAAGCCGGGGCTGACTTCCAGCGCCCGGTCGTAGTAGGCGATGGCCCGCGCCGGATCGGACGGGGTGCGGTAGAAGTACGCCGTTCCCAGGTCGGTCAGGACTCCCGGGTCCCGGCCCCGCCACGGCAAAGCCTGCTCGTAGTAACGGATGGCGGCGGCGAAGTCGCCGGAGTCATAGGCCCGATTGCCTTCTTCGACGTACCGGTCCCCTGCCGCCAGGTCGCCGGCTCTCCCCGCGGGGGCCGGCGAGCGGGCTGGGCCCGCGGCCCCGAAGTAGTAAGCCGCCAGGCTCAGGACCATCACCCCGGCCAACAAGAAGCCTATGATCTGCCCCCTGGCCTGCCGTCTCCTCTTGCCAGTCTGCTTCATTGGCTTCAGTGCCTGCTTCTTGCCCACCTGCGGCCTCCTCTTCCTCCGGCCCCGCCGGTTGACCTCTTTTTCGTCACCGGCCGCCCCCGCTCCTTCCCGAATCCCCGGAAAGAAAAGGAAGCGGGGCCGTGTCGGGCCTCGCTTCGTGGTAAGAGACGGCTTCGATCGGGTCAGTAGCGCAGTTCGATCGGGATGTTCCAGTTCCAGCCGCTGTTGTTGTCCCAGTTGGCGGCCGAATCCTTGAAGCAGAAATTGATTTCGTGGTCGCCGACGGCCGGGACTGAAGCGAAGAAGCTGCCGTCGTTCTGCCTGAACATCGGCTTCGTGGCCACGTTTTGCCAGCCGTCATAGCCGTAGTGAAGGTAAACCCGATCGGCGCCGGCATTGACCAGGAGGCCCCGGTAAACCACCTCGGCGTTCTGGTTCTTCGTCGCCGGAACCGGCCGTACCTGAACTCGCGGGTCGTACACGCCATCACCCCCTTCCCTGTTCCCTTAGTGTGGAGAAGTCAGGGGTGGGGAATGCGGACGGTTCCGTCCCGGAGCGAGGGCACATTGCGGTGAGGCAGGCAAGGCTTGCCAATCCTGAAGTCAGCCTGGCGGATCAGGACTCCGACAGGGAGTGCCGCACTCCAGCCGCGGTCACCAGACTGTCCTCGCGGACCCGGTCGAGGACCGCCTGCGCAATGTTGACCGAATGATCCGCCACCCGCTCCAGGTTCGTCAGGATGTCCAGGTACACAATGCCGGACTGGGGGAGGCACTTCCCCTCGTTGAGGCGGCCGATGTGGTTGGTGCGGAGGGTGCGGTGGAGGGCGTCGACCTCCTCCTCCTGACGGAGCACGTCAAAAGCCAAGCCGTAGGCGTCGTTGGCCAGCGCCTCCAGGGTGTCGCTGTAGATTTTCTGGACCCGGGAGAGAATATCGTAGAGCTCGGCCTGGGCCGCGTCGGAAAAGACGAGCCGCTGGTCGATGCGGTACTCCGCCAGCTCCGCCAGGTTTTTCACGTGGTCGCCCACCCGCTCGATGTCGTGAACCACGTTCTGGAGGTTGATCAGGCGGGTCGACTCGTCCGGCCCCAGAGACGACTGGCCCAATCCGGTGAGATATACCGTGATCTCGCGCTGCAGGTAGTCGACGGACTCCTCCTGTTCATCGATGCGCGCGATGGCCTTAAGATCTTGGTTCAGGATCGCCAGCCGGGCGTCCACCAGCATCTCCTTCGTCATCTCGCCCATCCGGCCGAGTTCCTTGGTGACCTGCCCGAGCGCCACCGCCGGGGTGTTGTACAGCTTCGGGTCGAGAAACGCCGGCCGGCGGGGGCCGCGCTCTTCACCGGGAACCACCGTCTTCACCCAGCGGACCATGACCGCTACCATCGGCAGCCACACCAGAGTGTTGAGAACGTTGAAGACGGTGTGGCTGTTGGCGATCAGACGCGGCAAATACCCCGAGGGAGTGATGGCCTCGACCAGCCCCTTGAACGGTTGAAGGAGGAGAAGGAAGAGGATGGTGCCGAAGACGTTGAAGGACACGTGGGCGATAGCGGCTCGCTTGGCGGTGAGGTTGGTCCCCAGGGAGGCCAATACGGCGGTGATGCACGTCCCGATGTTGTCGCCGAAGAGAACCGGCACGGCCGCTTTGTAGGTGATCAGGCCCTGGGAGGCCACTGCCTGCAGCAAGCCGATGGTCGCTGAGGACGACTGGATAAGCATAGTCATGCCGGTACCCATCAAGACCCCGAGGATGGGGTAGCGGCTCAGGGCGACCATCAGGTCGACAAAGGCCGGCGAGTCCCTGAGCGGCTTCATCGCCTCCGACATGGTATTCAGCCCGACGAACAGCACGCCGAAGCCCAGAATCAACAAGCCGAGGCTCCTGATCCGCTTGCGCTTCGCGACAAAATACACGAGGAAGCCCACGCCGCAGATCGGCAGGGCCGTCTTGGTCAAATTGAAGGCGATGAGCTGGGCGGTCATCGTCGTGCCGATATTGGCGCCCATGATGACCCCGAAGGCTTGGGAGAGGTTCATCAGCCCGGCGTTGACGAAGCTCACCACCATGACCGTGGTGGCGCTGGAAGACTGGATGATGGCGGTAACCGCAGCCCCGACGAGGACTCCCCTCAGCGGGTTGGTGGTGAGGACTTCGAGGATCCGGCGCATCCGGTCGCCCGCGACCTTCTGCAGACTGTCCGACATGAGGACCATGCCATAGAGAAAAAGGCCCAGCCCTCCCACAACGTTCGCCAGCATCCAGCCGGAGCCGGGATGGGTCATCATCGGCTGTGTGTCACCCCTCCGCCCAGGTCATACGGGGTGAGGTTTTCGCCAGGCCGGCCGGAAATCCTGCCCTAAAATCGTGGTAGGACGATGAACCGGACCACTACCAGTGCGATGACGGCATCGATCAGGTGATGCAGGGCAGTGCCCACCGCCACGACCAGCCCCGCCTTAGCGAGGGTCCAGCCGAAGGGCAACACGACCAGCGCTTCCCCGAGGGCATGTAGGGGCAGGATCAAAAGGAGCGCCGGCCCGAGCCTGAAGCCGCGCCGGATGAGCAGCGCCCCCGCCAGTCCGAAGACGGCGTGGACCGCCGCCCGGGCCGCCACGACCGGCGAACCCAACCGGAGAAAGAAGCCGAGGGCCGAGCCAAGCCCGCTCATGACTGCCGCGAAGGGGCTGACCGCCATCGCCAGCATTACCGGGACGTGCGAGGCGACCGTAGCCGTGAAGGGTGGAATGGCCAAGGTCAACACCCCGCCCAGGGCCAATGGGATGACCATCGCCAGGGCGGCGAGCAGGGCGGCCGTTACGAGTTCCCTGGTTTGAATCAAGACTATCACCCGCCTTTTTGGGCCAGATGGTTCGCTCAAGTTTCGCCGTTTCCTGCTTACCCTGCAAAATCTTAGCTGGCCCCCGGAGTCGCCGGGGTGGCGGCCGGCTCGCGGCTGAACACCCGGACCAGCCATCGTCCCGCGTCGTCGAACAGGGTGTAGATGACCGGGACGAGCACCAGTGTGAGCAGGGTTGACGTCGCCAACCCCCCGATAAGCACCAAAGCCAGCGGCGACTCCGCCTCCGCCCCCTCCCCCAGGCCTAGCGCCATCGGCACCAGGCCAAGGACGGTGGTCAGGGTGGTCATGAGGATTGGCCGTAGGCGGGTCGGACCCGCTCGGCGAAGCGCCTCATCCCGCTGATACCCCCGGCTGCGGAGGGTGTTGGTGAAGTCCACCAGCACAATGGCGTTGTTCACGACTATACCCGCCAGCATGATCCCCCCGATGATGGCGTACAGCGAGAGTGACTTTCCGCAGAGGAAGAGAGTCCAGGCTACGCCGATGAAGGCCATCGGCACAGTAAACATGATGATGAACGGATAGAGGAACGACTCGAACTGGGCAGCCATGATGATGTATACCAGCGCTGCCGCCAGGATGAAGGCCAGCCCCAGGTCGCCGAAGGATTCCTGCATGTTCTCGGCCTCGCCGCCGAATTCGAGCCGGTAGCCCTCCGGCATGGGATAGCCCTTCAACGCCTCGCTGACGTCGCGGATGACCGCCCCGGAGAACCGGTTGTGGATCTGGGCGGTGATGGTCACGTAGCGGGACTGGTTCATCCGGTTGATCTGGTTCGGCCCCATCCCCGGCCGGACGTCGGCCACCTCGTACAGGGGAAGCTGGACCCCGGCCGGCGAAGCCACCCGGACTCTCGTCAGGTCGGCCAGCGACTGCCGGTCCTTCTGGTCGAGGCGCACTCTCACGTCCACCTCATCTCCGCCGACGCGGTAGCGGGTCGCCACCTCGCCGCCGATCGCCGTCCGGACCGCCTGCGCCACCAGCGCGGCATTCAAGCCGTAGGCCGCGGCCTTGTCCCGCCGCAGGTAGACCTGGACTTCCGGGCGCCCCTCGGAGAGCGACGAGTCGGCTTCCCGGATGCCGGGGATCCTGCTGATGCGCCTGACCACTCCGTCAGCCAGGTTCGCCAGCACCGCCAGGTTGTCGCCCTTGATGCGGATCTGCACCGGCGCCCCGAAGCCACCGCCGCCCATCAGGCCGCCGCCGCTCTTAGTGACCTGGATCTTGGCTCCCGCGATCCGGCGGACCTCCTGGCGGAGATAGTCGACGACGTCTTCGGTGCTCCGCCCTTGACGCGCCGCAGCGCCTTTCTTCAGGCGGACCTCCAGGGTCGCGTTCTCCGTGCCGCTGTCCAGTCCGAGGGTGAACAGGTTGCCCCCGCCAACCGACACCATCACCGTATCCGTCTCCGGTTGCTCAGCGATCAGTCGCTCCACCTCTCGTACGACCTGGTCGGTGTTCTCCAGCCGGGTCCCCTTGGGCATGGTGATCCGCACGGAGATCTCCCGGGCGTCCATCGGCGGCATGAACTCCTTTTCCACCAGCGCCCACGGGATGAAGCTGGTGAGGAAGGCGAAGACCGCGAGGCCGATCACCAGCTTCCGGTGGCGCAAGGCCGCCCCCAGCACGCCGTAGTACCACCGGCCGAGCCGGCCGGCGGTGTGCCAGGCGTACTCCTCTTCGGAGAGACCCGTGGCGTGGGTCCGGACCCGTCGCAGCCAGCGGCTGGCCATGACCGGCACCAGCGTCAAAGCCACCACCAGCGAGGCGAGGAGCGAATAGGTGACCGTCAGCGCCATCTCCTTGAAGATCATCGCCGCCAGGCCCTGGACGAAGACGATCGGCAGGAAGACCACCAGGTTGGTCAGGGTCGAGGCCTGAATCGCCGTGCTGACCTCCTCCGCCCCCTTGATCGCCGACTCGGTGATCGAGTGGCCCTCCTGGCGGTAGCGGTAGATGTTCTCCAGGACGACGATGGCATTGTCGACCATCATCCCCACGCCCAGGGCGAGGCCGCCGAGGGACATCAGGTTCAGCGTCAGCTTGCCGAAGTACATCAGCACGAAGGTACAAACGATGGAGAAGGGAATGGCCAACCCGATGATGGCCGTCGGCACCAGGTGACGCAGAAAGAAGAACAGGACGGAGATCGCCAGCACGCCGCCCTGGAAGGCGTTCTTCTTGACGTTGTTGATGGAGCGCTCGATGAACTCGGACTGGTCCATCCCGAGGGAAAGGTGGACGTCCTTCGGCAGGACGCTCCGCTCGAGCCGCGCCAGCTCCTTCTTGATCCGGCGGGCGACCAGGACGGTGTTAGCGCTGCTCTGCTTCTGGATCATGATCCCGATGGAAGGGCGCCCGTTGACCCGGGAGTGGTTCCGCACGTCGGCGAAGCTGTCCACCACTTGCCCGAGCTCGTTCAGGCGGACCGAGGGCCCTCCCGGAACCGCCACCACAAGCTCGGCGACTTCCCGGAGACTTTCGAACTCCCCCATGGTGCGGATGGTCAGCTCCCGCTCGTTCTCGACCACGTACCCGCCGGGGAGGGTGACGTTCTCGGCCCGCAGCGCCTGCACCACCTGGGAGGGGGAGATGCCGTATTGAGCCAGCTTCTGCTGGTCGAGACGGATCTGGATCTCCCGATCGAGGCCGCCGGTCACCAGGACTGACGCCACCCCTTCAACCCGTTCCAGTTTGGGCCGGATCTCGTCGTCCACCAGCTTCTTGAGGCTGGCCAGGTTGCGCCGCCCGTAGACCCCGATCTGCATGATCGGCATCATCGAGGGGTCGGCCTTGACCACCATCGGCGGCTCGATGTCCTCCGGGAGGTACCGCTTGATCATGTCCACCTTCTCCCGGATAGCCAGCGTGGCGAAGTCCATATCGGTCCCCCACTCGAATTCGACCGCCACCACCGAGGTGTCCGCCAGGGAGAAGGAGTAGATGTTCTTGACGTTGTTGACGGTGCCTACGATGGCCTCGATCGGCCGGGTCACCAGGTTCTCGATCTCCGACGGGCTGGCCCCCCGGTAGGTGGTCATGATGGCCGCCTGGGGGAAGACGATCCGCGGCAGGAGGTCGATCGCCAGCCGGCCAACCGCCACCCAGCCGAGAATCAAAACCATCGCCACCAGGACGATCGTCGTGACGGGGCGCTTGACGGAGAGGCTCGGCAGGCTCATTTCATCACCCTCCTGTCGGTGACGCTGACCGCCACGCCGTCCGCCAGCTGGAGTTGGCCGCGCACAACCAGGGTCTCACCGGGGGTGAGCCCCTCCAGGATCTCGCTCACCTGCCTGTTGCTCAGCCCGACGGTGACTGGACGTTCCACCGCCCGCCCGTCCTCCACGACGTACACCGCCGGCTGGCCGTTGCGGTCCACCACCGCTGAGGTCGGAATGGCGACTACGCCGGTCCGCCGCTCGGTCGCCAGGGCCGCCGTGGCGAACATCCCCGGGCGCAGCTCGCCCTTGGGATTGGGGAGATAGACCCGGGCAGAGAAGGCGCGGCTCCGCGGGTCGGCCGCCGGCGCCAGATTGGCCAGGCGCCCGGTGAAGATCCGCCCGGGGAAGGCATCCAGCTTCACCTGAACGGGCATCCCCTCCCGCACCTTCCCCACCAGGGCTTCCGTCACGGTGACCTCGGCGTAGACCTGGTCGGTGCTGACGATCCCGACAAGGGGCACGCCGGGACTGGCCAGCTCACCCGGATCGACGTTCCGGAAGGAGACGATCCCGTCGACCGGCGCCGTGATGACCGCGTTGGCCAGTTGGACGCGGGCCAGTTCCAGGGCAGCTTCTGCCTGCACCACCGCCGCCTCGGCGGCGGTGGGCGTCAGGTCATGACCCACTCGACCGACCTCCTTGACCGTGGCGAGGTGTCTTTTAGCGCCCTCCAGGCCCGACCGGGCGGATTCGACGGCCGCCCGGGCCGACTCCGCCTGAGCCCGGGCCACGTCGGCCTGGGTCTGGGCCAGCTCCAACTGCTGCCTGGTGGCGGCGTGCTTGGCGTACAGATCCTGCAGGCGCTGAAGGTTATCCAGGGCGCTTTTCAGGCCGGCCTCCGCCTGGCGCAGCACGGCCTGGGCCGATTCGTACTGACCGGTGGCGACCTGGACCTGTGTCTCCGCCGCGGTCACGGTCTGCCGGGCGCCGGCCCGGGCCGCGAGCACTGCCGCTTCCGCCTGCCTGACCTGGGCCAAGAGCTCCGCCCGGTCGAGTTCGATCAGAACC
>DYFA01000004.1 GCA_020725425.1 Aneurinibacillus sp.
GCTCCGCCGCCTCCCGCGACTGCTCCGCCAGCTTGCGGACCTCCTCCGCCACCACCGCGAACCCTCGTCCCTGTTCACCCGCCCGGGCCGCCTCGATAGCGGCGTTCAAGGCCAGCAGGTTCGTCTGGTCGGCGATGCTGGTGATCACCTCGACGATGTTCCCGATCTCCTGTGACCGCTCTCCCAGCCCCCGGACCACTCCGGCCGACTCCTCGACGGTCTGGCGGATCGTGGCCATCTGGCTGATCGCCTGGTCTACCGCCGTCCGGCCATCCTCCGCCGTCATCACGGCCCCGGTGGCGTCCTTGCTCATCTGCTGGGCGGAGGCGGCCACCTGCTCGATGGAGGCGGACATGTTCTCCACCACCTGGCCTGTCTCCTGGGCCTGCTTGGCTTGTTCATCGGCCCCCTTGGCAAGCTGGCTGATCGTTTCGCTGACCTGCTGGGTCACCTGCCCCACCTGCTGGGCTGAGGAGGCCAGTTCCTCTGAGGAGACGGCCACCTGCTCCGCGGCATTGACCACCTGTTTGACCAGGCTCCGCAGTTTCTCCACCGCCCGGTTCACCGCCGCCCCCATCAGCCCGATTTCATCTTTCGACTTCACTTGGGCGTTCTTGCTGAGGTCGCCCTCGGCTAGAGCCTCGGCCACCGCCTGGACCTGCTTGACCGGATTCACGATCAGGTTGGCCACCCAGAGGCCGACCAGGACGGACAGGAGGGCAACGGCGGCAATGGCGACCAGCGAGTTGATCCGGGAGGAGGTCGCCAGCGCCTCGTTCGCCTCGCCCTTCTTATCCGCGTGCTCTGCGTTGATCTTGACTAGCCTCTCCAGATTCTCCAGGGCCTCGTCGATCTCGGCCTCCATGGCCTCCATTCGCTCGAACGCCTCCTTACCCTTGCCGGCCCGGGAGAGTTCAAGGATCGCCGGAAGCTTGGCTTCATAGTCGGCCAGGTGAGTCTGAATCTCCTTCAGCAGGTCCTGCTCCTCTTTCTCCGTCGCCAGTTTTTCGTATTCCACCAAGTGCTCCTTGATTTGTTCGAACGACGCAGCGATCGACTTTTCAAGGGCCACCTGCTCCTCGGAGTCGGTAATCAGGCTGTTGTGGAGGATGTGATGGGCCACTGAATTGGTGATCTCCAAGAAATGTCCCTTGATTTCCAAGGAACTCTCAATGGCGTGTGTATCGTTGTGATACAGTTCGTCGCTCCCCTTGGCGACTCTGGTCGTGATCTGGACGTTGTACAACCCCAGTCCGGCCATGGCCAGGACCAACAACCCCACCAATCCCAGAAGCTTCACCTTGAGCTTCAAGTCACGAAAACTGATCATTCTCGATACCTCCCTATATCCCTGTCAACTCAGCACTCCCTCTGCTATGTGTATGGATCACCCAGCCTGGGTCTCTGCTAAGGGCGCTGGGTGGAGCCTTCGGGACAGCCGCGATGGACACGAAGCGGTTAATCTCTCGCACCTGAGCGATCGGCACCCCGAAGTCCTCCCCGGCCAGGCGGAAGACCACCAGTTGGGTTTCCATGACTCCTCCCCCCCCTTCGGCAAGCGAGCTGTTTGCCCACACAGTTTGACATTATTCTCCATAGTCCTGTGTAATATTTCTAATGTTGGGGCAAAATTCTTGTGGTGCTGTGTGCCGAATTGTTGTCAGCTACTCTAAAGCGGGTGGTGAATCTCCCTCACCACCCGCTTCTGCTCTCTCTATCTCCCTAGCGGCTACAGCTTGAACTGGGCCAGGGTTCTAGATGCCTGCCGTGTTCTCGTTCCCCGGGCTTAGCATCGAGCCCGGGCCAGCAGGAGCCACCGGGCTGATCGTCACCAAGTGGGCAGGAAGCTCTTACGGCTGGGAGAGCCAGATTGAGGAGAAGGTGACTTCAGGTGGGAGAACTCCGCCCTGGAGCGAAAGAGGAGCGGCTGGCGTAAGAAAGCGGCTTGAACAAGCAGCAACGTCTGATCCCGGAACTGACTGGAGTGAAGCCCGAGGAGTACGTGGAGGTGGCGGTTCTTGGCTCCGATGGCACATCGTTTATAGCACCATTCCACCGCTCACGTTGATGACCTCCCCGGTCAGGTAGCGCGCCTCGTCAGAGGCCAGAAAAGCCACCAGATTGGCGACATCTCGGGGATCGCCTACCTGGCCCATAGGGATCTTATCCATCATCAGTTGCCAGATATTCTGCGGTAACGCCCGAGTCATGTCGGTATCGATGAACCCCGGGCAGACCACGTTCACCGTCACGCCCTTCTTTGCCAACTCCCTGGCTGCCGTTTTGGAGAGGCCCACTATGCCAGCTTTTGATGCAGCGTAGTTGGCCTGCCCGATGTTGCCGAGCCACGACATGGAGCTGATGTTGATGATACGCCCATAACCGGCCTCTCTCATGTGAATGGCGGCAGCCTGGGTGGTGTTGAAGGTACCGATCAGGTTGACGCGGAGTACTTCGTCCCACTGGTCACGGGTCATCTTGTGGAGCATCGCGTCACGGTTGATCCCCGCCACGTTGACGAGTATCTCAAGCCCACCCAACTCCGTGAGGGCGGCGTCGACAAGGCGCTTAGCCGTTTCGCAGCTACCTACGTCCCCTGGCACCGCGATCGCCCGCCGTCCCAGGCTCTCGACCTCTTTGACCACCTGGGCCAGTCTCTCGGCATGAAGGGCGTTCACCACGAGGTCCGCACCTTCTTCGGCAAGCCTTAGCGCAATCGCTCGACCGATACCTCGCGACGCGCCGGTGACGATCGCCCGCTTGCCCTTCAGTCTCATCCTTGTACACCTCCGGTTTACGGATCAAAGCGCCAAGACGCTGTCGCCCCCTGAGTGGGAATGCCCTGCTCCGCCCATTCCCGCAGGACCCGGCGCAAGGTTTTTCCGTTGGCACTCCGAGGTAGCTCCGGCAAGAAGACATAGGTGGACGGCACCTTGTAACGAGCCAGGCGTTTCTTAGCCCATGCCTCCAGCTCCTCCCCACTCGACGTATTGCCTGAGGCTGGAACGATGAACGCCCAGACCGATTCGCCGTACACCGAATCGGGTACCCCCACAACTGCTGCCTCGATCACCGCCGGGTGCTCGGTCAGGATCGCTTCGACCTCACTGGGGAAGACCTTCTCGCCCCCGCGAATGATCATATCCTTCTTCCGGTCTTGAATGTAGAGAAACCCATCCGCGTCGAACCGTGCGAGATCGCCGGTAGCGAACCACCCGTCGCGATGCGCAGCCGCTGTCGCTTCCGGGTTCCGGTAGTAAGCCGGGGAAACCACCCCGCCGCGCACCCAGAGTTCGCCTATCTCTCCCAATGGCACATCCTGCCCCGCCTCATCCACCACCCGGCAATCGACCACGGGGATCGGGCGACCGGCTGACCTCACCCGTTCTAAGCAGGTATTGACATCGACCGGCATTACCGAAGCTGGTGAACTGGTTTCCGTTAGACCATAGACGGGGCGAAAATCCAGCTGAGGTAGCCATGTCTTCAGATCGGCAATCGTCTTCGGCATGACCGGCCCACCACCGCAAGCTGCCAGGCGCAACGTCGAGAGGTCTACCCGTCCTCTCTCAGAGGCCCCTAGCATCTTGATGAACACGGTCGCTACCGCATGGATGAACGTGACCCTCTCGGACTCGATCAGTCTTAGCAGCACGTTCTCCTCGAATCTGTGCATGATGATACTGGTTCCGCCCAAGGCGAGAAAGAAGAGGAGCTGAGCAATGAGACCAGTCACGTAGAAGAGCGGCACGGCGATGACGGTCACGTCTTCTTCTGAGAGAGGTAGCACCTGAGTGTAGCTCAGAACGGAGTGAACCAGGTTACCGTGGGTCAGGATCACCCCCTTGGGCTTACCCGTAGTGCCCGAGGTGAAGATGAGGGCCGCGCAGTCATCCTCCCCGGGGTCAAGCGCTTCCTGCACCTTCGGCAGCTTCAAGGAATCGGGCCAAGGCTCTGAACCCGGCCAGACCAGAAGCTTCTGCCGGGGGTAATCCGGCCATGCCTCTTCCACCTTGGGGAGGTACTCCGGGGCCACCACAAGGAGCCTGGGGTCAGAGCAGTCCAGCACCCGCCGGAGTTCGGTCGGCGCAAGCTTGGTGTTGAGGGGAATCGCGACGGCTCCGCACCGGAGCACTCCCAAGAACAGGGAGACATAATCGACGCTGCTGGAGAGCAGCAAGGCCACCCGGTCCCCCGGGTCCACTCCCCAGGTGGACTTCAGCCATGCCGCGCACCGCTCCGTCTCCCGCCACAGAGCCCGGTACGTCAAGGAGACCCCGGAATCGTCTTTCACAGCCACCTTGTCTGGAGATCGTTCCACGCTCCGCTTGATTAGGTGCAAGACATTAGGGGGGCGGTGGCGGTAGCGCACCGCCCCCCTGACGTCCTCCTCCAAGGCGAACCGCTCATCCGCGGTCCAAAGCGCACGTCCCCTGATCATGCCTCATCACAACCCCATAGGCTCCGGGCGGAAGAGGCGCTGGTCCATAAGTTTAAGATCAGGACTGATTGCCGGCCGGAACTCCATCTGCGCCAGAACGTCCCGCTCCAAGTCGACACCCGGGGCAATCTCAAGCAGGACCGGCCCTTCCTCCCCCAACTCGAAGACGCAGCGCTCGGTGACGAAGTACATCCGCTGCCCCTTCTTCCGGGCATAGTCCGCACTATACGAAACCTGCTGGACCCGCTCGACCAGCTTACGTACTCTACCTTCCTGTTTAATGCGTACCCGGCCGTCTTCAAACTCAACCTCCAACCCTCCGGCAGTGAAGGTGCTGCAGAAGACGACACACCTCGCCCCTTGGGTTATATCAATGAAGCCGCCTGCCCCCGCCACCCGGTCTCCGAACTTGGTGGCGTTGACGTTCCCGTGACGGTCCATCTCGGCAGCCCCCATGAACGTGAAATCCACTCCGGCGCCATTGTAGTAATCGAACTGGACGTGGTGCTCGATCAGGGCGTCCATGTTCTTGGCGATTCCGAAATCGAGGCCCCCGTACGGCACACCCCCATACACACCCGATTCAACGGTGACGGTGAACCGGTCCATGATGCGCTCCTCCGCGGCAATGGATCCGATCGTGTCGTTCGGGATTCCGGTGCCCAGATTGATGATGGCCCCCGGGGAAATCTGCATAACCGCCCGCCGCCCGATCACTTTCCGCACCGACAGCGGCAGCACCGGTAGGCTGTCGAGGGGGACCTTGATGTCCCCGCAAAAGGCCGGATCAAAGTAGGCACAGTCGGTCTGAGGGTGATCGACCTCCGGTTTCTCCGGGATAACCACCGCGTCGATGAAGACTCCTGGAACCGTCACCTGTTTGGCGTGCAATGTTCCGTGCTTCACCTTGTACTTGGCCTGCGCGATCACTTTCCCCCCGTACCGCTTCACCGCCAGGACCGCCGGCATAAGCTCCAGTTTCATCGCCTCTTCGTCAGTGCTCAGATTCCCCTTCTCATCCACCTTCGTCCCCCGGATGATCACGAAGTCCAAGGGGATGCCGTGGTAGAAGAGGTACTCTTCCCCTCTGAAGTTCACTACTTCGACGATGTCCGGGAGCTGCCGCGTCCGCTCGTTCATCTTCCCGCCCTCAAGCCGGGGATCGATGAAGGTTCCCAGCCCGATCTTACTGAGCTTCCCCGGGTTCCCGTAGGCGGTGGCCCGATAGATGTGGGTGATCTGACCCTGCGGCAGGCAGTACGCCTCGACCTTGTTCTCATGGATCAGGTTCATCCAGCGTGGCTGCAGCCCCCAGTGAGACCCGATGATCCGCTTCACCAGGCCCTCGTGGGCCAGGTGCTGGATGCCCATTCCCCTTTCCCGGTTGGACTGGCCTGCGGCGTGAACCAGCGTGAGGTCCCGGGGATGTCCGGTGTCAAGGAAGCTTTGCTCGATCGCTTTGAGAATGGCTTCACTGGCGCTGACCAGGGTCATCCCCACAGTGGCCACCGTGGCGCCGTCGAAGATGAGACCGGCCGCCTCCCGTTCGTTTAGGAACTGTACCGCCATCTCTGAACCTCCCTCACTAACCCTCGCGCTTCTTCGGCCAAACCACTGCTTCTCCCGTCACGACCACCTCCCCGTCCTGGTTCCGGCAGGCCTGGCGGATCGTCACCCGGTTCCGCTCGACGTCCTTGCCGATGATCTCCACTTCCGTCGTGATCGTGTCGCCAATGAAGACCGGCTTCAGGAAGTCGAGATGCTGCTTGAGATGGAGGTTTCCTTCTCCCGGCAAGAAGTTGCCTTGCGTCGCCGGAAGCATAGAGGCGATCAGGAGCTCGGGTACGATCCGCCGACCGAGGGGTGTGCCGGAGGCAAAAACCTCATCCAGATACAGAGGATTGGTCGAGCCCGTCAAGGCCGCGAACATGTAGGCGTCTGTCTCCGTAATGGTCTTTGACATGGAGGCCTTTTCACCGATCTCCACCTCATGCACCGTCTTGCCGTTGAGAATGTTGATCACCGCTCTCCCCCCTCACCCGGAGCTTGAACTCCCCGAGCAGCACGGGATTCCCATCCTGGTTAGTCATTGTGTTCTTAAAGGTGACCGTCTGTTCCTCACTGTCCGTGCCGATCACCTCAAGCTCGGCAGTGACTGTGTCCCCGAAGTACACCGGCGCCACGAACTTGGCGTCCAACGATACCAACTGCGTGCCTGGGCCGACCAGAAAGTTTTCGGCGGCGCTGACCGCTAGAGCGTTGACCAGGAGCCCCACGCCGAGACGCCGCTTGAACCGGGTCTTCTTGCAGTACTCCTCGTCGATGTGAACCGGGTTCAGTGCCCCGATCAATCCGACACCGAGGTAGGTCTCCGCTTCGGTCATTGTCTTGGCATATCTCAACCTATCCCCGATCTTGATGTCTGAAAAACTCCCATAAGCTCGCACTCCACACGCCTCCCTCACCCCAGAACGCGGGCATGCCCCGCCTTATTTCCCCTTGGCTACGAACCGCTCCATGGCTTCTTGCTTCTCCCGTGTCGAGTTGCAGATCGCGAAGCCAAGGGTGTCGTAAGCGAAGGCAGTGTCTTTGACCAGCCCAGCCGCCACCCCAAGCGCCGCCTTGGCCATGCGTAGGCTGAACGGGGGTTTCTCCGCCAGCGAAGCCGCCAAGATACGGGCTTCTTCGAGGAGACGTTCGGGAGGCACGACCCGATCAACCAGCCCGATGGAAAAGGCCTCGTCGGCACTTAGAAGCTCCCCCGTGAAGACCATTCGTTTGGCCTGGCTCAACCCGATCAGGCGGACCACGATCTCGAGTCCGCCCGCGCCGGGCATGATGCCCAGGTTGACTTCGGGCAGACCCAACCGGGCAGTGGTGCTGGCGATCCGGAAGTCGCACGCGGCGGCTAGCGTGCAACCACCGCCTAAAGCCACCCCATTGATGGCTGCCACCACTGGCTTCCCCGTGCTGAGCACCGCCATATGTGCCCGGTGACAGAGTTCATCAAACCGGGCTCCCTCATGGGGCGCCATCGCCGCCATTTCCTTGATGTCCGAACCGGCCGCGAACGCCTTTTCACCCTGGCCCCGGAGCACGATGGCCCTCACGTCGTCGTCCTCATCGAGCCGGCGGAAGGTCTCGACGACCTCCCGCCAAGTCGCCCGGTTGAGCGAGTTTGCGGCCTGGGGACGGTTGATCACCACTTCGGTCACCGCGCCCATGCGTACTTCCAAGTTGGTCTGGCTCACTCGAATCCCCCTGTTCTTCCTCGGATTCTTTTAGGCGGGCCTCCTCAGCGGAACAGCTTCTCGTCCATGAAACGGAGGTCCGGGGAGACGACTGGGACGAATCCCATCTGCCCCAGGACGTCCCGTTCGAGGTCGACCCCGGGCGCGATTTCCGTGAGCACCATCTGGCCGTCCAAAAGGCGGAAAACCGCTCGCTCCGTGACGTACACGACCTCTTTTCCGTACTTGGAGGCGTAATGGCCGCTGAAGCTGATCTGTTCCACCTGGTCCACCAACTTGCGGATCTTGCCTTCCTTAATGATGCGGAGCCGCCCCCCGCCGACCTCCACCTCCAACTCACTGGCCGTGAAAGTCCCGGTGAAGATCACCTTCTTCGCCCCCTGGGAGATGTCAATGAACCCCCCTGCTCCTGGCGAGCGGGCGCTGAACTTGGTCACGTTCACGTTGCCAGCCCGATCAGCCTGGCCCATGCCCAAAACGGCGGTGTTGAGGCCACCACCGTTGTAAATAGCGAACATGTCGACCATGTCGATGATTGCCTCGGGATTGATAGCCGCGCCAAAATCGAGGTCCCTGGCCGGCCTCCCGCCTATAACCCCCGACTCGATCGTGCTGATGAGTTTGTGGGAAATGCCCAACTCGCGGGCCGCTGTCAGAACCCCGTCCGAGATGCCTATGCCCAGGTTGAGAAGCCCCTCCCGACCTTCCAGTTCCATAGCGGCCCGCCTTTGGATGACTCTCCGCTCATCCAACGCTGGGGCGGCATTCACGGTGTCCTCCTCCGCCAGGGGAACCCTGATCTCGCCAGTGTAAGCTGGATTATAGCTGTACGTGAGTGTTTGCTGGTGATACTCCGGCCGACCCACTACCACGTAGTCGACGATGGCTCCCGGAACCTTGACGCTCCTGGGGTGAAGGGACCCCGCCGCGGCAATGCGCTCAACCTGGAACACCACCAGCCCCCCGGAGTTCTTCGCCGCCAGGGCGATCGGGAAGGTGTCGAGGTTGAGGGCTTCCTTCTCAATGGAGATGTTGCCGTGCTCATCTGCCGTGGTGCCGCGCAGGAAGGCCACATTCACAGGTTGCGTCTTGTAGTACAAGTAATCCTGCCCGTCGATAGTCATGACCCGGACCAACTCTTCGGTCGAAAGGAGGTTCACCTTGCTGCCATCTTCCACCCGCGGGTCGATGTAAGTCTCTAGTCCGACGGGGGTGATAACCCCGGGCTGCCCCGCCGCCTGAGCCCGAAAGAGGAGTCCCATGACCCCCTGGGGAAGGTTGTACGCGGCCACCTTGTGCTCGGCGATCATCTGTTCGAGCTTCCGGCAAACGCCCCAATGGCTTCCGACGACTCGTCCGATCAAGCCCTCGTGGGCCAAGTGGTTCAACCCTTTGCCGCCCCAGTAGTCACCCTTCCCCCCGCCCATGTAGACGGTGAGGTTCCGGGGGGAGCCGGTGGTCAGAAAGCGGTTTTCCAGAGCGGTAAAGAGGTCTTCAGGGAACATGGAGTTAAGGAAACCTTCACTGCTTATCGTATCGCCATCCTTGACCAGCCGGGCAGCTTCCTCAACGCTGATGAATCCTCTCATCGTCTCACTTTCCTTTAACAGACGTCCCTCATTACGGGTGCTCAGTGGGGGCAGTGTGTCACTCCTGGCCCGAAATCCTCCGGGCCAGGGCCTTCTTCTCTTCCAGCCGCGCTTGGGCGTACACCGCCATACGCTGCGTCTGCGGGGGTCCGCCCCCGTTTAGCGCGACCAGCCCTTGTACGCCGAAGAGTAGATTTTGTACCAGTCGAAACATTTTCAGCCGGGCTTCGCAGGGAACCTGTGCGCTACCGACCAGGTATTTGCGGAGCAACTCCCCCTGAGGAGCGGCCTCAAGATCGCGCCAGGCGGGAGCCGTTGCTGCAAGAGCTCCTGCCACTTCAGCCAGCAAGGTCATGCTTTGCGTGACAGCCTGTGCGGCATTCAACTTGGCGACGTTGGCCAGAAGGGTGTCGGGCAGGTAGTTGCCGCTTGGCGTCGTCCGCCCGAGGACCGCCGAGGCGATGGAGCCCGAAAAGGCGGTCTCCGAAAGCCGGATCATCTCGACGATCTTGTCTCGGATATGAGATGCTTTGGCCACCCCGTTGTACTCTGCTATCTGCGCGGCGGCGCCGACGATCACGTCACATAACCCTGCCTTACACCCGCCCGTGGCCATCCGGTGATACGAGGCAAACAACTCCACCAATCGAGCGGTGTGTTCTACTTCACCCGCCAGGAAGACATTCTCCCACGGGATGAGAACGTCCTCAAAGACTACCAGTGTACCCGGATGAGTACCGTAGGCGGCATTCCCGAAGTCCTCTTCCTGTCCCACCAGGCGCCATGCTTCCGCTGGCCCTGTTCCGACGATCTGTGTCACCCCCGGGGACCCGTTAGCCACCGCAAAGGCCACGGCGTACTCCTCTTCACCCGCCTGCATACCCATGGTGGGAAGCACCAGTGTATAGTCGACCGCCATCGGACGGCCTTGGTGGGCTTTGGCTCCCCGCACCACGATCCCTCGCTCGTTCCGGTCGATTATGTGAAGGTACAGGTCTGGGTCGGGCTGCTGACCGGGACGGAGCCCCCGGTCGCCTTTGGGGTCGGTGACGCTGGCAGTCAACGCCAGATCCTCCGCGGCCGCCTTTCGCAAGAAAGCTCGGAACCGTTCGTGGTACTCGGTTCCCCTCGCCTCGTCGACTTCCCGGGTCACGATGTCTAGAGCGTTGATGGCATCAATCCCTACACACCGGTGGGTGCACGCCCCGGTACCCCGGGTCAGCTCCCGAACCAGGTGAACCCTGGCCACCGCATCATCCGCGCTCCGGAACACGTGGTTATGCCGGTTGATGGTCTCGCCTGCATCTGTCACTCGAAACGCCAATTCCGGAGAAACGCCAACCGCGTCCGGGTCGAAGGTAGTGGCGACCGAGTTCACCACCGGTGCCAAACACGGGTGCTCCAAGACGTTGTGGATCCGCTCCCCAAGCAGGTATACGTTGGTGGAATACGTGCGCAGGCGCTCGCGATACTCCGCCCCCGACCTCAGAGCCATGGGAGCCCCCCCCAATCCCCTGGTGATCAGACACTGACCAGGACCGCTATGCCTTGACCGCTCCCGATACACATGGTCACGACGGCGTGCTTCTCGCCCCGGCGGCGCAGTTCGTGCAACGCCTTCAAAAGAAGGATGACGCCAGTCGCGCCGACCGGATGGCCCAAGGCAATCGCTCCGCCGTTGACGTTTACCTTCTCCGGGTCAAGCCCCAACTCGCGGATGGCCGCCACGGTCGACGAGGCGAAGGCCTCGTTTAGCTCGACCAAGGCAATGTCCGACAGCGAAAGCCCCGTTTTGGCGAGCAATTTGCGCACGGCCGGCACCGGTCCGATACCGAACAGGTCCGGGTCGACGCCGATGGACGCCCAGGCTTCCAGATACCCCAGGGGCTCAAGGCCCAGCTCGGCGGCGGTCTTTTCGCTCATGACCGTGACCGCGGCAGCTCCATCGTTGATGCCCGAGGAGTTCCCAGCCGTTACCGTCCCGTCTTTCTTGAAGACCGGCTTCAGACTGGCCAGCTTCTCCAGGCTGGTGTCCGGCCGCGGATACTCATCGACCTCGAAGACGAACGGGTTCTTACCCGGGACCGTGATCGGCATGATCTCGTCTTTGAACTTGCCTTCTCTGATGGCGGCGGCTGCCCGCATCTGACTCTCATACGCCCAGCGGTCCTGATCCTCCCGGGTGATGTTGTAGCGGGCCGCGACATTCTCCGCCATCGGACCCGCATCCCCCAGAATGTAATCGGCCAGGTAGTCGATGAGCACTCCATTCCCAAGCCGGTAACCGAACCGCGCACCCTCAAGGAAGTACGGAGTCTGCGACATGTTCTCCATCCCACCGGCCACCGCCACCTTGATCTCGCCGAGGAGGATATCCTGGCCGGCCGAAATGATGGCGCGCAGGCCGGAGGCGCAGTTCATGTTCATCGTATAGTCGTCGATCTCCACCGGCAGCCCGGCCGCCAGGTGTACGCGCCGGGCCGGATTGCCACCCCGGGTGACCTGGATGTTCTCGCCCAACACCAAACGGTCGATCTGTGACGGCTCTAATCCGGCCCGCCTGATGGCCTCGTTCACCACCAGCGCTCCTAAGTCAATCGGAGAGACATCCTTCAAGGATCCGCCGAACTTACCGATAGCGGTGCGGACTCCCGACGTAATGGCTATACGCTCCATGTTGGTTCACTCCCCTCGTCGCCTAATTGCTGTAGTCGTAGAACCCGCGCCCCACCTTGCGCCCCAAGCGGCCGGCTTGGACCATGCGCTTGAGGAGCGGGCACGGGCGGTACTTCGAGTCGCCGAAACCTTCGAAGATACCCTCCATGGCAAAGAGCAACGTATCCAGACCGACGAAGTCGGCCAACTCCAGCGGTCCCATTGGATGGTTCAGCCCCAGCTTCAGGCTGGCGTCCACGTCCTCGGGCTTGACCCCTTCCATGACCAGGTAGATGGCCTCGTTGACCATCGGAACGAAGAGCCGGTTGACGATGAACCCCGGAAGGTCCGGCGCATTCACGGGGTGCTTGCCGAAGCTTATGGCCAAGCTCTTTCCCATCTCGAAAGTCTCGTCGGAAGTACCCACGCCCCGGATCAACTCCACCAGTTTCATGACTGGAGCCGGGTAGAAGAAGTGCATCCCCATGACCTTGTCCGGCCGCTGGGTGGCACTGGCGATATCCGCAATCGGCAGACAGGAGGTGTTGGTCAGAAGGATGGTCTCCCGCGGACAGATCGTATCCAGCTCCGCGAACACCCTCTTCTTGAGTTCCAAGTTTTCTGGGACAGCCTCAATCACGACCTGGGCCGAAGCGGCCGCGCCCAAGTCCGTGGTGGTTTCGATCCGGTCCAGGATGGCCTTGGCGTCATCCTGGGTGATCTTTCCTTTCTCGACCGACCGCGAGAGGATCTTCTCAATCCCTTTGAACGCCTTCTGACATAACTCCTCGCTCACGTCCCGCAGCACCACCGAAAACCCGGCGGTTGCTGCGACCTGGGCGATGCCCGAGCCCATCAGGCCTCCTCCGATCACCGCCACTCTTTTGACCTCAGCCATAGGCCACATCCCCTTTCTTTAAACGGCCCGGCTCTCCGCCCGGCCGGTCTTTCGTTGAGCTCAACAGCCTAGGTAGGCGCGCTTAACGTGTTCGTTGGCCTCGAGGTCCTCCGGACGTCCCTCTAACACCATCCGACCGGATTCGAGGACGTAGCCACGGTCCGCCACGGACAAAGCCTGACGCAGGTTCTGCTCGACAAGCAACACCCCGATCTTCTTTTGCCGACGGATCTCGACGATCGAACGGAAAACCGTCTCGACCAGCCGCGGCGCCAGTCCCAAGGACGGTTCATCCAGGATCAAGAGTTGGGGGTCGGACATGATGGCTCGACCGATCGCCAGCATCTGCTGTTCCCCGCCACTCAGGCTGCCGGCCTTCTGCGTTTTCCGCTCCCGGAGGATTGGGAAAAGCGAATAGACGTACTCCAGGGACTCGGCCCGTTTCGCCCGCGGTATGGGGGCATAGGAACCCAGGTACAGATTCTCCAGGACGCTCATGCTGCCGAAGAGTCCTCTGCCCTGGGGAACCAGCGTGATTCCCAACTCGGCCATGCGGTGCACCCCACGCCGTTGGATCTCCTCGCCTTTGAACCGGATGCTGCCCTTCTGCGGGGGGTTGATCCCGACGATAGACTCGATCAGGGTTGTCTTGCCGGCACCGTTGCCCCCGAGGAGGACGGCGATCTCCCCCTCCTCGACTTTGAGCGAGACGTCCCAGACGATGGTCAAGTCACCGTAACCGGCACATAGCGACTCAACTTCCAAAAGGCTCATTAGTCTCCACCCCCTCTTCCAAGGTAGGCCTCGATGACCTTGGGGTCGTTCGCTACCGCCTGAGGTGTGCCATCAGCGATCTTGGCTCCCTCCTCGAGCACCACGATTCGCTGGGAGACACCCATGATGACTTGCATGATGTGCTCAATGATCAGGAATGACAGGCCTTCCGAGACGATCTCCTGGATGAGGGTCAGTTGCCCGTCGATCTCGCCGGGGGTTAGGCCCGCCATTACTTCATCCAGAATGATCATCTTGGGCTGGGTGGCGTAAGCCCGGGCAAACTCCAAGGCTTTGCGGCTCTGGATGGTCAGGTTTCGGGCCAGTTCTTCCTCCTGCCGGTCCAGACCGAACCGTTTGACCACCGTTTTTGCCTTCTTGAAGGCTTCAGGCACACTATCCGCGCGCACCAGAGCACCTACGGCGACGTTCTCCAGCACCGTAAGGTCCTTGAACGAGCGCTCAATCTGGAAGGTGCGGACAATACCTTTACGCGCGACAAAGTCAGCGCCCCTGTTGGCAATGGGCTCACCGTTCAGTGTTATCTCCCCTTGGTCGATGGGAAGGAAACCCGTGATCAGGTTGGTCAGAGTAGTTTTGCCCGCCCCGTTCGGACCGATCAAGCCCACGATCTCCCCCGGGCGGACCTCCAGATCCACCTGGTTGACGGCGGTGAGGCCACCGAATGACTTCGTTACCCCCTTAAGCTGAAGCATGGCTGTTCCTCCCCTTCGGACCTGGTTGCAGGGTCACAGCACCTCTAGACGGTCGGCGCCGCAGGACCCGAATGAGCCCATCGGGTGCGTACAATACGACGATTATCAGAATGATGGAATACACGACCATCGACGCTCCAGCGCGGATACTGGCGAAGTAGGCGTTAGTAAGTTCAGTCAAGGGGATGAGCAGGACCGCCCCGAGCAATGGACCCCAGATCGATCTCCGCCCACCCACCAGCGCGATGAGCAGGATCTTGACTGAGACCTCGCTGCTGCATGTGCTGTACGGGTCGATGTAGCGGTCGTAGATCACGTAGAACGCGCCTGCCAGGGCGGTCAGACAGGCCGAGATCACGAACGCCTTCACTTTCGCCGACATGAGGTTGATGCCGACCGACTCGGCGGCGTCTTCGTCGTTGCGGATCGCCGCCAATTGGAATCCGAGGCGGGAACGGCTGACCTGATAACTGGTCCATATCGCCAACGCGAGGAGTGCCACGGCGATGTAGTAGTAGGGCCGGTCCGTGGCAAACTGCAGGGCGGACAAGTTAAATCCGGTATAGGGGATGACCCGGCCTTCCGCTCCACCCGTTATGCTCTTGAAATGGAGGAGGAGGATTCGCACGACTTCGGCCGCGGCGAGGGTGCTGAGCGTGAAGTAGGGTCCCCGCAGCCTCAGCACCAAAGACCCGAGGCCGAGCGCCAGGAGTGCCGCCAGCCCCACTCCCGCCAGCGCTCCGACGGCGGGGGATAGTTTCCAGATCAGGTAGGCGGATGCTGCGGCATAGGCCCCGATGGAGAAGAAGGCAGCCTGACCGAGAGACAACTGCCCGGCATAACCGCCGATGACATCCCACCCGTAGGAGGCCACCGCGAAATACGAGATCATAATCAGGATGCGTAGAACGTAGCCGTGCTGAACGACCAGCGGGAGAAGCGAAACCAGCATGATCAAGAGGACTGCCAGGCCCGACCGTTTTCTGGCTTCGGTTTGGCTATCTGCCATTACGCCCACCCCTTCCCTCGGATCAGCCCCTGAGGCCGGAAGAGCAGGACCAAAATGAACGCCAGGAATACGCCGAGATGAGACAGGTCGAGGGCCACGTATTGAGCAGTCAGAGCCTCGACCACACCAATCAGCAGCGCGCCCACCACGGCCCCCAGGATGTCTCCCAGACCGCCCAGCACCACGACCACGAACGCGATGGTACCGAAGAAGGCTCCGACATCAGGAAACACATAGTAGAACGGCACTAGCGAGACCCCGCCGACCGCGGCGAGCATAATGCCGATTCCGAAAGCCAGACCGTACATGAGATCGGGGTTGATGCCCATAAGCGCCGCCGACTTGCGGTTCACCGCGCTGGCCCGCATGGCTCGACCAAGTTCGGTGCGGTTCAGGAAGAACCACAGAGCGAGCATGACGACCACGGCCACGCCGAAAGACAAGAGTCTGGGATAAGAAATCAAGACTCCCCCGACGTAGAGGGACTTTAGACGATAGGAGACAACCGCCGAGCGAAAGTTGGGACCCCAGATCACCAGCGCCAAGCTCTTGAAAAGGACGGACAGACCCAGAGTCAAGAGTATCTGCGTCTCGTGTCCCCGGTCGATGGTCCGGTGGATCAGGTACTTCTCGAGCAAGAATCCGAAGACGAAGAATGCGACAGCCACCAGCACGAGAAAGACGTAAGGATCGACCCTCGCAGTCTCTGCGAGCATCAGGGTGGTGAACATGCCCAGCATCAAAAACTCTCCCTGGGCGAAGTTGACAGTGTTCATGACCCCGAAGATAAGGGTAAGCCCCACAGCCACAAGGGCGTATACACCGCCGATCAACACCCCATTCGTCATGGCCTGAAGGAAGGTCGACAAGCTGCCACCTCCTCAACAACATGCGCGATCGCTTCGTGAATCGATGCTCGTCCTGCTGGGATGGGACGGTTGCGGAGGAGAGCCCGAGGGCTTCAACGCTCGGGCCCTCCCCGCGAGACCACTCTTACTTGACGGGCCACATGACCTTGTTGTCGGTGTCCTCGACCGGATAGACGGTCCGCACGACACCGTTCTGCCACTGGATGATCGTCGGGTGGACGTGCTTATTCCAGCCGTACTGATCGAATTCTACGACACCAGGCTGCATCATCGCCCCCGGTCCATCCGTGATCTTGATCTTGGCCAGGGCGTCCCGGATGGCCTTGGGGTCAGCGGACTTCGCCTGTTCGATGGCTTCCTTGAGAATGAACATGGCGGTGTACATCTCCCCGGCCATCTCCGGCATGAATGTCTTGTATTTGGTTTCCCAAGCCTTGACGGCCGCCACCGACTCCGGGTGGCCCAGCACGTTCTTGGTGTCCCAGCTCCACGAGCCGACGCTGAATACGCCTTCGGCGTTCTTACCCAGGGTCTTGTAGAATTCGGGCCAGATGAACCCAGCGCCGCCGCCGATGATGACTGGGTTGTAGTTCATCGCCTTCATGGTCCCGAGGATAAGGGCGGCATCGTTCGTGTAGGAGACCGGGAACACCACCTGGGCGCCGGCCGCCTTGACCTTGGTGACGAGCGGGGCAGCGTCAGTGAAGTTCTTCGGGTAGGATTCCTCGATCACCACTTCAAAGCCGTGCTTCTCCGCCAACTGGCGGATGCCCTTGGCCGTCGACTGTCCGTAGGCGGTGTTCTCGAAGACGATGGCAACCTTCTTGGCGGGTAGACCGTACTTATCCTGGAGGAACTTCAGAAACTCGGCCTGCATGTTACCGAACTGGCTGCCCTTCGGGCAGAACTGGAACATGTACTTATACCCCAGTTGGGTTAGGTTGTCAGCGACAGCGGCGGTCAGGAAAGGCACACCCGCTCTTTCGAGCACAGGCGCCACCGCCAGGGCCATGCCGCTCACGCCAGCCCCCAAAACCCCCGACAGCTTGTTGTTGTTCACCAACCGCTGGGCCACCAGAACTGACTGGCTGTAGTCGCTGGTGGTATCTCCGATGATCAGGTTGATCTTGGCTCCTCCCAGTGCCTTGATGCCGCCCGCGGCGTTGATGTGTTCCACCGCCAGCTTGGCGGCGTTGGCGCCCATGTTCCCGACTTCACTCAGGTCTCCAGAGATCGTGGCCAAAAGTCCGACGTTGACGGTCTTGACTGCTGCACTGGCGTACAGCGGCACAGCCAAGGCTACTACCGTGAGCACTAGCACGAGGGAAAGCAACTTCTTCGTCACCTTACACTCCGCTCCTTTCCAGTCTCACGACACCCCGTGGCCATCTTGTGAAACCGCTCTCTTCCTTTTGAACCATCACCGCCCCATTACTCGAGAGTAACTGGACAACACGATTGTCACTGGTCAGAAATATGATTCGCCTTAATCCCCGGAATTCCTTCTCCATTTTCGGCAAATTTGCGCAACGCTCTGCAAAAGTCTCCAGTCCATCCTTGCAACGCGTTGCAGCAGCTCGTGCCCGTAACCGGGCGCCTGATACGGAGTTATGCGCCTTTGATGGCGGGTAGGAGGAATGATTTCCAGGTGAAATGAAGTTCAGGGGGATACCGGGTAAAGCGGAAAATCTTGCATGGGCAGTTGCAATTCGCACCGTAAACTGCTAGTATCCTGATTGGGCAATGCATGGATTGTGAGGTGCCATTGTGGCAACGCTGAAGGACGTAGCTGCCATCGCGGAGGTATCGGTTTCCACCGCCTCCCGAGCACTTTCCGGCAAGCCGGGGGTCAGCGAGCGCGTTAGGGCGCGGGTCCTAGCCGCCTCGGAGCAGGTTGGGTACTGCGTGCAGCAAGTGCCGCTGCGCCGCGGTTCCGAACATGAGGGCCTGTTGGCAATCACGTCTGACCACCTGGCCAACCCCTTCTGCAACGAGGTCGTCCGGGCGATCGAAAATTACTGTCTGGCCCGTGGCTATAACGCGGTATCCTGGAACATGCAGGGTCTCTGGAGAGACGTACACGCCTTCGCCCGGGCCATCCAACGCCACAAGATCTCGGGGCTGCTATGCGTGTCCGTCAATTTGCCCGGTCCCATCGAGAAGTTTATCCTGGACCTGGGCCTTCCGTGTGTTACCGTGGGGCGCTATGTTCAATCGCGGAGAATTGACTCAGTGACCGCCGATAACTTCAACGGGGCTCTCGATGCCACCAAGCACCTAGTGTCCCTGGGGCACCAGCGGATCGTCCTCCTGACCGGACCGGAGGACTCCTCGGCGACCATCGACCGGACTCGCGGCTATCGGGAAGTCCTGGCCAGCCGCGGCCTTCTCGACGAACGACTCATCCGCCGCGGGAGCCTGGACTACCAGAGCGGGCATGATCTGACCCTGTCCCTCTTGCAGCAGGGCCTGGATTTCACAGCCATCTTCGCCGCCAGCGACATAATGGCGGTCGGGGTCATCGAAGCGCTGGCGGAAAAGGGCCTGCGGGTGCCGGAGGACGTGGCTGTGGTGGGCTTTGATAACATCGAACTGGCAGGCTACAGTAGGATACAACTGACTACCGTCGATCACCCTAAGATGGAACTGGGAGAAGCGGCGGCGGAACGCATCGTCAAGCTCATTGAAGGGCCCAGCACCCCCTTGCAGCATGTGGTTCTGCCAGTCCGCCTGGTAGTTCGCCGGACCTGTGGTGCCCAATTGGCTCATGGGGAGGCCTTGGGCCTGCCAGTAGGCGCCGCCTAGGGCTTCCGTCGCGAAGTTGATCATCTCAGGCATATCATCCCTGCCGACCCCAATTGGCCCTACAAGGTGGTGAGATAGCTCAGCTGCAATCAGGACGGGCGGCGCCGCTCGCGACGCCACCCGTCCTGATTCCGCAAGACTCACCACCAGGAACCCGCAAGGTTTCCGGACCTCCTCCGCTACGCTTTCGCCGTTAACGATGGTACGGTTCGCGGCGGATGATCTTAAACGCCCGGTAGAGCTGCTCCAGGAGAACCACCCGGGCCAGTTGGTGAGGCAGGGTCAGCCGCGACAGGGAGAAGCGGAAGTCGGCCGCGGTCAGGACCTCGGGAGCCAGGCCGGACGCCCCGCCGATGACGAAGGCGACCGACGATTGCCCCTCCAGGGACAGTTTCGCGAGGTACTCGGCGAGTTCCTCCGAAGACAGCTCCTGCCCGTGGACGTCCAGGGCGATGACGTGAGCGCGGGGCGGCTTCGCCAGGGCCGTCAGGATCCGTTCGCCCTCCCGGCGCCGGGCAGCCGCTTCCTCGGCAGCCATCCCCATCTCCGGCAGGGGCTCCTCCTTGACCTCGACCACCTCGACCCGGGCGTAGGGCTGAAGCCGCTTCAGATACTCCCGGGCCGCGGCCCGCCAGTGGGGCTCCCGCAGCGTCCCCACGGCCACGATGCGCACCTGCAATGACCCTTCCTCCCGCCACTCCGCCCGGCCTGTCGTCTGTCAGGGCGTCAGCTCAACACGCTGCGCAGGCGGATACGTTTGCCCTCCCGCACGACGGTCAGGACCACCTGCCCGCCGAAGCCGATCTTCCGCACCAGCGGGCGAATGTCGTCCACCTGGGTGACCGGGCGGTCGTTCAACTCCACGAGGATGTCCCCGGGGCGGACCCCCGCCGACGCCGCGGCTGATCCCGGCTCGAGCCCCACGACCAGAATTCCCCGCTCCACCGGCAGACGCCGCCCGACCTGAGCTTCCAGCTGATCCACGATGGCCGGGGAAAGGGTCTCGCCCACGATTCCGAGGCGCAACACCTTCCCGTGGCGGATCAGGTCGTCGGCGATCGCCCGGGCGACGTGGATCGGGATGGCGAATCCGAGACCCCGGGCCTCGGCGATGATCGCCGTGTTGATCCCGATCACCTCGCCGTTCCGGTTGAGGAGCGGCCCCCCGGAGTTGCCCGGATTGATCGAGGCGTCAGTCTGGATGAGCTCCTGCAGTTGCAGGCCGCTCTCTTCCGTAGGCAGGCTCCGGTCGAGGGCGCTGATCACTCCGACGGTGACGGTGTTGTCGAAGCCGAAAGGGTTTCCGATGGCGATGACCCCCTGCCCCACCTGGAGATGTTCTGAGTCTCCAAGCGGGGCCACCGGCAGGTTTGCGTTGCCTGGAATCTTCACCACGGCCAGGTCGTTGAACCGGTCCCCGCCGACCAGTGTCCCTTTGACCGGCGGCTTGCCGGGGAGCGTCACGAGTATCCGCGAGGCGTCGGCGATGACGTGGTGATTGGTGAGCACATGCCCGTCCCGGTCGATGATGACCCCTGAGCCGATGCCCTCCTCCTGCTCGATCACCGGGCGGCGGAAGAAGTCCAGCACCACCTTCTCGACCCGGGTGTTGATCATCACCACCGCCGGACCGACCCGCTTCACCACCTCGACCGTGCGGGCTTCATCCGACAGCGCCTCGCTCGAGGGGGTGGCCGGTGAGGCCTGTTGCGCCTTGACCGGCCGCCGCGGGGGGAACAGGCGAGACCGCCCCGGAAGGCCCCGCACAGCCAGGAGGGTCCCGAACACCGCCATGAACACCAGGGAGACGAGAATGTAGGTCCAAACCGCCGACCAGCGCCGGGCGCGCCGCTCCGCCACCGCCGGTTCCTCCTTCCCGACCTCCCCCAACCGGCCCCCGCCTAGTATCCCTCCGGTTCGGCTCCCCGACTCCTCCAGCTCACCGGAGATAGGAGGTCAGAACCGCCCGGGCGTCCTCGATCCGCCGCTCCAGCATCTCGGGGCTGCTCGCCTCAACGTACACGCGGAGCAGAGGTTCGGTCCCCGAGGCCCGGACCAGGACCCAGCTCCCGTCGGCCAGGATGAGCTTCACCCCGTCCGTCCGATTCACGGAAGTCACCAGAACCCCGCCGATCTCCGCCGGAGCCCCCTCCTGCAGCCGCCGCATGATCGCCCGCTTCTCTGTCTCGGCGTAGCGCAGGTCGATCCGGCGGCTGAAGGCCGGGCCGACTTCCTCCATCAACTCGGCCAGGATGGCTCTGAGAGGCCGGCCGGCCACCGCCCGCAGCTCCGCCACGAGGAGACAGGCGAGGACCCCGTCCTTCTCCGGGAGGTGCCCGCCGATGGAGAGGCCACCGCTCTCCTCCCCGCCGATGCAGATCGGCTTCTCCCGCATCACCTGGCAGATGTACTTGAACCCCACGGGCGTCTCCGTCACCGGACGGCCGAAGCGGGCCGCCAGCCGGTCGAGGAGATGGGTGGTGGCCACGGTCCGGACCACGCCGCCGGGTACACCCTTCCGAACCAGGTGCCAGAAGAGCAGGGGGATGATCTGGTTGGCCGAGAGGTAGCTCCCGTCGCGGTCGATGATGCCGAAGCGGTCGGCGTCGCCGTCGGTGGCGAGGCCCAGATCGGCCTCACCCGCCCTGACCCGGGAGATCAGCTCGCCCAGGTGCCGCTCGATCGGCTCAGGAGTCTCCCCGCCGAAGAGCGGATCCCGCTCGCCGTGGATGACGGTGAGGCGGCAGCCCGCCTCCTCCAGGAGGTCCGGAAGGTAGCGGCGCCCGGTGCCGAACATGGGGTCGTACAGGACCCGCAGCCCGGCCGCCCGGACTGCCGCCAGGTCCACCAGGGCCCGCAGGTGGGTGAGGTAGGCCGGCTTCGGGTCGAACGCGGTGACCGGCGCCGGCTGGCCGGGCACCGGCGAGGCCGGCGCAGAGCGCCCGGGGCCCAGCGTGCCCAGATCGCCGCCGGCCAGAAAGTCCTCGATCCGCCTGGTGATCTCCGGAGCAGCAGGGCCGGCGTAGTCGGGGATGAACTTGAGCCCCTGGTACTCGGGGGGATTGTGGCTGGCGGTGAACATCAGAGCGCCGGCCGTCCCCCGGTCGAGGATGGCGTGAGCCACCACGGGAGTGGGAGCGTCGCCCTCGGTCAGGTAGACGGGCACCCCAGCCACCGCGCAGACGTCTGCTGCCACCGCGGCGAAGCGCTCGGCGAGGAACCGGGTGTCGTACCCGATGATTATGCCGCGCCCGGCCAGGCCGGCCTCGCGCAGGTAATCCACGATCGCCCGGGTGACCCGGCGGACGTTGGCGAAGGTAAACTCCTCGCACATCACGGCCCGCCAGCCGTCCGTGCCAAACTTGATCGTCATGCCTCATCCTCCTTGTCCGGCCGTTCTTTTTCCACCCGCGGGAGCGCCCCGTCCAGGCGAGAAAGCACCTCGGCTTCGCTCGAGAGGCGCACTGCCCCCTCCTCCAGCAGTTGTTCGTATTCCCGGGTGGCCTCTCCTCCCGTGAAGTCCCGCTCCGCGATGGGCGTGAAGTCGCAGACGAAGACCGGCCGGCCGCCGGCCAGCGCTTCCCGGGCCGCCCGGAGGTTGGCCAGGTTCCCTGGCCCGAAGGGGACGTCGCCCATCACCACCGCCGCCGCCCGCCGGATCAGCGCCAGGTTGACGGCGTGGGCCGCCGGCTCGATGGCGGAGAAAGGCGCCTCCTCCGCCACCTCGAGCTGATACAGGCGGGCCGTCTCCCAGTCGGAGTCGCCCCGGTTCAGCACCCCGCAGCTCACCTGGTAGCCGGCGCTGGTCAAGAGGCCGATCAACGCCGTTCCACTCCCGCCGCCGCAGATGAGATGGACGGTTCCCTGCCGCGGCGCCGCTCCCCGGCCGGCCGCCGGCGTCTCGACTGTGACCAGTGGCTGCCCGTCCCGCCCGGGGTTCACATTCATCCGCACGCCGTAGGCCGCCTGAAGATTGGCCGGGGTGAGCACCTCCAATGGCGAGCCGGTGGCGACGACCCGCCCGTTCGCCAGGAGAACGAGCCGCTGGCAGCAACGGGCCGCCAGGTTCAAGTCGTGGAGTACGGCCACGATCGTCAGGCGCCGCTCGGTGTGGAGGCGCTGGAGTAAAGCCAGGATCTCCGCCTGGTAGCCGACGTCCAGGTGGGCTGTGACCTCGTCCAGAAGGAGAATCCGGGGGGTTTGTGCCAGCGCCCGGGCGAGCACCACCCGCTGCCGTTCCCCACCGGACAGGGTCGAGACCGGCCGCTCCGCCAACGCCGCCAGGCCCGTCGACTGCAGCGCCTCAGCCACCGCCTCCCGGTCGGCGGGAGTCTCCCGCTGCCAGCGGCGCCGGTGGGGGTACCGCCCCATCGCCACCACCTGGCGCACGGTGAAGGCGAAGCCCGATTCCTCACCCTGGGCCACGACGCCGAGCCTCTTGGCCAGCTCAGCCGCTCCCCAGGTGTGAACGTCCCGCCCGTCGACCAGCACCGCCCCGCCCTGCGGTGCCAGAAGCCCCGTCAGGCAGCGCAGGAAGGTGGTCTTGCCGGAGCCGTTGGGGCCGATGAGCCCCACGAACTCCCCGGGCGCGATGGTCACGGAGACTCCGGCTAGCGCCGCCTGGCCGCCGGCCGCCCCCGGATAGGTGAAGTGGATCGCCCGGGCCGTCAACTCACCCATGGGCGCCCACCTCCCCCGACCGATACAGCAGGTAAAGGAAGAAGGGACCTCCGCACAACGCCGTCACGATGCCGACCGGCAACTCCGAAGGGGCGAGAACCACCCGGGAGAGAACGTCGGCCAGCGAGAGAAACGCCCCGCCCAAAAGAAACGCGCCCGGCAGGACGAAGCGGTGGTCGGGGCCGGTGAAGTAGCGGACGATATGGGGGACGATCAGCCCGACGAAGCCGACGAGCCCGGAGACGGCCACCGCGGAGGCGGTGATGAGCGTTACCCCCAGGACCACTAGAGTCTCGAGGCGCACCGGGTCGACCCCCAGATGATAGGCGGTCTCCTCTCCCATCGTCAGGAGGTTCAGGTCCCGGGCGCACCAACCGACGATGAGCAGGCCGAAGGCCAAGTAAGGCCAGGCCAGCCGCACGCTTTCCCAACCGCGGCCCGCCAGCCCTCCCATCAGCCAGACGACCACCGTTCCCGGGTTGCGGGTGCCGAAGAGGAGCAGCAGAGAGACGCCGGCGGAGAGCAGGGCCGAGACGGCGATCCCGGCCAGGAGAAGGCGCGTCGAGCTTTGGTCGAAACGGCCCGCCCGTCCCCTCTCCTTTCGCCGCCCCCCCCTAGCCAAGACGTAGACCAGCCCTGTCGCCCCGACCGCTCCCAGGAAGGCCAGCGTCGGCACGGGCGGCAGCCCCGTGCGGACCGCCAGCGGTACCTGCCAGACGATCCCTGCCGCCGCCCCGAGCGCCGCTCCGGCCGAGACGCCCAGGACGTACGGATCGGCCATCGGGTTGCGAAAGAGGGCTTGCAGCACCGCGCCCGCCACTGCCAACCCCCCGCCGACCAGGAAGCCCAGAAGCAGCCGGGGCAGCCGCAAGTCCCGGACGATGAGCACCGCCGGAGCGCTCAGCGGCGGGTTGGCCAGCGACAGAGCCGGCCCCCGGCAGGTGAAGCTCTCCCACAGAAGGCGCGCCGCCTCACCCGGCGGCAGAGTCACCTGCCCCACGCTCACCCCGGCGACCGCCACCGCCGGCACAATCAGGATCAGTGCCGCAAAAAACCAGTACCGCCTGCTCATCGTTGCTCCCGCATGACGGAAATCAGGAAGTCGAGCCCGTCGAGGATCCGCGGCCCCGGGCGTGACAGGAGGTCCGGGTCCACCTGGTAGACTTTCCCGGCCCGCACGGCGCTTATGCCTTGCCACTGCGGCTTTTGCAGCACCGGTGCGGGGGGCGGGCAGGCCACCACGATCACCTGCGGGTCGGAGAGGAGGAGGGCCTCCTCGCTCAGGAGCGGCCAGGGGCTCTTTGCCTCGGCGGCCACGTTGCAACCCCCCGCCAGCCGGACCAGTTCGTCGAGGAAGGTGCCGGGCCCGGCGGTGTAGAGCTGCTCCGGATCGAGCAAGAGGAAGACTCTCGCTCGTCCTTCCGGCCGGCGGGCGTTCTCCGCCCCCGCCTGTACCAGACGTTCCAAGCGGTGGCGAAAGCGGTCCGCCTCCCGTCTTCCCGCCTCCGGCTTCCCGGCCGCCCGGGCCAGGAGTTCCATCGCCCGGGGTACCTCCGCCACCCGCCGCGGCGCCACTGCCAGGATCGGCCAGCCGAGCCGGTCCAGTCGCTCCAGGAAGGGCCGCTCCAGGGAGGCGTCACCCACGATCAGGTCCGGCCGGAGGGCGGCGATCCGCTCCTCGCTCAGCGCCAAGTCCCCCACCTTGGGCAGGGCCTTCGCCGCCTCGGGGTAAGTGCACCAGCGGGTGACCCCGACCACCCGCTGACCCAGCCCCAAAACGAAGAGCATCTCGGTCACGCTCGGCGCCAGGGAGACGATGCGCTGCGGCGGCGCCTTCAAGGTCACCCGCCGCCCCAGGTCGTCGGTGAGGGTCAGGGGATAGGGAGAAGCCGGCGCAGCGTGAATAACCGGGAAGGCAGCCAGCATACCCAGCAGACAGAGGTACAATCCGGCTGAAAGACGGCGCACGCTCGATCCTCCTGCCTCTTGCGCTTAAAGGGAGTTCGAGGACTCAGCAAGGAAAACCTGCCGGGCAGAGAGCCAGCGTGCCGATGGCCAGTCCTGTGGACAAATGACCCTGAGCCGGGATCTCAAGCTGATGCTCGACTTGGAACTGGTCCAGCTCCAGGACGGCTTCCTGGAGCCGAATATGGAACTCATGGGGCAGTTCCAGAGGTAGGGACGTCGGTCAGACGTCCGCCTCCCGCCGGTAGGCGCGAATCCCTTCGGTGTACAGATCGCCGCCCGCCGAGTCGTTCGCCACGACCGCCGGGAAGTCCTCGACCACCAGCTCGTGGACGGCTTCCGCTCCCAGGTCCGGGTAGGCGACCACTCGGGCGGACTTGATCCGGCGGGCCAGCAGTGCCGCGGCCCCTCCGGTGGCGACCAGGTAGACCGCCCCGTACCGGCGGAGGGCCTCCTTCACCTCGGCCGACCGGCTTCCCTTGCCGATCATCACCCGGACGCCCTGCGCCATAAGGGCTGGCGCGAAGGCGTCCATCCGGCTGCTGGTCGTCGGCCCGGCCGACCCGATTACCCGGCCCGGGCGGGCCGGCGAGGGGCCGGCGTAGTAGATCGCTGCCCCCTCCGATGGGAAGGGCAGTTCCTCGCCGCGGGCCAGCGCCTCGACCATTCGCCGGTGGGCGGCGTCCCGAGCGGTGTAAAGCGTCCCGGAGAGAAGGACCCGCTGGCCGCTCCGGAGGGCCCGGATGGCCTCAGCGTCCGCCTCGCCAGTGACTGGGAGGGTCAGGCGAATCGGCTCGTCGCTCACAGGATCGCCTCCCCGTGGCGGTAGGCGTGGCAGGCGAAGGCTACCCCAACCGGAAGCGCCGCGATGTGGGTCGGGAGGAGCGCCAAATGGACCGCCAGGGCCGTAACGCGCCCGCCGAGCCCCCCGGGGCCGAGGCCCAGGTCGTTGACGGCCTCCAGCAACTCCCGCTCCAGGCCGGCCACTCGGGGCTCCGGCTGCGGCTCGCCCACCTTCCGCAGGAGGGCCTCCTTCGCGGCCAGGGCGCACTGTTCGAAGTCCCCTCCGACCGCCACTCCCAGGACGAGCGGCGGGCACGGGTTGGACCCCGCCTCGCGCACCGCCTGCCGGACGAACTCCTTCACCCCGGCCCACCCGGCCGAGGGCTTGAGCATGGCCAGCCGGCTCATGTTCTCGCTTCCGGCCCCCTTGGCCATGAACCGGAGGCGGAGCCGGTCGCCGGGCACCGAGCGGACGTGGATCACGGCCGGCGTGTTGTCACCCGTGTTCATCCGCTCCAGGGGGTCGCCGACGATGGACTTGCGCAGGTACCCCTCCGTGTACCCTCGGCGCACCCCGGCGTTGATCGCCTCTTCCAGCGTCCCGCCGACGAGCTGGACCTCCTGCCCGAGCTCCACGAAGAAGACAGCGTACCCCGTGTCCTGGCAGACCGGGACCTGGTCCTCCCAGGCGATCCGGGCGTTCTCGACGAGCTGGGCCAGGATCTCCCGGCCGGTCGGCGATTCCTCACGCTTGCGGGCCTCTTCCAGCGCCGCCAACACGTCCTCGCCCAGCCGCAGGTTGGCCTCGACGCAGAGCCGCGCCGCGGCCGCCATCACGGCGGCGGCCGTCACTTCCCGCATCACCCGTTGCCGCCTTTCTTTTCCTCGTTACCTGCCTCCGGTGAAGTCGACCTTCGGTGCCTCCTTGGCTCCTTGAACCGCCTCGAAGTATGGCTTCTCGGTGAAGCCCATCAGCCGGGCGAAGAAGACCGTCGGCACCCGCAGGATCCGCGAGTTGTACGCCTGCACCGCCTCGTTGTAGCGCATGCGCTCGACAGCGAGGCGGTTCTCGGTCCCGGCCAGCTCATCCTGGAGTTGCGTGAACTGGCGGTCCGCCTTCAACTCCGGATAACGCTCGACGATCACCAGGAGGCGGGCCAGGGCCGACTCCAACTCGCCGGCCGCCCGGATCTTGTCGGCGGGGCTGGCTGCTCCGGCGTACCGGCTGCGGGCGTCGGCGATCCTGGCCATGACCTCCTGTTCGTGCTTGGCGTAGCCCTTGACCGTCTCCACCAGGTTGGGGATCAGGTCGTAGCGGCGCTGGAGCTGGTTCTCCACCTGCGCCCAGGCCGTCTTCACCTGCTGGTCCAACCCGATCAGGGAGTTGTAGCTTCCGGAGGCCCACCCCCCGATCAGGACCAGGAGACCAACGACCACGATCCACGGCATCCACTTGTTCAGGTTCAAGGCGATTCCTCCTTTTGCTCCCTCAGAAACCCCGGCCGGCGCCGCCGCCGCCGGACCGGCCGCCGCCAAAGCCGCCGAACCCGCCGCCGCTGCCGCCGCCGAAGCCCCCGAACCCGCCGCCGAAGGGGCCGAACGGCCCGCGCAGGTGGCGCCGCCGCCCGACCAGCTCGCCGGCGACCAGCATCGGCAGCACCATCTCGGCTATCCGCTCGTACCCGCACCGGGTACAGCGGTAGTACACCCGCGCCAGGCCGTCCTCCTCAGCGGTCGCCGGCCGGAGCGTCTCCTCTTTCTCCCTGAGCATCCTTCCTTTGCAGCGCGGGCAACGGTGGCCGACCGGGCGGCGCAGGGCCACGGCCGCCGCGCCGAAAAGTCCCAGGATGAGGAGGAAAGCCAGAAGCCCGGCAACCTCCGCCGCCCCGTTCTCGGGTCGAGGCGCACCCCGACCGCCGTCTTCCCCGGGCCGGTACTCCGCCTCGGCGATTCGGGCTACCTCCTCCACCAGGGCGATCAGGCCCTCGCCGTACCGCCCCTGCTTCAAGGCAGGCACCGCGAAGTCGTCCAGCAGCCGGCCGACCCGCCCGTCGGGGAAGATCTCCTCCAGGCCGTACCCGACCTCCACCTTCACCCGCCGCTCGCGCCGCGCCACGAGGACCAGGAGGCCGTTGTCCCGTCCCCTCTTCCCCACGCCCCACGCTTCGAACAGCTCAGTGGCGTACATGTCCGGCGTCAGCGGCTCCGTGGTGGCCACGGTCGCCACTCCGATCTCCACCCCGTTCCGGGCCTCGAGGTGGGCCAGGATGGCATTGAGCCGTGCCACTGCCTCTTCGCCCAGGATGCCCGCCCCGTCCGCCACCCGGCCGCTCTCCGGCACCGGCAGCAGCTCGACCCCGCCCGCCGGCGCCGCCTGCACCGGTGCCGCCGTCGGGATCAAGGCTGCAACAATAAGGAGTGCCCCCAGGAGGGCGGCGGGGAACCGCAACCCTCTCCGGCAGGCCTTCGCCTTCGACATCGTCTGACGCCACCTCATGTGAATGGTTATTCTCGGCATCCGGAGGCAACCCCTCCCCGCCGCCCCTGCCATCACCTGGGAGGACGGCCACTCTCCACCCACCCCGCCAAGCGCTCCAGGAACGCCGCCCGCTGCCGCCCGTGCCGGGCCAGGTGGACCACTCGGGCCGTCGCCCGCCGGAGCTCCTTAGCCTTCGGCCCATAGTGGCTCCACAACCGCTTCAGCAGGCGCTCCGGGAAGAGGAGACGGAGATAGAGCAGCTGCCGGTCCAGGGGGGAGAGCGGCCAGACCTCGCTGTAGGCGTTGAGCGCCGCATAGGCCAAGTCCTCCCGCCAGCCCACCCGCTGGAGGTAGCGGTCGAGGAAGTGGGCGAGGTCCCTCGCCCGGTGGTCCCAGACTGCCCGGTCGAGGTCCACGAAGCAGATCGTCCGCCCCGGGTCGACCAGGATGTTCTGGTAGTAGAGGCTGTTGTGGCAGAAGACGCCCGGACCCCACTCGGCGAGGGGGACCGCCAACTCGGCCAGGCCTTCCCGCGCTTTGGCAATACGTCCGGCAACCCAGGGCGAGTTCCGAATGAGCCACCGGTCGAGGGAGGCGGGCCGGGGCGCCGCCGACGCCCGCTGGAGGCAGGCGTTGAGGAGCCGCTCCCCTTCCGCCATCTCCTCCGCCCACATCCCCCACCTGACTGCCGGGGCGTGCTCCGGCCGGAGCGGAAAACCGACCGACGCCCGGTGCAAAGCCGCCAGCCCTCGGGCTGCCGCCTCCATGTCCGCCCGGCGTTCAAGCCGGCATTCCTCTCCGGGCAGCCAGCCGCTCAACGAGAAAACGCGGGACCCCAGGGGCCACCCTACCTCACCAGCCCGCGTGGGGAAAAAGCGGGGAACGCGGGGAAAACCGCGCCCCCACAGAAATTCGGTCATCTGATGCAGGAAGAACAGCTTCGCCTGGGCTTGCCGGCGCACCTCCCGCAGGCAGAAGAGTCCCTGCGGGGAGCTCACCTTATAGGCGCTGCGGACAGGCACAAGCGACGTCACCCTCAGGCCGAAGGCCGTCTCGACCGCCCGCCGCAACCACTGGCGGAGGTTCCCGTCACGCCTGGCGTCGTCGCCGGAGGCCCCCACAGTTCCACCCCCGGCGCCATCTTATGCCGGAACCGGGACACTGTCCCAGCCCAGGGACAACGGAGAAAGCGCCGCCTACAGCCGCCCGATCTCCCGAACCCAGCCGTACGGGTCGGGAACCCGTCCCCACTGGAGGTCGGTCAGCCGCCGATAGAGGTCGCGGGCGACCGGCCCCACCTCTCCTGGGCCGACCTGGTAGTCGCGCCCTTTGTAGCGGAACCCGCTCACCGGGGAGATCACTGCCGCCGTCCCGGCCCCGAAGGCCTCAGTCAGCGTCCCGTCGGCCGCTCCGGCGACCACCTCGTCGATGGAGATCGGCCGCTCCTCCGTCTCGTAGCCCAGATCGCCCGCCATCTCGAGGATGGAGAGGCGGGTGTGGCCGGCCAGGATCGACCCGCTCAGGGCCGGCGTCACGAGCTTCTGGCCGAAGACGAAGAAGATATTCATGGCGCCGACTTCCTCGACGTACTTCCGCTCCTTGGCGTCCAGCCAGAGGACCTGGGAGAAGCCCTTCTTCTGCGCCTCGGCCCCGGCCAGGATGCTGGCGGCGTAGTTCCCGCCCGTCTTCACGTCGCCGACTCCGCCCGGAACCGCCCGGACGTAGACGTCCTCCACATACAGGCGGACCGGCTTGAAGCCCTCCTGGAAGTAGGGGCCCGAGGGCGAGAGGATGATGTAGAAGAGGTAGCTGGCTCCGGCGTGCACTCCAAGGAAGGCCTCGGTGGCGATCATCGTCGGCCGGATGTAGAGCGACGTCTCCGGAGCCCGGGGGATCCATCGCTTCTCCCGGACGACCAACTCCCTGATCGCGGTCAGGAAGTCCTCCTCCGGGAACTCCGGCATGGCCATGCGCCGGGCCGAGCGGTTCATCCGCCGGGCGTTCAGCTCCGGGCGGAAGAGCAGGATGCGTCCGTCCTCAGAGGCGTACGCCTTCAGCCCCTCGAAGATCTCCTGGGCGTAGTGGAGGACGCAGGCCGCCGGATCCAGGGGGAAGTCGTGATAGCGCTCGATCCGGTGGTCGAACCAACCTCGGCCCACTTCGTACCTGGCGGTGAACATCCGGTCGGTGAAGACCTTCCCAAACCCGAGCTTCGCCGGATCGGTCACCAACGGCTTCTTCTGCTCCTCCGACAGTTCTTCCACCTCAATGTGCACACTCTTCACCCCACAGACTCTATCGTCAAGCATCCATCTTTTCCGGTTTACTCCAGTCTACTACGGCCCCCTCGCGCTGTCAAACAAGCCGTTCGTCCAGGGATCGATCTACGTGTTCACCTCCAAGTCTGACCCAGCGCCACGAGCCGCGCCGCCCGCGCCGCAGCGGACTGAACGTTGCTGCCGGCGGCTGCCATGGCCTCCTCCAGGCTCTGCGGGCCGGGCACGATGCTGACCAGGGCGTCGAAGTGGTCTGGTACCAGCAGCGCCTCGTCAGCCAGGCTCCCGGCGAAAGCGATCACCGGCACCCGGTGGCGGCGGGCCACCCGGGCCACGCCCAGCGGCGCCTTGCCGCGCAGCGTCTGGCTGTCGATCCGCCCTTCAGCCGTCAGGACCACCGACGCTCCGGCTACCGCTTCCGCCAGCCGGGTGGCCTCGATCACCAGCTCGATCCCGGGCACGAGCTCAGCACCGAGGAAGGCCACCAGCCCCCCACCGAGTCCGCCAGCCGCGCCCGCCCCCGGAAGGCGCTCGACGTCCCTTCCCGTGTCCCGCCGGATGACCGCCGCCAGGTTCACGAGCCCGGCGTCCAGCCGCTCCACCATGGCCGGGTCCGCGCCCTTCTGCGGGCCGTAGACGGCCGCCGCCCCCTCGCTCCCGGTGAGCGGGTTGTTCACGTCGCAGGCCACTCGCACTGTGGTGTAAGCCAGGCGGCGGTCCAGGCCGGACAGGTCGATTCGGGCTATGGCGGAGAGCTCTCCACCGGTCCCGCCCAGCTCCTTCCCGCTGGAGTCCAGGAAGCGCGCCCCCAGGGCCCGGGCCATCCCGGTGCCCCCGTCGTTGGTGGCGCTGCCGCCGATGCCCACCAGGACCTGCGTGCACCCGGCATCCAGGGCGGCGCGGATGAGCTGGCCGGTGCCGTAGGTGGAGGTGCGCTCGGGGTCCCGCTCCGCCTCCGTCAACAGGACCAGCCCCGAGGCCCGAGCCATCTCTATTACTGCGGTCCGACCGTCGCCCAAAAGACCGAAAACGGACGCGACCGGGCGCCCCAGGGGATCCGCCACCTCGACCGTGCGGAGGCTACCCCCCGTCGCCGCCACCAGCGCCTCGACGAAGCCGTCACCTCCGTCGCTCACTGGGATCAGCCGGCACTCAGCCTCTGGGAAGACCTCCCGCCACCCAGCCGCCAGGGCCTCCGCCGCCTGGGGGGCAGTGAGGCTGCCCTTCAGAGCGTTGGGGGCCACCACCACCCGTTTGGATCCGGTTTCATTCATGATCGGTCTGCCTTTCCCCCGCTTCGCCCCCGGCGTCACCTTCGCCTCCGGGAGCCCCGGGCACCCGGTCCAGGTCGATCCCCACCGCCTCCCCCAGAATGCGCTGGACCTCCATCATGAGGTTGCCGAAACGGGCCTCAGCCATCAGGTACTCCCGCACCACCGGGTTGGCCGTCACGATTTTCGCCTTCTCCTGCAGCTCCCGCCCCATTTCCGGGGTGAAGGTCCCCGCCAGTTTAGCCTTCTCCGCCTCGAACTGACGGGTGCGGAAGTCGCGCAGCATGAACTGGGCCGCCAGGCTTCCCTCCACCTCGGCCTGAGCCTTCTTGTAGGCGGCGTACTCCTCCGAGTCGGCCAGCGCCTGGCCGAGCTGGCGGGCCAAGTCCTGGATCGTGGACATCGCATCCCCTCCTCCAAGCGCTCTCGTTCCAAGCTCGCTCATGCTCTCTTTATTCCGTGCGTCGCCCCGTCTTCCTGCGGACACACTCTTCCTGGTGAGCGCCATGAACCCGATGACCGCCCTCTTCCGCCCGGCGCAGGCCTACTTCGAACCGGCCGCTCTGGACTACCCCCTCGGCCGGGAGCTGTACGCGCGGCTTATGCGGGAAGGCATCCCTCTGCGGTTTACCAGCTCCCACAACCGGGTAACCGGCCTCCCTGGCGAGACCCCCCGGGAGGCTTTCCGAGCCGCCAAGCGCACCCTGGTCGTGGGGATCAAGCGGGACCTGGACTTCGAGCCCTGCCGGCCTTCGGCCGACTTCTCCCTCGTCCTGGCTACCGGCTGCCCCGCCGCCTGCGAGTACTGTTACCTCCAGACCACCCTCGGGCGGAAGCCGTACGTGCGGGTCTACGTCAACGTAGAAGAGATTCTGGCGGCCGCCGGGCGGGTCATCGCCGGGCGCCGGCCGGAGATCACCGTCTTCGAGGCGGCCAGCACCGCCGACCCCCTGGCTCTCGAGCACCTCACCGGTTCGCTCCGGCGGGCGGTCGAGTGGTTCGGGCGGGAGGAGTGCGGCCGCCTGCGCCTGGTGACCAAATTCGCCGCTGTCGAGCCGCTCCTGGACGCCGACCACCGCCGCCACACCCGCGTCCGGTTCACCCTCAACGCCGAGCCGGTCCGTCGTCTCTTCGAACACCGGACCGCCCCTCAACCGGACCGTCTGGCCGCGGCGGTCCGATTGCGCGACGCCGGCTACCCGATCGGCTTCGTTCTCGCTCCGCTGATGCTCTTCCGGGGGTGGCGGGAGAGTTACTCCGCTCTGCTGGACGAGGTGGCGGCGGCCCTCGGGAGCCCGGCGGGCGAAGACCTCACCTTCGAACTGATCCAGTACCGGTTCACCCCCGCCTCGAAGCGCATCATCCAGGAGCGCTTCCCCGCCACCCAGCTCGACCTGCGGGAAGAGGGGCGCCACTATAAGCGCGGGAAGTACGGGCGGGGAAAGTGGGTCTACGCCCCGGCCCAGGCCGAGGCGTTGCGGGGTTTCCTGGTGGAGGCGATCGCCGGGCGGTTCCCCGCCGCCCGGGTGGAGTACTTCACCTGATCGCGGCAGGAGCGGCTGCTTTGCGCGCCCCCGACCGCCGGCTCATGACCACCCACTCCCCCTGCGTGTCCCTGGCCCGGCCGGTCTCAACGAAGCCCAGGCTGGTGTAGAGGTGGAGCGCCGGCTCGTTCCACGGACGAACTTCGAGCTGCACCAACGGCACCCCCAGCCGGTCGAGGCGTTCCAGAGCCGCGCCGACGAGGGCCCTTCCAATTCCCCGTCCCTGCTCACTCCGGCGCACTCCCACTGTGAGGATGCGAGCGTCGCCGCCGAAGCCGGTCCGGACCGCGGAGGCAAGAAAGGCGAGCTTGTCGGGGAGAAGCCGGCGCAGGTGGGCCCACCCCACCCCCAGCCGCCCGCTGAAAAAGCCGGCCACCCACCGCCAGGCGAACCCGCGCCGAAAAAAGACGCCCCAGAGGCGGCGGACCCGCTCCGGGGCGAAGCAGTATCCGATTACCCGCCCCCCGTCCCGCGCCACTAGAAAGGCCTCCGGTTCGGCGGCGAGACAGAGGCGGAAGAGCTCAACTACGGCGGGGGGATTCTCCGCCCGGCCGTAGACGTGGCGGATGCTGGGTTCGAAGGCCTCCGCGAACACCTCGGCCACCTGAGCCAGGTCGGACTCGGCGGCGCACTCGATCCTCATGTATCCATTATACCCCAGGCAGGGTACTACCAGCTCAGGTTTTCCGGCGGGAACCGGCGGGCCGCCGCGAACACGAGGATCCCCGTGATGACCCCTTTCACGAGGTTGAAGGGGAGAACCACCCTGACGATCATCCCCGCCACCTCTCCCGGGGGCACCCCGTACGCCGGCAGGAAGACGAAGTAGTTGCCGAGCGACATGAGGGCCGTGGAGGCTAAGACTCCCGACCCCAGCGCCACCCAGAGCCGCCCGCGCCTCCGCCATCGGCGGTACGCCAGACCGCAGACCAGAGCCATGCTCCCCCCCGCCAGGAAGGCTGCCGCCGGGCCGAGGACCCCGGTCGGATCTTTCCCCGAAAGGACGAAGAGCAGGCTCTTGACCAGCTCCACCGCCACCCCCGTCCCGGGTCCGATCGCCAGGGCGGCCAGAACCGAGGGGACGCCGCTGGGATCGTACTTGAGGAAAGGCGGGAAGAAGGGGAGCGGGAACTCGGCGAAGTACATCAGAAGAAAGCTCATGGACGCCAGGAGACCGATGAGGACCAACCGCCGGGTACGCTTCTGCATAGACTCCACCTCCGCCAAGTCGAGGAAAAGCCGACCCCCGAAGGGGTCTGCCTTCGGGGGTCCAAAACCTGCCTGGAGACAGCCGGAAAGGCCGTCAACCAAGCGCGCCCGGCATTATGCCAGGTCAACCTTCTCCCCTCCCGACTATACGGTCGGCTCCGGCTTCTCACCGGATCTGCCCTCGGGCTGCCGGGTTTTCACCCCGGTAGCGCCCCCGGGCTCGCGGGCTCGGCGGGAGTCCCCGCCACACCGCCGGTCAGGAATTGAAGGGCTAGCCCTTCTCACCTTGCCCCGAAGGTATTCCTCTGTTGGCTCTATGCTACCATCACGCCCCGTCTCTCGTCAATGGTGAGAATGGGCGCGGGCGCCCAGGACGGACAGCAGTTCCTCGTGAATCAGCCCGTTGGTGGCGACGATGTACCCGCCCTCCGGGTCGAACCGCTCCCCCCGGCGCCCTGTCACCCGGCCGCCCGCCTCTTCCACGAGGAGCGCTCCGGCAGTGATGTCCCAGGCGCCCATCGACCCTTCCCAGTAACCGTCGAAGCGCCCCCGGGCCACATCGGCCAGGTCGAGGGCGGCCGAGCCGAAGCGGCGGAAGTCCCTCGCCCGCTTGAGCACGGCGACTGTCTCCTCCTGGTTGGACGTCTCGGGCCCCGGCTCATAGGGGAAACCGGTGGCAAGAAGCGCTCCAAGCAGGCGGCCAGTTGAGGAAACGGACAGGCGATGCGCTCCGCCCGCCAACGGTCCACGCGGTGCGTCCCTCAGCAGAAAGGCCCCGCCGCCCCGCTCCGCCACGTACAGCTCGTCCAGGAGTGGAGCGTATACCACCCCCACGACCCGCTCGCCGGTATGCTCCAGGGCGATGGACACGGCAAACCGCTCGAAGCCGTGGATGAAGTTGGTTGTCCCGTCCAGCGGATCGACGATCCAGCGGTACTCGGCCGCGCTATCCCTGTCGGCGCCGCGCTCCTCGGCCAGGATGGCGTGGTGGGGGAAGCGGCCGCGGAGCAGGCGGCAGATGACCTCCTCCGACTCCCGGTCCACCTCGGTGACGAAGTTGATCGGCCCCTTCCGTTCCACCTCAGGCCGCTGGCCGAAACCGGCCGCCAGAACCTCTCCCGCCGCCCGCGCCGCCTCGACGGCCGCTTCGACGAACTCCTTCATCGGATGGATGCTCCGTTACTCCTTTCCCGGACCCAGTTCTTTTTCAGTATCTCACTGTATGACCAGGTTTGGCAAGCTCTTGAAGTCGAAGACCTTCTCCAGATCCAGCACGATGATGAGGCGGTCATGGCGTATCGCAGCGGGGACATCACTACAGTTTGAACTGGGCTACCGCCTTCTGCAGCTCCTGGGCCAATTGGGCCAGGGACTCCGCCGAGGCGGCGATCTCCTCCACCGAGGCCGACTGCTCCTCCGAGCTCGCCGACACCTCCTCCGTCCCCGCCGCAGCCTCCTCCGTGATCGCCGCAATCGACTCCACCGACTTCACCACCTGCTCGCTCCCGGTCGCCAACTGCTGCGTCGCCGCACTCACCTCCTGAATCTGCGCCACCACCGTCTGCACCGCCTCCGCAATCGCCGCAAACGCCCGGCCGCTTTTGCTCACCACTTCCGTCCCCGCAGCCACCTCCTTCGTCCCCGCCTCCATCGTCGACACCGCCTTCGCCGTCTCCCCCTGAATCTCCCGGATCAAAGACGAGATCTGCTCCGCCGCCTCCCGCGACTGCTCCGCCAGCTTCCGCACTTCTTCCGCCACCACCGCAAACCCCCGGCCCTGTTCCCCCGCCCGGGCCGCCTCGATCGCCGCATTCAGCGCCAAAAGGTTCGTCTGGTCGGCGATGCTGGTGATCACCTCCACGATCCGCCCGATCTCCTGCGACCGCTCTCCCAGTCCCTTCACCGCCACCGCCGACTCGTCCACCGTCTTCCTGATCGTCTCCATCTGGCTGATCGCCTGGTCCACCGCTTTGCGCCCCTCCTCGGCGGTCGTGGCGGCACCGGTGGCATCCTTGCTCATCTGCTGGGCTGAAGCCGCCACCTGCTCGATGGAGGCCGACATGTTCTCCACCACCCGCCCCGTCTCCTGGGCCGCCCGGGCCTGCTCGTCCGAGCCCTTCGCCAGTTGGCTGATCGTCTCCGCCACCTGCTGTGTCACCTGCCCCACCTGCTGGGCAGAGGAGGCCAGCTCCTCCGAGGAGGCCGCCACCTGCTCCGAGGTGTTGGCCACCTGCGTCACCAGGACCCGCAGGTTCTCCACCGCCCGGTTGATGGCCGCAGCCATCACGCCGACTTCGTCCCGCGACTTGATGCGGGCTCTCCTGCCCAGATCTCCTTCGGCCAGGGCCTCAGCCACCGCCTGCACCTCCCGGACGGGGTTCACGATCAGGCTGGCCACCCACAGTCCGACCAGGACGGACAGGATCGCGACTGCGACGATGGCCACCAAGGCGTTCGTCCGGGACGTGGCTGCCAGGTCATGATTCTTCTTGTACTGTTTTTCCGCCTCTTCGTGGTTGAGCTTCACCAGGGCATTGAGGTTCTCCGTGATCGCCTTGCGAGAACTGCGCATCTCCGCTGCGACCGCCAGCGCCTCTTGAACCTTTCCCGCCCGGTTGAGGCTCAGCAGGGTGGAAACGGGCTGATAGTACTCCTCCAGCCCCGTCCGGATGGCGGCGACAAGCGCTTGTTCTTTCTCCAGGGTGATGGCCTGTTCATACTGTTTGAGATTAGCCGCGATTTCCTGCCGTGCCTCAGTGATCGCCTTCTCGGCCACTTCGAATTCAGCGCCTGTGCGGGCGTTGATATGCTGGTTGAGCGCCGTGGCAAAGCTTTGAAAAGACTCCGCGGTTCTCAAGGCATACTCTACGCCCAGCAAGTTTTGCTTGAAGATATCTTCCCCGCCCTGGGCAAGCCTGCCGGCGATTTGCACATTGTAGATTCCCAGCCCTGCCATAGCCAGGACCATGAAACCGATCAAGGCCAGAAGCTTAACCCGCAGCTTTAGATGGTGGAAGAAGCTCATTCGTGGTCCTCCTTTCGTCCTTAGGCCGGCCTGGCGGCTGACATCGAGAAGTCCAACACTCTTTCCAGATCAAGCACGATGACCAGCCGCTCGCCCACCTTTCCGATGCCGGTGATGAAGTCTGAGTCAACCACGGAGGCGTGTCGGGGTGCAGGTTCGATGGAGTCCATGGCTAAACGCAAGACCTCGGTGACTGAGTCGACCACGAAGCCTGCCGTCTGGCCTCCTACGTCACTCACGACAATCCGTGTGGCGTTGTCAGCCTCTCTGGGCGGGAAGCCGAACCGCTCTCTCAGGCTGACGACCGGGATGACGTGCCCTCGCAGGTTGATGACGCCCAGGAGGCCCTCCGGCCCCTTGGGAACCTTGGTGATGTTCGTGAACCGGTTGATCTCCCGCACCTGCTCAATCGCGACGCCAAAAGTCTCCTGTTCCAGACTGAAGACGACCAGCTGCAGCTCCACGCCGCTCCCTCCTTTGCCGTTGTGTTGCCATGGGTTTTCACCGGCCTCCATTCTCACGCCTTCCCGTGCGGCTGGCTTCCGGTCAAACCGCCTTGTGAAGCCCGGGAAACCCCTACCACCACAGTCCGCTTGTTCTGCGCAACGTCGGTAAAGCCACGAAGGGAGTGCACAGTCAGCCCGAACTCCTGCCGGAAGAGGTCTTCCCACGCCTCCCTCGCCTCTTCGAGCAGGCGCTCCCGGATCAGGTGCACCAGTTCACGGTTCTCTCCTCGTCTTACCAGCGTTTCCTCAAGCGGGGTAAGGAAGCCGTGCATCACCACCTCCACCGTCCACCCTGCTGTCCTGATCTTGACCGCGAGCGGACCCCGGCCAGCCACTTTGCGGGCCAAGCTGGAAACCAAATCGGCAAGGCGTTTGCGCTCCTCTCCAGAGAACTGGACACCCGGTTCTTCGGCGACTGTTGCTACAGCCCGGGGTTGCAGCGATGTATTCATCGCTCTGCATGCCCCCTGCCCTTCTATGATCACGCCGGCTCTGCGCCAAAAAAAAGACCAGCCTTGCCCCAGTGGGACCAAAGCCGGTTCTGCGCGGAAGCCTCCCCCATGCATTCGCCGCATGGCTGACTCTCGGCCAAACCATCGCCCAGTTGGCGGTTATTCCATTTTGTACTATCTTTCAGCTTACTATTTTCTACTAGCCCTAGACAAGTCCTTCTCCCGGAGGCAATTCGTCCCCAAACTTATTATCTCCGCTCAACGTCAGACAGCGCCAAACCACGCAGAGCGTAAAGCAGGTCGATGTCGCGGTCTATCTGGCTCAAGGAGGTCTCCCAGGCCAGGCGGCCGACCCCTAGGCCCGTCCCGCGGGCGAACTCGGAAAACGACCGGCGATAGCTCTCGAGCAGGCGGATCTGCCCCTCGAGAAAGGCTCTTCTTCCCGCTTTGCGCAAAAGCATCACCCCCGTGCATTTTACCTCGAAAACCGGCCGGTGATGGCGGTATTCTGTGACCGAGAGAGGTCTGGCCAGCCAGCGAAGGAAAGCGACCCGGCCTCTTGGGGAAACTGACCAGACGGTCTTGGTGGGGCGGCGCTTCTGGGGGATGACGTCCCCCACAAGGTAGCCCTGTCGCGCCAGGCGGTTGACCGCCGCGTACACCGTGCTGGCCCCCCCTTCGATGCAGTGCACCGGATACTGGGTGAGGTGCCGTGTCAGGTCGTAACCGGTCATGGGGCCGATCGTCCGCAGGTAGAATATGACGCAAGCTTCAACGTTCGACAACATGCGCATCCCTCCAAAACCTGAAGAAAGCGCTGATAACCTTTCAACGATAGAGCGCTGGGTCCCCCGTCGCCTCAGGTGTCACTGCCGCCTCAAGTGCTACTTGTAATTCCTGGGACGTATTGTTAGACTAATGCCGAATGGATGTGCACGAGATTGTGCACAGATACGGGCGAGAAAGCCAGCGCAGGAGGGATTTCACTTGGAAGCAAGCCGAGCACAGCTTGAGGCGATGGAGACCGAAGGCGGAGCGATGACCGTCCGCAATCTGGCGGATTTCTACGAGCTGCCCGACCGCGACATCTTCGCCAAGACGCGGCCCTTCTGGGAGTTCACCGAGGAGCTGAAGGAGGCCGGCCAGTTCTTCTACCGGCGGACACTCGTGGACGGGTCGGCCAACCGCACGCGGATCTTCGATCCCCTGACCGGCAAGGTCCGGGAGATGGTCATGATGGCCTCCAACAACTACCTGGGCCTCACCACCCACCCCAAAGTCGTGGAGGCGGGGATCAAGGCGCAGGAGAAGTACGGGGCCGGTTCCGGAAGCGTGTCGTTGCTCGCCGGGACCCTCGACCTCCACCGCGAACTCGAGGAGCGACTGGCCCGCTTCAAGGGGTGCGAGGACGCCATCGTCTTCCCCACCGGCTATTCCACCAACGTCGGCTGCGTCTCCGGCCTTCTGCGCAAGGGTGACGTGGCGATCAACGACCGGTTGAACCACGCCTCGCTCATCGACGGGTGCAAGCTGTCCGGGGCCGACATCCGGACCTTCCGGCACAACGACATGAAAAGCCTCGGCGCCTTGCTGGAGAAATGCGACGAGGAGTACAACGGCAAGCTCATCATCGTGGACGGGGTTTTCTCCATGGACGGGGACATCGCCCCCCTCCCGGAGATCCTGGCCCTGGCCCGGAACCACGGGGCCCGGGTGATGATCGACGAGGCCCACGCCACGGGCGTCATCGGCGAGCACGGGCGGGGAACTCCGGAGCACTGGCACCTGGAGGGGCAGATCGACCTCGTCGCCGGGACACTGTCCAAGGGCCTCGGCGGCATCGGCGGCTTTGTCGCCTCGACGAAAGAGGTCGTCAACTACCTGCGCTTCTTCGGTCGGTCCTACATGTTCTCGACCAGCCTCCCGCCGGCTGTCTCCGCTTCCCTCATCGCCGCCCTGGAGGTCATCGAGACCGAGCCGGAGCTGCGCCAGCGTCTCTGGGACAACATCCGCTACTTCACCGGTCGCCTGCGCGAGCTCGGCTTCGACCTGGGGAACGCCGAGACCGCCATCGTCCCGGTGATCGTCGGGGATGACACGAAGGTGCAGTTGATGTGCCGGGAGATGCATCAGGCCGGCATCTTTCTCAATCCGGTCGCTTATCCGGCCGTCCCCAAGCGTCTGGCGCGTCTCCGCCTCTCGCTCATGGCTACCCATACCAAGGAAGATCTGGACCAAACCCTGGATGCCTTGGAGCGGGTGGGACGCAAGTACGGGGTGATCTGAGTCAGTCGGCTGGGAAGTTGGGACGACTGGCAAGGTGGCGCCCTAGTGTCCGACCTTGGTCACGTAGGCGAGCAGTCGTTGCAGGAGCGTCTCCAGATCATCGAGCCGCTCCTGCAAGATCTCCCACATCTCCTTTTCGCTGACTAGGGCGTAGTCATGGACCAAACGGTTGCGATACCCGGCGATGCCCTGCACCCGGAGGCGGAATTCGTTGTCGAGCACTCCCCCCCGCTCCAACAGCTCGAAAACCTCGCGGTAGTTCGCCGGGTTACCCCATTTCGACTTGACGACCACGTGCCTGCCCAAGTCCAGGAGCGCCTGAAGCGCCCGGCGGAGGTGGTGCTCGGCAATGGCGTAGTTGTCAGCGTCGCGTTGAAACTCTGCGAGCGATAGGCCGGCCAAGCGACGCAGACGAGCCACTGAGTCGTAAACCATCTGCGTATGGCTGGCGATGAACTGCCGGTTAAACAACCCTCAGCCCCCCTCGGCTTCCTCGATCATCTCACGGTAGGAGCGCTCATACCATGGTTGCAGGTCGAGGAAGTCCCGGACAATGAGGTCCTCCGCATCGGTCCGGACCTCGGAGTCTGATTCGTAAAGCACTTTGCCCGTACGGATAACCTCGAACTGCAGGGGCAGTGGAGCCTTGTTGAGGACGACCAAATCCACCTGCCGCCCAGCAACCTCCTCCAGTTCCCCGATGAGGTCCATCCGTTCCGGACCCGTGAGAGATGGTCGGTCGGTGGGCAAGAGCATAGCCAGGTCCAGATCGCTGTCGGGGCGTTGCGTCCCGGCAGCGTAAGACCCGAAAAGGTAAACCGCGACGGGCCGGTAGCGCCGAAGCAGCGTCACCAACTTGTCCAATTCGTCCCCCATCCTCAAGTTGTTCGCCGTCACCGACAGCCCCCTCTCCTGCCGGTAGTTTCGCCTTCTCGGAAGCAAATCCTCCGAACTCTGTCCGGCACCAGGGAAGGCGAGGAAGGAATTGGCGGGCCGGCGGAGAAAACCTGGTCCAAACTGAATAGCGTCGCCATGGCGGGAAACCGGTGAGAATCCGGTACAGCCCCTGCTACGGTAACCGGTGACGAACCCTGCAAAGGACCATCGGGTCGGAGGTGGCGCCTCCGCCGAGAAGGTGCAGGCAGTAGGAGGACCCGGAAGTCCGGAGACCGGTGGCGGCGCGCCGACAACCAACTTCAGCGGGAAGGGTGGGTGTTATTCATGTCCAAGCTCCTTTCCGCCCAGGAAGGGCTTTTTTATCGGCCCCGGGCAAATCTCCTGGCTCTGCTGCTCGTCTCCATCCTGACTCTTGGTCCAGCCGGCCGAGCGGCCTCGCCATCTCCGCAGGGTGAAGCGGAGGCGGCGGAGGACGAGGATATCATCGTGGTCACTGCCACCAGGTTGCCCCAACCGGCCAGCGAGGTCCCGGCAGTCGTGACGGTCGTCACTGTGGAAGAGGCCCTGGCGGCCGGCGCCACCACCGTGGCCGAGGCGATCCGCTTGGCTCCCACCGCGGTGGTAAACGCCCACGGGGGCCTTGGTTCCGCCGCCACCGTCAACCTCCAGGGGGCTTCAAGCAACCAGGTCCAGATCCTGGTGGACGGACGCACCGTCACAACGGCCTTGGGCCCGGTGGATGTGGGCCTTTTGTCCTTGTCAGGGGTAGAACGGATCGAGATCGTTCAGGGCCCGGCCTCCGCGGTTTACGGCGCCAACGCCCTGGGAGGGGTAGTCAACATCATTACGCGTCGCCCCCCCGAACAGAGAGAAAACCGGTTGGAGTTATCGGTTGGCGGGTTTGATGCGCACAGGCTCCAGTGGTCCACCGGAGCGGAGACGGGATGGGGAAGCTATCTTGTCACCGGCAGTACCGAAGCCTCCGCGGGCTGGCGCCCCAACTCCGACGCTTCCCTGTGCGCTTTGACGACTAAGCTGGCCTGGGCGGTACCGGGGGGTGAGGCCACCCTAGGCGCCCGCTACGTCTCGGCCAGCGCGGGCTCGCCGGGCGATGACGGGACGTATCCCTTCTCCCTCGGCCCCACGCCGCACGCCCGGCGGGGAGACGAGTCGGTCAACCTCGACCTTGCGTACCGTAGCGCCAGCCCCGGGCAACCGGAACTCCGCCTGTACTACACCGACGCCACCTGGACCTACGATGACCCGGACAAGCTCGAATCCAGCCGCCATCACGGCGTCTTCGGCGGGATCGAAGCCCGCCGGGGATGGGCGACAGGAAGACACCGGATACTCGTGGGTGGAGAGTACCGGGGTGATTACGGCTCCAGCACCAACCTCTTGAGTGACTGCACGTCGCAAAACCTGGCGCTGTACGTCGAGGACCTCTACCGGACCGGTCCGGCCCTCTCCTTCACGCTGGGGGGACGCCTGGACGCTCATTCGATTTACGGGCCGGTTTGGTCGCCGCGACTGGGGGCCGTGTATCAATTCGGGGCAGCCCAACGCCTCTGGTTGTCGGCGGGCCGGGCCTTCCGCGCCCCCTCTTTCCAGGATTTGTACTGGAAAGCCGATGCCTGGAGCGAGGGGAATCCCGACCTCCGACCGGAAACAGCCACTGCTTACCAGGCTGGCCTGTCTGCCGGACCACTCGACCTGACGGTCTTCCACAAGGATGTGGCGGATAACATCAATTGGGCTTTCAATCCCTCGACCGGCAAGTATCAACCGACGAACCTAAGCGCCACCCGCTTCGACGGCCTGGACCTTACGCTCCACCGCAAGCTTGGTCCGTGGGTGACGGCCGAAGCCGCCTATAGCTGGTTGAACGCAGTGAACGCCGAGACGGGAAAGCGGCTCCCGCAGCGTCCAACGGACCAAGGATCTGTAAGACTTGGGGTAACAGCGCCCGGCGGCTGGGCAGGGGCAGTGGCTGTAAAGGTAGTCGGCAGCTCCTACTACGACGTGGCCAACACGGTAGTGGCACCGGGGTTCACGAAAGTCGACCTTACTCTGAGCCGAACCGTCAACCCCTCGCTGACCTGGCGGGTGAACCTGGACAACGCCCTCAACGCGCGTTACCAGGAGGTCCCCGGTTACCCGATGCCGGGAGCGAGTCTGAGCACCAGCGTCACTTACCGCTTCTAGCGCAGCATGGAGAGGGGCGAAAGGAGGGGGAGCATGCGATTCGCGGAGGGCTTGCCGGAGGCGGCCAGGTCTCTGCTCCTCTCGCTCCTCCTCCACACCGCCTTGCTGGGGCTCCCTGCCGCCTCGCTCCTCCGGGGAAACCCCCTCCCCCCCGCTCGCGAGGGATGGGCGCCCCAGGCATACACACTGGTGCAGGTGGTCTCGGCGGCCCCCGAAACGGACGCTGCTACGGTGGCCAAGCCGGTGGCGCTGGCCGCGGTCGCCGAGGCCCGACGGGTGCGGCAACCGGAGAACTCGCCGCCCATACGAGAGGATCGCCCGTTGCAGGAGGCCCCGCAAGAGGCCCCGGCGGACCTTGCAGAGCAGGAAACAGCGCCGGGCGACCGGCCCTCACCCCTTGCCGGGGAGCCGCCCGTGGCGGAGAAAGCAGAGGCGGCACCGGTTGCGCCGTCTTCGCCAGGGTCCGGGGAGATCACCCCCTCGCCGGCGTCTCCAGCCCCTCCGGGCTCGCCGATTCTCCTCACCTCGACTGCGCCGACCGCACCCCCCGCGCCGACCGCACCCCCCGTGGCCGCTCCGGGGTCTGCCGCCGCCTCGGGGGAACGCCCGGCCGACCCGGCCCCGGCTGGCCCGACCCGCGTCGAGCCGCCCCCACCATCCCGTACCCCCGCCCGCCTGGTCTGGCAGACTCTGCCGCAGTATCCCGTTGCCGCCCGCCGAGCGGGGCAGAGCGGAACCGTCCACTTGCGCCTGGAGGTGGGGGCGGACGGCCGGGTCCACCGGGTGGAGCTCGCCAGCTCCAGCGGTTCCCCTCTCCTCGATGCCGCCGCGGTGGCCGCCGCCAAGAGTTGGCGATACGAGCCGGCGCACGAAAACGGCCACCCGGTCACCGAGTGGCGCCGGGTGGCGGTGGTCTTCCGTCTGGAAGATGACAGCCCCTAATGCTTGGAAGCCGCAACACCCTCCGGCGTTACAGAATCACCAGATCTCCGTCGAGTGACCGTAAAGGTGCGCGGTTTACAGATGATTTCCTTTACGTCCATACCCTCACTTGGATGAAACATGGTCAACTTTCGTGCAGCACGCAAGACCAAGGCTGTATCTGCGGCCATCGCCACCACCTCTTCCCCCGGAGCGACGACTCCGGCGTCACAAGCCATGACCGCGGCCTGGATGCACAGTACTGTGCCGCCCCCAAAAAGGCGCAGCGTATGTATAATGGTTTGGATCTTCGGGTCTGAGCTGCCAGGAATCATGATGTCCTGAAATGGCATACTGCCTTGGACTATTTCAACATCCTGGCTTTTGAGCTTGGCACGGATGGATTGATCGACGATTCCCGTAACCACCATGTCATCGCGGTCAGCATCCGCCTTGAAGCTTTGGCCAAAGGGGTAAGTAACGGCAATGACCTTTACATCCATACCCCTCGCCGCTTTCTTGAGGGCCAAAGGCCCTTCTCCTTCGGCTGTAAACACAATGACCTTTTGTACATCGGGGTGGGCTTTCAAATACTTCACCACAGCCTTAACGGTCAATGGAAGGTACTCTCGTCCCTCGCCGTCGAAATACGTCACGACCTCAGCGCTCATCGTATCTGCTCCCTCCAGTATGCAAGGCGGTTATTGTACTCTCCCCAATGAGCGGAATCGAGCGGGGAATGCCCGGTACGAAGAAAGTGGTTGGCAATGTTGATCGCCAACCAGAGATTCATGTCGGCAGTATCGAGCCAAAACGCATCCCCGTAGTGAATGTGGCTCCCCTTGGCGTCGTTGACGTGAGGATCCAGAATCAATCCTGTATGCGAATCGAACCGGACAGATACTCTTGGATGCTGCAGGTGATAGCGATACCACTCGACCTGATAGAGAGCGGGTGCCTTGAACTTCCCATGCTCTGTCGCGGTCAGAGTACCCGGCTCCTTATCATTTCCCAGCTTCAACACCAGGTTCCGAATCGTCAGACGGACCGGCCGCCCGGACAGCCCCTTCCGAATGAAGGCGTGAATCCTAAATCCAGGCTGTCCCGCGAGTCGGGGATTTTGGGAGGCAGCATTGAGCTTCCGAAGATATTTCTCAGCCGAGTAATCTTCCATTGCTGCGATCCGTCGCCCAAGAAAGATTCGAGGGCTCATTGAGCCCTCTCGCAGCCAAGTCCGCATCGTCCATAAGCGGCCCGAAAAGAACACCCCAACACTCTGATATGTCCGGCCAGGAGTACGCTGAGCACGGTTCCGTCTTGCCTCGGTCAATTTCGACGCCAGCGGCTTCGATATCCTCAAGGGTGAGCGTGATACCAGAGTCATCAGACGGGTTCCGAAGGGCCTCAATCGCTGACAGCCACTCGTAAGCGTCCTCATCAGTCACTCCAGCAGGAAGCTTTCCCACTTGGGCTGCAGTGTAGAAATCCTCCGAGGTCATCGCATACTTGCGCTCCATTTCAGCCATGATGCCCCTGGCATACTCGGATTCTCGGACTACCTTTGCCGTGAACACAGCGGACACCCCCTTTCCGGGACTAGGATGGTCATCTGGAGATTTTCATTATACCCTGCCCTTGGTTAAACTGTAAATGACCCTGTTGTACTTCCAGTACTGGAAGTACAACAGTTCATCCGAAAACTCCTGCCTAGGTTGTGGGCTTCTCCACCGATTTTCCGAGAACGAAAAGGATGGGACTTGTCGCCTGCTTCACGCTTCCTCTGCCTCAGTGAGCATGGCCGCCGCCGCCTCCCCGGACGGCAGCTCCTGAACGTGCTTCAGCTTGCGCTCGATGGTGCGGGACTTCCGGGCGGCGTCCTCGATCGTGTTGCTCGCCTCCTGCAGCTTCTTCTGGGTCTTCTCCAGGATGTCGCCGAACTTGCCGAACTCGGTCTTGACGGCGCCGAGGAGCGCCCAGACCTCGCTCGACCGCTTCTCGATGGCCAGCGTCCGGAAACCCATCTGGAGGCTGTTCAGGAAGGCGAGCAGGTTGGATGGGCCCACCACCGTCACCCGGTATTCCCGCTGCAAGGTCTCCCACAAGCCGGGCCGGCGCAGGATCTCCGCGTAAAGCCCCTCGGTCGGCACGAACAGGAGGCCGAAGTCCGTGGTGTTCGGCGGGTCCAGGTATTTCTCCTGAATGTCCCTGGCCTCGGCTTTAAGGCGAGCCTCCAGCTGCCTGGCCGCTGCCTCCACCAGGGCCTGGTTCCCCTGGTCCTGCGCCTCGATCAGCCGCTGATAGTCCTCCTGGGGGAACTTGGCATCGATGGGCAGCCAGACGGCCTGGTCCTCCCGGTCCCGCCCCGGCAGCCGGATGGCGAACTCGACCCGCTCCCCGCTGCCCTTCTTGGTGGCGACGTTCTCTTCGTACTGCTCGCCCTTGATCAGCACCTGCTCCAAGAGGGTGCCGAGCTGGATCTCGCCCCAGGTCCCCCGGGTCTTCACGTTGGTCAGGACTTTCTTCAAGTCCCCCACCCCCGCGGCCAGCGTCTGCATCTCCCCGAGTCCCTTGTGGACCAGTTCCAGGCGCTCGCTCACCAGCTTGAAGGACTCGCCCAGGCGCTGCTCGAGGGTGGCATGAAGCTTCTCGTCCACCGTGGCCCGCATCTGCTCCAGCTTCTGGCTGTTATCCTCACGCAGGGCCACAAGCTGCTGCTCCACCGCCTCGCGCAGCTTCTCCAGCTTTTGCTCGTTGGTCTGGGTGAGAGTGGTCAACTGGGTAGCAAAGATGTCCAGTTGCTCCTTCTGCAGAGTGGCAATCTCCGTCATCCGGGAGAGCAGAAAGTCGCTGAACTGCCTCAAGGCGCCGCTGAGTTCCTCCCGACCCTGTCTGGCCTGGAGGGCGGCTTCGGACCGGCTCTGGGCGGCTTCTTCCCGCACCACCCGCTCCGCCCTCTCCAGACTCCGGTCGAGGGCCTCCAGCCGCACGGCTAGCCGGCCGAGGCGCGCCCAGACCGCTGTCACCAGAAGCAGCGCGGCGACTCCGGCTACCGCCGCCATCACCGTCGGAATGGTTCCCACCGCTCAAGCCTCCTCCCTTGCCTGGTCCATGATCCGCCGCCCGGCGTCGCAGAGGGGCACGTAGCCGCACCGCCGGCAGGTGTCGCCCGGGGCCGGACTCCGCCCGCCCGTCTCGCTCTCCCGGGAGAGCCGGGCCGCCTCCCTCAGGGCCTTGTCCCGGGCGGTCGGCGAGACGTCCGCTTCGATGGTCAACCCGGGTGCGAGAAAGACGTAGGCGGCCGAAACCACCGGCTGCCGCCAGGCGGCCTCGACCGCCAGCGCATACAGCGGGAGCTGCAGCCAGTAGTAACCGACGGCCTCCTCCCGGGCGAGCTCTGCGGAGACGAAATTCGTCTTGAAGTCCAAGAGTCTGAGCCCCCCAGGGGTCTTGTCCACCCGGTCCACCGCTCCATGCAGCAGGAGGCCCGGCGCCAGGCGAACGAAGAAGGGCGCTTCCGCCTGGAGGATCAGGCCTTGCTGCACGGCGGCGAACTCCTCTGCCGCCACGTACTTGGCCAGGAGCGGCCGAAGCCGCTCCGCCGCCCCTTCCCGCTCCTCCGCCCGGAGCCCGGTTTCCGCCAACGCCTCCCCCAGCAGGAAGTCCAGCTCAGCCGGGTCCCGCAGCCGGGCGATCACCCGGTGGACCACGCTGCCGCGCACGTCCGGCGGCAGAGGCTCTCCTCCGGTGGCGCCGCGCCAAGCGTCTTCGCTCCCCGGACCCTCCCACCCGCGGGCCGGCGGGGTGCCCAGCCGGTACTGGAGGTGGTAGCGTCGGGGACAAGCGGCGTAGCACATGAGTTCCGAGACGGTGGTCACGGCGACCGCCCGGCCGGGCCAGGCTACCGGATGAATCAGCGGCAGGAAAGCAGGTGCCTCCGGCGGCGGGCTCTCCGCCAGCCACCGGTTGGGAAGGGGCAGGTCGTCCGGCTCAGGCAGGGAAGTGGCGGCCGGCGCAGTGACCGACCGCTCCACCGTCACCGTACCCTCCGGAAGATCGAGTTCGTCCAAGGCCCCCAGAATCCACTGGAGCCAGGATTCGCCCTGGCGGCCCGTTCCGCCGGTAATGCCCGTGAGGAGCAGATGATCCCTGGCCCGCGTCACGGCCACGTACAGAAGACGGACCAGCTCGGTCCGGGCCTCCCGGGCGTCGTGCTCGGCCGGTCCCGGATACAGGCCAAGGTTCCGGTCGTACCGCCAACCTTCCTTCTCCTTCCGGAAGGGACGGGCGAGGTCTGCCACCGCCACTACGGGAAACTCCAGCCCCTTGGAGGCATGGACAGTCAGAAGCTTGACTGTGTCGCCCCCCTCGTTTTCGAGCGGGGCCTCCTCCTCATCGCTCTTCCGGGTAAGGCGGTCAAAGCGGGCCAGAAAATCCGGAAGCCCTCCCTGGCCGGCGGCCGCCACCTCTCCCGCCATCTGCCGGAGCTTCCGCACGTTGGCGGCCTTTTGCGGCCCGCCCGCCGAGGCCAGCAGCGTCGCCTCGTAACCGGTCTCGGCGAGCAGCCGGTCGACGAGCTCCGTGACCGCCAGCCGCGACCGCAGCCGCCGCCCTTCCCTCACGATGCGCGCCGCCCGCTTCACCTGCTCGCCGGTCTCCGGGTCCACCCCCGCGAGATCCGCTTCGCCGGCGCGGCGCAGGCCCTCGTCGAGGCTGCCGTGGAGCTGGACGAGAAGCAGAAGAACGTCGTCGGGCAGGCCGAAGAGGGGGGAGCGGAGGGCAGCCGCCAGCGCCAGACCGTCCGCCGGGTCGTCGAGCGCCCGCAGGAGGGAGATGAGGTCTCGCACCTCCTGCTTTTTGTAGAACCCGATGCCGCCCAGGACGTAGTAGGGCACCCCCTGCTCCGCCAGGGCTGCTTCGAAAGCCTTGAGTCTGCCCCGCGTCCGGAAGAGGATGGCACAGTCGCCGTACCGAACCGGCCGGCGCCGCTCCGGCTCATCCGCAGAGGGCCGCTCCCAAACGAGCTCCTCGCCTCCCTCCACCATGGCCTTCAGCCGGGCCGCCAAGAGTCGGGCTTCCTTCAGCGCAGCCTGGCCCACTGTCTCGCCGTCCGCCTGCTCCGCCAAGAGAACCTCGACCGCCGGGCAGGACCCGGGAACCTGGCGGGCAGGCTCGAGGGGCTGGAAAGCCGCCCCCATGAGTCGGGTGAAGAAGGCGTTCACGAAGGCGACCAGCGCCGGCTGGGTGCGGAAGTTCTCCGCCAAGGGAACCACGCCGCCCTGCCCCCGGGCCAGTCTCGCCCGCCACTCCTCGAACAGCGTCACGTCGGCGTGGCGAAAGCGATAGATGGACTGCTTGGGATCGCCCACCAGGAAGAGCCGATCACTAGGGTTTTCGCCGGCCAGAAGATGGACGATCTGGCTCTGCAAAGCGTCCGTGTCCTGGAACTCGTCCACCAAGAGGTAGCGGCAGCGGCTTCGCAGGCGGTCCCGAACGAGCGGCTGGCCCGTCAAGAGGTCCCTCACCTTGAGTTGAAGATCCTCAAAGTCCAGCGCCGCCACTCCCTTCTCCGCGGCATACGCCTCGTCCACCGCTCGGAGCAGCCGGAACAGGAGCCAGACGCTCTCCCCCGCCCCCTCCTCCAGAGTCCGGCGGGTGCTCGCCTCCACCTGGTCCCAAGTCCGGCCGCTGGCCCGAACCGCTCGATACAGGCGTGTGAGGTCGGCTGCGAGCCCCTCCAAGCCCTGCTCGACCGCCAAGCGGCGGGCTGCGTCGTCCGCCTCCAGGGCCGCCAGAACGGCCGTCCGGGCGGCCCGCTCCAGTCGCTCCGCGGCCTCGAACTCATCAAGGACCGTGAATTCGGGATCAACCCCCGCTTCGATGGGGAACTCCCGCAGCAGCCCGGCGCAAAAGGCATGGATGGTCTGGACGCGGCTCCCGGCCATTTCCTCGATCAGCCGGAGCCATTTTCCTCTCAGGTCCGGCGCCTGGGCTGCCTCGGCCTCCTCCCAGAGCTTGGCCCGAATCCGGTCGAGCATCTCCCGGGCGGCCTTGGTGGTGAAGGTGATGGCGATGACGTTGGCCGGCGAGGCCACTGCGCCCCCCTCCCGCCGGGGGTCGATCAGGTTCAGATACCTCTCCACCAGCACCGTGGTCTTTCCCGAACCGGCGCCGGCGGTTATCACATAGCTGCGGAAGACGTCGGTGGCGGCCAGACGCCGGGCCTCCTCCTGAACCCTCTGCCGTGCGCGAGTCACGGTTCATCCTCCTCCCCGACGCTCCGTTCGTCAATCCGGCAGGCCGTCCGATAGCGGCAGGGCCAGCACTCGTCGGGGTTCGCAGCCGGGGGGAACGAGCCCTTTCTGATCCGACGCGCCACCGACGCCGCCGAGGCCGCCGTCTCCGTGAGCAGGGCCTCCCAGCGCTCTGCGGCGAAGAGTCCCGCCCGGCGGCGGTTGAAGCGCACGAGCTCGGCAGCCTCGTCCCGGTGCCAGAGACCCTCCTTGGCCTTGCACTCCGTCGGCTTGACCTGGTAGTAGGCGGCCCCGGCCGGACGCAAGTGCGGGAGGAGAAGCTGCTTCACGGCCAACAGGTAGAGGCGGAGTTGGAGGCTGCGGCCCGCTTCCTCTTCACTCCACCCCGGGATCTTTCCGGTCTTGTAATCGTACACGACGAACCGCCCCTCGCGGTCGACGTCCACCCGGTCCACCTTTCCCGCCACCGTCACCTCCTCGCCACCGGCGCGCAGGCGAAGCGGCTCCAGCGTCGAGGCCGGATCCAGCGCTCGGCCTGGCGCCAAGCCGAAGCCCCACTCCAAGTGGCGGGGGCGGAAGCCGGTCGCCCGGTAGCAGTCGGCGTCCCGGGCGAGCGCGGCCAAGAGCTGGGCGACGATGGCCTCCCGGCGGGCTTCCCAGAAGGCCTGGTGGGGGACGAGATCCCTCACCGGCGAGCGGCTGAGCGCCTCCTCGACCAGGGCGCGGACCGCCGCCTCTCTGACCGGTTCAGCCCAAGTCAGGCACTGCTCCCCGCCCTCGCGGTAGTACCGGCAAAGCAGCTCGTGGATGAGGTTGCCGTGCTCGAGGGGGGTGAAGTCCTCCGCGGCCTCTTCGATCGCCGGCGCCAAGAGTTCCCGCTGCAGGAAATACCGGAAGGGGCAGCGATTGTAGTCCCAAAACCGCCCGGCGCTCCAGGCGAAGTCCGGTCCCCGGGCGATAGCGAGGTTGTCCAGGGCGGCGGAGTTCTCCACCTGTCCCGCCCACCGATGGGACCCCCCTTGTTCGCGGTGGGCAACGGCAGTTGCCGCGTACCGGACGTGGGACCAGGTCTCGGGCACGGCCGCCCGCAGGAACGAGGCCGCCTGGAAGACCAGCGGCTCCTCGACAGCCGCTGCCGATTCGATGTAGCAGGCGCGCAGTCCCCGCCAGACCCGGCCAGCCAGCTCTCGGAAGTTGGTCACCTCAAGCCACCCGCCGGACACGTCCAGCGGCGAGGGAGAGGCGCGCTCTTCCAAGCGCCCCGCCTCTGCCCGGCAGAAGTCGGTTAAGAGCGGCGAGGCGAGCTGCGCCTGGCCCCTTTCGTCCGCTTCGGCATAGCTCAAGTGGAGGTGGTCCGTCGCCCGGCTCACCCCCACCCGGAAGATCAACCGGTCGCGCTCGGCCGCCTCCCGGACGGTCTCCAGCCGCAGGCCCTGCGCCTTCAGCGCCTCCCGGACGCTCTCGGGCAGAAGCCAGTCCTCGCGCCGGCTACGGGGAAGCGCTCCGTCCACCAGCCCGGTAAAGAAGGCGTGGCGGAAGGTAAGCCCGCGAGCCTGGGTGGCAGTCATCAGCGCCACGCCCCCCGGAGCCGCCGCCTCCACCCGGAAGGAGGCCTCGCTCAGCGCCGCCTGGAGAACGCTCAGGAATTCGAGGAGGGTCAACTCCCCGGCTTCCGGGAGCAGGTCCCCCGCCCGGGCGAGTTCGCCCAAAGTCTGACGAAAGGCCCCCAGAGCGGTCCAGTCCCTCACCCGGAGTTCTTCCGGGACCGCGGGAGAGAGGGCGGCGGCTTCCAGCCCCACGCGGCCGAGCAGCTCCTCCAAGGCCTGCAGATGAGCGGCCAAGGGCGCCCGCCGAGGGAGGGTGGCCAAGGGGTCCAGGATGGTCGGCAGCAAGGCGATGGCTCGGCGCAGCCCGTCGAGGCGCCGGCGGATTGCGGCCTCGTTTCCTGCCGTCTCCTCGCCGGCGGTCGCCGCCAGCAGCCGTTCTTCCCGGGCCAGGGCCGCCTGGAGCCGTCGCTCCCACTGCGGACGGGTAAGAGTCAAGCCGCGTTCGCGGAAGGCTCGCCGCAGGGCGACCAGTTCCTCCTCCCCTCCCGGCAGGTAGGCCGACCGGACCAGCCGCAGGAGGTCAAACCGCCCCTCGAGTGCGAGGGCGGTCTCGAGACAGAGGAGGATCGCTCGGACGAGAGGGGTGTCCGCAAGCGGGGCTTCCCCGCCGAGGTCAGTCGGTACGCCCTCCTCCGCCAGAACCGCGGCGAAGAGCGCAACGGTGGAACGGCTGCCAGCCGTCAGGACGGCGATCTCCGCCGGAGCCACGCCTTCCTGGAGGATCAACCGCTTGACTTCCTTGGCTACAAGGCGGGCCTCCTGTTCGGGGCTGGAAGCCCGGGCGAGGGTGATCCGCCCCGCCAGCTCACCGGTTGATTCTGCCGGCCCGAGCGGGACCACGCTGCACCAGGCCGCCCGGCCTTGCGCTTCCTGGATAATGTCCGCCTGGACGGGGGTCAAGTCGAAGAAGCCTTCGACGAGCAGGGTGTCGCCGGCGAGCAGCGCCGGGTTCTCCCTGAGCGCCTGGAGAGCGAGCAACTGCAGTTCTTCCTTGTCTGCCAGCGCCCGCGAGGATAGGAATTCTTGATAACAACCATAAAGGTGAGCGATGTCCCGGACCGCAGACGCCTTCGCCTCCTCGACCCCGGCCGCCGCCAGAGCGGCGGGCGTCACCCCGGCCAGCTTGAGCTCCCCGACCAAGCGGCTCAGTCCCGAAGCCAGGCCTTCGCAGGAGGCGAGCGCGGAAAAATGGGTCAGCCTCCCCGCCGCCGCCTCCCGCTCCACCAGGTGGCGCAGGATGAAGCGGCGAAGAGCGTCGGACAGCGCTTCGCGCCGGATTCCCGCGACGGTAAGAAGATGAAGGACAAACTGATAGAACGAAAGGATGTTGAGCCGCCGGGCCCCGGCCACCCCGTCGGCGGCCAGGACCCTTTCCCGGGCCAAAGCCTGCAACCGGTGGGTGGGCAGGACATAAAAGACCTTCTCCTCACGGCCCTCCCGGACCGCGGCCGCTACCTGCGCGACGTGGCTCTGGTCCAGGCCCACTACCGCCCCTCCTTACCGCTGACCCAGGTAGAGGCTGCGCCCCAAGACCCCGTCGTACGGCGACCAAAGGCCCGCTATCCGGCCCCCGCCCTCGCCTGGACTTGCCCCCGCCGCCACCTGCTGGTACTGCTTCACCCGCCCGGAGAGGAGGTCGGCGTAGTGGAGCGCGGCCGCCTCGACCGTCTGGGGAAGGACCGGCGCTCCCCACTCCAACTCGCCGTGGTGGGTCAAGAGGAGGTGCTCCAGCTCCAGAACCACCTCGGGTGCGACCACCTCCGGCCCCAGCGCCGCCGCCCGTTCCCGGACCATGGCGCAACCCAAGACCGTATGCCCCAGCAGCTTCCCCTCGTCGGTCAGATCGATCAGCGGCCGGTAGCGGTACTCCCGCACCTTGCCGATGTCGTGGAGGAGCGCCCCGGTCAAGGCCAGGTCGCGGTTGAGCCCGCCTTCTGCCTCGGGAGCGAAACGGGCGACCGCCTCCACCAGCTCCGCCACCTCCAGGCTGTGTTCGAGGAGTCCCCCGAGGTAGTTGTGGTGGACGCGCTTGGCGGCCGGGGCTTCGCTGTACGCTCGGCGGAACTGCGGATCGCCAAAGAAGGCGGTGAGCAGGGCCCTAAGCCCTGGGTGGCGGACGGAGGCAATCAGGGCGTCGAGCCGCTCCTCCATCGCCTGCCGGTCCCGCGGCGTCACCGCCAAGAATTCCCCCAGGTCAATCTCGCTCTCAGTCAGGCGCCGAAGAGAAGTGAGGCGCAGTTGCCGGACCTCCCGGTACTCCTCGACCACGCCGGTCACCTGGATCACGTCCCCGACCTCGCAGCCGTTGGCCAGTTCCTCCGCGTTCTCCCAGGCCCGTCCCTCGATCTGGCCCGTCCGGTCGACCAGGACCAGCGCCAGGTAGCGCCCCTTCGCCTGGTCACGGAAGGGCACGAGCCTTTTTTCCGCTACCATGAGCGCCGTGTCCACGGGTTCGTTCACCCGGAAGTTGGAGATGAAGACCTTCATGGCCCGGCTCCTTCACTTACCTGCGCCTTTGACCGGCGGAGCCGCACCCCTGGCCCGGTCGCGAGCCCGGATGACCTCCCGGCTGTACATGAAACCCCAGAACATGAGGGTGAGGCCGAGCAGTTCCGCCAGGTAGAAGTGTTCCGAGAAGCCATAGCGGGCCCCCAGCCCGGCGATCGCAATGAGGCCGGTTCCCGCGGCGATCAGCAGGTTCCAGGCGGTCCCCGCCTTGACCCAGGAGTAAATCGCCCCGCCGAACAGGGCCAGGCTCCCAGGGCCGGAGAGCAGCGGCGACAGCCGCCGGACGGACGGATCCATGGCAAACCCGCCCACCACGATGCCTGGCTCGAAGCGCGCTACGTCCACCGGGGCGTTCAGCGCCCGGACCAGCATGTAAAGGGTCATCAGGATGGTATAGGCCAGAAAGGCGTGGCCGATTCTCTTGTTGTACAACAGGTAGACCGTTCCCGCCCCCAGGAAAGCCACCAGCGACGCCGACCCGACGTAATAGAGCCGGTACATCAGCGGGTTCCACGGGCGCAACATCGTATAGAACTCGGGGAAGGCGGACAAGCCGAAGAGGATGAGCCCGATGGTCCAGACCAGTTGGTGGGGCCGGCGCCGTTCCAGGTACTGCTGCCCCACGAAGAAGGCGAAGACGAAGGCCAAGACCGTGGTGACCAACGGGTAAAGCGTGCGGATGGGCACAGAAAAACCCCCTCTCTCCGTAGGAGAGGGGTTCAACAGGGGCCGGAGGGTTTCCTCCAGAGCTCCAGCGCTCCACAGAGTTCCCGCATGAAGGACTCGACGTCGGTGACGATGCCCATGGTCTGGAAGGAGCCTCGGTCCGCCAGCTTGGTGACTACGGCCGGGTAGCGGCCCGTCTTCCCTGATCGAGCCGGCCGGGACATAAGGGATGCCCCGCCGGGTGAGAGTGCACATGGTGTTGATCGGCACTGCCGCCGAAGACGCACTGCACGTAGCCCGCCTCCTCGTCCACCACCAGCCCGCAGTCGGGGCCAGTCAGGAGAGCGGCTGTAAGGCGCAGTAAAACAGGCGCTCCGTCACCCGGCCCGACCCGGCGGCCGAGGCCGCCCCGTGCTCCAGCTCGAAGCACTCCGGGCGCCCCCGGGTCTTGAGGAGGTCCCAGATGGTCCGATTGGGGATGACCCCTTCGCTCGAGTAGCTCAAGAAGAGGTGGCGGCACCGGGCCCTGGCGATCAGGTCCGCCAGCGCCCGGGTGGCCCGCTCGGCCTCAGCCCAGTCATCCAGCGGGGCCAGTGACGGCGCCAGGCGCCCCTGCCCGGCCGCCCCGCCGCTTCCTCCCCGCGCCACTTCGTCCAGCAACGCCAGCCGGTCGGCCTCCGGCTCCTGTCCCAGCGGAGGATCGAGATAGACCACCTCCGCCTCCACCTCGCGGATCAGTTGCCGCGCGTCCCGGTTGAACACGGCGTTATCCCGGTAATTCCCCAGGCGCGGCAGGCGCAGCGGCAGCCGTCCCCCCTTTTGCCGGCTGTCTGTCGCCCGGTCCACCGCCTGGAGGAGCGCAGCCACGAGGACCCTCTCTTCCTGCTCTGTCAGCCGCCCTCCCGCCCGCAGCTCCCCGATGGCCGTGCGGCAGGCCTGGACCTTTCCGGCCAGCTCGGGCCCGAGCAAGGGGGTGCTGCGGCGGGCGAGCGGACCCGGCCTGGCCGGCAGAGCCGCCAGATAGGTCGCGATCTGCCGGAGCTTGCCCTTGTCCACGTTGCCGGCGTGGGAGAGGAGGAAGGCGCAGTTGGTGAGGTAGCTGGAATAGCGCAGGTCGTTGGCGATCACCCGGGCGCCGGCCTCGGCGAAATGGACCGCCACCGTCCCGCTGCCGGCAAACAGATCGGCGATCGACGTCAGGGGGTGGGCCTTGGCCCGCACCACGCGGTCGAGGAAGGAGAGCAGCCCAGCCTTATTGCCGGGGTAGGAGCGCTCCGAAGGGGTGAAGTCGTCGGCTTCGGGCGCGGCGCACCCAAGGTAGATCAGTTTCAGTTCGTCCGGCGGGCGCACCGTCCGCGCCTCCTTCACTGTGCCGGGGATGCCGGCCGGGGTGGCTCAGCCGATGGCCTGAGTCAGGATGTCCACAACCAGCTCGAGGAACCGGTCCACGTCGGTGCCGCGGTAGACGTAGCAGGTTCCCCCCTCCGGGGAGTAGAACTCGGCCACCAGTTGCCGGGGGCGTCGCAGCATGCGGAAGAGGCGCCGGTTGGCGGGGGTGAAGTAAGTCGAGCCTGAGGCGTCCACCTTTTCCCGGAACGCCAGCGGCACCAGTTCCCGCACTCGCTCCAGCGCCTGTTCGTAGAGCGAGACCCGGCACAACCGGCCCACGTTACCCGCAAACTCGGACAGGAGCCGGTTGACCGGCCCGGCCTCCCCGCCGGCCCCGGCCAGCGCCGCCGGCAGCGGCACCACCCGAAACTCGGCCGCCTGGAAGTAGAACCGCCCGAAACGCTCCGCCAACGCTCCCAGGGCGACCATCCGCTCCACCGGCCGGTCTTCCGGTCCCAGCGGCGCTAACGCCGGCTCCTGCCCCGTGATGTTCCGGACGGCCGTCAGCGTCTCGACCAGAGGTAACCGCCCCATGGCGATCACCGTGGGCGGGGTTCTCGGGTTGCGCAGGCGCTGCTCCAGGTGGCGGCGGCAGCGGCGCACCGCCTCCTCCGGGTCCCACCCCGGCCGCTCCTGCGGCTGGCAGCGAGGAAGCACGCTCAAGACCAACTCGTCCTCGGACAGCCCGGCCAGCCGGGCTACCTGATGAGCCAGGTGATAGAAGGGAAAGCAGGACCCCGGGGACGCTCCGGCTGAACCGTCCCTTCCGGGTTCCCCCACCCACAGGAGACCCTTCTCGCCGGCATGCACCCCGACCAGGTCGGGAGCAGGCTCCTCCCCGCCCCGGCAGGCCTCCGGGCATGTGGCGACCGCTTGGTTGAGCTCATCGCCGGTCACCAGTCGCACGCCCATCGCCTCCGTCAGACGCGCGCTGCGAGGTTCAGCTTGTTGAGGCCACTCTTCTCCGCAAAGGCGCGGAAGGCCGCGCCCTTCAACTCCATGGCCAGACTGATGGCGCCCACCGCCGGCTGAAACTCCGGCCAGATGACCTTGGCGCCTGGACACCGGTCGGTCAGGCGGGAAATGAACGCCTCCCGGACACGGGAGCTCTTCTCGAACACACCGCCCACGGTGGCCACAATCCCCGGATCGGTGCTCTTCAACCCCAGCTGGGCCCGCACCGCAGCCGCCGAAACCGCCAGCTCGTTGCCGGCCTCGTCCAGGATCAACTGAGACACCACGTCCCCCTCCAGCGCCGCCTGGACCACCACCCGGGTGACGGCGGCGACCTCGACCCGCGTCAGCCCTCGGTGGTAGGTCAACTGATACATCGCCTCGACCCGTTCGAGAGCGAAGTGCTTGAGCAGCAACTCTGTCAACTGAGTCTTGGGCCCGCGCCAGTCGTGGGCTTTCAGGGCGGCGCTGATCGCCATCCGGCCGATGTAGTAGCCGCTTCCCTCATCCCCCAGGAGATAGCCCCACCCGCCGGATTTGGCCTTTTTCCCGCCGGAGCCCACTCCGTAGGCCAGCGATCCCGTCCCGGCGATCACCACCACGCCAGGCTCCCCGGCCGTTGCCCCGGCCAGCGCGATGGCGGCGTCCGTCTCGAGGCGATACCGCTTGACCCCCAGCTCCTTGAGAACACCTTCGACGACCGTCCGCTCCTGGAAGCGATCGACTCCCGACAAACCAAGGCAGATGTTGACCCAGTCGAACGTCTGCACGTGAGTCGCTTCACGAACCTTGTCCACAATGGTCCGCAGTACCGCCGCCATGCCCGCCTGGCCAACGGAGTGCATGTTGGAGGGGCCTAAAACACCGTTTCCCCCAAGGCGGCCGTCGTCGAACACCGCCACCCAGGACGTCTTGGAGCCCCCGCCGTCAATTCCGACGTATATGCTCACCGCTTCACCTGCCTGGCACGTGGAGTAACCTGTCCATGATAGGTTCAACGCTTGGTCTGCTATTCCTTTTTTAGCGCCGGCTCCCAGAGAGCAAAAAGAGCGGCGGAGACGGCTGTCTCTCCCGTCTCCGCCGACCGCCTGGAACTTCTGCGCTTCGCTCAGCCGCCCCTCTCCGACCCGCTACAACGCCGCCAGGACCACCGCCCCAAGCGCCATGAACCAGCCCATCCGCCGCATCCCTTGCTTGAGCTTCTGGTTCTCGCCCTCCAGGGCCTGCAGCCGCAAGCGGAGGTCATCGGCCCGCTTCAGTTCGGCCAGCTCGGCCCCAAGTCGGTCCACAGTCTGGCGCAACTCTGTCATCCGGGCGGCGAGATCTTCATCCGTCCGGCGCAGTTCCGTCACCTGGGTGGCCAGGCCCTCGTCCGCCCGGCGCATCTCCGCCAGGTCGTCCACCAACTGCGCCAGGCGGCCGGCAGTTTGCGCCACTTCCTGCCGGACCGCCTCCAGGGCGGTGTCCGCCAACCCGATCAGCCGCCCTTCGAGGGCGACCAGACGGTTTTCCAGGGTCTCCACCCGGACAGCAAGGACACCGCTCCGCTCGTCCAGTCCGTTGACCCGGCCGTCCAGCCCGTCGACCCGCCCTTCCATCTGGGCCAGCAACGTCCGCACTTTCTGCACCTCGTCCGCCAGTTGCCCCAGAGCTTGCGGGTCGACCGTCTCCCTGTCCATCACCCCGCGAACCAGCCGGTAGAGTCGAGAGAGAGCCATGGACAGCTCATAGCGGGTGGCCGCCTGATCCCCCCGGAAAGTGCCGTCCGGGTAGCCGATGAGGATCTTCGCCTCTCCGGTCTCCGCCACCGCCTGAGCTGCCCAGTGGTCGGCGGGCGGGGCGTCCTTGAAGCTCACTTCCGCAGCCAGGCATGACCCTGCCGCACCGCCCAGGACGACCAGGAGCAGCGAGACCAGGAAGATTACCAGCCCTGCCGGCCACCCCTGCAGTCGCTTCATTCCTGTCACCTCCATAGTCGGTTTCCTTTTCCAGTCTTGCCGCTTGGCTCAGAGGTTATGCAGGAAAAGTCGCCGACCTGGAGTGAGCTGGGAGGCTACGAAATGCAGACGGTCAGGCGAGCGCCGCTTTGGCCTTCACCGCCCAGTCGGGGTCCTTCAGCAAGGCCCGGCCCACTCCGACCAGATCCGTCTTGCCCTGGCGGAGCAAATCCTCAGCGGCCCGGGGCTCCGTTATCCCACCCGTCACCAGCACCGGGACCGGCGACACCTGCTTCACGGCCGCGGACAGATAGGAGAAGTACCCTTGGCCGTTGAGGCCCTCGGGCCGCGACCCGCAGATTCCTCCGGAGAGGTCGAGGAGGTCGACCCCGGCCTCGGCCAGGAGCGGCGCCGCCCATACGGCATCGTCCACCGTCAGCCCGCCCGGCAGGCGGTCATCAGCGCCCAGTCGGTAGAAGACGGGATACTCTGGCCCCACCGCCTGCCGCACGGCTCGCACCACCGCCAGGGGGAAGCCCAGCCGCCTCTCCCGGTTCCCACCGTATTCGTCGGTCCTGCGGTTGGTCAGAGGGGAGAAGAACTGGTTCAGGAGGTACCCATGGGCCCCGTGCACCTCCACCGCGTCGAACCCGGCCTCCTGGACCCGGCGCGCCGCTCGGGCGAAGGCCTCCACCAGGCCGGGGATTTCGTCCCGCCGGAGCTCCCGCGGCTGGTCGCCGCCGAGAGGGTGAGGGACCGGCGAGGGAGCCACCGGTACCTGGCCGATTACTGCCGCCGGGGCGGCTGCCCCGCCGTGGGTGATCTGCAGGGCCCCGCGCCCGCCCGCCGCGTGGACCGCCTCCGTGATCCGCCGCAACCCGGCCACCAGCCGATCGTCGTGAACCCCCAGCTGGTTAGGGTGGATGCGCCCCTCCCGGACCACATAGGCGTGTTCCACGATGATCAGCCCCAGTGACTCCGCCCGGGTGGCGTAGTGTTCCACGAGGGGTGGAGTCACCTCCCCTGCCTCCGTCGCCAGGTTATTCGCCATCGGCGGCATCGCGACGCGGTTCTTCAGCCGCAACCCCTTCACCCGAAACTCGGTAAATAAGAGCGCCATCGGTCTGCCCTCCTTGCCCGCGCCCAAGCGTCTTCTTTCACCTTCTTCTTCCCTGAGCACCGGCTTCCTTCCCCTGGCCCGAAACGGCGCCGGCCGGGTGATCCGCCCGGCCGGCGCCTAGGACAGCAGTGATGTCAAGTCAGGTTCTCCGGTGAAACCAAACCGTTTTGGATTGCCAGAAGCACCAGCCGGGAGCGGCCGTTGATCCCCACCTTCTTGTACACGCTGGAGATATGATTCTTCACGGTCGACTCGCTCACATATAGCAGTCTGGCAATCTCCCGATTGGAGTGGCCCTTGGCGATCAGGGTCAGAATCTCTCGCTCCCGCGGGGTCAAGGAGGCCAGGGCAGGCGCTTGCCGCCCCGGTCCAGTCCGGGAGCCCAAACCTTCACCGCCGGCCAATCATCCTCACCTCCGCCCTTCAAACTTCCCGGAACAGGCGGCGGTGGGCCGGCCCCTTCACGTCCCTACCCGGCACTCACCCGCCTCTGGCGGACGTCCGGTCCTCGCCCTCTCCCGGCCAGCGCGCAGCTAGTTGGCGCCGCACCTCGTAGTCGATCCGGCTGGGAGAGAAGGCCCCGGTAAAGATGACCTTCCCTTCCACCACGGTCAGCGGAAGAAGGGAGGCATCCTGGGCCATGAGCCGCACCTCCTCCGGGAATCCGGACAGAGCAGAATCGGTCACATCCAGATAGCGAAAGGCGATACGGCCGGCATAGTTCCGCTTCAAGCGCTCACCGTAGGACGCGGCGATCTCCTCCAGAGATCGGTTGCCCCCTCACCCGTGGCAGTAGCGCCAGTCCCGGGTTCCGATCAGCACGACTTCGACCGGCCGGAATCCCCCCGCCATCCCGATCACTCCCTTCTGCAACCGCCGAAGCATAATATGCCTGCGTTGCAGCGGGGGACAATCCCGGAACCCAAAAGGGGCGGGCGTCACAAGGTGGATAAGGATTCGGGGATTCTTACCACAAAGTCCCGGATCAGGTCCCGGACCCGGCGGAACTCGGCCAGGACCTCGTCCGGGGAGCCTGCCGCCCGGGCGGGATCGGGGAACCCGGCGTGGACCGTCTTCCGGGCGCCGGGGAAAACGGGACAGGCGGCGTGGACATCGTCGCAGAGGGTGACGACGTAATCGAAGGGCTGCCCCAGGAACTCGCTCAGGTGCTTGGAGCGGTGGCCCGAGAGGTCGACTCCGGCCTCCCTCATCACCTGGACGGCCAGCGGATTGATCCCGGCCGGCTGGGTCCCGGCCGAGAAAGCCTCGATCTTCCCCCGATGCAGCGCCCTGGTCCACCCCTCCGCCATCTGGCTGCGGCAGGAGTTGCCGGTGCAGAGGAAGAGGATACGCAGGGGTTTGGGCGAGGTCAAACCGACAACTTCCTTTCGTGCATGTTTGGGAACCAGTGCTTGGTCCGTTTAGCGATGCTGACGAGACTGAGCATGATCGGGACCTCGGTCAAAACCCCGACCACCGTCGCCAGGGCGGCGCCGGACGAGAGGCCGAAGAGCGAGATGGCCACCGCCACCGCCAGTTCGAAGAAGTTGCTCGCCCCGATCATGGCCGCCGGCGCGGCGATCTCGTAGTCGACCTTCCACCACTTCGCCCAGAGGTAGCCGAGGAGGAAGATGAAGTAGGTCTGGATGATCAGCGGGACGGCGATGAGGAGGATGTGCACCGGCTTGTGGAGGATGACGTCCCCCTGGAAGGAGAAGAGAATGATCAAGGTCAGAAGCAGGCCGAAGATGGTAAAGCCGCTCAGGCACTTGAGGAAGACCTCATTGAACCACTGCAGGCCCTTGCGCTTGATGAGCTGAACCCGGGAAAAGTACCCCGCCGCCAGCGGGATGAGGATGAACAAGACCACCGACAGGAGCAGGGTGTCGTACGGCACCTGGATGGCGGTTACGCCGAGCAGGAAGGCAACGATCGGAGCGTAGGCGAACAGGACCACGAGGTCGTTGATGGCCACCTGGACCAGGGTATGCCCCGCATGGCCGCCTGAGAGGTAGCTCCACACGAAGACCATGGCGGTGCAGGGGGCGGCGCCGAGCAGGATCGCCCCGGCGACGTACTGGGAGGCAAGGGCCGGGGAGATGAACGGGGCGAAGAAGACCTTGAGGAAGAGCCAGGCGAAGAAGAGCATGGTGAACGGCTTGATGAGCCAGTTCACGACCAGGGTGACCGTCAGGCCCTTCGGCGTCTTCCTGGACTTCAGAATGCTTCCGAAGTCGATCTGGACCATCATCGGGTAGATCATGAACCAGATGAGGATGGCGACGGGCAGCGAGACCTGGGCGTAGGTAAACCGGCTTAAGACGCGGGGGAAGGCCGGCCAGACCTGGCCGACGACCACCCCCACCACGATGCAGACCGCCACCCAGACGCTCAGATACTTCTCGAAGAAGCCCAGGCCATGTCCTACCTCACCGGATCGCCCTGCTTTCTCAGCTATAGCCGCACTCACTCACTCCGCCCCCTCCGCACGAAGTTCCGTTACCCCAGGAGCCAGTTGAACAGATACCCGATGGCGGTGATGGTCACCGCGCCGATCCCGAAGAACAACGTCAGGAGCTTCGGCTTCAGCACCTTCCGGAGGATGATCGCCTCCGGCAGCGATAAAGCCGTAACCGCCATCATGAAGGACAGGGCGGTGCCCATCGCCATCCCCTTCTCCATCAGGGCCTTGACGATGGGGATGGTGCCGGCGGCGTTAGAGTACAACGGCACGCCGATGAGTACCGCCACCGGCACCGCCAGGGGATTTGCCTTTCCGGCCACCCTGGCCAGCAGGTTCTCGGGCGCATAGCCGTGGATGAAGGCGCCCACCCCGATCCCGATCACCACGTACAGCCAGACCTTGCGCAGGATCTCCTTGACGTAGCCGCGGGCGCAGGCCAGCCGTTCCGCCCACGTGGGGTTGGGCATATCGGCATTCCCGACCTGGATCTCCCAGACGTAGTCCTCGACCCAGCGCTCCAGGTGGAGCCGGCCGATGATGATGCCCGCCACGATGGCCACGCTCACCCCGGCCGCCACGTAGAGCAGCGCCACCTTCCAGCCGAAGAGCCCCCAGAGGAGGACCAGCGCCACCTCGTTGACCATCGGCGAAGAGATGAGGAAGGAGAAGGTCACGCCCAGCGGCACCCCTGACTCCAAGAAACCGATGAACAGAGGCACCGCCGAACAGGAGCAGAACGGGGTGACGATGCCGAGCAAGGCCGCCAGGACGTTGCCCGCGTACTCATTGCCCCCGGCCAGGATCCGCTTCGTCCTCTCCGGCGGGAAGAAGCTGCGGATGACCGCCACGATGAAGACCACCGTGGCCAGGAGGAAGAGGACTTTCGGCGCGTCATAGAGGAAGAAGGCGACCGCCTCGCCGAACCGGGTGCCCGGAGAGAGGCCGAGGACGGAGAAGCTCAGCCACTTAACGAAGGCCAGCCACATAATGGTGCGCCTACTTCCCTTCACCCAAGAGCTTGACGAGTTCCGCCTTGGTGGGAACCCGGCCGGCGACCTTCACCTGGCCGTCCACCACCAGCGCCGGCGTCCGCATGACCCCGTACTTCATGATCTCCCGGAAGTCCGTGACGTGGGCCACCTCGGCGGAGATCTCCAGCTCCGCCAGGGCCTCCTTGGCGTTCTGCTCGAGCGTATTGCAGTTGCAGCAGCCGGACCCCAGAATCTTAACGTCCACAGCATTTACCCCCTTCAGCTTGGCGCCCCGGCAGCCGGGCGCTGAGTTCCCGCAGTTCGGCGATGGACACCAGATCGGCCGCCAGGAATTCGTCTACGGCCGCCGTAAACCGGGCGATGCCTTCCCGATCTCCGGAGTAATACGACCACGGGCCTACCCGCCGCTCCTTCACCAGCCCGGCCCGCTTCAGCTTGCCGAGATGGATGGAGACGGTCGGCTGGGAGAGCCCGATGGCCGGCACGATCTGGCAGACGCACAGCTCCTGGCGCTCCACCAGCTTGAAGATCTTCAGCCGGGTCTCGTCCGCCAGGGCCTTGAGTTGCTCGAGAAAGGCGGAAAACTCGATGGCCGGCACCTCCCTTCACGAAGCGGCGGGCTTGTCGGCCCGGACGCTGATGCTCACCACCGAGGACGCGACCTCCGCCCATTCGGGTGGCAGGCCGTCCGCGGGGAAAGCCACTTCCGCCAGGACCTCGACCCCGGTGAAGCCGGCGGCGGCGATGGCGTTCAGGTAATCCTCTCTCTGTAGCGCCCCGGCCACGCAGCCGGTGTACAGCGCGACCGATTCCCGCAACTCCTGTGGCAGAGGCTTGAGCAGGACGAGGTCGGAGACCATCAACCGGCCGCCGGGTTTGAGCACCCGGAAAGCCTCCCGGAAGACCCGCTCCTTGTCCGGTGCCAGGTTGATCACGCAGTTGGAGATGACCGCGTCAAAGGATCCGTCGGGCGCCGGCAGGTCTTCGATATCGCCCAGCCGGAACTCCACGTTGCTGTAGCCGCCTTTCCGGGCGTTCTCCCGGGCCCGCTCCACCATCTCGCGGGTCAGGTCGACCCCGACGACCCGGCCGTCCTTCCCCACCCGGCTCGCCGCCAGGAAACAGTCGAACCCGGCTCCCGAACCGAGGTCGAGCACCCACTCGCCCTCGCGCAGCAAGGCCAAAGCGGTCGGGTTGCCGCAACCCAATCCCAGATTGGCCCCCTCCGGCACGCCACTCAACTCCGCCTGTGAGTAACCGACCTTCCGCCCCAGTTCATCGAGGGGTACGACGCTGCTGCAACACGAAGCGGCCGGGCCGCACCCGCAACCGCCGCTCCTGGCGATTGCGCCGTAGTGTTCCCTGACCGCCGCTTTCCGGCCGTCGTGGTTAGCCATACCACCGCCCCCGCATCCGTGATATTGTCATATGTCTATGTATCTATAATACGCCGGGCGTCCCGGATTTGTCCAGCGGCTCTGTAAGATAGGAGAAAGGTCCTGTTTTCATAGGAGAAATGACCGTCCGACCCTCGTCCTCATACTCTGGTACCGACAGGGGGACGCCCTGATGAAATGGGGAAAGGAGGGCCAGACATGGCTGAAGAGATGGAGCGCTGGGAGCCGATGCGCCTGCACTTCTACATGAAGCCGGGCGACAAGTTCCCTCGCACCTGGGCCCATACGGACAAGGCGCAGTGTTCCGAATTCAGGCCGGAATGCGTCATCGTCGAAAAAGTCTTCAACGAATGCTCGGTCGTGGAGTGCCCGGTCATCGTCCGCTTCACCAGCATCCCGCCGAGCGCCGGCAACGTCTCGGACTGCGTCGTCCTGGCGAGCCGGGTGATCAATGCCCGGATCATCGCCGAGAACGTGGTCGAGTTCACCATCGAATGGCTGCAGCGGATCGTCTTCGACACCACGACCAAGACGGAAGTCTTCCGCTTCACCAAGCGGATCCGCCTCGAGGGCGCCGATCCGGATATGTTTTCCCACCGTAACCTCGACTTCGTGCCGTTCGTGCAGTGCCTGAACTGCCGGGTGGTCTCGGCGCCGACGGGTAACGTGATCGAGTGTGAGGTCGGCATCTTCGTGGTCGTGAAGCTCATCGCCTTCGTGCAACTCGAGATCAAGGAGGCCCGGTTCTGCCCGATGCCGCCGGAGTGCGAGCAGATCTCGCCGATCGGGTGCCCCGACTTCGTCGGCATGATCGAGCGGGGCGAACTGTGGCCGCCGTTCCCGCCGCAGCCGCCGAAGAAGACGTAACCGCCTGGGAAGAAACCGGCCCGTTCGGACTGGTTTCTTCCCCCCTCTTGGAGCCGGCCCCCTGCTCCTCTCGGAGGCCACCTTCTCCCCCTTAGGAAGTGCCTGCAGGGGTGGGCTCCGCCCGCCGGGCCCCGTCCGGACCCGGCGGGTTTTCTACCGAATAACCATCGTAGTCGTAGGGTCGAACAGGTGTCCCTTTTTCATGTTAAAGGCGAGGCGGTGGGGAGCACCGTCCCGGGCAGTGGTGACCGCCTCGACGCGGGCTACCAGGGTGAAGGAGCCGAGTGAGGCGTTCAGGTAGGCTTCGCTGCCCATCATTTCCACCACGTCGACCGTCGCCTGAACGCAGAAGTCTGCCGGGTATTCCGGGTGCAGTTCGGCGTCGTCGATATCCTCCGGGCGCAGGCCGAGGACCACTTCCCGGCCGACGTACTCCCGGCACCGCTCCCAGGCTGGCATCTCCTTGGGCAGGGGCAGGCGGAACGAGCCGAAGTCGACGTAGAGTTCGCCCGCGGCGCGGTCCAGGTGAGCTCGGAAGAAGTTCATGGCGGGGCTGCCAATGAACCCGGCTACAAACATATTCGCGGGACGTTCGTAGACCTCGAGCGGGGCCCCCTCTTGCTGTACCTTGCCGTCCTTCATCACCACAATACGGTCGCCCATGGTCATGGCCTCGGTCTGGTCGTGGGTTACATAGATCACCGTCGTCTGGAGGCGGTTGTGGAGCTTGGAGAGCTCCGCCCGCATCTGGACCCGAAGCTTGGCATCCAGGTTGGAGAGCGGCTCGTCCATCAGAAAGACCTTCGGCTCCCGAACGATCGCCCGTCCCACCGCCACGCGCTGGCGTTGGCCGCCGGAGAGAGCCTTCGGCTTCCGCTGGAGCAGGTCTTCGATGCCCAAGAGGCGCGCCGCTTCACGCACCCTCCGGTCAATCTCGGCCTTGGGGAACTTGCGCAGCTTAAGAGCGAACGCCATGTTCTCATACACGTTCATGTGGGGGTAGAGGGCGTAGTTCTGGAAGACCATGGCGATGTCCCGGTCCTTGGGCGGGACGTCGTTGACCAGCCGGTCGCCAATGTAGATCTCTCCTTCGGTGATCTCCTCCAGGCCCGCCACCATTCGGAGGGTGGTCGTCTTTCCACAGCCGGACGGTCCCACCAGGACAATGAACTGCCGGTCAGGGATCTCCAGGCTCACGTTCTCCACCGCGGTCACATTCCCGAAACGCTTTGACACTTTCTTGAGGGTTACACTGGCCATTGCTTCTTCCCCTTCCTGTTAGCGCAGTATGTCATAACCAGAGGTGGGAGCCGCACGACTCCCGTATGACCAACTTGGGTGAAGTGAGGTAGGTGCCCTTGGCGGGCTCTCCGGTAGCCACCGCCTCTACCAGGACCCGTCCGGCATCCGCCCCGACCGCCCGGAGCGAGCCGCGCACTGTAGTAAGCGCCGGAACAGTGTAAGCGGCCGCCGGGCTGTCGCCGAAACCCACGACCGCCACCTCTTCGGGGATGGCCACCCCCTGACTCCAGGCGGCGCGCATCAGCCCGATCGCCAATGCGTCGTTGGCGCAGACAAAGGCGGTGGGGGGGTGGCTCGCCCGCAACAGGCGTTCCCCCACCTGGTATCCGCTGGATTCGCCCCCGTTCGTAGCGATGAGAATCGACTCCGGCGCAGGATTGCTGCCTCTTACGGCCGTCAAAAACCCTTCCCGTCGCCCTCGGTACGGCCACTCGCCGGGCGCGTCGAGGTAAGCGAGACGCCGATGGCCCAGGGCCAGCAGGTGAGCGGTGGCCAGTTGCATCCCTTCCGCCTGATTTATGTCGACTCGGGCGGCTGGGATGCCTTCCGGCGCCGCCCCGCACACGACCAACGGGCACGCGCCTTCTGCCAACCGTCGTATGAGACGCTCGTCGTCGGGAAAAGCGGCGGCCAGCAGGATAAGGCCGTCCACCTGGCGCGACAAAAGCTCGTCAAGGCGGAGCGCCAGTTCGTTGGGGGATACGCCGCCCGCCAGCGCAAGCGTGTAACCAGCCGTGTAGAGAACCTCACCCAGGCCTGCCAGGAAGGAGGAGAGGCCATCGTCGCCCGGGCCGCTTCCGCTCTCGGCCCAAAGCAAGCCGAGCGTGTGGCTGGGTCGTCCAGCCAGAGACCGGGCCAGGGCATTTGGCTGGTAACCCAGCATTTCCACCGCCCTCCGCACCCGGAGGCGGGTAGCTTCCGAGACTTCGGCTGCCCGCTGGTTGAGGACGTACGACACAGTGGCCGTAGAGACCCCTGCCTGAAGGGCGACATCGTGAATGGTGACCCGGCGGCGCGTGATGGCGGCCTCCTTAAACGGTTAAGTTTATAAGGCAAAGTTCGCCGTGCCGCGCCGATTTCCTCCGGACCTTTGCCAGGAAGCAGGAAAGAAGTCCAGCCATCTAAAATCATGGTGCGGATGAACTAGCCGCTGGCTAGAGTAAGGAGTGTCAAAGCGTTGATGCCCGTCACGCACTTGAGCCAGATAGTCGAGGAGGCCTGCCGGCTCGGGCCGGTCAAGGTGTCGGTGGCCGCCGCCGACGACGTGCATACCCTGGAAGCCATCAAGCTCGGCACCGAGGCGGGGCTCATCTCCCAGGCCTACCTCATCGGCGACGTCGGCCGCATCGTGGCTGCCGCCGGCTCCCTCGGCCTCGATCTCTCTTCCCATCAGGTGGTGGAAGCCGCGGACGACGAGACAGCCTCCCGGCTCGCCACGGAGCAGGCCTACGGGGGTGACGCCGCCCTCGTGATGAAGGGCTCCCTCCCCACCGCCTGCCTGCTCCGCACGGTCCTGGCGGCCGAGCGGGCTCGTCCCATGGAAGGCCAGGTCAAGCACCTGCTCAGCCACGTGGCGGTGATCGAGGTGCCGACCTACCACAAGCTCCTGCTCGTCACCGACGCCGGCATGGTCATCGCCCCGACGCTCGAGGAGAAGGTGCAGATGATCGAAAACGCCTGGAAGGTCGCCAAGGCTCTGGGTCTCGTCGAGCCGAAGGTGGCCGTGATCGCCGCCGTGGAGACAGTGAACCCGAAGATGCCCGCCACGGTGGAGGCGCGGCAATTGAAGGAGATGGCCCAGGCCGGGCGCTTCCCGGGGCTCGTCGTCGACGGTCCGCTGGCCCTGGACATCGCCCTCAGCGCCGAGTCAGCCCGTTATAAGGGCGTCGAAAGCCCGGTCGCCGGCGACACCGACATCTTCCTCGTCCCTACCATCGAGGTTGGCAACGTGCTCGGGAAGGCCCTGCTCTACCTGGCCCACGGCAAGATGGCTGGGATCGTGGCCGGCGCCTCTGTCCCGATCCCCTTGACTTCCCGCTCCGAGACAGCTGAGGGTAAGCTGCACTCGATCGCCCTGGCCATCCTGTACACCAGGGTTACCCGACCTGGAGCCTAGGACTCTTGCGGAGGTGAGACAGGTGCACCGGATCCTGGCGATCAACCCGGGGGCCACCTCGACCAAGATCGGCGTCTTCCTCGGCGCTGAACCGGTGTTCCAGGAGACCATCCGCCACAAGCCCGAGGAGCTGGCCCCCTTCTCCGCCGTCGCCGACCAGCTCCAGTTGCGGACCGGTCTGGTCCGGGCTGCCCTCGAGGCTCACGGCGTAGCCCTCTCCGACCTCGCCGCGGTGGTGGGGCGGGGCGGGCTGATGCGCCCGGTGTCCGGCGGGGTGTACCTGGTCGACGAGGCGATGTGCCGCGACCTGCTCCCCGGCGTCCAAGGCGAGCACGCCTCCAACCTCGGGGCCCCCATCGCCCGCCAACTGGCCCAGGAGGCGAGCCGGGCGGCCGGCCGGGCCGTCCCGGCCTTCGTGGTGGACCCCGTGGCGACCGACGAGCTGGAGCCGCTGGCCCGCTATTCCGGCCTACCCGAGCTCTCTCGCCGCAGCCTCCTGCACGCCCTGAACCACAAGGCAGTGGCCCGCCGCTTCGCCGCCGCCGCCGGGCGCCGGTACGGGGAGCTGGACCTCGTCGTGTCCCACCTCGGCAGCGGCTTCTCGACCGCCGCGCACCGCCACGGCCGGATCGTCGACACCGTCAGCGACGAGGAGGGCTCCTTCTCGCCTGTCCGGGCTGGAGGCCTCCCCACCAGGTCGCTTGTGGAGTTGGCGACCAGCGGCCGGATCGAGAGACGGGCGCTGATCCGCCGGCTGATGCGGGAGGGGGGCCTCCGGGCCTATCTCGGCACCGACGACGCCGTGGCCGTCGAGGAGCGCATCCGCCAGGGAGACACGGCGGCGCTCGAGGTCTATCAGGCGATGGCCTACCAGGTGGCCAAGGATATCGGCGCCATGGCCACCGTGCTCTTCGGGAAGGTGGACGCCATCCTCCTCACCGGCGGTCTGGCCCACTCCGCCCTCCTCACCGGATGGATCGCCGACCGGGTCCGTCACCTGGCCCCGGTTCATCTCTTCCCCGGCGAGGACGAGCTTCTCGCCCTCGCCGAAGGAGCCGAGCGGGCGCTCTCCGGCGCCGAGGAAGTGAAGACGTACGCCTCCTAGTCGTCTGACCCAGATAACGTCGCCAATTCCCCAAACACCGGGATCAGGGCTGTATACGCCTGCTGGAAGACCGCAAACAACCGGTCGTACCGCCCGGCAAGGCTGGGGTTAGGTTGAGCCGTCTCCCTGACCGGGTTCAACTCCTCGGCCAGCAGGAAGTCCGGGAAGAGCCCGATCCCTACGCCGCCAGCCAGGGCCGCCCCCAGGGAGGTGGCCTCGTCGAGAAACTCCAGCCGGTGAACGGGCATCTGGAAGAGGCTGGCCAGAATCTGTCGCCAGAGTGTCCCTTTGGCCCCGCCGCCGATCACCCGCATGGCCTCGATGGGCACGTGAGCCCGGAAAACTTCAAGGATGATTCTGAGGTTCATTGAGACGCCCTCCAGCACAGCCCTTATCAGGTGGGCCCGCCGGTGGCTCGGGGTGAGGCCGATAAAGGTCCCTCGGGCGTACGGGTTCCAGTGTGGGCTGCGTTCGCCGAGCAGGTAAGGCAGGTAAATCAGGTTGTCAGCCCCCGGCGGCACCTTGCCCGCCTCCAGGTTCATCAGGTCGTAGGCGCTGAGCCCGAGCTTCGCGGCGGCCTCCGCCTCCGCCTGACAGAGAGCATCCCTCATCCAGGCGTACGATCCTCCGGCCGCCTGCATCGTGCCGGTAGGTGAGTACATCTCCGGGTCCAGGTGGATCCAATTGAAGGTCCGCATCTGCGCGTCGAATATGGGCTCACGGGTGGCGAGGCCGATCCAGGAGGAGGAGCCGATATAGTTGTAGGCCGCGCCTTCCCGCACCACTCCGGCTCCGGCGGCGGCGCAGGAGCCATCGCCGCCGCCGATGACCACCGGAGTCCCGGCGGCCAGCCCCGTAGCCTGGGCGGCGGTCGCCGTAACCTTCCCGGCGACCTCGGTCGACGGGTGGGGTTCCGGGAGCTTGCCAGGGTCGATTCCAGTAGCCTTGAGGATCTCCGGCGACCAGGTCCGGCGGGTCAGGTCGAACAGGTTCATGCCGCAGGCGTCGGAGTAGTCGGTCACCCAGGCGCCGGTCAGCCGGCTGATGATGAAGTCCTTGGCGTGCAGGAACTTGTACGCTTCGGCGTACACCTGCGGCGCATTGTGTTTGAGCCAGGCCATCTTCGCCGCGGAGTAGGTTGGGCTGACCCGGTGACCGGTGGTGCGGTAGACGAACTCGAGTCCCAGCTCTGTCTCAAGTTTCCGGGCCTCTTCAATCCCCCGCTGGTCCGCCCAAATGAGAGAGCGGTACAGCGGCCGGGCGTCGACGTCCACCGGAAGGCAACCCATCATCTGGCCGCTGAAGGTTACGCACGCCACCTCGGTCGGCTTGACCTTGGCTTTCGCCAAAAGCTCCCGGGTGGTGCCCACGACCGCCTCCCACCACGCCTCAGGGTCCTGTTCGACCCACCCGGGCTGCGGGTAATACGTCTCGTAGCCGGCAAAGGCGCTGGCCACAAGCTTCCCCTGGCGGTCGTAAAGCGATGCCTTGTTTCCGCTGGTTCCCAGGTCATGGGCCAGGATGTAGTCCACCGTCGTCACCTCCGACTGGTCTGGCACCGCTCACCGCTTTGCCATCACGATCGGCCGTACACCGACCAGTTCACAGAAATCGACGAGTTCCTGCCTCACATCCCCGTATCCCACCACCATGTGGTTGGAGCGGAGATTGTGGTAGAAGTCCCCTGGATCGCAGTCCAGCCTGATGAAGGCCTGGGGCCAGATGTCTCTGACTTCGGCGAAGACCTGCTTAGGCTCTTCAAAGGCCTCTCCGCCCGCAATCTGCATCACGTACTCCCCTTTGATGCGACTGAACGCCCCGAAGGTGACTACTCCCGGCTTGCAGCAGAAGGTGGGGCAGGCACCGCGGGCCCGGCCCATATACTCGTACTGGTAGCCCCAATCAACGTCCTTCCTGCTCCGCGCCAGGGAAGTGGGCATGGTTCCACAGTTGATCAGCCTCGCCACCCTTGCGGCCTTGTCCACCATATTCACGTCGGCGAAGATAGCCGGCTGACCGGTCAAGATGTTCAAGACCTTCATCGCGATCGCGGCGTTGATGTCGCTCTGGCAAGCGGTAACAATGCCGTCGTCGTTGATCAGGGCTATCGCCAGGCAGCACGAAGTGTAAGTGTTGATCACCTCTTCGAGGCACTTGACTCCGATGAAGTCGAACTCATATTCCTCTACCAGCCGTTTGAGAGCCAGATACACCTTGATCGAACGCACCATCACTTCGTCCGGCACACTGATCTTCCCGAAGGTCCGCTTGATCTCTTCATACAGGGGCCGGGCTTCCTCATCTGGCGTTCCCCTGGCGGCGTCCACGAGGCGCAACTGATCAAGGTGCTCAATTTCGATCCCGAAGACTCTCTTCACCTGGAGGGGATCCGCCGTCGCCGGGTACATCCCGATGCTGCGCCCGCCGATCAGCCCGAATCGCGAACCGTCCAGGATCTTCACCGCCATAGCGGCCCGGGCGAAGATCTGGACCTCGTCCAAGGTCTCCGGATCCCCAGGTGTTCCATACACCAACTTATGCTTCATCCCCAGCTCGTCCAGGGAGCCATGGAGCACGTTGGCCCCCACCGAAGAGAAGGAGGCCGGCTCCGGAATGCCCCAGATCACCGTCGGCAGGGCTATCTGCCTCATCGCGGTGACTACGTCGGGGGCTGAGATCCACGTGCCGACCAGGTACACCAGGCAGTCCGCCTCTTGGTCCCTGGCCGCCCGGGCGGCGGCGAGCACGTCGCGGCCCGTCAGCCTCAGGCCACCTTCCCCCACCAAGTCGAGTCCCCGTTTCACCAGGCTGGCCCGGGCAGTGGAAGCGAACTGCTCGGCCAGGTCCAGCCGCTCCCCCGCCAGCGAGACAGGGATCAATCCAACCTTCGGCATCCTTGTGGACACCGTCATCCCTCCCCCACCAGATTAGCGCCGTTCAACTTCGCCGAGGGAGCGGTCGAGGACGTCGATCACCGTGTCGATCTCGCTCCGCTCGATGACGTAGGGCGGCATGAACGTCATCCGGTTGCCGTAGTAGGAAGCCCGGCAAATCAGAACGCCGTACTCCAACGCCCGGCTGAGGACCCGGACCGTCTCCTCGTCCGCCGGTTCTTTCGTCTTTCTGTCCCTGACCAGCTCCAAGCCGAGACCGAGCCCTAACCCTTGGACGTCACCGATCAGTCGGTGACGACCCTGGAGTTCCCTCAACCCGTCGAGGAAGTACTTCCCCATCTCTTCGCAACGCTGCAGGAGGTCTCGCCGCTTTATCTCGCGGATCACAGTCAGGGCAGCCCGACATCCCACGGCGTTTCCGTGCCAGGTACCCATGTGTTTGTCCGGTCGGTCGGCCCAGGCATCAAAGACGTGCCTTCGGCCGATCACCGCCGAGAGCGGCCAGACTCCGCCGGATAAGGCTTTGGAAACGGTTATCAGGTCCGGCGTCACCCCGTAGTGTTCAATGCAGAACCACTTCCCGGTACGCCCCATTCCGATCGCAATCTCGTCGTCGATGAACACGATGCCGTAGTCGTCACAGATTTGTCGCAAGCCCTTGAAGTATTCCTTGGGCGGGTACAGGCCGCCGCCGTGGAATTGCGCCGGCTCTATTATCAACGTTGATACGAGATTGGTCCTGGTGACTGGGTCGTAAATCCCATACTCCGGCGATTCGAACATTCTTCTGAGATATTTGAGGCAGTACAACTCGCAGTCTGGATACTGCCGGTCGAAGTAACAGCGGTAGCAGTAGGGATACGGTACTCTGATCACCCTGTTGGCGATGGACGGGAAACGCTCCCGGAAATACGCGTTCGGTGCGACGGACACGGCGCCGATCGTCCGCCCGTGATACCCGCCAAAGAACGAGATGATGTCGTGCTGCGGGTCGGGGGTTGCGTATTCGGCGATTTCCAGAGCCAAGTCAACTGCTGGTCCGCCCCCGACTTCGAAATGAACCCGGCCTTCCTTCATGTCCCCCGGGGCGATACCCACCAGTTCCTTGACGAGTTGCACTCGGGGAACGTTCGGCATATCCGAGATGTGCATCAACGTTCGCATCTGATCTTCCACTTCATCGATCAGCTCTTTGGGGGCATGCCCCAGGCAGGAAGCGGCAAAAGGGCCATAGGTATCGATGTATTCGTTGCCATCCACATCCCAGACCGATACCCCGGCCATCCGCTCAAAGACGGGGAGCCTCTCCGGAGAGTCGTAGGTGCAACGCCAGAAGGTGCCGGCGGACTCATAGCGGAAGAGGTCTTCCTTGAGCGCCCGCGATCTTTCACCGGGCACCTGCCGGAACTCCCCCGGCTTCTTGCCTCCCATGGCAAATCACTCCCTTGCTTTACAGACCTCGTTCTACTATGGACAGCGATTCATCCAAGACCCTGAGGATGGTGTCTATCTCCTCCCGGGTGATGACATAAGGGGGCATAAAGGTCATCCGATTGCCGTAGTAGGCGGCGCGGCAGATCAACACTCCCCGCCGGAGTGCCTCGGTTATCACGGCAACCGTCGCGTCCGCCGCCGGTTCCTTGGTCCTCCGGTCCTTGACCAGCTCCATGCTCAAGCCAAGACCTATGCCGGACACCTCTCCGACAAGGCGATGGCGGGTCTGCAACTCCTTGAGCCCTTCCAAGAAGTAGCCGCCGAGCATGCGACAGCGTTCCAGCAGGTTGCGTTCCTTGATCTCCCGTATGACCGTCAGTGCGGCCCGGCATCCCACGGGATCCCCGTGCCAGGTTCCCATATGCTTGTCCGGTCGTTCATCCCAGACAGCAAAGATCTCCCTCCGTGCGATCACCGCAGATAACGGCCAGATCCCGCCCGACAGCGCCTTGGAAGTCACGATGACGTCGGGTACTGTGTCGAAGGCTTCGCAGGCGAACCAGTAGCCGCTTCTCCCGATTCCGATAGCGATCTCGTCATCCACAAAGACGATCCCGTACTTGTCGCACAACTCGCGCAGTCTGGGATAGAACTCCTTGGGGGGCACGATTCCGCCGCTGTGAAACTGGGTCGGTTCGACAATCAAGGTTGAGACGAGGTTGGTTCCCGTCTTAGGATCATAGAGTCCGAACTCGGGTGACTCGAAGAGTTTGGCGAGGTACCTGGTGCAGAACATGTCGCAGGCGGGATACTCCTTCTCGAAGAGGCAGCGATAGCAGTAGGGATAAGGTACTCTCACCACCTGAGCTGAGATCGACGGGACTCTCTCGCGGTTGTAGACGTTCGCCGCCACCGATACGCTTCCGATCGTTCGTCCGTGGTAGCCGCCGAAGAACGAGATGATGTCGTGTTGCGGATGGGGCGTATAGTACTCCGCCAGCTTCAGAGCGAGGTCGACCGCTCCCCCTCCCCCGATCTCGAACTGGACTTTGCCTTGCCCGAGCTCACCCGGGGCAATGCTCACCAGTTCCTGAGCCAGCAGCGCCCGCGGCGGGTTGGGCATGTCCGCTACGTGCATCAGTGAATTGATCTGGTCCTCGACCTCGGCAATCAGTTCCTTCGGCCTGTAACCCAAGCAGGAAGCAGCGTAGGCGCCAAACGTCTCGAGGTAGACGTTGCCGTCCACATCGGTCACATAAACCCCGTCCATGGACTGGAACACCGGACACCGGCCCGGACCGTCGAAGTGCGCCCGGTAAGAGGTGCCCCCCGATTCGAATCGGTTGAGCAGATCGCGAAAGTATTGCGATCTGTCGCCAGGGACTTCCCGCACCTCACCCGGCAACTTGTTGGCCATAAGTCACTCCCCCTTACCCTCGCTTTCAGACGTCGCGGTACTTCTTGCGCCACCGGTCGAACTGAATGGCAAAGACGATCACTGCACCCTGGACAATGTACTGAAAATCGGCGGAGATTCCGAGCAGCACCATTCCGTTGGTCAGGGTAGCCATCAACAGCACGCCCAGCAAGGTTCCGGCGATTGTTCCCTCTCCGCCGGACAGGCTGGTCCCCCCGAGAACCACGGCGGCAATAGCGTTCAGTTCGGCCCCTCTGCCCGCCGACGGCAGGCCGGTGTACAACCGTGCGGCGTAGATCATCGCCCCCACTGAGGCGAAAAGGCCGGAAAGCACATACGCCCATGTGATCACCGTGTGGATTCGGATGCCCGACAGCCGGGCGGCTTCGAGGTTGCCGCCGACAGCGTAGACGTCACGGCCGAAGTGAGTCTTGGACAGGATGACATACGAAATGAGGAAAACCACGAGGGCCACAATGATCGGGAAGGGTATCCCAAAGATCTTGGCCGATCCCAGCAGCAAAAACCTGCTCTCTATCGGGATCCCGATCGGATACCCCTTGCTGTATACCAAGGCTACCCCCCGGGCCGCAGTCATCAGCGCAAGCGTGCTGATGAACGGAGGCACTGCCCCCTTCGTTATGAGGAACCCGTTTGTCCAACCCACAAGCGCGCCGGAAAGAAGCCCCACCACTAGGCCGACCAAGGGAGGAGCCCCCCTTCTCAGGACGTCGGCCACCAGAATGCCGGAAAAGGCGAAGACCGACGACACCGACAGGTCGATCCCTCCGGTGAGGATAACAAAGGTCATTCCGCAGGCGACAATCAAGAGAATACACATCTCAAGGGCCAAGCCGAGCATGTTGTCGACGGTGAGAAAGCGAGGCGTTATCAGGGTCATGGCGGCAAACACGATGGCCACCAGGAAGGGAAGCCCGCCTCTGGCTATGGAGGATTTGGCCCAATGCCAAATATGCCAGTTTCGAGAGGGCGTCGCCGGATCAGCAACGCCGATGGGACCCTCACCCTGCAACATCGTCAGCGCCTCCCCCTGTCATCAGAGCCATAAGCCGCTCCTGCGTGGCCTCCGCCCGGGCGACCTCTCCCACGAGCCGCCCTTTGGACATCACCAGAATCCGGTCGCTCATCCCGAGAATCTCCGGGAGTTCCGAGGACGCCATGACGATCCCCATCCCCTGCCCGGCCAGTTCGCTCATGAGGGCATGAATAGCGGCCTTCGCTCCGACGTCGATGCCCCGGGTGGGCTCGTCGAGCAGCAGCACCTTGGGCTGAACGGTCAACCACTTGCCCAGAACGGCTTTCTGCTGATTCCCCCCGCTCAGACTGCCCACAGGTTGCTTCAAGCTCGCCAGGCGGATGCCCAGCCGCTCGACGTACCGACGGGATACGGTTTCCTCGCGGGCCACGTTGGAGAAGCCGAACCTGCCGAGCTTCCCTCGGAAAGAACGCACCATGCAGATATTCTCCCGGACGTTCATCGCCAAGTGCAGACCTTGTTCCTTTCGGTCTTCCGGAACCAGGGAAATGCCATGCCGGATCCCGTCCGCCGGGCATTTGACCTCCACTTTCCGGCCATCGACGAATACCTCCCCGGACGTCTTGAGGTCCCCACCGAAGATCGCTCGCAGGAGTTCGCTGCGCCCGGAGCCCAAAAGGCCGGCTATCCCGACGATTTCTCCCCGGCGAACAGCCAAGTTGACGTCGTGCAACCTGCCCTTGACGCTGAGGTTCCTGACCTCGAGAACGGGTTCTCCGACGTCCGCTGCCACCTTGGGGAACAGGGTCTCGAGCTTCCGCCCAACCATCATCTGGATAATCTCCAGCTTGTTGGACTCAGTTGTCTTGACGGTTCCGATGTGCTCGCCGTCCCGGAGAACCGTTATCCGGTCGGCTATCCGGAAGACTTCCTCCAAGACATGGCTGATGTAGATCACAGAGATCCCTTGAGCTTTCAGGGATCGTATGACTTCGAACAACCGCTCGACTTCGCGTTGGGTCAGAGCGGATGTGGGTTCGTCCATAACGATGATCTTGGGATTAGCCGTCAGGGCCTTGGCAATGGCGACGAGCTGCTGGTTGGCCAGGCTCAAATCCCCTAACTTCGCCCTGACATCGTAGCCGAAGCCAAGCTGCGCAGTGAGTCTTTTGGCGTTCTCGGATAAAGCGCGGAAGTCAACCAGACAACTGAGACGACGGGAAGGGAGCCTGCCCATGTAGACATTTTCCGCCACGCTCAGGGCAGGAGCGAGGGACATCTCTTGGGGAACCAGGCTGATCCCCAGTCGCTGAGCTTCCCGGCAATCCGTTATGGCTACACTTTTCCCTTCGAGGAGAATCTCTCCCTCCTCCCTGGGCATGCCTGTAAGCACCTTCATGAGGGTCGATTTCCCGGCGCCATTTTCGCCGACCAGTGCGTGGACTTCCCCCTTTTCGACTGAGAAGTCCACTCGCTTCAAGGCGGTACACCCAGGAAACCGCTTGGTGATTCCCCGCATCTGCAGCAATGGCTGCACGGCTACGGCTGTGTCCGGCACGTGTCCATTCCCCCCCAACGGGTCGTCCGTTGGGGAGCAACTCCCGGCCGGGAGTTGCTCCCCAACGATCCTAAGCCTGCCTGTGTTGGGGACCTCTAGTTGGTAACCTTGTACCCACCCCCGTATTTCTCGAGGAAAGCCTTGCGGTCTTTGATCAGAAGGTCGATGTTCTCCCTGGTCACCGGTAGAACAGGGAGGTAGATGGTCTTGTTGACCGGCTTGCCCTTCAGCACGTTGATGAGTTCGACTACGGCCCGTCGTCCCATCTCATCCGGGAACTGCGTTACTCCGGCGACTATGGCGCTGCCCCGCTTGATGGCCTGCGCAACCTCGCTTTCCACGTCGAACGAGATGATCTTGATCTTCTTCTGCCGGCCGGCGGCTTCCACAGCGGCCAGTGCCCCGATAGCCGGGTCCCCCTGCGAACAGAAGATCCCGTCCAGGTCAGGGTGCTTCGCGAGAATCGGCGTCAGCTTCGCCAGGGCGCTCTCCCGGGTCCCGTCCACACCTACCCGCTCAATCACTTTCACCCCGGTTCCCTTGATGGCGTCCAAGAACCCGGCGTACCTCTGGTCCATCACTGCGGACCGGAACTCGTACTCGGTCATCACGATGTTTCCCTTGCCCCCGAGGACCTTGACCATCAACTCGCCGGCCTTTCTGCCCCCGTCGTAGTTGTCGGAGGTCACCAGGACCGAGACCAGCTTCATGCCCTCCTCGTTGGGGGCAGTGTCCGTGATCGCCACCGGGATGTTAGCCTGCTTCGCCTTCACCAGACTTGGATACACGGATTCGCTGTCCAGGGGGTTGATGATGAGCGCGTCTTTTTTCATGCGAATGAAGCGTTCGGTGGCTTGCAGTTCTTTCTCGGCATCAAGGTCCGTGTAGACCATGTTCACATCGACGCCGTATTTTTGGGCCATCTCCCTGATGCCTGCTTCGATTAGAACGTTGAACTCGATCTTCGGGTCGTACGCGCTGGCGCCGAACTGGTAGGTGGCAGCCAGTCCCACCGTCGAGAAAGCGGCCAACAAAAGGACCAACATGACCGAACAACTCACGATTCTCTTCATGATCTTCCCTCCCTCGTTCGGGTGACATGTCTCCGAGCGCTCTCCAGCCTTCGAATCAGCCATGGGCACCCCGGCTCGTCCACCTCCCCCCCACTCACCGAGAGCTCCACCCACTTAGTCCAGTCCGAGTCTTTGACGTGTCTCCCAGGTCGGCACACCCTCCCGGTCCCAGCCCCGGGCGGCGTAGTATTCGTCCAGCATGGCGTCGTACATCTCCCGCGTCAGGACCTTCCCCGCCGCGGGACCCTCCGGAAGGGCTTCGCGCATGATGCGGTCCGGCAGGTAGTCGTCGGCCCGGGTGAGGCCCTCCCCGACCGTGATGAGCCGTTCCACGGTGTAGATCCGCTCGCCGATGGTCATGAGTTCAGGGGTCAGGTCAAGACCAGTGGCCAGTTCCAGGACGTCGCCGTGAGGCTCATCGGTGTAACCGAGAGCGGAACGCACTACCGTGCAGATGCCGAGGCTGTCGACGTACGCCCGCGTGTCCTGGATGGTCTTGACCAGAACACCCTTGCCCTCGACAGCGAACCGGTCGTACTTGCCTGACAGGAGCTCGTCCCGGATGGTCCACCCTCCGACGTTGTGGCAGGCACCCCTGCTCGAGGTCCCGTAGGCCAGGCCGATCCCGTGGAAGCCCCGGGGTTCGTAGGCGGCGAAGGGCAGGCCCTTGCACTGCATCATGTAGGGAACGGTCTCCGGGAACTTCTCCGCCAGGTGGCGGAAGCCGAGCGAAAGCTCCCGGCCGAGACCCCGGCCTTCGCCCATCTGCCGCACCATCGCCACCATCGCCTCGCCGTCCCCGAAGCGCAGCTCGATCCCGCCCGTGTCCTCCCTGGTGAAGAGGTTCCGCTCGAAGCATTCCATGGCGTAGGCGATGATGGTCCCCGTGGACATGGTGTCGATCCCGTACTCGTCACAGAGCTGGTTGGCGGCGATGATGGCCGCGAAGTCGGAGACGCCGCACTGCCCGCCGAAGGCCCCGATCGTCTCGTACTCCGGGTCGCTCACTGCCCCGGCGAAGGGACCCTCCTTCACCTCGCAGACCTGGGCGCATCCGACCGGACAGGCGAAGCAGGGTTTGTTCCTGACTCGGTAGTGGTTGTACACGTAACGCGCGGCGATAGTCTCAACGCCCGGAAACACCGCCGTTTGGAAGTTACGCGTCGGATAACACCCCAGGGCGTTCATGCGAATCGTGTACTGGTTGGTTCCGTACTTGCTGTGGTCCTGGCGGGTCTCCCGGGCGATCTTCATCGCCTCGCGCCCCCGTTCGGCCAACCGCTCCGGCTCGGCCACGGGGATCTTGCCGGTGCCCAGGACAGCCACCGCCTTCAGGTTCTTGGCCGCCATCACCGTGCCCGGCCCTCCCCGGCCGAAACTCCGCCCGTCCACCATGAGACAGCCGATCCGGGCGCCCCGGACCGCAGCCGGCCCGACGGCCATGACCGAGGTCCGGTTGCCTCCCGTCGCTGCCCTGATCATCTCAGTGGCCGGGGAGACCTCCTTCAGCCAGAGGTCCTCCGCTGGGCGGAACACCGTCTCTCCGTCGTTGACCCAGAGATAGACCGGCCGGTCCGCCCGGCCCTCGATGATCAGCCCATCGTACCCGGCGAACTTGAGCTGCGGGCCGAAGTTCCCGCTCGAGTTCGAGCAGAGGTAGTGCCCGGTTTCCGCCGACTTGGTGGCACACCCGAATTTGGTCGTGGCCGGCAGGGGGAGGCCCGTCAGCGGGCCGGTGAAGAAACACAACTTGTTCTCCGGCGACAGCGGATCGACCTGGGGACCGATTTCCCGCCGGTAGTACCAGGCGCCCAGCCCCCGCCCCCCGAGGAAGGCCCGGGCCGCGCTCTCCGGCAACGGCTCGACTGTCGCGGTCTGCTCGGTCAGGTTCACCCTAAGGACCCGACCCAGGTACCCTCCCTTGAACATTCAGCCTCCCCCTAGCGATAAGCCGGATTGTCGGCCAACCGGTAGGACCCGCCGTCCCGGAGCACCAATTTGGCGAAGCCCTTCTCCCGCAGCGTCCCGTAATCGTGGCCGGCGTCCCCCGGGTAGACGCAGAAGAGGACGAGCGGCTCCGGCCCTGTGTTCACCGAGCGGTGGGCCCACTCCGGCGGAATGTACGATACGGCCCCGGGGAACAGCTCCAGCACTGCCACCACTTCCCCCGCCCGATCCTGCATCAATAGCACCCCCCGCCCCCTCAGGCAGAGATACACTTCGGCAGTGGCGAGCCTGGCGTGGAAGTGGCCAGCGGTCATGAAGAACTCCTCACCGACTGCCCCCGGCTGGATGACGCTCGTGCAGTGTTGCAGCTCACCTGGATCCTCGGGCACGGGCACGTTGTACACCTCGTAAAGCAGCGGATCCCCTTCGGCCAGGAGGCGCTCGACCGCCGCCTGATCCCGAAAGGCCTCCCTGAGTTCGGAGAGGTGGCGGGTGACTCTCTGTACTCCCGGGCTCCCGGTTCCGGCGCCCAGTATTCCCGTCCCCGGCTCCAGCAGGTTGGCGAAGGGGATCCCCGTCACCCCTGTCACCCCCTGTTCCTGTCCCGGCGGAGCCGGGTGCTGTACTCATAGCGGTCAGCCCGGTACAAACACCGCACGTGTTCGATGGGCCGGTCGCCGGAGAAAGTGACGCGGTCGATATACAGCAACGGATAGCCTTCCTTCACGTTGAGCACCTTGGCAGCGTAGGCGTCGGCGGCCACCGCGCCGATCTGCTGCTCGGCCTCGGTGATCATGATGCCGTACTTCTCCTCGAGCAGGCGGTACAGGGAGCCGGAGAAATCCTCGGCGGGGTTGACCCCGAGCGAAGCCGGGATGTGCGACACCATGATGGACAAGGGCTGGTCGTCCACCAACCTGATCCGCTTGACTACCAGCGTCTGCTCGTCCGGCCCAAGGTTGAGGCGGGCCGCGATCGCCTTGGGCGGTGCCGCCAGGCGGGCTTCCAGGACCCGCGTGCCGTGGCGCACACCGGCGGCGGTCATCTCCTCGGAGAAACTCATGAGGCGGGGCAGAACCTCCCGGTGCTTGGGCTCCGAGACAAACGTCCCTCTCCCCCGCTCACGGCGGACGAACCCCTCCGCCACGAGAGCTCCGATGGCCTGGCGGACGGTGGTCCGGCTCACCTCGTACCTGGCTTGCAGTTCCTCTTCGGTCATGATCGGGCTCCCCGGCTTCAACTCACCTTCCTCGATGGCCTGACGGATGATCTCCTTGAGCTGGTAGTACAGGGGGATGGGCGCGGCGCGATTCAGCTGGTTCATCTTACAGGCCTTCCTCTCACTCGCCCGGTGGGTGAATGATACTATGTTGGGCTATAGTAACATTACTACAAATGTAAGGTTTCTCCTCCCTCTCAAGGAAACTTTTTGTGCCAATGGACAAGGTGGGGTCAGATAAGATCAGAGAAGATCGGCCGGCCGGAGCTCCAGCACAGACCCGATGACGGCATCGAAGGCGCCCTCCAGCTCCCCCCGGCTCAGTCCGCCGGAGAGAACGCCCACGCTGAAGCCGACCGACGCCGCCCGGGCCATCGCCGCATCGGTCAGGGAATCTCCGACAAAGAGCGCCTCGCCCGGAGTCACGCCCAGCCTCTGGCAGACCAGGACGGCCAGGTCAGGAGCGGGTTTGGCCCGCTCAACCTCGTCGCCGCAGGCCACAGCGTCGATCAACCCCGCCAGGCCACAGAGTTCCAGGATCTTGCCGGTCCGCTCCCGGCTATCGTTGGTGGCAACCCCGATCCTGCACCCTGCCTCCCGAAGCTCCCGCAGCTTGTCCGCCGTGCCTGCGAAGACTCTGGCGAGCGAGGCCAGGCCCAGGGTTTCGTCCGCCTCGTCGAAGGCGGCTCGGACCATCGCGACGGCCTGGTCCCACGGGATGCCTCGCCGGTACAACACGAACGCCGCGGCCGCCACCGTCTCCTCCCGGGTTCCCGCCGCTAACGGGCTCCGGGGGTCGATGCGGCCGGTCCGGGCGTTGTAGCCCATAGCCCGCATCAAGAGATAGGCCAGGCGCCCGGAGACAGGGAAACCCTGGCCGGCCAGCGCCCGCACCCGGCCCTCCACCAGCCTCGCCCACGTGGCGTAGGAATCCGTCAGCGTCCCGTCCTTGTCGAAGACGATGGCCGTGCAGGTGACCAACCGCCCGCCGACTCGAATCTGCGTCAACGCGAGCCCCTCCACCCGGGACAAGCCCTGAGCCTGTTGCCTTTCCATTGTACGGGAAGCCATCCAGTATGGCAAGCTTCCCCTCGCCTTCACCCGGCAGGACGCCCGTGACACCCGCAGGCGGCGGACCGCCTTCCCCGCCGCCTGCTGCGCCGTCCCTCTCTTGCGGCGGCTCAATAGTGCGTCTTGATGGCCAGGTTCTGGATCGGCTTGGAATACGCCTCGTAGAATCCGGGCGCCGCCGCCACCGCGATCAGTCCTGAGACGATGGACTGCCAGAGCGAGGCTCCGCTCAGGTACTGGTACAGGAAGAGGCCGAGGAAACCCAGGATCCACATGACCCAGCGGATGTACTTCTTATCCATCCCGAGCGCCTTCAAGACTGAAATCACCACCGAAACCAGCGGCCCCCAGGCAATTCCCCTGACCACGATGTTGTCCCACGGCATCGCCTTCCCTCCTTTCTCCCGCAATGAAGTCGCTGCTCCGCCACCTTTGCTGGACGAGCTAGCAGCACTTTTCCTCGACCGATCTCTATTTGCCGGGAGCTTGTCTTATGCCCAGGACACCGCTTTCAGGCTACAGGCCGAGATCGAGGACGGACACCGAGCTGGGAACGGACTGGTTCTCCGCCCAGCGGCACCCCTTGGACAGGTACATTTCCTCGTCGGCTTGCCGGAGCAGTTCATCCAGCGTAACGCCATCCTCCGGGTAAGTGGCGACACCGACGGACATCGTGACACACGCATCGCACGCCTCGCCGACGATGCGCCGCATCAACTGACGGGCCTCGGCGTTCGGGGTGTGGGGAAGCAGGAAGACGAACTCGTCGCCGCCGAAGCGGGCCAGCGTATCGGTTCGGCGCAGGTTCTGGCGGAAGCAGTCGGCCACTTTGCGCAGCAACTGATCGCCGGCCAGGTGACCGCGAGTGTCGTTATACCCCTTGAAGCTGTCCAGGTCGACGAGCGCCAGAGAGACCGGATAGTGGTGCCGCTGGGCCAGGCTGAGCTGCCTGTCGGACTCGGGGATGAAGAAGTTGCGGTTATAGGTCCCGGTGAGCGGATCGGTGATCGACAACTCCTGGAAATGCTGGTATAGGCGGCCGAACTGGTACCCCGCGAGGGCTCCGAAGGCGGCCATCGCCCCAAAAATGATCAGCCGGCAGGCGAAGTCGTGGTAGAACCGGTCACAGACCAAGTCAGCCAGGCTCCAGAAGAGAACCGGCGCCAGCCCCAGGACGAAACCTTTCCAGCCATTCAGTTTCAGTTGCACCCCGGTACCCCTTCTCGCTGAGGCAGATGGCACGAGGTCAGCCAGCCCAGGGGAGAGTCTTCAAGGATATATTGTAACATCATAGACAACATTTGACAATGGTTCCCTTCTCTTGGTTCCTGGGCGGCGGAAAGACCTGCCGAAGCGGTCCGGCGGCAGGGGGAGGTTGGCCAGGCGGGTGGGGTGCCGGCTGCGGCGGCGCTGGGGCTGGCCTACCTCGGCTAGAATCGTCATGCCCAGGCAAAGTGTTTTCTCTCAGCAGGAAATTCGTTCCTGAATGGATAATACAGAATCGTTAATCAATTTGCAGAGAAGGGAGGAGCCCTCGGAAAGAGGATTGCGGTTCCACGGTGGCGTTCCGTACGACTTCTACTAAATGAGGAGGTAGTGGGATGAGTTCGGTGTTTGCCCTGGTTGTCGCCCTGGTGGTAGCCGTGCTCGGGTACCGCTGGTACGCCGGCTATATCGATGCCAACGTCATCAAGGCGGATCCGAAGCGGGCCACCCCGGCCAAGATGTACATGGACGGGGTGGACTTCATTCCCACCGGTCGTCACGTGCTCTTCGGCTATCAGTTCAAGTCGATCGCCGCCCTTGGTCCCATCACCGGCCCGATCGTCGCTATGAAGTGGGGCTGGCTGCCGGCCCTCGCCTGGATCCTCGGCGGGGCCCTCCTCTTTGGATGGGCCCACGATTACGCCTCCGCCTTCCTGACGATCCGCAACGACGGGCAGAGCTTCGGAGCCCTGAGTTACCGCCTGATCTCCCCCAGGGGTCGCGCCACCCTGCTGGCTTTCATCTACTTCTACCTTCTCCTCATCCTGGCCGCCTTTGGCAGCATTGTGGCCAACATGCTCGTCAAAAACCCTGTGGTCCCGGTGGCCATCGTGGCTCTCATGATCACCGGTACCCTGGCTGGCCAGGCCATCTACCGGAAGCGCATGGACATCATCGCAGTCACGCTAGTGATGGTAGCGCTGTCCCTGGTCGGTGTATGGCTCGGCACCATCTGGAAGATCCCCATCGCCTCGTTCGACCTCTGGCTCCTGTTCACCCTGTTCTTCTGCTACCTGGGGGCGGTCCTCCCCATCTGGGCCTACGCCCAGCCGATCAACTACATCTCCTTCTACTTGGTGGCGCTGGGGATGCTCGGCGCGATCATCGGCATCTTCCTCGGCCGTCCGCCTTTGACCCTTCCCGCCTACACGGGTTTCTTCACCAAGACCGGCGAGCCGCTGTGGCCGCTGCTCTTCGTGACCATCGCCTGCGGCGCTATTTCCGGGTGGCACTCCCTGGTGTCCAGTTCAGGCACGGGGCGCCAGATCGAAAATGAGCGCGACGTCAAGTACGTGGCGGCCGGGGCCATGTTCACCGAGATGGTCCTGGCGACGCTCGCCGTCATCATCGCCGCCGGGGCCGTCGGCGCCAATGGTTTCGCCGAGGCCATGAAGGGTGGGCCAGCCAACGTCTTCACCCAGGGCATGGCCAGCCTCCTTGGGTTCTTGGGCATCGGTCAGACCTTCGGCGTCGCCTTCGCCGGAGCCATGTTCGCCATCCTAGCTATCACAATCATGCAGCTGGTCGTGCGGTTCATGCGGGTGGCCACAGTAGAGATCGCCGGGGAGAAGGTGCCGATCCTTGGCAACATGCACGTCGGAGCGCTCCTGGCGCTGTTCCTCGGGTACGTCCTGGTGAAAACCGGCACCTGGAACTACATCTGGACCCTGTTCGGCGGCTCCAACCAGCTCATGGCCGCTCTGGCGCTGATGCTCGCCTCGATCTGGCTGGCGCGGGAAGGGAAGGCCTGGGGCTGGACCTTCTACCCGATGCTCTTCATGCTCGCCACCACCATCGTCGCCCTGGCGGTGACTGCGCACAGCATGGTCTTCACGGTCGTGCCGGGACTCCAGGCCGGGACGGTGGTCCCGCCGGCGGGCCAGTCGGTGGCCGCGGCCATCGCGGGCAACTACATCGCCGCAGCCATCGGGGTCTTCCTGATCGTCGCCGCGCTGATCCTGGCCTACGACGGGCTGCGGGCGTTCTTCAAGGTCAAGGGGGAGAAAGCCTCGCAGGCCGCGGCGCCCAGCCACTCCGCTTAGACCGCACAACCCAGGGGGCCGGAGGACATTCGAGGACCGGCCCCCTGGTTTTCCCTGCACGAAGCGGTTCCAGATCGTTCAAAGGAGATGACCGGGAGTGCCTTTTTGGAAGAAACCCAAAGCCAACCTGCCGAAGCAGGAGGGTCAGGGAGAACCGGCTGAAGGCCAGAGCAAGGAAGGGCTCGGTTCCGTCGTCAAGCAGTTCGTCTACGGGATGGCCGCTCACGACATGACCCGGTACGCTCTCAAGACCCGCTCCAGCATGGAACACCTTTTCATCCTGATCACCATGGGGGATCTCCTGGGCGTACCGATCCTGCCTCCCTACTACTCGCTGCGGCTGCTGCCCTACGTGGTTCCCCAGATCTCGACCTGGAAGCGCCGAATGCTCCGGGAGAAGGACCTGACTGACGCCCTTTTCTGAGACTCGTAAAAGGAGGTACCAGAGACCGTGTCTATGGCGGAGTTCTTCAAGCGGAACCCGGAGGTGCGCTACATCATGTTCGGCGGCAAAGGGGGCCTCGGCAAGACCACCTTCTCGACGGCCACGGCGTACTACCTGGCGAAACAGGGCTACAAGGTCCTGCTCTTCTCGGTGGACCCGCAGGCCTCGCTCTCCGACATCTTCGAGCGGAACATTTTCGGGCAGGGCGAAGTGGAGATCATGCCCAACCTCTACGCGTGCGAGATCGATGCGGACCACCGCATCAAGGAGTACCAGAACGAGGTCAAGCAGAAGATCCTCGACATGTATGGCCTGGACGAAGTACCGGAGGAGATCGAGAATTACATCCAGGCCGCCTCGGCTGAACCGGCCATGGAGGAAAGCGCCATCTTCGACGAGGTGGTGAACATCCTCGTCAAGGGCGGCTACGACTACTACATCTACGATCTGGTGCCGCTGGGGCATGCCCTGTATTACCTCTCCATGGCCTCCGTCTACGACGCCTGGATTGACAAGATAACATCCTTGCGCGAGCAGATGCGGCAGTACGACGCGGTCGTCTCCACCATGACGCGCAACAAGGAGACGGAGGAGGACCAGATCCTCAACGAGCTCCTCTACATCAAGGACCGGATCAACAAGTCCTCGGGCGTCCTGACGGACGCCACGCGGACGGCCTTCTTCTTCGTGGTCACCCCCGAGGACATGGTGATCACCGACACCCGGAACGCCGCCGAACTCTTCGCCAAGTTCGACGTGCCGATCCGGGGCTACGTGGTCAACCGGGTGGTGCCGCGGGAGCTGCTCCAGCAGAACATCCCCGAGTACCTGCGCAACCGGATCGAGATGCAGAAGGACCGCTTGAGCAAGATCGACCAGATCTTCGGGGAAAGGGTGCTGGCCCGGATTCCAGAGCTTGAGTCGGACGTCCGGGGGATGAAGATGATCGAGAAGATGGCGGTCAAGATGTTCGGGGAGGTGGCGTCATGACCCTCGGCATGAAAGAGTACATCGCCCAGAACCCGAAGCTCAAGTACATCTTCTTCGGCGGCAAGGGCGGCGTGGGCAAGACGGTGATGGCGGGGACCGCGGCGCTGTGGTTCGCCCGGCAGGGCAAGAAGACGCTCCTCGCCTCGACCAACCCGGTGCACAGCCTGTCGGGTCTCCTGGGCATGAACGTCTTCGGCAAGCCGACCCGGGTGGTGCCGAACCTTGACGCCTACGAGATCGACACGAAGGACACCATCGAGAAGTCGAAGGTCGAGATCGCTGAGAAGATCCGGTGGTTCCTGAAGTTCGCCGACATCCCCACCAAGGCGGACGCCTTCGTGGAGACGGCCACCATGAATCCGGCTTTCGAGGAATCGGCCATGTTCGAGAACATGATCAACCTCATGTTCGAGGACCAGTACGAGGCCTACGTCTTCGACACGGCTCCCACCGCCAACGCCCGGCGCCTGCTCGGCATGTCCAAGGTGTACGGCCTGTGGGTGAACAAGATGCTCGAGAGCCGGAAAGAGGCTCAGGCGATGCGGCTCTCACTCTCCTTCCGGAACAAGAAGGAGGAGAAGGACCCGCTTCTCGACTACCTGCTCTCCTTCCAGGAGCGCATGGCCCACGCCCAGAAGCTCCTGACCGACCGGGAGAAGACGGCCTTCTTCTTCGTGACCCTCCCCGAGGCGCTGCCCATCGCCGTGATCCGGCGCTTCATCGGGTGGTTCAACGAGTTCGGGATCCCGGTGGGCGGGGTGATCGTCAACGGGGTGATCCAGACCTCCCAGGTCACCGAGGATTCCTCCGACTTCGTCAAGAACCGGGTGGAGATGCAGCGGGGGTATCTGGCGCAGATCGACGAGCTCTTCCCCGAGGTGCGCGGCCGGGTGCCGCTTTTCGAGAAGGAAGTGAAGGGCATCGACATGCTCGAGCGGGTGGCGGCGGCGCTGTTCGAAGGGGGCGTGGAGAGCAGGACGGCGTAGACCGGGCTGCCTCTACCGCTCGGGGTCGATCCCGTTCTTAGCCCAGTCCAGGGCAGCCTTCTCCCAGTTAGGATTCGTTGAGGCGTCGAGGTGCCGCTCCCAGGTGGCCCCCGACTCCTTGGCAATCCGCTGGAACTGCATGGTGGTGATGGTGTTGGCCAGGACGTAGGCCGCCCGCTCCAGCCCCTTCTGTTTCAGTATCGCCTGTCCCCGCTTCATTTCCACCTTGGCGTCGGGCGGCAGAGGGGAGAGGGAACGCATGTCCACGAAGACACTGAACTTCAGCGGCGCGCCCTCCAGGGCGCTCTCGAGGTCTCTCACCCACTGGGCCATCTCCTCGAACCGGATGAAGCCGCCGAAGGTCAGCTTATAGCCGTAGTCGGTCTTTTCGATGTTGTACACGGACGCGCCCCCTTTCTGTGCATAGATTCCACGCCTGACCTGGGATTTCCTGCCTCTGTCCGGGGCGCGGAAGAGCCCGGGCCGCGGGGCCCGGGCTTTCCGGTCTTCCGCTCGCCGGCTCTGCCGTTACGGCGTGATGAACATCTGGGAGACGTAGGTCAGCCCGTCGTGCACGTAGACCCCCACGCCGACCTGGGTGTAGGTGGTGCTCAAGATGTTCGCCCGGTGGCCGGACGAGTTCAGGAAGAGCTCCTCCGCCCGCTCCACGGAGCTGGCCCTGGCGATGTTCTCACCCGCCGCCCGGTAGGAGATGCCGAATTGCCTCATCATGTCGAACGGCGAGCCGTAGGTCGGCGAGTTGTGATCGAAGTAGCCGTTGAGCGCCATGTCCTCCGCCTTCACGTGGGCGACCTTCGCCAGGTCGGAGTTGAGCGTCAGCGCCGGCAGGCCGTTCTTGGCCCGATCTGCGTTGATCAGGTCCACCGCCAGCCGCTCGGCCTGGGTCGGCTGGTAGCTGCCCGGGGCTGGTACAGGCGCCGGAGCCGGGGTCCAGTCTCTCGCCAACCAGTAACCCCACCCCCGGTACACGACAGGGAAAGAGCCGTAGCTCGTGCGGTAGTAGCCGTAGGTTGCGGCCTCCACCGCCGGAGCAAGGGCGAAGAGGGCCGTAAGCGCCAGGAGAACCGCTAGAACGCCTGCCCGCCGGAGACCCGGCCTGGTCGGTGTCATCGTCGTCTTTCTCACTGATTCGCCTCCTCATCATAAGCGTTCCGGGACGCGCCCGGTTGTACCCCATTGTACCTCCACCGCCGGCCGGGAACAAACCACTAAATCTGGGCGCGCAGTAAGCAGAAAGGGGCGGCTGCCAATGCCGCCCCTCGCTTCGACGGTCGCCCTGGCCTTACTGCGCCCGGACGGCCCGCCCCTCGACGGCCGGCGTGATGGGGCGGCCGGCGGCGGCCTCCGCCTTGAGGAAGTCGATCAGCGCGTCACGGAGCAGGATCTGGGTGTTGTGGACGTTGGTGCCGGACCTGAAGGCCACGAAGTTGTCCCCGCCGGCGGCCATGAAGTCGTTGGTGCAGACCCGGTACCTGGTGTTCGGATCCAGCGGCCGCCCGTCGGCGAGGGTGGCCGAGACGACCTCCCGCTTCTCCTTGTTGCCCGGGATGTCCCGCCAGGCGAACTTGATCCCGGAGGTCTGAACCATGCCCTTCGTCCGGTTGGCCAGGACCTCGAGGACCTGGGCGCCGGTCAGCTCCATGGTGACGATGGTGTTGTCGAAGGGGATGATCTCCCAAACCCTGCCGAGGGTGATCGGGCCGGCGGGGACGTCCGCCCGCAGCCCGCCGGCGTTGGTGAAGGCGATGTCCACGCCGGCCGTCCTCCGCATCACGTCCGCCACCAGGTTACCGAGGGCCGACTCGGCCTCGTAGTCGCGCCCGATGTCCGCCGAGGCCTGCGCCAGCACCTCCGCCATCACTGGCTCCAAGTCCTTGTTGTACCGGTCGATCACCGCCTGGACCTCCGGCACGGGCGCGACGGTGTCGCCGTAGGTGGTGACGAGCTGTGACTCGACCGTCACGACCCGGCCCGCCTCAGGGTCGAAGGTCAGGTTGGTCACGCCGATGGCCCGGCCCTGGTAGTACGGGACGACCACCTGGACGCCGTCGACCTTGGCGACGATGGAGTTGTGGGTGTGCCCGCCGAGGATCAGGTCAGCCCCCTTGACGTTCGCCGCCAGGGCGGCGAGCTCGTCGGTAACCATGCCCTGTCTGTCCACGTTGCCGCCGATGTGGGCGAGCAGGACGACGATCTGGGCCCCCTGGCCTTTCACCTCAGGGATGAGGGAGTTGGCGAGAGCCACGGGGTCGCGGAACTCAAGACTCTCCACGTTGGCCGGCAGGGTGATGTATGGCGTCTGGACAGTCGTGAGGCCGATGACCCCGACCTTCACGCCGTTCCGCTCGAAGATGGCGTAGGGCTTCGCCCACTCCGGACGCTGTCCGGTCGCCTTCAGGAAGATGTTCGCCGAGAGGAAGGGGAACTTCGCCTCGGAGAGCCGCGCCCTGAGGGCGTCGATCCCCCAGTCGAACTCGTGGTTGCCGATGGCCGCCGCATCATACCCGATGACGTTGTAGGCCTCGACGGTCGGCTTGCCCCGGAAGATGGTCGAGATGGCCGGGCCCTGGAGCAGGTCGCCCCCGTCCAAGACCAGTGTGCCGCCGGGGTTCTCGGCCCGGTAGCGGGCGATGTAGGCCGCGACGACAGCCCCGCCGCCGTACGGTCGAGGCGGGTTGGACTTGTCCTTCTGGCCGGTGAGCAAATTCCCGTGAAAGTCGGAGGTGTTGATGATGGTGATGACCTTGGGCGCCGCCGCCGCGGCCACAGAGAGGAGCAAGACCAGAGAGAGGAGAACCGGGAGGACTCTCAACACAAAGCGTCTCACACCCTCAACCTCCTACTTTGGGATTTCGTCGTAATCGGCGTCAAACTGGGCCAAAGCCTGGGCAGTCAGGGGGTGCAGGGGAAAGTCACGCAGCACCGGGAGCGGCACGGTCACCGCGTGCGCCCCCGCCAGCAGCGCCTCCAGGGCGGCTTCAACCGACTTGAGGCTGGCCGCGAGGATGCGGGTCCGTCCCCCGGCCGCTTCCAGGGCGCGCCGGAGCTCCGCCACGAACTCGCCCCCCGGCCGCTCGTAGGCCACCTCCCACCGGTGGACGTAGGGGGCGATCATGGTCGCCCCGGCCTCCGCCGACAGATACGCCTGAGCCGGAGTGTAGACCGCCGTCACCAGGGTGGGGACGCCGTCCGCCGCCAGCCGCCTGGCGAGGCTCAGCCCCTCCACGGTGCAGGGGATCTTGATTCCGAGGCGGACCGGGTCCAGCCGCCGCAAGGAGGCGGCTTCGGCCGCCATCGCCTCGAGGGACCCCGCCCTGACCTGAGCGAAGACCAACCCGCGCCACCCCGCCGTGGCGGAGAGGATGGCGGAGTAGACCGCCTCGCGCGTCAGGAGTCCCCGGGCCCGGTTGGCCTCGGCCGCCTGCCGGACCAGAGTGGGGTTGGTGGTCACCCCGGCCACGAACCCCAGCTTGTCCGCCTCCTCAACCTCGGCCAGCACGGCCGAGTCGAGGTATATCGGCATCATCGGACCTCCTCAGTCATCGTCGCCGCCCCAGTGCTCGAACCTGACGCGGTGACGGTGTTTCTTCTGCTCAATGATCACCGGCCGGCCCAGTTCCACCACGGTGATCCGATAGCGCCGGGCGATGGCCTCCCAGGGCTCGCCGCGGAGGCGGTACTTGATGATCACGTCCGGCCGGACGCGCACCCGCGTCGCGAGGTTGACCGAGAGGAAGATGTCATGGAGGGAGAGACCCTGATCCAGCCAGACGACGATGGTTGCCCGGGGAACGGCGTAGTACTCCTCGATGAAGCGGATGAACACGAACCGCTCGAACTCCTCGTCGGAGTAGGCCACGAAGACCGGCCGGCCCTTCTTGACCTTGACCTTCACCTTGCCGGACGGCTTCTCCTCGACGATCACCGTGCGCCCCCGGAACTCCTCGGGGAGGCGGTAGTACTCGACGATCTCCACCCACCGCTTCCCGGCGCGGCGCAGGGCGATGATCTTCTCCACCGGGACGTCGGCGTAGCTGGCCACGTACCAGACGGGCAGGTCTGCCCACGGGTCACGGGGGCGGGGAGCCGTCTCGACGATCACCTGGGTCTGGGTGGGCTGGGGGGCGGACGCTCCTGCGCCAGCCTGGGCATTGAAGAAGGACGCCATGATCCCGCCGATCAAGAGCCCCGCCATGGTCTTGGGGTCGCTCGTCGTCACCGTAACGCTGACGCTCGTCTCGGCCGCGGCCGGCGCCACGGCGGCCACCCCCAGGACGAGCGCCAGAAGACATGTCACCAGGAACCTGGGTTTCATCGGGAAGCCACCTCCGAAGTCAGGATTAGTCGGAAACCCAGCGGCGCAGAACCTCCGCGACGATTTCCGGGCCCAGGGTCACCACCGCCTCGATCTCCTCCGGCCGTGCCTTTTCCAGGTGCACGCCGGCCACCACTACCACCGGGACGTCCAGTTCCCGGGCCAGCGCTTCGGCGATCGGCCGGGCAAGGGGCTCTTCCTGATGGCCGAGGAGCGGCAGGCAGGTCGAGGTGGCGCTCCGCTCGCCGGGGCGGGAGAGGCTGGGGCGGGGCTGGGCCAGGATGACTGTGCCCACATGGGGCCGGTCCCCACCGAAGACGGTGACGACCAGTCCGTTCCCCGAGTTCTCCACCGCCACCTCGAGGCTGGCACGGCCGCTCCCGGCGGCGAAGCGGAAGTTCCTCGGCCCGCCGCTCATTCGCCCTCCTTCCCCTGGCCGGGATGCTGGCCGTAGCTGGTCCGGAAGAACGTCTGAATCCAGCGGATGGAGTCGTTGTCCAGGGGAACGGCCTTGCCCACGCTCGCCGCCAGAAGGAACGTCTGGGCGGCCCGTTCCACCAGTTCCGCCCGGCTCATCGCCTCCTCCAGGTCGCCTCCGACCGCCACCACGCCGTGGTTGGCCAGGAGCACCGCGCCTCCGTCCCCGAGGGTCCGGGCGGCGCTGTCCGCCAGGTCCTTGCTCCCAGGGATGGCGTAGCGGGCGACAGGGACCGGCCCGCCGAACTGCACCGCCATGGCGTCGAGGATGCAGGGCAGCTCTCGGCGGGCGGCGGCGAGGGCGGTGGCGAAGAGGGAGTGAGTGTGTACGACCGCCCCGACGTCGGGGCGGAGGCGGTACACCGCGGCATGCAGCCCGGTCTCGATCGACGGGCGCCGCGGGCCGGTCACCTCTCCGGTCTCCCCGTTGACCGCGCAGAGGTCCCCGGGGCCGAAGCGCTCGTAGTCCATTCCGCTCGGGGTCACAAGGAACCGGACCGCGTCCAGGCGCGCCGACAGGTTACCTGCCGTTCCGGTCACCAGCCCGCGGGCCACCAGCCGGCGCCCGCACTCCACCACTTCCTTCCGCAGGCGCCCCTCGTCCCTGGGCACTTCCGCATCGCCCCTTCCAAAGTATGCTTCGAGAAGGGGCCGGGCTCTTCCTCCAAGAGGTTCAGCGCCTGGAACCGCCGTCATAGAGTTTGGCGGAGGTGGACGGCGTGGTCCGGGGGTGGGATCTGGCGGACCTGGCCCGGCGGCGTCCGGTGATCCGCAATGCCGCGGCCCTGGCGCTGACGGCCGGGGTGGCGCGGCTCTGCGACGCCGCCTACCGCGTGGCGGTAGCCCGCCTGATCGGCCCGGAGACGGTGGGGCTTCTCCAGATGGCCGGGTCGGTGTACGCCTTTGCCTTCGCCCTGGCGACGCTGGGGCTTAGTCCGGCCGTGGCCCGCCTGGTCGCCGCGGGGCGGGCCGGCCGGGAAGGATCCAGCGGCCCGGGACAACCAGCGGAGAAGGAACGGGAGGTGGTGGCCGCCGCCCGGGCCCTGGCGGGCCCCGCCGGCCTGGCCAGCGCCCTCCTCCTTCTCGCTGCCGCTCCCTGGCTCGCCCGTCACGTCCTGGCGGACCCGCGGGCCGAGGCGCCTCTGCGTGTCCTAGCCTTCGGTCTGATCCCGGCGGGTTACTGCGGAGTCCTGCGCGGCCGGTTCCAGGGGGCCCAGCGCATGGCTCCCCTCGCCTGGGCTCAGATCCTCGAGCCGGCCGTCCGCCTCACCGCCATCCTCTGCGCCCTGCTCGCCTTCCCCGCCCTCTGGTCCGTCCCCCTGCCCCTGCCCCCCGCCGCCCTGCTGGCAGCTGTGGCGGTTGTGGGGGAAGGGGCCGAATGTCTCTTTCTCGCCGGGTGGATCGCCCGGGAGGCCGGACCGACGAGGAGAAGGGGTCAAAAGATGGAACGGGGCAGTCTCTCCCCCGCCGCAACCCTTCAACTGCTTCACCTGGCCGTCCCGATAATGCTGGGACAGTTCCTCCTCTCGGCCGTGGCGGTGGCCGACGCCAGCCTGATCCCCCGGCTTTTGACCGCCTCCGGCCTGCCGCCCCCCCTGGCCACCCGGGAGTACGGGACGCTCTACGGCATGGTCCTGCCGTTCCTGTTCGTACCGATGACGCTGGTCTTTCCCCTGGGGGCAGTGCTGATTCCGGGGGTCGCCGAGGCCCGAGCGGCGGCCAACTTCCAAAAGCTCCGCCGGCGCATCGCCCTGGCGGTCCGGGCGACCGTAGCGATCGAAGCCGGGGCGGCCCTCCTATATCTGGCGGCCCCCGGCCAGCTGGCGGAGGTGGTGGGAGGGGGGGCGGCGGTGGCCGAGTTGATCCGGGGCCTGGCGCTCTGGGTGCCCTTCGCCTACCTCGACCACATCGGCAGCGCAGCGCTGATCGGCCTCGGCTCGGCCCGGGGCGCCCTCCTCGACGGCCTGCTCAACGCCGCTGTCCGGCTGAGTCTCGCCAGCCTGCTCGTCCCCCACCCAGCCCTGCGGAGCAAGGGGGCGCTGCTGGCCCTGGCCGCCGGGGACGCCGCCGCCACGGCCGCTCATTTCCTGCGTCTCAATCGTCAGCTCCCGCCCATGAACCGGCGGAAGGCGTTGTAGGAGGCCCAGATCTCCTGGGCGTCGGAGCCCAGCTCCAGGGCGCGGTGCAGGTGCTCCTGGGCTTCACCCACCTCGCCGAGGGCCCAGTAGATGAGGCCCAGATTGTGATGAGCGCCGGCGTGGTTCGGCGAGAGCTCAAGCAGGCGCCGGGCATAGTACAGGGCCCGGCGGAAGTCTTCGAGGTCTCGGCCGTACACGGTGGACAGGTTGAGCAGGATGCCGGGGTCGTCCGGGCTGAGCCGGAGCCCCCGCCGGAGGGCCGCCACGCTCTTCCGCGCCTCTCCTGCCTGGGCGTAGAGCAGCCCCAGGGCGTTCCAGACCGACGGGTCCTTCGGAGTGAGACGGGCCGCTCTTTCGTAGCATCCCAGCGCCCGCCGGCCCTCTCCGAGCGCCTGCAGGGTGTACCCCAGGGCGGCCCAGTAGACACCTTCCCGCGGATTGAGGGAAACCGCCCGCTCCAGACAGCGGCGGGCTTTCGCCAGGTCCTTCAGCTCGGCGTACAGGCTCCCCAGTTGGAAGAAGGCCCGGGCGTGGTCGGGTTCGAGGTCGAGGGCGGCGTAGAGGGCGTGAAAGGCGCGCCCGTATTCGCCGGCCGCTGCCCAGGCCTCCCCCAGGCGCACGAGCGTGGGGACGTGACGGGGCCGGAGGGCGTGGACCGCCTCGAAGGCTTCGGCCGCGCCCGCCGGGTCGGCGCCCTCCTCCCACAGCGCCAGGCCAACCTGCTCCCACAGGCGCCAGCGCCCGCTCCGCCAGAAAGACGGGGGATTGGCCGCCTTGAGCTGGCGCAACAGGTTCAACGCCCCGCGGAAGTCCCGGGCTATCAGTTTCGCCCGGACTTCGGCCAGCGTCCGGTCGGCCTCCGGGCGAGGCTGGCGGTTGGTGCGCCATCGCACCTGTCCCACCCGCTCGGCGGTCACCGTGCGGCGGGAGGGCGCCTCGCCCTTTCCAGGCTCTTTCTTCTGCCCATCCAGGTGTTCCATGGCGCTCTTACCTCTGCTCCCCGAGCCGGCTTGGCCGGCTTCCGGTCATATGCAGGCTACGAAAGACGGCGTCGCCTTGTGCGTCCCAAAAGGCCTCCGCGGCCGGGCTGGTCAGAAGCCACAGCCCGTTCATCCCGGCGAAGTCCTGTCGGACCCGGGCCAGGATCGCCTCACCCAGGGCGAGGAAGTCCCGGGTCACTCCGCAGCCTTCCCCTTCGTCGGGGCATCCGCCCAGGCGGCAGGCCTCCCGGGCGTAGAGACAAGCCATGATCTCCTCCCAAACTTGGAAGCCCCGATCGTCCTGGTAATTCAGGTGCTGGCGGAAGATCCCCCGCCGCCGGTCGGCCGTGCGGAAAGAGGCGGCGTGGTAAGTCTCGTGGGCCAGGGTGGCGATCAGGTGGTCGCTCAGGGGCTGCCCGGCCTGACCGGGCAGGAGGTAGATCGTGATCAGGCCCGGCCGGAAGCTGCCGCCCACCGCCTCCACCCCCTTGAAGAAGCGCACGTCCTGGTAGGCCCGGGCTAGTTCGGCCAGCCGTCGGGTGTGCTGCTGGATAGTCTCCGGCACGATCGCCCGGCTTTCCAGGAACTCCCGCCCCGCTTCCCGGGCCAGGCGGTCGAACTCCTCCGGGCTCATCGAGGGCTCCGGGAACCAGTACTCCTGCGTAGGAGCCTGCTCGACCTCGCGGAACTCCACTTCGACCTGCACCGGCACCCCGGCGAGGTAACGCTCCCCGGCCGCGGCGAGGGCGGTTAGAATCCGCGCGTGGTCCACCTCCAGGCTGCGAAAGGTATGGAAGTCGTAGGTCGTCTCGCTGACTCGCTCCTTCACGCTCGCTCCTCCGTCTTCGGCGGTCTATGCTTCGAGGATCGCCTTGATCCGCTTCAGCCCCTCGATGATGTTCTCCCGGGAGGTGGCGTAGGAGAGGCGGACGTACTCCTCCGACTCGTCCCGGTTGCGCTGCCCGAAGGCCGACCGCGGCAGGACCGCCACGTTCCCCTCATACAGCAGCTTCTCCTGGAGAGCCTTGGCGTTGGGCAGGCCGAGGTTCCGGCAGGCCTCCGTGACGTTGGGGAAGACGTAGAAGGCGCCGTGGGGCTTGAGGCACTTGACACCCCGGATGGAATTGAGCCCGTCGACGATCAGGTCCCGCCGGGCGCGGAACTCCTCGACCATCGCTGCTGGTCCCGACTGCTCGCCCGTCAGAGCCTCGACCCCGGCCAGCTGAGTGAAGGTGCAGGTGCACGACTCGCAGTTGGTCTCAAGCCGGGCCACCCACGTGGCCAGCTCGGCCGGCATGACCCCGTACCCCAGCCGCCACCCGGTCATGGCGTAGGTCTTGGAGAACCCGTCGAGGATGACCGTTCGCTCCTTCATGCCCGGCAGGGAGGCGATCGAGTGGAACTCACCCTCGAAGAGGATGCGGGAGTAGATCTCGTCGGACAGCACCCACAGGTCGTGGGCCCGGGCCAGCTCGGCCACGGCGGCGAGGTCCCCGGGCGGGATCACCCCGCCGGTGGGGTTGTGCGGCGAGTTGAGGATGATCAGCTTGGTCCTGGGCGTGATGAGCCGCGCCACCTCGTCCGGGTCGAGGCTGAATTCCCGCTCCTCCCGCAGGGGGATGGGGACCGGCGTGGCCCCCACGAAGCGGATCACCGACTCGTAGATCGGGAAGCCGGGGTTCGGGTACAGGACCTCGTCCCCCGGGTCGGCCAGGGCGAGGAGCCCGTGGAAGATGACCGGCTTGCCCCCGGGCACTACGACCACCTCGTCGGGACTCACGGGGATTCCCCGCGTCCGGCTCACCTCGGCGGCGATCGCCTGGCGCAGGACCGGCAATCCGGCTGAGGGGCCGTAGTGGGTCTCGTTGCGCCGGAGGGCGGCCACCGCCGCCTCCTTGATGTTCTCCGGCGTGTTGAAGTCGGGTTCGCCGATAGCGAAACTGACGATGTGCCGACCCTGCGCCATGAGCTTGTTCACTTCAGCCAGCACCTCGAAGGCGTTTTCCGTCCCCAGTCGCTGCAAGCGCTCCGCCAGCCGCATCATCCCATTCCTCCCTCTCTCGCCCCGGTTCACGGGTGGCAGTAGTCTTCCCGGCCTCCGCTCGGATAAGTTCCGTCCGGAAAAGGGCATTCCTTTTATGAACCGTCGACCAGGGCGCGAAAGCCGGGATCCCCTGCCAGCCCTGCCAGGTCGGGGTCCTGGCGGGCCATTTCCCGGTAATTCCCGTTGAGGGCGATCGCCTGCCGGAGGGCGGAGAGGGCTTCTGTCTTCCGTCCGGCGCCCGCCTCCAGGCAGGCCAGGTTGTAGTAGGCGGAGGCGAAGGTGGGATCCTCGCTCACCAGCCGCTGCAGCGCCGCCCGGCCCTCGGCAACCGACCCCTGCTGCCAGAGGGCGATGGCCAGGTTCAGCCGGATGGTGCGATCCCCCGGCGCCAGCTCGAGCGCCCTGCGCAGCTCCTTCTCCGCCTGGAACGGCCGTTTCAGGGCCAGGTAGGCTGTACCGAGGTTGGCGTGGATGTCCACCCGCCCGGGAGCCAGCTCCGCCGCCTGCAGGTACTCGGCGACGGCTTCGGCGTGCTTCCCCATCTGTTGCAGGGTCACACCCAGGTTGTAGTGCGCCTCGGCATAGTCGGGGCGCAGGTCCAGCGCCCGGCGGAAGTAGACTGCCGCCTTGGCCGGTTCGTTCTGGACCTCGACCCCCCGGGCCAGGTAGAGCCGGGCCGCCTTGTCGGCGTTCAGCGCCAGCACCTGGTCGGCCCGCTGAAGGAGCGCCTGGTCGGTGGAGGACGGAGCGAGGTCGCGGAACCGGCGGAACGCCCAGACGGCATCGACCAGGTCGTCGCCCTTCCGCCGCTCGCTCCAGGCATTGGCCAGCCGCCACCACAGGTCGGCGTCGAAGGCGTCGTGCTGGGCGGCCCGCTCCCAGAGGGCGATCGCCTCATCCAACTGGCCCTGACTGTACCGGTGCTGCCCGAGCGCCTTGAGGGCGGGGGTGAAGTCGGGCGCCACCGCCGCTGCCGCCTCCCAGTGCTCGACGGCCCCCTTGATGTCTCCCTGGTCCGCCAGGAGGTCCCCCGCCTGGTAGTGGGCGGCCGGGTGCTTCGGTTCGAGTCGCAGAACTTGCAGGAATTCGGCGAGCGCCAGGTTCTCCTTGCCGGTCTGGCGGTAAGCCAGCCCGAGAGCGTAGTGGTAGCGGGGCACCGAGGGGCTCAGCCGCACGGCTTTCCCGATTGCCTGTTCCGCCTCGCTTTCCCGGGCAAGCGCCTGGTAAGCCAAGCCAAGTTGGTAATGGGCCTCGGGGTCTTCCGGCGCGAGCGCCACCGCCTGCTGTGCCAGCGGCAGGGCGGCCTCCGGATTGCCCTGGCCAAGGGCCTTCGCCGCCTCCGCCAAAAGCTGCGCCGGGGTCTTGGCGGGGGCCGGAGCTCCCGTCCCGCCCGCGCCCGCAACACCCGGAGCGGCCAGCGCGGCCAAGGTCAACGCTATCAGTCCGACGATCAGCCACCGGTCTAACGGGGAACGCATGTTTCCACCCCCTGCGCGTCGGTTCGGCGTTGCGGAGGATTCTTCCTCCTCGCGGTGAATTTCACATCATGGAAGGGGGAATATTGGATGCCTAATAGCAACGTGAACCCCTATGACATTGTGCTCGAGCAACTCGACGGCGCCGTTCGGCGCCTGAGGCTGGACGAGAACATCCACACGGTACTGCGCCACCCGGAGCGGGCCCTTGTGGTGAGCGTGCCAGTGATCATGGACGACGGCCGGGTGGAGGTCTTCGAAGGCTACCGCGTGCAGCACTCCTCGGCCCGCGGCCCCTGCAAGGGCGGAGTCCGCTATCACCCCGCAGTGACTCTTGACGAGGTGAAGGCGCTGGCCGCCTGGATGACCTGGAAGTGCGCCGTGGCCGGAATACCCTACGGCGGCGCCAAGGGCGGCATCAAGTGCGACCCCAAGAGGATGAGCAAGGGCGAGATCATGCGGATGACCCGCCGCTACACCGTGGGCATTCTGCCCCTCCTGGGCCCGGAAAAAGACATCCCCGCCCCCGATGTCAATACCAGCGCCGAGACGATGGGCTGGATCATGGACACCTTCTCCATGTTCAAAGGCTACGCCGTGCCAGGAGTGGTCACCGGCAAGCCGGTGAACATCGGAGGTTCGCTGGGCCGCCGCGAGGCGACCGGCCGGGGCGTCATGTACGTCACCAACGAACTGCTGAAGCGGTTGGAGCGGCGTCCCGAAGACACCACCGTCGCCGTCCAGGGGTTCGGCAACGTCGGTTCGGTGGCCGCCGCGCAGTTGGCAAGAGAAGGTTACCGGGTGGTCGCAGTCAGCGACTACTCAGGCGGAGTCTACTGCGAGCACGGCCTCAACCTGGAAAGCCTGCTGAGGTACGCCCAAGAGAAAGGGGACGGCCATCTCTGCGACTACGACGGCGAGGGCGAGCACCTCACCAACGCTGAACTGCTGGCGCTGGACGTGGACCTCTTGGTCCCCGCGGCGCTGGAGGCGCAGATCCACGGGGGCAACGCCCAGGCGGTCAGGGCCAGGTGGATCGTGGAGGGCGCCAACGGCCCGACCACCCCGGAGGCCGACCGGATACTGGCCGACAAAGGGGTCATCGTCGTTCCCGACATCCTGGCCAACGCCGGCGGCGTGGTCGTCTCCTACTTCGAATGGGTCCAGGACCTGCAAGCCCTCTTCTGGGACGAGGACCAGGTCAACGCACAGCTCGAACGGATCATGCGGCGGTCCTTCGCCGAGGTGTGGCAGTTCGCCCAGGATCGACGCCTCCCCTTGCGCGACGCGGCTTACATGCTGGCCGTGAACCGGGTGGCCGAGGCCATCCGGGTGCGGGGCATCTTCCCCTGAGCGAAGTCCCGCTCAGCGGGAGGCGCCCTTCAGGCCGAGCAGCCGGGCGAGAGGGCCGTGGCGCAGGACGATCGCCGCCTGGGGACACATCTCCTGGCAGCAGTAGCAGCGGATGCACCGCTCGTCGGCGATGGCGGCCCGGCGGTCGTTCACCGTGATCGCCTGGGCCGGGCAGCTCTCCCGGCAGACGCCGCACCCCAGGCAGAGCTCGGGGACGATCACCGGACGGGCGTTCAGGTGGCGGCGGGCCCAGGCGCGCAGCCCCGGCGGCAGGGAGTGGAACGACACTATGCCGCGAAGGGCCGCCCCGCCTTCCACCGCCGTTTCCGGCAGCAGGAACCCGGGGATGCGGGCCTCCGCCAAGGGGAGGCCTACCACTTCTACCCGCGTCAGGTCCACTCTCTCCTCCGCCTCGGCGGCGGCCTGGAGCAGGGGAAACCGGTCGGGTTCGATGCCCATGAGGTTCGCTCCGACGGCGTCGACCGCCAGCCCGTCCGCTCCGGCGAGAAGCAGGCCGACGTGGCGCGGCGTGCCGTTCTGGGGGCCGGCGCCCTCCATTCCGACCACGGCGTCGACCAGCGACAGGGCCGGGCGGACCAGGCGGTAGAGGTCGAAGAGCAACCCGGCGTGCTCCTCCCGGCTCTGGTAGCGCAGGTGGAACCTGGCCTTCTCGACCCCGGCCACCGTACCGTACAGGTTCTTCACCGCGCCGGTGTAGAAGGCCAGGCCGTGCGTCTTGAACTTGGCCACGGACACCACCTTGTCCACCTGCCGGACCACGTCGGCCAGCGGGAAGCGCTTCACCCACCGCCCCTCGGGAAAAGGCACGTCCACCGCCCGCTCAAGGGAGACGAAGCGGGCGCCGGTGGCCTGGCACACCTCCAGGATGCCGCAACGGGCGGCGACCCGCTCCGCGTTGCCGAAGCCCGGGCTGTCGCCCACCCAGACCTCGGCGCCTGCGGCCTGGCAGCCTTCGACCACCGCCCGGACGACCTCGGGGTGAGTCGTGACCGCCTTCTCCGGAGGGGCGGCGACCAGGAGGTTCGGCTTGACCAGGACTCTCTCGCCGGGCCGGACGAAGGCGGTGAACCCTCCCAGGGGCGCCAGGGCCGCCTCCACCCCCCGGCGGACCTCTTCCCGGCCGTAGCTCGCGCAGCGGATTATGCTTACCTTCACCGCCGTTCCTCCTTGATCTGTCTCAACCACTCGAAATACAAGTCGCTCCCCTTTGGCGGGTAGAGCATCGCCCCCGGAGCCGCCGGAAAGAGGCGCCGCCGGTTCTCCCCCGGGTCGCCGCCGGGTACAAGCCCCCGGGCGGCGAAGAACTCCTGGGCCAGTTTCTCCCCCCGCCGGATGAGGTAGGGGAGGTACTCCAGCTCGAAGGTGCCGACGTCGTAGATCATCGGGTTCAGCACCACGACCCGGGCCTCTGCCACCTGTTCGTCGCGGAGCGTCTCCTCGACTTGGTCCAGGCCCATGATGTCCAGCGACTGACTGATGACCTCGCCCACGCCCCGTTCGGTCACTCCCTCCCGGCGCAGCCCGGCGTAGCCCAGATTGACCCCGAGCGCCAGGCCGGCCCGGGCCAGCCGGACCGCCACCGCCAGAGGCAGGAACTCCCTCACCCCTCCGTCCACGTACCGGTCCCCCGCCCGGTTCCGGCCCCCGCGCTGGCAGCGCCAGCGATCGGGGCAGGCGGGGAGACACGGCGCGGGGACGAAGACCCCGGGAATGCTGATGCTCGCCCGGACGGCCCGGGAGACCGGCACCCGGCCGCAGAGGCGGTACCCCTCGCGCTCCCCGGTAACCGGGTCGGCCTCCGCTCTGACCTGGGAGGGGTCGCAGAACACCATCGGCGTTCCGTCCTCCAGGTCAACCGCCGTGAGGAAGAGCGGCTTCCGGTTATTCTCTCCGGAAAACGCCGCGAACGTATCCGTCTGGTCCAGACACTTCGCCAGCACCGCTTCGAGGCGGCGCCCTTTTATCAGGCCGGCGAAGGGCGCCAGGCTCAGCCGGAAGACGGCCGCCAGGAGGCCCGTCCAGTTGAAGTCCAAAAGGTGCCGGCCCCGACACCGCCACTGCTCGACCAGGGCGACGATCTCCTCCACCGTCCGCCCCGAGGCGTACAGGGCCGCGATGATCGCCCCGCCCGAACTGCCCACGACCAGGTCCGGTTCGAGGTTGTAGCGGGCCATGGCCTTCAGGACTCCGAGCTGGGCCATGGCGCGCACCCCGCCGGCCGACAGGACCAGAGCCATCTTCTGCCCGTCGAGCCCCGGCTCGTCCGCCATCGCAACACCTCCCGGAGTTCTGTCTGGTGCCATCGTATGCCCCTTCACCGGCGGTCATCCCCGCCAACGATTCTCCGGGCCGCCGGTGATTCCTGCGCCGCCGTCCCTACTCAGCGCATCCGCGCCGCGGCGGTCAAAAAAAGGGGGCGACCTGTTGTCGCCGCCCCTTCCTTCACCCTGCCTTCTCCCGGCCTGGGTCGGTCAGCTCCGATCGTCCGGCTCCTCCGGACGTTCTCCCTTGCGGTCTCTCTCCGCTTCTTTCTGGCGGCCCCGATAGCGCCCGAGGAAGCCGGAGAGCTCCTGCCCCGTGAACTTCCTCAGCTGTCTGCCAATGCCGCCCAGCCCACCGGCGTTGACCGCCAGGAAGAGGCCCGCCCCGCCCACCACCGCCAGGGCGATCCACAGGGCCGAGGTGCCGGCTGCCCGGTTCTGCGTCCGGGCCACCCGGGTGATGTGGGGCCGGGGTTGCGGCACCGCCGTCCGCCGGCCGGTGAGGACCACCGGCAATACATCGGCCAGCAGTCTCGCCCCCCGCTCAGCCATCTCCCGGGAGTTGGTGTGGGTGCCGAACTCGAAGAGGATCGCCCGGGGGGAAACGTCCTGGTTGTAGTTGCCTCCGGCCCAGAAGATCTCCTTGACCAGGCCGGGGTGGATCCGGTCCGCCTCAGCCTTGATCCGCTTGGCGAAGTCGAAGTTCACCGCGCGGTTCTGGTTCTGTTTCCCGACGACCAGCCGGACCTGGGCGATGGTCTGCCCGCGCACCTGCCTGCGGTAGTAGCTCGCGTCCGGGATGGCATCCCGGTGGACGTCGAAGACCGCCGCCGGCCGGCGCTGCATCAGTTCCACCACTGTGCGGCGGGAGCGATGATATGCCGCACCGTCATGGGGGTTGTGGTTGTTGAAAGACTGGTCGACCTGGAAACCGCGGCGGCGGAGCGCTTCACGCAGCGTCGTGCCCACCTGGTAGATGTCACCCCTCGGCAGGCTCGCCCGGCCGGCGCTGGGAACGTAGGCCTCGTCGCTGTGCGTGTGGTAGATGCCGACCTGCAGGCGGCGGGTGTCTCCCCGGACCTGCGCGGCCAGCGCCCCGATCCAGCCGGCGATCCGCTCGCTCAGCGGAGGGCGGTCCACCGCTGCCATCAGGTCCACCCACTGGTCGAACTTGGCCCGGGCCGTCCGGCCCTGGACCGAGACCACCCGCCACCCCCGGTCGTCCTCGGTGATCAGGTAATCCCCGACCGAGACGGGCAAGGCCATCTTGGCCAGCGTCTCGCCGTGCTCGCTGACGATCGTGTAGTACTGGTCGGGAGTGCAGGGGATGAAGGCAGGAATCCCGGCGGAGGCTGGCGCCGCGAGGCCGAGGACGACCACCAGGACCAGGCCGAAATGCATCCAGCGAGCCGCTCGCCTCATCCCTCACCACCTCCCTTCTCTTCCTCGTCTTCCCCGCCTTTGAGGTTCCGCTCATAAAGACCGGGGGGGCGCTCCCCTTCGGTGACAGGGCCGCCGCCGAGCTTCTCCCGGGTCTCCCCCAGGACCTCCGCCAGAAGAACCGCCACCACCCCGGCCACGACGATGGTGTCGAAGGCCCCTGCTCCGCCGACCACGATCCGCCCGGGCGAGCGGGTCGTTGCCAGCTCGACCAGGTTCGCCACGTCCAGCAGGAGGACGCCCAGCGTCGCCCCGATGAAGGCGGTCCGGCGGGAGCGCCCCCCGGCGACATATCCCACGATGCCGGCCACCAGCCCGAAGACCCACATCGGGTCGATTACGTCGTACCCGTGGCCGAAGTTGCGCAGCACCTTGGCGGTGCCGTAGAGGAAGGCCCCGGTCACGACGGCGGCCAGGAGGGCATGGCTCCACTCCCTCCCGGTGCCGGCCCGGGTGAGGACGTAGACGGCCAGAGCGATCGGCAGGATCCCTCCCCCGACGTTCAAAGCCACGGTGAAGTTGCCCCGGTAGAGCGGAATGGTGAGAAAGGAGCCGCCAATCAGGAGAAGGAGAAAGATCAGGGCTTGCGCGTCGGTGAGATGCAGACGGTCGAAGACCCGGTGGGCGAGGCCCGCCACGGTCAGCGCCACCACCGCGACCAAAAGCAGCAACCCGATCGTCATGACAACACCTCCCGGCTTCCTCTCTAGGTTCTCCGGGGCCATCAGGTCATAGTCCGGCCCAGGGGCTGAAAGTGATGGAAACGGCCGGGCGCAGCGGGATATTTTCCAAGATTGGAAGGAGTTGCGCGGCCTCTGTGGAAATTACCTCCGGTGAACGACCCATTTCGGAAGTGAGGGGGTGGAGGGAATGAAGAAGCTCGGAATGGCCCTGGGGCTCGTGGCATGCTTCGTGATGGCCTTCGGCGTCCTGGCGGTGGCGGCGGACAAGTACCCCAACGGGTGCGCCGACTGTCACGTGAAGGAGCTGGCCTTCCAGCCGCTGATCAAGAAGCTCTATCCGAAGCACCCGGGCGTGTCGCCGACGATGGACATCAACGGCTGCCTGAAGTGCCACAAGGCCGGGTCCAAGCTCGCGCTGAACACCAAGATGCACGACTCGCACCAGAAGGCGAAGATCGCTTGCGACGCCTGCCACATCATGAAGGACGGCAAGGCGACAGCTGAGCTCAAGGGCGTCAAGAAGTAACACCGGTTCTGGGTATTGACGACGGAAAAGCGCTGCGACTGCAGCGCTTTTCGCTTTCGGCCGCCCGCCCGGTGAAGGAAATGCCTACGGCGGGGCGAAGTTTCCTCTTGTCCCGATTTCCCGGTAAAGGAGGTGAACTGCGCCATGAAGAAGCTGGCGCTGCTGCTCGCCGCTCTGGTTATCCTGTCTGTGGCTGCGTCCGTGAGCGTTGCCGCTGCTGATCAATACCCGAACGGCTGCGCCGACTGCCACAAGGGAGACAAGTCCCTGGCCGCCACGGTGAAGGGCTTGGCGAAGCACCCACCGGTCGCGGCGACCGCCGACGTCAACACCTGCCTGAAATGTCACAAGGCCGGGTCCAAACTCGCCCTCAACAAGCAGATGCACGACTCGCATCAGAAGGCGAAAGTCGCCTGCGACGCCTGCCACGTCACGAAGGATGGCAAGGTGACCAGCGCCCTCAAGGGCGTGAAGTGAGAGCCGGAGGAGCAGGGATTGACTCTTCGGAGCGGGCCGCAAGACGGCCCGCTCTCTCTAGGCGGGAGGGTCCCCAAAGCTGATTCCCAGGGCGCGGGCGGTCATGACGAGGTCCGACTCGGGCGAGACGCGCTTCATCTCGCCCACTGCCGCTTCGAGGGGAACCGAGTCGATGCGGGTGCCCCGCAGGCAGACCATCCGCCCGAACTGCCCCCGGCGGGCCAGGCGCACTGCCGCCGCCCCGTATCGGGTGGCGAGGATGCGATCGAAGGGGGTCGGGCTTCCGCCTCGCTGCAGGTGACCGAGGACCGTGACTCGGGTCTCCATGCCGGTGAGCCGCTCCAGCGCCTCCCCCACCCGCCGGCCGATACCCCCCAGGCGGATGGGGTCGAAGGACTCCCTTATGACCCGCTCGACAGCCAGCTCACCCCCCTCTTCCTTTGCCCCCTCGGCCACCACCACGATCGAGAACTTCTTGCCCTGGGCCCGCCGGGCGTTGATCTTCCGCGCCACTTCCTCGAAGGTGAAGGGGATCTCGGGGATGAGGATGACGTCAGCCCCGCCGGCCAGCCCGGCCTCGAGGGCGATACAGCCGGCGTAGCGCCCCATCACCTCCAGGACCATGATGCGA
>DYFA01000038.1 GCA_020725425.1 Aneurinibacillus sp.
CTGGACTTCGTCACCCCGGTCCTCTCGGTGGTCCCGCTCCAGCTCTTCGCCTACTACGCGGCGAAGGCCCGGGGCTGCGACGTCGATAAGCCGCGCAACCTGGCGAAATCGGTGACCGTCGAGTAGGGAGACGGCGGCACCGGTCGCGCGGGGCTCTCCTCAGCCCCCTGGTAGAACGCCAGGGGGCTGTCTTTTCGTCTAAAGGATTGTCCGTGCGGCGACACGAATATACCGGGAAAAGGGGTGACAGCATGCCGGAAGAGCAGGAACAGCCCTCGCCGGAACGGCCCGGGATGACCGCTGCCGACTACGAGGAGTTCAAGCGGCGCATCCTGGAGTTGACCGGACTGGACCTGTCGAGCTACAAGCAGCGCCAGATGCAGCGGCGCATCAACTCCCTGATGGAGTCGCTCAAGGTGCCGACGTACCGCCAGTACTTCCAACTGCTCCAGGCCGATCCCGTGCGGTACGAGGAGTTCCTGAAGCGGATCACGATCAATGTGTCCGAGTTCTTCCGCAACCCGGAGCGTTTCGCGGACCTGGAGCAGAAGTACCTGCCTCAACTCCTGGCGAAGCGGCGTCCCCTCAAGGTGTGGAGCGCGGGGTGCTCGACCGGGCCGGAACCCTATTCCCTGGCCATCCTGCTTTTGGACCTGGCGCCGGGCTTACCCCACCGGGTGCTGGCGACGGACATCGACAAGGCGGTCCTGGAAAAGGCTAAGGCCGGCGTGTATCAGGCGTCCGAGCTCAAGAACGTTTCGCCCGCCCGGCTGGCGCGGTACTTCGACCAAGTCGGGGAAGCCTATCGGGTGAAGGATGAAGTGAAAGCGATCGTGGACATCCGGCGGCACAACCTGCTTACCGACCCGTTCGACCGGAACTTCGATCTCATTCTCTGCCGCAACGTGGTGATCTACTTCACTGAAGACGCCAAGCACCTGCTGTACCAGAAGTTCTACCAAGCGCTCGCTCCGGGGGGGTTCTTCCTGGTCGGCGGAACCGAACCGATTCTGCGGTACCGCGAGTACGGTTACGAAGCAATAGGGCCCACCTTCTACCGGCGGCCGGAGACGACCGCGGCCGGTGGGCGGTGACATCTGGGGGAGGGGTGGACGACGATGCGGCTGGTGACCCCGGCGGAGATGCGGCTTGTGGAACGCCGCGCCGAAACCGACTTCGGGCTCTCCTCAATCCTGCTCATGGAGAACGCCGGCGCCCGGGCCGCCGAGGTGGCGGTCCGGATGAGGAGCGGCTCGGCGGGCCGGGTAGTGGTCGTGGCGGGCAAGGGGGCCAACGGGGGGGACGGCTTTGTCCTGGCACGCCACCTGGCGGGCCGGGGGGAGACGGTCGACGTCTTCCTCCTGGGGCGCGAGACAGAGTTGCGGGGGGACGCCCTGACCAACTTTCTGATTCTGAAGAAGATGGCGGAGAACAATGCCGTCACCGTGAGGACGGTGACGGACGACAGCGGTCTGGCGATGCTGGAGCGGTCCCTGGAACGGGCTTCCCTGGTGGTGGATGCCTTGTTCGGCACGGGGTTGCGCGGTTCGATCACCGGGCTTCCCCTGGGGGCGATAACCCTGATCAACCGGGCGGGCCGGCCGGTGCTCTCGCTGGACGTGCCGTCCGGGGTGGATGCCGGGACCGGCCAGCTGTTGGCGGCCGATACTGCAGCGCAAGTCGTCCACCCCGGCGAAGCGGCGGCCGGGGCAGTGCGGGCCACCGTCACGGTCACCTTCGGCCTACCCAAACTGGGGCTCTTCCTGTACCCCGGCGCGGTGTTCACCGGCGAGCTGAGAGTGGTGGATATCGGGCTGCCGCCGTCGCTTTTGGCCGACCCGGCACTGAAGATGCACCTCATCACCCCCGACGAGGTGCGGGCGGCTCTCCCGCTGCGCCCGGTAGACGCCCACAAGGGGAGCTTCGGCCATGCGCTGCTGGTGGGGGGGAGCCCCGGCTTGACCGGGGCGGTAGCGCTGGCCGGGGAGGCGGCGCTGCGGATGGGAGCCGGTAAGGTGACCGTCGCCGTCCCCCGGAGCCTCAACCCGATTCTCGAAGTGAAGCTGACCGAGGTGATGTCCCTGCCGCTTGCCGAGACCGAGGCCCAGACCATCGAGGCCGGGGCGGCGGAGCCGCTCCTGGCGTGGGCGGGGAGGTGCCAGGCGGTGGGACTCGGCGGAGGCATGGGGACCGACGAGGGGGGCGGGGACTTCCTGCGGGACTTCCTGGCCGGCCTCAACCTGCCGGTGGTGCTCGACGCCGACGCCTTGCGGCTCATGGCGGCGCGGCCGGAACTCTTCCGTGAGATCCTCGCCGGGCGGCGCCAGCCGGCCGTGTTGACGCCGCATCCGGGCGAGATGGCGGCCCTGATGAGCCTGCCGGTCGACGCGGTCGAGCGGTACCGCGTGGACGCCGCCCGGGAGGTGGCTCAGAGCTGGCGGTCGGTGCTGGTGCTGAAGGGGGCGCACACTGTGATCGCCACCCCCGACGGCGAACTCTTCCTGAACCCCACCGGCAATCCGGGACTGGCCACCGGCGGCACGGGGGACGTGCTGACCGGAGCGATCACCTCTCTCCTGGCGCAGGGGATGACGCCGGTGCGGGCCGCCGTGGCTGGAGTCTACCTGCATGGCCTGGCGGGCGACCTGGCAGCGAAGGAGCGGGGTCCGGTCGGCATGGCGGCGAGCGATGTGGTCCGGCAGTTGCCCCGGGCCATCCAGCGGGTGCTGAGCGGAGAACCGGCCGCCGGAGAGCAAGAGGAGTGAGCCATGGGGGCGGACTGCGCTGTTCCCCGCACGATCCGCCCGGTCTGGGCGGAGGTCAACCTCGACAACCTGGCTCACAACGTCCGTGAGATTCGGCGCCGCATCGGGCCAGAGGCGCAGATCATGGCGGTGGTCAAGGCCAACGCCTATGGGCACGGGGCGGGGCCGGTGGCCCGGGTCGCCCTGGAGAGCGGGGCGACGTGGCTTGGGGTGGCCCTGGTCGAGGAGGCTTACGAGCTGCGCCGGGAAGGGATCGAGGCGCCTATTCACCTGCTGAGCATGCCCTCTCCCGAGCAGGCCGAGGCGGTGGTAGCGGGAGGCTTCTCTTGCGCGGTCTGTGCCGTCGAGGTGGCGGAGGCGCTCTCGGCGGCGGCGGTGCGCCTGGGCCGCCCTGCCCGGGTGCAGATCAAGATCGATACCGGCATGGGCCGACTGGGTCTCCTGCCGGACGAGGCACCGGAATTCCGGCGGTATCTGGAGTCGCTTCCCGGCATCGAACTGCTCGGCGCCTTCACCCACTTCGCCAGCGCTGACGAGACCGACAAGACGTACACCTGGAAACAGTTCGAGACCTTTCAGAGAGCCCTCTCCGCCTGTGAGGGGCCGCCGCTTTTGCTGGCGCACGCCGCCAACTCCGCTGCCATCATCGATCTGCCGGAGCTTGCCGGACCGCTGGTCCGGCCGGGAATCATGCTCTACGGGCTCTATCCCTCCGCCGAAGTGAGCCGCACCGCAGTGGACCTGCGCCCCGTCATGTCGCTCAAGGCGCGGGTGGCCTACGTCAAGCGGTTGCCGGCCGGGGCCGCGGTGAGTTACGGGCGGACCTACGTGACCCGGGATCCCGAGACGGTCGCTCTCCTGCCGTTAGGCTACGCCGACGGGTTCAGCCGCCTTCTCTCCGGCCGGGCGGAAGTTCTGCTCAAGGGGAGACGGGTGCCGCTGCGCGGGCGCATCTGCATGGACCAGTGCGTGGTGGGCGTTCCGGACGGCCTGGAGGTGAGGGTCGGGGACGAGGCGGTGATCTTCGGACGGCAGGGCGGGGAGGAGATCACCGTGGACGAGGTGGCGGAGCGGATCGGCACCATCAACTACGAGGTGGTCTGCGCCGTCAGCGGGCGGGTTCCCCGCGTCTACCTGCGCCAAGGCCGGGTGAGCGAGATCCGCTCCTTCCTGCCGGAAATGGCGGTTTTGACGCCATGAAGCGCCGGGGACTGCGCGAGGCCGAGCAGCGCCTCGCTGACGCCGACTACCGTCTCACCCCCCAGCGGGCGCTCATCCTCCGACTGCTCTTCGAGCACCAGGGGGAGCACCTCTCGGCCGAGGAGCTCCACGCCCTGGTCGGACGGACCAACCCGGAGGTAGGACTGGCCACCGTTTATCGCACGCTGGAGCTGCTCACCGAGTTGCGCGTGCTCCAAGCCGTGGACCTGGGGGACGGGCGGGCCCGGTACGAGCTGGCGGGGGAGGATCGCCACTCGCACCACCACCTGCTCTGCCTCTCCTGCGGACGGGTCGAGGAGGTGCGCGACGACCTCCTGGAGCGGCTGGAACAGTCCGTGGAGGCCGAGCACGGCTTCGCCATCCTGGACCACCAGGTGAAGTTCGTGGGGCTCTGCCGCGAGTGCCGGACGCGGGAACGCTGGAAGGATGATCCGGAGAGAGGGGAAGGAGAGGGACCTGGTGGGTGAGGAGCGCTGGGAACTGGCGGTGATCGGGGCCGGGCCGGCCGGCTACGTGGGCGCGCTGCACGGGGCCAGGCTGGGGCTGCGGACAGCGGTGGTGGAGGCGGGACCCGTCGGCGGGACCTGCCTCAACCTGGGCTGCATCCCGACCAAGACTCTGGCGGCGACGGCCGAGGTGCTTAACGCGGTGCGCCGGGCCGGGGAGTTCGGGATCGAGGTCGGCGAAGTCCGGGTGGACTTCCCCAGAGCCGTCGCCCGGCAGCGACAGGTGGTGGACCGGCTGCGCCGGGGCATCCAGTACCTCTTCAAGAAGCAGGGAGTCACGGTGATCACCGGGACGGCCCGTTTTCTGGATCCGCAGCGTCTGGCGGTGACAGGACCGGACGGGACGGAGAGCATGGTGGTCGCCGAGCGGTTCCTGATCGCCACGGGCTCCCGCCCGGCGGTGCCGGCGGTCTTCGGCTACGACGGCGAGCGGGTGATCACCAGCGACGAGGCTCTGACCTTGCCTTCCCTGCCGGAAAGGCTGGTGATCCTCGGCGGAGGGGTTATCGGTTGTGAGTTCGCCAGTTTCTTCGCCACCCTGGGGACCCGGGTGGCGATTGTCGAGCTGATGGACACCATCCTGCCGATGCTGGACCGGGAGGTGGCAGCGGCCGTCCAGGCGGCGTTGAGGAAGCGCGGGGTGACCATCCACACCGGGGTGCAGGCCACGGCGGTGGAGAAGGGCGACGACGGGGTGAAAGTGACGCTGAACACCGGAGCAGGGGTGGAGGGTGAGCGGCTCCTCATCTCCATCGGTCGCCGGGCGGCGAGCGACGGGCTGGCGCTCGACCGAGCGGGGGTGGACACGACGCCCCGGGGAGAGATCCCGGTGAACGATCGGATGCTCACCGCGGTGCCGCACATCGCCGCCGCGGGTGACGTCACCGCCGGCCGGTACAAGCTTGCCCATGTGGCCTCGCGGGAAGCAGTGGTGGCCGTGGAGGCGCTCCTGGGGCGGGAGACCCGGATGGATTACCGGGCTGTGCCGAGCGTCGTCTTCACCAGCCCGGAAGCGGCCGGGGTGGGGTTCACCGAAGAGGAGGCCCGAGCCTCAGCGGAGCGGCAGGGGCTGGGCAAGTCGGCCGTCCGGACCGGCAAATTCTCCTTTGTAGCCAATGGCAAGGCCTTGGCCGGGGGAGAGTACGACGGGTTCGTGAAAGTGGTCGCCGGCCCCCGGGGCGAGTTGTGGGGGGTCCACATCGTCGGCCCCCATGCCTCCGACTTGATCGCCGAGGCGACGCTCGCCCTCCAGGCTGGGTTGCAGTTGGAAGACCTGCGCCGGACGATCCACGCCCACCCCACCCTCGCGGAGGCCCTCTGGGAGGCGGCCGAGGCGGTGGAGCAGGAGTAGTTGCCCAGAGCTGGGGCGGCGGGCACCTCGTATACTTCTCCCGGGGGCCGCGCCGGATGAGCGTCGGGTGCCCCGGGAGGTGAAACCGATGGCCGACCCGGACTGGGTCCACCTTTTCTCCCAGGGATTGGCGCTGGTCGACCGGGTGCACCGCCTCCTGACTCCGCCAGCGGCGGAGGCCGGAGGCGAGAAGAAGGAAGGCCGCGCCGCGCTTCCCGCCCGGCGGCCGATGAGCCCGCAAGAGGCGATACAGGCGGCCCACCGCCTGCTGGACGCCCTGGAAGGGAAGCCGCAGCGGCGCCGCGGGCTGTTCTGGTGAACGGCGTAAGCCCTGGCGAACGGACATATATCTTAACCGGCGCGGGTGCTGGAGCGCGGGCCTGCGCCGGGAGGTGGCGCTGATGAGCGGTTCGCGCGGGTCGCGCCTGGCTGGGGTGTTACTGGCCCTGGCCATGGCGGTGGGGCTTTCCTTGAGCGTACTCCGGCTTCCGACCCAGGCTCCGACTCCCCGATCGGTCCCGGTGACCGCGGCGCCGCGGGGCGGGGAGCGGGTGGTCTTCGAGATGGCTGATCCAGCCGGGGATGACCGGGGTCCGGGGACCTACCGCTACCCGCAGGACCCCTCGTTTCTCCCCGGCACCTTCGACCTGCGCCGCTTCCGGGTGAGTGTGGACGCCACCGCGGTCCACTTCCGGCTGACCTTCGGGGCGGTGCCCAACCCCTGGAGCGCTCCGGAAGGCTTCGGCTACCAGCGAGTCGATATCTACCTGCGCACAGGGGCGGGAAAGGGCCGCCTCACCCCGGCTCGTCCGGGGGCTAACGTCCGCTTTGCGCCTGGCAAGGGCTGGCATTACCTGGTGCGCTGCGCCCCCTGGGGGGGCTCCCGGCTGGAGCCGGCTGGCGTGCCGGAGAACGGGGCCGATCCTCCCGGGAGGGAGGCATATCCGGTCCGGGTGGTGGCGCGCCGGGAAGGCGGGGACTCCATTCACCTCATAGTTCCCCGGGCGGCCGTGGGGTGCCCCGGGAAGAGGTGGCGGTACTACGTGTTGGTCGGTGGGTACGATGCCTTCGGGCCGGACGAGTACCGCCCGGTGACGGCCCAGGGCGGGCGGTGGGTCTTCGGCGGCGGTCGCGACGACAACACCGACCCCAACGTCCTGGACCTCCTGGCACCGCGGTTCAGCCTCCGCTCGCAGAACCGCCAGTTGCGGACTCCGCCGGACGGTGGGCTGCCAGTCGTCTATCCGGCAGGGGGGCGCTAACGCCGATCAGTCCCCGGCCGTTCCAGGGGAGGCCGGGAGTCGGGTGGAGAGGCGGGGGCCTCAGGCCGGGTGTAGGTACCGGGCTCGAGCGGGCTCCGGCGGCCGGCCGGCTCCGCCAGGCGGAGCAGCTCGGAGACGGTTACCAACCGATAACCCTTCGCCCGCAGACCGTCGATGACCGCCGGCAGGGCGGCCACCGTCTGCCGGCACGAATCCGAGGCGTGCATGAGGATGATGTCGCCGGGGTGGACCCGGTCCAGCACCCGGCTGATGATCCGCTCGACGCCGGGGTTGAGCCAGTCCAGGGAGTCGGTGCTCCACTGGATCGCCTCGTAGCCGTTCGCCCGGATGGTGCGGATGACGGTGTCGTTGTAGTCGCCGTTGGGGGTCCGGATCAGGTTCGGCTCGACGCCGAGGACCTGCTTGATGCTCTGGTGCGCCAGGCGGAGCTGTTCGGCCACACCGTCGGCGCTGAGAGTCGAGTAGTTGAGGTGACGGTGGCCGTGACTGGCGATCTCATGCCCCCCCGCCTTGATCAGGCGGGCGAGGTCGGGATGGTTCATGACCCAGGGACCCGAGAGAAAAAACGTGCAGCGGAGATTCTTCTGACGGAGAATCTCCACCACCGGCGCCGGGGTCTTCGTCCCCCAGGAGATGTCGAAGGTCAGAGCCGCCACTTTCTCGGTGGTGGCCACCTGGTAGACTGGGTAAAGGCGGGCCAGGAGCATCACCCGCCGCACCGGGGGAAGCTGCGCCAGCCCGAGCAGCACGGCCAGGACCGCCAGTAGAGCCAGGACGACCTTGCGCGCCATATCCTCTCACCCCGGCAAATATCTATTTTGGCAGCACGCCCTTATGTCAGAGGGTGGGTGGTGCCGTGCGCTTTCTGGTCGTCCTCAGCCGCCGCGGCCGGCTTGCCCTGCTCGCCTGCGCCGTGGTCCTGGCCGGAGCGGTGAGCCTCCGCTGGTGGCCGGAGGAAAGCCGAAGGGAACCCCGCCAGGCCGGCGAGCGCTTTCCTCTGGCCGGGCGTCTCATCGCCCTGGATCCCGGCCACGGGGGAATCGACGGAGGCTGCTCCTTCGGCCCGTGGCTCGAGAAGGACCTGGCGCTGGACATCGTGCTTCGCCTCCGCCCGCTGTTGCACGACGCCGGGGCGCGGGTCTTCCTCACGCGCCAGAGCGACCACGACCTGAGCTTCCAAGGGCAGGGATCCTTCCGCCAGCGGCGGGACCTTTCGGGCCGCGTAGCGCTGGTCCGGCGGAGCGGGGCCGAGGTCCTCCTCTCCGTCCACCTCAACGCTGCCCACAGTCCTCGCCTCTCCGGTCCCATCACCTTCTATCAGAGCATCGACGCCCGGGCAGACGGCCGGAACGATGTCGGGTGGTCCGCACAGGTCGCCGCCAGCCGGCGCTTGGCCAGCCTGGTCCAGGAGGAGCTCCGGGCGCTCTATCCCGGATGCACCGAGTGGTTCTGGCCGAACAGGTTCTACCTGCTCCGTCACTCGCCATGCCCGACGGCGCTGGTGGAGGTCGGGTATCTGTCCCATCCAAAAGACCGGCTCCATCTGTTGGATCCGGCCTTCCGCCAGCGGATCGCGGCCGCCCTCGCCACGGCGCTCCGCCGGTACTTCGCCGGGGAAGAGTCGGCTCTGGAATAGAGGTCTCATTCCTGGCGCAGCCTATCAGTGCGGCCAATTGGGTTGGCTGCCAACTGTCGCCAGGAGGTAAGCATGCGCATCCTGATGCTGTCCTGGGAGTATCCGCCCAAGGTCGTCGGGGGTCTGGCCCGACACGTGCAGGAGTTGTCCGAAGCGCTGGTTCAGCGGGGACACGAGGTCCACGTTCTGACCAGCGAGTGCAGCGGGGAGCCGCTGGACAGCCAGCAGAACGGGGTGTGGGTCCATCGCGCCCGCAGCGGTTATCCAGCGAGCAAAGACTTCTACGCCTCAGTTTTGAATCTCAACTTCGGCCTGCTCGAGCGGGTGTTGGCTCTCGGTCCGGCGGTGGCCGACCCGGCGGTCCTTCACGCTCACGACTGGCTGGTGGCCTACGCCGCCGCCGCTCTGAAACACGCCTGGCGGCGGCCGCTGGTGGCGACCATCCACGCCACCGAGTGGGGGCGCAACCGGGGGCTGCACAACGACCTCTCCCGGCGGATCAGCGACGCGGAGTGGTGGCTGGCCTACGAGGCCTGGCGGGTGATCACCTGCTCCTACCACATGCGGGACGAAGTGCACCACGTCTTCCAGGTTCCTTTGGACAAGCTGGCGGTGCTGCCCAACGGGGTGAAGCGCAGCCTCTTCCGGCGGACGGCGGACGCCTCGGCTGTCCGGGAGCGGTTTGCCGCACCCAGGGAAAAGCTGGTCCTCTACGTGGGCCGGCTGGTGAGGGAGAAGGGAGCGGCGGTGCTCCTCGAAGCGCTGCCGAAGATCCTCCACTACTGCCCCGGGACGCGGCTGGTCGTCGCCGGCACCGGGCCCCTCCTGGGCGAACTCCAGGCCCGGGCGGTTGCGCTCGGGGTGGCGGAGCGGGTGTGCTTCCCGGGGTTCATCGACGACGCCACGCGCAATGCCCTCCTTGTGACGGCGGACGTTGCGGTCTATCCCAGCACCTACGAGCCTTTCGGGATCGTGGCGCTGGAGGCGATGGCGGCCGGAACGCCAGTGGTCGTTTCCGATGTCGGGGGATTCTCCGAGATCGTCGTCCACGGGGTGAACGGGCTGAAGGCCTATCCCAACGACGCCGAGTCCCTGGCCAACAACATCCTGACGCTGCTCCACAACCCCGAGCTGGCCCGGCAACTGGCTGACCAGGCGATGGAGGACGTCCGGGACTACTACGACTGGACGGGGATCGCCGAGGCGACGGAGGGCGTCTACCTGAAGGTCCTGGCGGAATACGCCCAGAGTCCCTGGGGCCGCGGCGAGGGCGAGGCGGCTGACGCTTCGGAGAAAGCGGCGGGGGCCTCCGGTCCCCGCCTGGGCGGCCTCTCCGCCCAGCTCTCCGCCTACCTCCCGCACGGCTGGAGCGGCAGTCTTGAGGAGAGCCAGGAGGTGGTCAGCCGGTGAAGGCCGTAGTCATGGCGGGCGGCCAGGGAACCCGGTTACGCCCCCTCTCCTGCGACCTGCCGAAGCCGATGGTGCCGCTGATGAACCGGCCGATGTTGGAGCACATCCTCCTGCTCCTCAAGGCCCACGGGATCGTGGACATCGCCGTCACCACCTGCTACCTTCCGGAGGCGATCGAGGCCCACTTCGGCGACGGGCACCAGCTCGGCCTCCGCCTCCGCTACTTCCTCGAGGAGGCGCCCCTCGGGACTGCCGGGAGCGTGAAGAACGCGGAAGAGTTTCTGGACGAGCCGTTTCTCGTGATCTCCGGCGACGCCCTCACCGACTTCGACCTCAACCGGCTCATCTCGTTCCACAAGGAGCGGGAGGCGCTGGCCACGATCGGCCTGACCCGGGTGGACAACCCTCTGGAGTACGGCGTGGTGATCACCGGCGCCGACGGGCGGGTGCGGCGGTTCCTAGAAAAGCCGTCCTGGAGCGAGGTCTTCTCCGATACGGTCAACACGGGAATCTATGCGCTGGACCCGCGGGTGTTGGACTTTCTTAAGCGCGGCGAGAACGTGGACTTCTCCAAGAACCTCTTCCCGCTCCTCCTGGGCCGGCGGGAACCCCTCTTCGGGTGTGTGCTCGAGGGGTACTGGTCGGATATCGGGAACCTGGAGCAGTACCGGCAGTCACACTACGACGTGCTTGGGCGTAGGGTGAAATTGGCCCGCCGGGGAACGGAGATCGTTCCGGGCGTCTTCGCCGGTGAGGGGACCGAGGTGGCGCCGGGGGTCGAGCTGAGCCCCCCGGTAGTCCTGGGCGACTTCGTCCGGGTGGAGGAGGGGGTCGAGCTCGGGCCGGAGGCGGTCGTCGGGGACCATGCCGTCCTCCGCAGCGGCGCCTCGGTGAAGCGGAGCGTCATCTGGAGCAACACCGTCATCGACCGGCGGGCCGAAATCCGGGGGGCGGTGGTGGCTGACCGGGTATTCGTCCGGGCCGGAGCGGCGGTCTTCGAGGGGGCGATCGTCGGGAAAGGCGTGCAGATCGGAGCCCGGGCGCAGGTCAAGCCCGGGGTCAAGATCTGGCCGGGCAAGGTGGTGGACCCTGGGCTGGTTCTCACGGAGAGCTTGGTCTGGGGGAGCCGCTCGCCGCGGGCGCTCTTCAGCGAAGCCGGAGTCTCGGGGATGGCCAACGCCGACCTCACGCCGGAGTTCGCCGCCCGCCTCGGGGCGGCGTACGGGGCAGAGCTGAAGCCGGGCGCCCGGGTGGTGGCGGGCTGCGACGACTACCCGGCCGCCGGCATGGTCAAGCAGGCGCTGGCGACTGGTCTCACCTCAAGCGGAGTGCACGTGGTGGACCTGGGTCCGGTGGTAGGACCGGCGGTGCGCTATGCCGTGCAGGCGCTCGAGGCAGCCGGGGGGGTTTACGTCCGCCGCTCGCCGCGGGAGGATGATCAGGTTCTGCTGGAGTTCGTAGACAGCCGCGGCATCGACGTGGACAAGGGCCTCCAGCGCCGGGTGGAGAACCTGTTCTTCCGGGAGGACTTCGCCCGGGTGGAGCCGGAGAGGGTGGGGCGGATCATCTACTTCCCGCGGGCGGTCGAACGGTATCTCTCCGGCCTCCTGCTCCTCCTGGACCGGGAGACAGTCCGCCGGGCAGCGCCGGCGGTGGTCGCCACCGCCGGGGCGAGTCCCCTTGGATTGCTCCTGCCCTCCCTCCTGCGCCACCTGGGGTGCCGGGTCCAACTGGTGGAGGCTCCGCCAGGGTCCGGGGCGGCGACTCCGGACGAGATCGGGGCGGAAACGGTCCGGTCAGGAGCGGCGCTCGGGGTGCTGGCGGACCCAGCGGGGGAGAGCCTCGTGCTGGTCGACGAGACCGGGCGGGTGATCCCCCGGGAGACGGTGGAGCTCCTGGTCGCCCTGCTTGCGCTGAAGCAGGGAGGGAGCGTGGTGGCGCCGGTCACCGCGCCGGGGGCGGTGGAAAAGCTGGCCGCCCGCTTCGAGCGCCAGGTGGTGCGAACCAAGACCAGCCTGCGGGAGCGCCTGGAAGCGGAGCGCCGGCTCAGGTCCGGGTCCGCCCCCTACTTCCATACCGTCTCCGACGCCCTCCTGACACTGGCCCGGATCCTCGAGGCGATAGCCAAGGAAGGCGTCCCCCTGTCCCGGCTGGTGGCCGAGGTGCCAGTGTATCACACGGTGAGGGAGCAGGTGCCGTGCGACTGGAAGGCGAAGGGCCGGGTGATGCGCTCGCTTCTGGAGGAGTTCGGGAGCGAGGAAGGGGTGGACCTCACCGACGGCCTGAAGGTTCACCCCACCGGGGAGGACGATGCCTGGGTCCTGGTCCAGCCCGACGCTGACGCGCCCTATTTCCACCTCGTGAGCGAAGGACGAAGCCTGGAAGAGGCAGATGAGCTAATAGCCGCTTTTCGCCAACGAATCAAGGCGCTAGAGGGGAAATCCTCTCTGATGTAGAACAATAAGGCACCGGAAGGGGGGAAGCGCCGTGGGCGGGGACGACCGGAACATTCCCGTTCTGTCCATCGGGGTGGTCCAGCAACTCACAGGTCTCAGCGGACGGCAGATCCGTTACTACGAACAGGCCGGGTTGTTGAAACCGCGCCGGACCGGGGGACGCCGGCGCCTCTACACCCGGGCCGAGGTGGACCTCTTGACCGAAATCAAAGGGTATCTCCAACAGGGGATGAACCTCGAAGCAGTGAAGGAACTCTTGCGGTCGAAGGGGCGGCTGGCGCCGGTTCCTCTACCGGCTGAGGGCGGAGCTCCGGAGGTGCCGCCGGGGCCGGCCGGAATCGACCTGCCGGGGAAACTGTCCAGGTTCCCGGCGGCGGAGCCCCTGACCAAGCGCGTGCCGCGCTTGACCTCGCTCTACCCGGTGAACAACCAGGCCGGCCTGATCGAGCGGTTGCGGACTCACGAGGAGGAGCGCAAGTAGCATAGAGGCCTCTCCCGCCGCCTATGATTTAGCGAGGCGGCGACGGGGAGGCGAGACCATGCGTGCGGTGCGGGCCGCGGCCGGAGTGGCGGTCCTGATCCTGGCTGTAACCTTCGTGCTGGCGCTCGGCGGGGAGCGGGACCGGATGGTGGACGGTCCGGTCGCCGGCGCCCGCGGGGGAGTTGACATCGCAGTGCCCTCGGGGTACCAGGTGGAACTGGTGGCCCGGGGCCTTTCTTTTCCGACCCAGGTGACCTTCGACGAACGGGGCGAGTTGTATATCGTCGAATCGGGGGGGCACGGCGAGGGGGAAGCCCGCCTCGTGAAGCTGGCCCCCGACCGCTCGCTCCGGCCGGTGGCGACGGGGTTCACCGCTCCGCTGATCGGGGTGGTGGTGAAAGAAGGCCGCATCTGGGCCTCCCACCGGGGGCGAATCACGCTTATCGAACCGAACGGCGCCCGCCGTGACCTGGTCACCGGCCTGCCGAGCCTGGGGGACCACTCCAACAACTACCCCGTCCTGGGGCCGGACGGCTGGCTCTACTTCGGCCAGGGGACCGCCACCAACTCGGCGGTGGTGGGCCTGGATAACCTGCGGTGGCTGAAGCGGCACCCCGGGGTCCACGACCGTCCTGCCACGGACCTGACCCTGGTCGGCCACAACTTCACCACGCTCAACCCACTCGTGCCGGGGGAACAGACGGTGGCGTCGACCGGAGCCTTTTCGCCGTTCGCGATCTCCTCCGTGCCCGGGCAGACGGTCCGGGGAAGCGTCAAGCCGAACGGGGCGGTCTACCGGGTCCGGCCCGACGGCACGGGGCTGGAGGTGGTGGCCTGGGGCTTTCGCAACCCGTACGGCCTCACCTTCGACCGCCGGGGGTTCCTCTGGGTCTATAACCAGGGGTACGACGACCGGGGGTCCCGGCCGGTCGGCAACGCCCCCGATGAGCTCCACCCCGTGCAGTCGGGGCGGTGGTACGGCTACCCCGACTATTCCGCCGGGGAGCTCCTGGCCCAGCCGAAGTTCAAGCCCGCGGCGGGACCGGTACCTCAGTCTCTGCTCCGCACCCACCCGGCCGTTCCTCCCAAGCCCTGGGCGGTTCTGCCCCCGCACTCCGCCGGCGGGGCCTTCGACTTCGCCCCGGCCGGCTTCGGCTACGACGACGACTTCTTCATCCCGCTGATCGGGCCGCTTGATCCGCGCACCCCGGCCGAGCGGGCCCTCGGAGCCAAGATCGTCCGGGTCAGTCGCAACGGAAAGGTCAGCGACTTCGCCGTCAACCGCGTGCCCGGCCCGGCCTCGCTGAGCGGCCTCACCGGGTTCGAGCACCCCTCCTGCGTCAGGTTCGGCCCGGACGGCGCTCTCTATGTCACGGATTTCGGGGTGATGAGGATGGGGGAGAAGGGGCTCGAACTAGTGCCCAACACCGGGACGCTCTGGCGGATCAGCCGGCGGTCCGCCCGGCCGGCGATGGCGCCGCCGGGGGGCGTTTCGGCGCCCGGCGCTCCGGCGGACGAAGGCTTCGGGCCGCTGGGCCCGGTGGGGATCTTCGCGCTTGGGGCGCTCTTCGGGGGACTGCTGGGGGCGTCGCTTCACGCCACGCTCCGCCGGCGGCGCTGACCATCAGGCCGGGGGAGCCCCCAGGTAAGCCTCGCGCACCGCCGGGTCGGCGGCCAGGTCGGAAGCGTTTCCGGCGGCCGTGACGCGCCCGGTTTCCACCACGTACCCGCGCTGAGCCACGGCGAGGGCCACGTTCGTGTTCTGCTCGGCCAAGAGGACAGAGATACCGAGCCTCTGCAACTGCCGCACGATTTCGGCCACCCGGTCCACCATTACGGGCGCCAAACCGAGCAGCGGCTCGTCGAGCATCATTAACTTGGGACGGCTCATCAGGCCACGCCCGATGGCCAGCATCTGTTGCTCCCCGCCCGAGAGGGTTCCTGCCAGCTGAGCCTGGCGTTCCCCGAGGACGGGGAAATAGGTGTAGATGCGTTCTATATCGGCTGTTACCTCTTTATCCCGCCGGGAGAAGGCACCCAGGAGGAGATTCTCTCGGACGGTCAAGTCGGGAAAGACGCGCCGCCCTTCGGGAACGTGGGCGATCCCCTGCTTGAGGATCTCGTGGGGAGGGAGCCCTTCCACCCGCCGGCCGGCGAAGACGACCTCCCCTGCCGCAGGCCGCACCAGGCCAGAGACTGTCTTGAGCAAGGTGCTCTTCCCGGCGCCGTTCGCTCCGACCAGCGCCACAATCTCCCCTTGCTCGACCGTCAGGCTGAGCCGGTCGAGGGCCCTCACGCGTCCGTAGTTGACGGTCAACGTCTTGATTTCAAGCATTGGTTCCCCGCCTTCCAAGATAAACCTCGATGACCTTGGGGTCGTGGGCGACTTGGGACGGTGCTCCCTCGGCGATCTTGCGGCCGTGCTCGATGACGTGGATGTAATCGCAGACGCCCATCACCAGACGCATGTTGTGCTCCACCAACAGGATGGTCAAGCCCAGTCGGCGCAACTGTTGGATCGTTTCCGTCAAGCGCTGGGCCTCCTCGGGGTTCATGCCGGCCGCCGGTTCATCCAGGAGGAGTAAGCGCGGCTTGACGGCCAAAGCCAAGGCGATCTCCAGCTTGCGTTGCTCGCCGTAGGGGAGACTGCTGGCTGCCTGGTCGGCCCGTTCAGCGAGTTCCAGGAGGTCCAGGATTTCCTGCACCCTTTGTTCGCCGTCCGGATGACGGCGGGGCGGGGTGGCCAGGACTTGCCAGAAAGTCTCGGGTAGCGCCAAGTGCATGGCGGTCCAGACGTTCTGGCGGACCGTCAAGTCGGGGAAGAGGCTGGTGTGCTGGAAGGTGCGGGCCAGTCCCAGCGCAGCCAATTCATGGGGCTTGCGCCTGGTTACATCCTGGCCGGCAAAGAGGATGCGGCCGCCGGTGGGGGCGAGAAACCCCGTGACGGCGTTGAAGATCGTCGTCTTGCCGGCGCCGTTGGGGCCGATCAACCCGGTGATACCGCCTTGAGGAACGGAGAAGCTGACCCCGTCCACGGCGACCAGACCGCCGAAGCGGATAGTCAAATCGGATACTTGCAGGATCTGCTCAGGCAAGACGCTCACCTCCCCTCTTTTGCCAGGCGGCCCGAGCCAGGCCGACAATCCCGGACGGAGCGTAGATGATGGTCAAGAGCAGGATGAAACCGAAGATCACCAGGCGGAAGTTCTCCGCCACCCGTAAAACCTCGGGCAGGAGCGTCACCAGGATGGCCCCGAGGATCGGGCCGATCAGGGTTCCCTCACCGCCGATGATTACCATGGTCACGACGTTGAGCGTGATGTAGGATTCAAGTGCCTTGGGGCTGATGAAGTTGGTGTAGTGGGCGTAGAAGGCGCCGACGACGCCGGCCAGGACAGTCCCCAGGACGAACGCGGCCAGCTTGAAACGGAAGGTATCGATTCCGACCGATTCCGCCAGGTCGAAATTCTGGCGGATGGCTACGAAGGCCCTTCCGATGCGGGAGTGGGCAAGGCGCCAGGTGAGATAGGCGGCCAAGGCTAAAAGGAGCAAGGCGACGTAGTAATAAGGCCGCTCATTCCGGAAGATTAAACCAGCGAAGGCCAGTGGGGGTACGCCGGGGATGCCCATGGGGCCCTTGGTCAGGGAGGTCCAGTTGGTGGCGATGAGCTGGAGAATGGCCCCGAAGCCCAGCGTGGCGATGGCGAAGTAGGGGCCGCGCAGCCGCAGGGTGGGGAAGCCCACCGCCAACCCGAAGAGTCCCGAGACCACCCCCCCGGCCAGGAGGGTACCCCAGGCCGGGACGCCCAGATTCAGGGCGAGCAGGGCGGCCGTGTAACCGCCGATGCCGAAGAAAGCGGCATGTCCCAGCGATTTCTCTCCCACGTAGCCCAGGATGAAGTTCAGGGAGAGCGCCAGCACCGCGTTGACCATCATAGCGATTGCCGTGTGGAGGTAATAAGGGTTGGTGACAGCCAGCGGCAAAACCAGGGCGGCGGCGCTGATCGCGAAGAACGAAAGATTAGCAGCTCTCATGGCGTTTCCCCCCTTGCTTGCCGAGCTAGGCCCGCCTCATCCGTTGCCCGAGCAAACCTTCGGGCCGGAAGAGCAGGACCAGGATCATGAGCGCGTAGCCGACGGCGTCTTTGTAGGCCGCCGAGACGAAGCCGGCGCCAAGGGCTTCCGCCACCCCCAAGACTAAGCCGCCGAAAATGGCGCCGGGGATATTGCCCAGTCCTCCCAGAATGACCACGGACAACCCCTTAAGGAGGGCCATGCGCCCGATGAAGGGATCGACCGTGGCCTTCGGCGCCACGAGAGCCCCGGCCAAGCCGGCGAGCATGGCGGAAAGGACAAAGGTGAGGATGTACACCCGATCGATGTTGATGCCCATCAAGGCGGCGGTCTGGCGGTCACGGGCCACGGCCCGCATGGCCAGGCCGTACTTGCCCCGCTTGATGAAGGCGGTAAGCAGGAAGGTAGTCAGGCCGGCTACCAGGGCGATGAGCAGGTCCTGCTTGGTCAGCATCAACCCGGCCAGCATCAAGGGCTGGTAGGCGTAGGGAGAACTCAGGAGGTAGGGATCGGGTCCGAAGACGGCCAGGGCGGCATTCTGGACGATCAACGAAACGGCCAGGGTGGCGAGGAAAGGTGCCCAGAGTGAGGCGCGGCCGCCCCGCAAGGGGCGGAGCACCAGGCGGTCCAGCAACAAGCCGGCCCCGGCCATGAGCACGAGCGCGGCGGCAATTCCGCCCAAGTATCCCATCCGTCCGGCGGCCAGGTAAGTGAAGAACGCGCCGAGCATATAGAGTTCGCCGTGGGCGAAATTGATCACCCGCCCGATGCCGAAGCTGATGGTAAGGCCCAGCGCCAGCAGAGCGTAGACCAATCCCATCACCAGGCCGTTCAAGGTTTGCTGGGCCAAGAGCCAGAACATAAAGACCCCTCTTTCGGCGGTGAAGCAGCGGGAAGCCGGCTGGGCTTCCCGCTACCTCATCCAGGCTGTTTACCGGGAGATGACAAACCGGCCGTTCTTCACCACGGCAATCCGGCTCTCGATGCGCACCTGGCCCTTTTCGTCGAAATCGAGGTGGCCGCGCGGGCCGTCGAAGGCGACCTGGCTCAAGGCGTCACGGACCGCCAGGGGGGAGAAATCCTTGGCGTTCTTGAGCGCCTCGATTACCAACCACGCCGCCTCCCATCCCTGGACGGCGAACTTGGTTTCCGGCATCTTCTTGTACTCGCGGTTGTAAAGAGCGAGGAACTCGGTGGACTTCTCGTCGTCGAAGTCCACTGACCAGTCCAACGGGAAGTAGATGCCCTCGGCCGCCGGACCGGCCAGACGCAGGAATTCGTTGGTCGCGGCTTCGGCCGAGGCGACGATGTGTCCTTGCAGATTCAGCGCTCTGAGCTGTTTCACGATGATCGAAGCCCGCACCGAGTCGGCGACGATATACACCACGTCAGGCTTGAGCGCCTTGATCTTGACGAGTTCGGCGGAGAAATCGGTGGCGGTTGGCTCAAAAAAGGCGGTGTAGACGGTCTTGGGATTGCCGTACCTGGCATACTCCTTTTGGGCGGCCTCCACCGTGGAGCGGCCGAGGTCCTCGTTGCCGGCGATGAAGGCCACCGTCTGGGCGTTCAGCTTCTTGGCCACGAACTTGGCGAAGACGGTTTCCCGCATCGCCGCCGTGGCGGTGGCCCGGAACATGAACTTGTCCCCGATCTCGGTAAGCTTGGGCGCCATGGAAACCGGCGTAACCAGCGGGATCTGCTCGCGCATCGTGATCTGCTGCACCGCCGCCGTGGGCGAGGAACCGACCGCGCCGATGATGACCGGCACCTTGTCGCCCGAGATCAGACGCTTAGCGGCGGAGACGGCCTCATCCGGCACGTTCCGGTCGTCGTAGATCACCAACTCGAGCTTATTGCCCTTTACGCCGCCCGTGCTGTTGGCGACCTTAACGGCCAGCTTGATTCCGTCGGCCACGGCGTTGCCGATCGAGGCGAGGTTGCCGGTGAGCGGCGTAATCACCCCGATCTTGATCGTGCCGGCCAGCACTGCAGGGCTAAGGAGCAGGGTCAACGCCAGGGACAGGGCAATGGACGCCTTTTTACTCATGCTCGACACCTCCTGCTGATTTTGACAACTTCTCACGCAGCCCGTTCGCCTCAGTCTTCCAACTTCTCCAGGGGGTGGCCCAGGCCGGTCATTACTTCGTAGAACGTCGGGAAGGAGATGGCGTAATACTCGGCGGTATCTATGACCGTCTCCCCCCTGGCGACCAGTCCGGCCACGGCGGCGGCCATGATGATGCGGTGGTCGTGATTGCCGAAGATTTCGGCACCATGGAGCTCTGACCGCTCGATGATCAGAGCGTCCGGCTCCTCCGTAATCCGGGCGCCCATCTTGCGCAGTTCCCGGGCGATCACCCGGCTGCGATCCGTTTCCTTCAGGCGGGAGGCGCCCAGATTCCGCAACACGGTCCGGCCGCCGGCCTGGGTGCCTAAAACGGCGAGGATGGGCGGCGCATCGGGGATGTCCCGGCAGTCGATCTCAATCCCCGTCAATCCCCGCCCACCCCGGACACGGATGCCGTCCAGTCCGTGGTTGCGCACCTCCACGTCAGCCCCCATGGCCTGGAGGATGTCGATGATCACCTTGTCGCCCTGGTAATCCCGGGTGTCCATCCCCAGCACCGTCACGTCGGAATCCGTGATGGCGGCGGCGACCAGCGGGAAACAGGCCGACTCCCAGTCGGCAGGGATCGTTTCGTGGAAAGGCCGGTAGCTCTGCTGGCCGTAGACTTTAAACCAGCGCATCCCGTCCATCTCGTAGCGGATGCCCCGGCGCTCGAGCCACCCGAGGGTCATAGCGATATAGGGCCGCTCCTGGAGATTCTCCACCACTACCTCGGTATCGCCTTCCGCCATCGGTCCGCTGATGAGCAGAGGGGTGAGCCACTGCGAGTTGACCCCTGGCAGGGTGGTTTTTCCACCTTTCAACCGGCCCCGGACCACCAGTGGGGCACAGCCGTTGCCGCGGGTGGAGAAGGCTGTAGCTCCGAGGGTTACGAGGCTGCCCAGCAGGGGGCCGGCCGGGCGGTAACGGATCTGGTAGTCGCCCGTAATCACCGTATACCCGTCAGGAATCAAGGCGGCCATGGCGGTCACGATGTAGAGGGTGGTCCCGGAATTGCCTACGTCCAAGACGTCCGCCGGCAGGTGAGGCTGGCCGACGCCTCTTACGATCCAGCGGTCCGGGAGGTTCTCGATCTCGGCACCGAACCTCCGGCATACCTCGCAGGTGGACAGGCAATCCCGGCTGGGCACAGGATTCTCGATGACCGAAGTTCCCTCCGCCAGGGTGGCGATGGCGACGGCACGCGTGGTGTTGGACTTGGAACCAGGGATTTTGGCAGTTCCTTGCAGATTGCCGGGCGTGACCCGGAACTTCATGGTGCTTCCCTTCCTTCGAACAGAGCTGCTTGGTATGGCCAGCGCGAGTAGCCGAGGTCGTATGAGGCGTTCTGAGCAGTGGCAAGAAGATCCCGGATGATGCCATGAAACTGAGTATCTGTCACCAGGGCCTTGGGGGCAGCCACCCCGATTGCCGCCACCACCTTTCCGAATTGGTTGAAGACCGGTGCCGCCACCCCTATGACACCCTCCAATACCTCACCGTCCTCTACCGCGTAGCCCTGGCGCCGCACTTGAGACAGCGTCTTCCGGTAAACCGCGGCGTCTACTACGGTATGAGGGGTGAGAGGGGCCAGGGGATGTGATGTCAACAAGCGATCGACTTCTTTTTCAGGGAGGAAGGCCATCATGACCTTGCCGATCGCCCCGAAATGCGGGGGGCGTCTGGAACCGATCCGGCTGGTGACCGCGAGGCTGTACTGGGACTCCCGGCGGTCGATGTAAAGCAGGTGATCATCCGCCATGATGGCGACCAAAACGGTGTGGCGGGCCCGGCGCTGAAGTTCATCGAGGTGCGGCGATAGCGTTTGGCGCAGATCGAAACTGGCCAGCGCCACTCCCCCCAACTCCAACAGGCGGGGGCCCAGGGTGTAAAGGTTTTCTTGCGAGGGATGGGGAGCAATCAGCCCTAACCGCGTAAGGTTGACCAGGAGCCGGTGGGCGGTAGTTTTGGGAATGTGGGTCCGGACGGCGATTTGTGCGAGCGTCAGCGAGGGCTCTTCGGTAGAAAAAGCGGAGAGAATGGCTACGGCTTTAGCCAAGACTTGAATGGTGGGGGGAGAAGCCGGGGTACGATGCTTGCTGGAAGCAGGACCACGATCAGCCATGGCCATTCCCTCCGCTCAGGGAAGCGTTCCATGTGTTAGTATACCAGACCATATCATGGAACGCAAGCCAGAGTTTTTGGGGTAGGCCAGCGCCCGGCGGCCGAAACCCCTGGGCCGCGCCTAAACCGCTAGCGGCTCGTGGGCCAGGACCTTGGAGATGGCCCGCTGATAGAGCTCGACGTAGGAGGCGGCCGACTTGGACCAGGAGTAGTCGACCTCCATCACCCGCCGGACGAGGTTGGTCCACAGCTCAGGCCGCTCCCGGTACAGCGCCAGCGCCCGGTGAGCGGCTTCCAACAGGGCCGCCGCGGAGTACTCAGTGAAGACGAACCCGTTGCCCGCCTCGGGGCTCTGCGTGAAGTCGTGTACCGTGTCGGCCAGCCCTCCCGTCGCCCGCACGATGGGGATGGTGCCGTACCGCATGGCGATCAGCTGCCCCAGCCCGCATGGCTCGAACCGGGAAGGCATGAGGAAGAAGTCGCTCCCGGCGTAGATGCGCTGGGCGAGCACTCCGTTGAATCCGATCTGCACGGAGCATTTCTCGGGGTAGCGGCTGGCCAGCCCGCGGAACAGGTTCTCGTAACAGGGATCGCCGGTGCCGAGGGCGATGAACTGGAGGTCGTCCGTCAGGAGCTGGTCCATGGCCTCCCCGAGGATGTCCAGGCCTTTCTGGCCCACGAGGCGCGAGACGAACCCGATGACCGGCACGTCCCGCACCGGCAGCTCCATCTCCCGCTGGAGCTCCGTCTTGTTCTCCCTTTTCGCCCCGAGGTAGTCCTTGTCGTAGTTGGCCACGAGGCGCGGATCGGTCCGCGGGTTGAATTCGTGGTAGTTCAGGCCGTTGACGATGCCGAAGAGATCCCTGCTCCTGGCCTGCAGCACCCCTTCCAGCCGCTCCCCGTACTCTGGCGTCTGAATCTCCTCGGCGTAGGTCCGGCTGACAGTGTTGAGGACGTCGGCGTAGAGCAGGCCGGCTTTCATGAAGTTGACCTGGCCCCAGAACTCGAGCGCTCCCGGATGGAAGAACTCCTCACCCACCCCCAGCAGTTTGAGCGCCGACTTGTCGAAAATGCCCTGATACTGGAGGTTGTGGATGGTGTAGACCGTGGCGATCTTCTGGTAGAACCCCGGGTTCAGCGGGGTGTATTTCACCTTGAGCAGGAAGGGGATAGGCCCGGTCTGCCAGTCGTTGCAGTGGATGACGTCCGGCTGGAAGTTGAGCTTCGGAAGCATCTCCAGCACCGCCTTGCAGAAGAAGCTGAAGCGCTCGGCGTCGTCCCCGTAGGCGTAGATCCCGTCCCGGTTGAAGTAGTGGTGGTTGTCGACGAAGTACACCGGGACGAGGGCATGAGCGTCGCCGAGCCTCGCCTCGAGAGAGGACTCCCGGATGATCGCCGTCTCCTGGCGGCGCCCCATGTCGAGGGGGAAGTCGGTGAGGTATTTGGCGTTGGCGACCCGCCGGTAGCGCGGCATCACCACGCGGACGTCGTTGGCCAGCTCGCCTTCGCCCAGGGTGGCCAGGGCTTTGGGGAGCGAGCCGGTGACATCAGCCAGTCCTCCCACCTTGGCGAAGGGGGCGACCTCGGAGGAGGCAATCAGGATGCGCAGGTTGCGGTCGAACATTCTGGACCCTCCCTCAATGGATCTCGCTGAGTGAAACCTTCAGGAACTGCGCGGCGGTCTCCGGCGGGGTGGGGTTGATGTAGATCCCTGTTCCGAGTTCGAAACCGGCGAAAATGGTGAGGCGCGGGATGAGCTCCAGGTGCCAATGGTAGTACTCCCCCGCTTCGAGGTCCAACGGGGCGGTGTGCAGGATCAGGTTGAACGGCGGGTTCTCGAGTGACCCGAGAAACCGGGTGAAGGTCTCTTTGAGGAGGCTCGCCAGGACCTCGATCTGCCGCTCGCTGAGGGCGTCGAAATCCGAGTGGTGCTGCCGGGGTAGAATCCAGAGCTCGAAGGGTGAGCGGGAGCTGTAGGGGCAGAAGGCCACGAAGTCCTGGTTCTCACAGACCAGGCGTTCCCCGTCCAGGAACTCCCGCTTGATCAGGTTGCAGTAGATGCACTCGCCGGTCTCCTCGTAGTACCGGAGGGCGCCGTCCAGCTCCCGGGTGATGACCGGAGGGATCACCGGGGTGGCGACGAGCTGGAAGTGGGGGTGCTCCAGCGAGGCGCCGGCAGTGGCGCCGTGGTTCTTGAAGATCTGGATGTAGCGGAGGTTCTTGTCCCCGCGGAGGTCGGAGAACCGGTCCCGCAGCGCTTGCAGGATGGCCCGGGTCTGCTCGGCGGAGTGAGTGGCCAGGTCGGAGTCATGCTCGGGGGACTCGATGATCACCTCGTGGGCCCCATACCCTGCCTGCAAGTGGTAGAAGTCGTTTCCCAGGTTGACCCCGGCGGGATGTTCCTCGATGGCGAGCGCGGGGAACTTGTTGGGCACCACGCGCACAGTCCAGCCGGGCTCGTTCCGCCCGCCGGACGGCCGGTAAGCCATGATCTCGGGAGGGGTCATCGCCTCGTGGCCGTAGCAGAAGGGACACGCCTCGGTACCTTTGCGCTGCTCCGCCGGCCGCTTGAAGTCGGACGGCCGCTTGGCCCGCTCGGTGGCGATGACCACCCAGGTTTCGGTGACGGGGTCCTGCCTCAGTTCAGGCACTGGCTTTCCTCCTCTAACCCTACCCCGTCGGGGCCGCGGTGCGGCGGGCCGCCGCCGGGCAGGAGCGGAACGCGTCCAAGTCCAGGTCGGGAAAGAGGCTGTCTCGCCCTTCGAGCTCCGCGAGCCAGCCTTCATCGAGGCGGTTGCCGAGCAGGTCCTCGTACAGCCGGGTGAACCGGCCGACGTGATCCTTGAACCGGCGCACCGCATACGGGACGGTTGTTCCGGTCTTCATGATGAACGCCCAGTCGGACGCCTGTGCCAGGAGCAGCTCCCGGGCAGCCTGGCGCAGGGCCCGCCGCTTTAGGCCGTCGGGGTTCGGAAAACGTTCGACCAGCTCCGTCATTCGTTCCGCCGCTTTGTGCAGGTGGCGGTAGAGCCAGTCGTTGGCCCCGTTGAGCCAGACTTCGTGATACCCTTTCCAGCCCCAGCTCGACTGGGCCGGCATGGCGACCTGGTTCCGGGGGTACTCGGCCAGGTAGTCGGAGAGGGTGACAGTCTTGACGGTGTCCTGGTCGTAGGCGATCTTCCGCAGGAGGAACTCGAGCCACTGCGGGCCCTCGAACCACCAGTGCCCGAAAAGTTCGGCGTCGTAGGGGGCCACGATGAGCGGCTTCCGGTCCATGACGCCGGCCAGATACTCGACTTGTTTCTCCCGGTAGAACATGAAGTTCCCGGCGTGCAGGGCGGCCTTCTCCCGGGCCCGGTCCGGGTCGTAGGGCTCCTTGTGGTCGGTACGGCCGGTGATGCGGTAGTATTTAAGTCCCGTAGGGATCCGCTGGCCTTCGGGGGTCAGGTAGGGCCGTAGGTAATCGAGTTCCAGGTCGAAGCCGATGTCCCGGTAGAAGTCCCGGTACTCGTAGTCCCCCGGGTAACCTTCGGTGGCCGACCAGACCTGCTTCGACGACTCGAGGTCCCGGCCGAAGGCGGCTACGCCGTGGGGGGTAAAGACCGGCGCGAAGTTGGCGTACCGGGGCCGGGGCGTGGCGAAGTAGAGGCCGTGGGCGTCCGTGATGAAATAACGGATGCCGCACTCGGCGAGGAAGGCGTCGTGGCCCGGCATGAAGGCGCACTCCGGCAGCCAGAACCCGGCCGGCGGCCGGCCGAAGTGGCGGCGGTGCTCGTCCACGCCGAGCTTGACCTGGGCCCGCACGGCCGGGGGGTTATAGTCGAGCAGCGGAAGATACCCGTGAGTGGCGGCGGAGGTGATGATTTCCAGCCGGCCGGCCCGCTCCAGCCGGGCGAAGCCCTCCACCAGGTTGCAGCGGTACACCTCGGTGAAGAGGTGGCGCGCCCGCTCGAACCAGTTCCGGTACATCACCGCAAGCCGCGCGAACTCGGGCTGCCAGCGGGTGCGCTCGACCTCCTTCCCGGCCAGCTCCAGGAGCGAGTCCAGGTGCCGGAGGTACCGCTCCGAGAGGAAGGCGTCAGAGAACATGGCCAAGAGCGAAGGAGTCAGCCCCACGGTGAGCCGGAAGGGGACGTCGTCGGCCATGAGCCGCTCGAAGGTGTCCAGCAGCGGGAGGTAAGTCTCGGTCAGAGCCTCGAAGTACCAGTTCTCCTCAAGGAAGTACTCGTGCTCGGGGTGACGCACGTAAGGCAGGTGGGCGTGCAGCACGATGGCGAGGTATCCCTTGGCCATTACTCCTCCTCCTCGCTTTACCGCGCTGCCGTCTCCCGGTGGAACCGGAGCGTCACGCCTTGTTCCTCTCCCGTGTGGGTCGACCGGGCGACGAAGGGCATCTCCAGGTCGCCGTCAGGGAAAGTCATCCGCAGAGTGAAGCTACCGTCGGGCCGAAGGGGCAGAGACTGCCCGCCGAGGGTGAGCGCCGCCCCCGGCTCGGTGCTCCCGTAGACGATGAGTTCGGCTCCGACGGTGAGCCAGAACGGCCGGCGGCCGGGGGCCACGCCGAAGGGGCTCATGAGGCTGGCGACGCCCGGTGAGCTCACCAGCTCGCGCAGACGCTTGGCCGCTGCCCGGACCAGCGCCTCGGAGCTTTCGCCCTGGTTCAGGCCGAGGGAGAGGCGATAGATCTCCTCCAGCGTCAGCCACTCGGCGTCGGTCAGAGAGGAGAAGCTGTCCGGGGGAGTCCGGACCACGTTGGACCGGGCGAGGACGATAAACCGCCCGTCAGGCAGGAACAGCCCCAGGTCGAGGCAGTAGTCACGCTCGGGGACACCGACGTTGATGTACCAGTTCCGGGCGTCGCCCACGCCGATGTCCCAGGATCGGTGGGCGTTGGTCCCGTCGAACAGGACTCCGGTCACATCGTAGACCCGGAGGGTGAGCCGCCCCTCCTCCCACACCTGGCAGCCCAGCTTCCGGCTGACCGCGCTCCGGAGGCCCTCACCGATCTCCCAGTAGGCGAAGATCCAATAGGGGTCGCGGGGCATCGCCACCACCCGGTCGTCCCCATACCCGGCTGGAACCTCATATGGATATACGTCCCGGTAGCCGGGACGAAGCCCGCCCCGGCGGGCGGGTGGCGGTGACGGCGGCTCGGTGCTGACCGGCGGAAGGGGGGGGAAGACTTGAGTGACTGGGCGCGGGGCGTGGCGGGCGGCCGGCGGGACGTAGGTCGGACGCCCGGAAGAAGTCGGCTCCTCCTCGGTAGAAAAGAAAACAGCCCTTGACTCGCGTCCCTTGTGGGGCTCCAGACGCTCAGGCATAAAAAACTCACCCTCCGGTTACTGCCGGTCAGTCCCTAGTAATATGCCATGCACTGGAAAAGCGTATGCGCCGTTTGACAACCGACGTAGTAAAGGATTCCCGGCGGACCGGGGCGAAAATCCCGAGATGGGTGAGAAGATGAAGGGAATCCTGGCCCGCCCGTTCCGCCTTCTCCTGGCGCTTGGCTTTTCTGCGGCCATTCTGGGTTCATTGCCGGTTCTGGCGGGAGGCCCCAGGCCGCTGCGGGGTCTGTGGGTCCCGCGGTGGGGCCTCACCGACCCCCAGTGGGTCGAGCGGATGGTGGATGACGCCGCCCGGGCCGGCTTTACCGCCCTCTTCGTCCAGGTCGACGGGCGCGGCGAGGCCTATTACCGCTCCAGCATCCTGCCGCCCGCCGAGGGGCTCGGGGAATACGACCCTCTCGCCTCTGTCCTGGCTCTGGCCCGGCCTCGGGGTCTGGCGGTCCACGCCTGGATCAACGCCTTCACTGTAGGGCTGCCGGGCCGCCGCCCCGCCTCCGCCGCCCATGTGGTCAACGCTCATCCGGAATGGATCACCTATGACGCTGCCGGCCAGTCGCTGCTGGCTTGGCCCGCAGAGCGCGCCCAACGGAACCTGCCGGGCTACTTCCTCGAACCCGGGTTGCCTGCCGTGGCGGATTTCGTGGCGGCGGTGGTGGGCGAGGTGGCGGAGCGGTATCCAGTGGACGGGATCCACCTCGACTACATCCGCTACCCAGGCCCGGACATGGGTTACCATCCGGCGGTGCGGGAGGAGTTCGCCGCCCGCCACGGGGCCGATCCCCTGACCCTCGAACCCTCGTCGCCCCTGCGCGCGGTGTGGGATGACTGGCGGCGCCAACAGGTGTCCAACGTGGTCCGGCGGGCGGCGGCAGTGGCCCGCCTCTCCCGGCCGGGGATCCTGGTTTCGGCCGCCGTCTTCCCGGATCTGAACGAGGCGGTCAAGCTGCGCTACCAGGACTGGCCCCGCTGGGTGCTCGAAGGGGACCTGGACTTCGTGACGCCGATGGCCTACTCCGCCTCCACGGCGGAGGTGGAGTCCCTCCTCCTGGCCGGGTGGCAGGCCGCCCCGCCCCAGGCGGTCTACCCGGGGCTCGGCGCCTACAAGTTCGGGAAGGACGCCGACGCCTTCGTCAACCAGGTGAAGGCGATCCTGGCGCACGGTCCTTCAGGGGTCATGGTTTACAGCTACCAGGCGCTGCAGGAGATGCCCGGCGTCCTCGGCTTGCTGGCGGCCGGCCCCTTTGCACCCGGGGGACAACCGTAGCCGACATCGGGGGAACTTGACTAAAGCTCTGTTTTCCCACCGCACACTACCCCGGGGGTTCTTATGCAGTTGATCGCCGATTACCACACCCACAGCGTCCACAGCCACGGCACCGGGACAGTGGAGGAGAACGTCGCGGCGGCCCGGCGCCGCGGCCTCTGGGCGGTGGCCATCACCGACCACGGGCCGGCCAACCTGTTCGGCCTCGGCATGAAGGCACCGGAGGTCCTGCTCTCCATCCAGAAGGAGATCCAACAGATCGAGGGGGAACGCCCCGACATCCGGGTGCTGGCCGGGGTCGAGGCCAATATAGTGAGTGGGGACGGCGACCTCGATGTGCCCGACGACCTCCTGCGCGACCTGGACGTAGTGCTGGTGGGGCTTCACCCGATGGTCCGCTACCGGTCGGCGGCGGACGCCCTCCGGCTGGGGTTTTTGAATCTGGCCGGGCGGGCGAGCGAGGCGCTGTACCGGCGGGGGCGGGAGACCAACACCCGGGCCCTGGAGGAAGCCGTCACCCGCCACGAGGTGGACATCGTCTCCCACCCGGGGTTGCACCTCTCCATCGACACGGAGCGGCTCGCCGCCGCCTGTGCCGCGGTCGGGACGGCGCTGGAAATCAGCGCCGGCCATCGGTACATGACCCCGGAGTTCGTCCACGTCGCCCGGGCCGCTGGAGCAGTCTTCGCCATCAACTCCGATGCCCACCGCCCGGAGGACGTAGGGAACCTGGAACAGGGACTGGCGGTGGCCGAAGCGGCCGACCTGCCGGCTGCCCTGGTGCTCAACGCCCGCCACGGGTGAGAGGATTCACCACCGGGGCGTGGAAGTCTTCCGGAGTGAGCGACACCGGTCGCAGGAGGAAGCATGGACGACGGATTCCGCTTTGTCATCATCACCGGCCTCTCCGGGGCGGGAAAGACCGAGGCCGTCCGTTCCTTCGAGGACATGGGCTATTTCTGCGTCGACAATCTGCCGCCCGCGCTCCTGCCGAAGTTCGTCGACCTCTGCGCCCAACCGGGAGGCAAGATCCGCAAAGTCGCCCTGGTCATCGACATCCGGGGCGGGGAGTTCTTTGACGCCGTATCCGACGCCCTGGACCGCCTGGGGGAGATGGGCTTCACCTACGACGTCCTCTTCCTCGAGGCTTCCGACGAGGTGTTGATCCGCCGCTTCAAAGAGACCCGCCGCCGTCACCCCCTAGCCCTCACCGGCAGCCTCCAGGAGGGGATCACCGCCGAACGGGCGAGGCTGGAGACGCTGCGCTCCCGGGCCACCAAGATCGTCGACACCACCCACCTCTCCCCCCACGAGCTCAAGGAGAAGATCACCCAGGCCTTCGCCACCGACGGGGATATGACGGAGCTGAACATGCGGGTCCTGTCCTTCGGTTACCGGTTCGGCCTGCCGCTCGACGCCGATCTGGTCTTCGACGTCCGGTTCCTGCCCAACCCCCACTGGGTCGAGGAGCTGAGACCCCGCACGGGGCTCGAGGCCGAGGTGCGGGACTACGTCTTCAACTCACCGCTGACGCGGGAGTACCTCGACCGCTTGACCTCCTTCCTCGCCTTCATGTTGCCGGGCTTCGTCAAGGAGGGGAAGGCGCAACTGGTGGTCGCCGTCGGGTGCACCGGCGGGCGCCACCGCTCGGTGGTCATCGCGGAGGTGGTCGGGGCGTTCCTGCGCCAGCAGGGGTACCGGGTACAGGTGGAACACCGCGATGTGGCCAAGTGACTTCCCGGGGCTCAAGTGGCTCTATCCGGGGATGCGGATCAAACGCTGGTTCTTCCTGGCAGTTATCGGCATGTTCCTGGTCTCCGCCGGACTCGCCGGGTGGCTCCCCGCCAGTCCCCGGTTTGCGGTCAGCCTCGTGCTGGTCGTCAGCGGGCTGGCTCTGGTGGCGGCGGGGCTGCGCCAGGTCGTCCGGTCCGTCGTGGAGGCGGTCCGCCCGGGGCAGGGGCCGGCCGATCTGGCCACTGCGGTCTACGCCCGCCGCCAGAAAGGGCGCGGCCCCCGGGTGGTCGGCATCGGGGGCGGCACCGGGATGGGCACCCTGCTCAGGGGGTTGAAGGAGCACACCGACAACCTGACCGCCATCGTCACCGTGGCCGACGACGGCGGAAGCTCGGGGAGACTCCGGGCCGAGATGGGGGTTTTGCCTCCGGGGGATGTCCGGATGTGCCTGGTGGCCCTCGCCGACACCGAGCCCCTCATGGAGCGGCTGTTCCAGTACCGGTTCCGGCAGGCCGGGGAGGGGCTGACCGGCCATAACTTCGGCAACCTTTTCATTGCCGCCTTGACCGCGATCACCGGGGACTTCGAGGAGGCGATCAAGGAGTCGTCCAAGGTTTTGGCCGTTCGGGGACAGGTGTTGCCTTCCACTCTGACCAACGTGGTGCTCCACGCGGAGTTGGCGGACGGGCGGGTGATCGCCGGGGAGTCCGAGATCGCCCGGGCCAGGGGGCGGGTACGCCGGGTGTTCCTGACACCTTCCGCTCCCCCGGCTCTCCCTGAGGCGCTGGCCGCGCTGGCCGCGGCGGAGGTGGTCGTCCTGGGCCCCGGATCGCTGTACACCAGCGTCCTGCCGAACCTGCTGGTCCACGGGATCGCCGAGGGGATCCGCCGCTCCCCGGCAGTCAAGGTTTACGTGTGCAACGTCATGACCCAGCCAGGAGAGACAGACGGCTACACAGTCTCCGACCACGTGCAGGCGATCCTGGACCACGCCGGCCCCGGCCTGATCGACTACGCGTTGGTCAATACCCTGCCGGTCCCCTCCAACCTGCGCCGGAAGTACCAGGAGCAGGGGGCGGAGCCGGTAGTCTACGATCCCGAACGCCTGGCGGGGATGGGAGTGACGGCCGTGACCGGCAACCTGGCCAGCCTTACCGACCTGGTGCGCCACGACCCGGAGCGGCTCGCCCAAGCGATCCTGGCGCTCCTCGGCCCGAAGTGGAAGGGTTCCCGGCGGGGGAGACTACGGGCCGGAGATGGAAGAGATGCCGGGCAAAAAGGGAAAGGACAGGAAGAGTGAACGCGGGCTGGAGGAAGCCGTGCGGGAAGCCATCGCCGCCGACCCGGGGATGCGCGGGTACGGGATCGACGTCCAAAGCCGCGGGGGCGAGGTCGTTCTGACCGGGGTGGTGGATGTTCTGGCAGAGAAAGAGCGGTTGCAGGAGATCGCCGCCCATCCCGATCTGGAGCCCCGGACGAAGAGGACTTGGCTATCGCAACGGCGGCGAAAGCCCGGGGTGTCAAGGAGGTTCGGAGCCATCTGGAACGGAGGGGGAAGGGAAATGAGCCGGGGTAGGGCCATTTCCTTGCTGCCGGTCGCTCTTTTCCTGGCGGTGCCCTGGCTTCTGGCGGGCTGCACCGCGGCGGAGAACAATTGGACCGGGGCGGCGAACCGGGGGACGGAGCGCTGCCAGAAGGTCACCGAAACCGTGCCGGCCGGCCAGTTCAAGCGGTTCACCCTGCGCACCGGGCCGGGCGAGGTGTTGATCACCGGCTCGAGCGAGGATGCAATCAGCGTCGAAGTGGAGAAAAGGGCCTCCGGGGCCGACGCCGCGGCGGTGGACGCCTACCTGGAGGGCGTGCGTCTGGAGGTGAAAGCCTCCGGAGAGAACGTGCAGGTGGCGACCATCCTGCCGGAGGAGTCGCCCGCCGGAGTCAAGCTGGTCGGAGTCCGGCATTTGATCCGGATGCCGACCCGGGTCCGGGGAACCATCGAGGTCGAAACCGACCGGGCGCGGGTTCACCTCAGCGGCGTGGGGGGCGAGGCCAAGATCATGGTCCGCCAGGCCGACGTGGAGGTGCGGGACTTCAGCGGGAACCTGAAGGTGGACGTGCAGAACGGGCAGACGTTGGTCCAGAGGCTGGACGGACAATTGGACATCAAGAGCACCGGCCCGGTGGAGATCAGCGACAGTCGCCTGCGGGAGAAAGGGCGCGTGGAGACGGTCAATGCCCGGCTGTGGGTGAGCCTGGCCGAGCTGGACGTGGGCCAGTACGAGTTTCTGACGAGCAACGCCCCGGTGCGCCTCGCCCTGCCCTACGGAGCAGCAGCCCGCTTCCGGGTGGCCACCACCAACGGCCGGGTCTACGACGAACTCCCCCTGACCTGGGTCGATCGGAACGAGACCGACAGCGACGGGGTGTACCACTTCGAGGGATGGCTGAACGCCGGTGGGGCGCAGGTGGCCGTGGTCACGACCAACGCCGACGTGACGCTGGCCTATCGTTAAACCTTGGGGTTGCCAGGCCCGGCGGAAGAATTGGGATAGGAGAGGAGGGCAAGTTCAGTGAACTTTTCGCTCGATACCAAGAACGAGTTGGCACGCCTCATCCCCTCCCGCCCGTGCTGTCGGCGGGCCGAACTCTCCGCGCTGATCAGGATGGCGGGCGTGCTGCACCTCGGCCGCCGGGGGCCGGGGCTCACCGTGGCCGTGGAGAACGCCGCGGTGGCCCGGCTGATCCTGATCCTCCTGCGCCTGACCTGCGACCAGGACGCGGAAGTGGTGATCCGGCGGCGCCGGCGGCTGCGCAAGAACAACGTCTATACCGTAGAGTTGCCACCGGAAGCCCGCGTCTTTGACCTCCTGCGTTTCCTGGGGATCCTGAACGCCCGGGACGGGCTTCTTGCCACTGTCCCGCCGGACCTTAAGCGATGCTGCCGGAAGGCTTACCTGCGCGGCGCCTTTCTGGCCAGGGGTTCGATCACCGACCCGGAGCGGGGCTACCACCTTGAGCTGGCCGCGGACACGCTGGAACTGCTTGCCTCATTGCAGGACCTTTTGGCCCGCTCCGACGTGGCCTGCCACTGCTCGGAACGGAAGGGCGAACCGGTCCTCTACTGCAAGGAGGCTGACCAGATCGCCCGCTTTCTGGGGCTCATCGGAGCTAGCGCGGCGGTGCTCGCCTTCGAGAACGTCCGGGTCCGGCGGGATGTCCGCAATCGGGTCAACCGGTTGGTCAACGCCGAGGCAGCCAACCTGGAGAAGATCGCCGGCGCGGCCGCTATGCAGCTTGAGGATATCGAGCTGATCCGGAGCCGCCTCGGCTTCCGGCACCTGCCCCGCTCCTTGCGGGAGGTGGCCGAGGCTCGAATGGCTCACCCTGAAGCTTCCCTCCGGGAGCTGGGAGAGTTGCTCTCACCGCCGGTGAGCAAATCCGGCGTCAGCTACCGTATGGGCAGGCTGGCCGAGCTAGCGGCGCGTCTCCGCTCAGAAAGTTATGCCAAGCAGGGCAGGAATCACGGCGAAGGCAAGCAAATATAGTACTGGTTGTACCTGCTCCGGCGGTTACCGCGCGCTCGATTGCCGCACATTAGGGTTAGGAGGAATGCACATGACAGTAAGGGTTGGCATCAATGGCTTCGGCCGGATCGGCCGGCTCGTCTTCCGGGCCGGGATCGGCCGGAGGGACATTGAGTTCGTGGCGGTTAACGACCTGACCGATGCCTCCACCAACGCCCACTTGTTCAAGTACGACTCCGTCCACGGCCGCTACCCCGGCGAGGTCAGAGGGGAGGGCGACAAGCTCATCGTAGACGGCAGGGCGGTGCGGGTCTTTGCGGAAAAGGACCCGGCGGCTATCCGGTGGAGCGAGGTGGGGGCGGACATCGTCATCGAGTCGACCGGCCGCTTCACCAACGGGGAAGACGCGGCGAAGCACCTGGCGGGCGGGGCCAAGAAGGTCATCATCAGCGCCCCGGCCAAGAACGAGGATCTCACCATCGTGATGGGGGTCAACGAGAAGCAGTACGACCCCGCCAAGCATCGCATCCTCTCCAACGCCTCCTGCACCACCAACTGCCTGGCGCCGGTGGCCAAGGTCCTGCACGAGCAGTTCGGCATCCGGCGGGGCTTCATGACCACCGTGCACGCCTACACCAACGACCAGAAGATCCTGGACCAGGTCCATAAGGACCTCCGGCGGGCGCGGGCGGCAGGCATGTCGATCATCCCCACCACCACCGGCGCGGCGAGGGCAATCGGTCTGGTCCTGCCGGAGCTCAAGGGGAAGCTGGACGGGTTCGCCATGCGGGTGCCGACCGCCGACGTGTCCGTAGTGGACCTGGTGGCAGAGCTGGATCAGGCAGTGACTGTTGACTCGGTCAACGGGGCGCTCCGCCGGGCGTCGGAGGGGGAGCTCAAGGGCATCCTCGGCTACTCGGAGGAGCCGCTGGTCTCGATGGACTTCCGCGGGGACGACCGCTCCTCTATCGTCGACGCCCTCTCCACCATGGTCATCGGCGGGAACTTCGTCAAGGTGGTCGCCTGGTACGACAACGAGTGGGCCTACTCCTGCCGCGTCGTTGACCTGGCGGCGTATGTGGGTGCAAAGGGACTGTAACAACGGATGGTGGAGGGGAAAGGCGTGGACAAACTCACCCTGCGCGACCTGGAACTTGCCGGGAAGCGGGTACTGGTCCGGGTCGACTTTAACGTGCCCACCGGGGAGAATGGCGAGATCACCGATGACCGGCGCATCCGGGAAGCGCTGCCGACTATCCAGGAACTCGCCCGCCGGGGGGCGAAGGTCATCGCCTGCTCTCACTTCGGCCGGCCCAAGGGCAAGGTGGTCGAAGAGTACCGGCTGGACAGAGTGGCCCGACGTCTCTCCGAGTTGCTCGGCCAGGCTGTGATGAAGGTCAATGACTGCGTGGGCGAGGAGCCGAAGCGGGCCATCGCCGCCATGAAGCCCGGTGAGGTCCTTTTGTTGGAGAACGTCCGCTTCTATCCGGAGGAGGAGCAGAACGACCCGCACTTCGCCCGGGAGCTGGCTTCCCTGGCCGACGTCTATGTGAACGACGCCTTCGGGGCGGCCCACCGGGCGCATGCCTCCACGGCCGGCGTCGCGGCTTATCTCCCCGCGGCGGCTGGTCTGCTCCTCGAACGGGAGCTTCGGATCCTCGGGGAAGCTCTGGAGAACCCCGCCCGGCCCTTCGTCACGCTCCTCGGCGGCAAGAAGGTCGAGGACAAGATCGGGGTGATCGACAACCTCCTCGGCAAAGTGGACGCCCTGCTCGTCGGGGGCGGCATGGCCTTCACCTTCCTGAAGGCCCAGGGTTACGACGTCGGCAAGTCCCTTGTGGACGAGGCGCGCCTCGATTATGCCCGGCGGTGCCTCGAAGAGGCCGGACGGCGCCGGGTGAGGCTGCTTCTGCCGGTGGACGTCGTGGTCGCCCGGGAGATCTCGGACGACGCCCCGGCCCAGGTGGTGGCGGCCAACGCCATTCCGGAGGGGTGGATGGGGCTGGACATCGGGCCCCGGACAGCCGAGAACTTCGCCGCCGAGATCTGCGGCGCCCGGACGGTGATCTGGAACGGACCGGTGGGGGTTTTCGAGGTCGAGGCCTTCTCGGCGGGAACGCTCGCCATGTGCCAGGCGTTGAGCCAGGTGGAGGGGACGACCATCGTGGGGGGCGGCGACACGGCGGCGGCCGTGGAGCACTTCGGGTTCGCCGACAAGGTGACCCACATCTCGACAGGCGGCGGCGCCTCGCTCGAATTCCTGGAAGGCAAGGAGCTGCCGGGCGTGGCGGCGCTCTCCCCCCGTCCGGCTGCCCAATCCGGGCGCTGACCGTCGCCAGGGAGGGGTGCCGGGGTGAGAAGACCAATCATTGCTGGCAACTGGAAGATGCACAAGACCATCCCCGAGGCTGAGCGCCTGGTGGCGGAGCTCAAGACGCTCGTCCCGCCGGGCGGGCCGGCGGAAGTGGTGCTCTGCCCGCCCTTCACCGCCCTGGCCGCCGTAGCCGGGGCGTTGAAGGGGACGGGTTGGGGGGTCGGGGCGCAGGACATGTTTTGGGAGGAGAAGGGCGCCTTCACCGGCGAGATCTCCCCGGGAATGCTGCGGGATGCCGGGTGCACTCACGTGATCATCGGCCACTCCGAGCGGCGCCAGTACTTCGGGGAGACAGACGGGACGGTCCACCGGAAGGTCCGGGCGGCGCTGGGGGCCGGCCTCGTTCCCATCGTCTGCGTCGGGGAGACGCTGGCCCAACGGGAGGCCGGGGAGACCGAAGCGCTGGTGGTGAGCCAAGTGGAGGCGGCCCTCGAAGGGCTGACCGCGGCCGACCTGGAACGACTTGTCGTCGCCTACGAGCCGGTCTGGGCGATCGGCACCGGGCGCAACGCCACCCCAGGCGACGCCAACGCGGTCGCCGCGCTGATCCGCCGGACGGTGGGAAAGCAGTGGGGAGCGGAGGCCGCCGCCCGGCTGCGGATCCAATATGGGGGCAGCGTCAAGCCGGAGAACGTCGAGGAGTTGATGCGGGAGCCCGAGATCGACGGGGCGCTGGTGGGCGGAGCCAGTCTGGAGGCGCCCGCCTTTGCCCGCATCATCGCCGGGGCGGCGCCGGAGCGGTGAAGGGCGCCGCTTCTCAGACCCGAGCGGGCCGGCCGGTGGTCCTGTGCATCATGGACGGCTGGGGGATCAACCCCCGCCGGGAGGGAAATGCGGTCGCCCTGGCAGCCACGCCGAACCTCGACCGGCTCTACGGCCGGTATCCGACAAGCCAGCTCGAGGCGAGCGGCGAGGCGGTCGGGGTGATGGAGGGGCAGATGGGTGATTCGAACATCGGCCACCTCAACCTGGGGGCAGGGCGGATCGTCTACCAGGACCTGGTCCGTATTTCCCGCGCCATCCGCACCCGGGACTTCTTCGCCAACCCTGTCATCCGGGCTGCCATGCGCCACGCCCGGGACAAGGGGACCCGGCTCCACCTGATGGGTCTGGTCTCGCCCGGTGGAGTCCACTCGCACTCGTCCCACCTGTACGCTCTTCTGAAGATGGCCCGAGACCTGGGCGTGCCGCGGGTCTTCCTCCACTGCTTCCTCGACGGGCGGGATGTTCCGCCCTCCAGCGCCCGGGAGTACCTGGCGGAACTCGAGGCCAGGTGCCGGGAGTACGGGGTGGGGAGGATCGCCACGATTTCCGGGCGCTACTACGCCATGGACCGGGACAAGCGGTGGGACCGGGTGGAGAAAGCCTACCGGGCGATGGTCCACGGCGAAGGCCTCCGGGCCCGAACGGCGGACGAGGCGGTGACGGTGGCCTACGGGCGCGGCGAGACCGACGAGTTCGTAGTCCCGACCGTGCTCCAGGACGAGGACGGCGGCCCCGTGGCCACCATCGGACCCGACGATGCCGCCATCTTCTTCAACTTCCGCTTCGACCGGGCCCGGGAACTGACCTACGCCTTCGTCCAGGAGGACTTCACCGGCTTCCCCCGGGCTGACCTGCCAGGCCTCTTCTTCGTCTGCCTGACCCGGTACGATGAGACCATCCAAGCACCAGTGGCCTTCCCGCCCCAGGAACTCACCGACACCGTCGGAGAGTACCTCGGAAAACTGGGAAAGCGCCAGCTCCGCACCGCCGAGACGGAGAAGTACGCCCACGTGACGTTCTTCTTCAACGGCGGAGTGGAGGAGCCCAACCCGGGGGAAGACCGTCGGCTTGTGCCATCACCCCGGGTCGCCACCTATGACCTGCAGCCGGAGATGAGCGCCTACCCGGTGGCCGACGGCGTGGTGGCGGCGGTGGAGCGGGGCAGCTACGACCTGATCGTGGTCAACTTCGCCAACGGGGACATGGTCGGGCACACCGGGGTCCTGGAGGCGGCGGTCAGGGCCTGCGAGGCGGTGGACACCTGCGTGGGCCGGGTGGCCGAAGCGGTGCTGGCGGCTGGGGGGGCGATGCTCCTCACTGCCGACCACGGTAACTGCGAGCAGATGATCGACTACGAGACCGGAGAGCCGTGGACCGCCCACACTCTCAACCCCGTCCCCGTGTGTCTCATTGACGAGGAGCGGCGGGGGGCGAAGCTGCGGCCGGGGATTCTGGCCGACGTGGCTCCGACGCTCCTGGAACTCTTGGGGTTGCCGGTTCCGGCGGCGATGAGCGGGGAGTCGCTGTTGACGACCAGACCAGGAGAAAAGTAATGGAGAGGGAGGTTCAGGCCATGACGATTGCGGATGTCTACGCCCGGGAGATTCTCGACTCCCGCGGCAATCCCACGGTGGAGGTGGAGGTGACGCTTGCCGACGGCACGACCGGCCGGGCGGCGGTGCCCTCCGGCGCCTCGACCGGGCAGTTCGAGGCGGTGGAGCTGCGGGACGGGGAGAAGGAGCGCTACGGCGGCAAGGGCGTGCGCCGGGCGGTGGAAAATGTCAACAAGCTGATCCGCCCGGAGGTGGTGGGGCTGAGCGCCTACGAGCAGGTCAGCCTCGACCAGCTCCTGATCGAGCTGGACGGGACGCCCAACAAGGGGAAGCTCGGGGCCAACGCCATCCTCGGTGTCTCGCTGGCCTGCGCCAAGGCGGCCGCCGAGTCGCTGGGCCTGCCGCTCTACCAGTACCTGGGGGGCGTCAACGCCAAGACGCTGCCGGTTCCGATGATGAACATCCTGAACGGCGGGAAGCATGCCGACAACAACGTGGACATCCAGGAGTTCATGGTGATGCCGGTGGGGGCCGCCACCTTCTCCGAGGCGCTCCGGATGGGGGCGGAGGTCTTCCACGCCCTTAAGGCGGTGCTAAAAGGGCGAGGCCTCAACACGGCGGTCGGCGACGAGGGCGGCTTCGCTCCGAACCTGCGGAGCAACGAGGAAGCCCTCGAGGTGCTGGTCGAGGCGATCGCCAAGGCCGGGTACGAACCGGGGAAAAGCGTGGCTGTCGCCATGGACGTGGCCGCCACCGAGCTCTTCCAGGAGGGGAAGTACGTCCTGGCAGGTCAGGGGGTTACAATGACCACCGACGAGCTCATCGAGTTCTACGCCGGCCTCCTCGACCGTTACCCCATCGTCTCCCTCGAGGATCCGCTCGCTGAGGACGAGTGGGAGGGGTGGCAGAGGATCACCGCCCGGCTCGGCGGACGGGTGCAGCTGGTCGGGGACGACCTCTTCGTCACCAACACCGAGCGGCTCGGAAAAGGAATCAAGCAGGGGGTGGCCAACGCCATCCTGATCAAGGTGAACCAGATCGGCACCCTGACCGAGACGCTGGACGCTATCGAGCTGGCCAAGCGGGCCGGCTACACCGCGATCGTCTCCCACCGGTCGGGCGAGACAGAGGACGCAACCATCGCCGATGTCGCGGTGGCCACCAACGCCGGCCAGATCAAGACGGGCGCGCCCTCCCGGACCGACCGGGTGGCCAAGTACAACCAGCTCCTGCGCATCGAGGACGAGCTGGACGAGGCGGCCCTCTATCCCGGCTGGGAGTGCTTCTACAACCGTAAGGGGTGAAGGCTCCGCACCGAAGTTGGTTGCCCGTCCTGCCCCGGTGTGATATACTCATCACCGGGTATTGCCAGGAGGTGCTTCAGCTTTGCGCACGCTGCTCTTCATCATCCAGTTCGTGATCTCCATCGCCCTGATTGTGGTGGTGACGGCCCAGTCGAGCAAGGGCGAGGGATTGGGGTCCATCGGCGGCGGGGCCCAGCTCTTCTTCGCCGCCAACAAGGGCCTGGAAGCCTTCCTCAACAAGGTGACCGTGTGGCTGGCGGTGGCGTTCATGCTGTCCTCCATCGCCGTGACGCTGGTGAACTACTGAGGTCGGGCGCGGAGGGGATGGTCGGGGAGAATGCGCTTCGGCGCATTCTTCTTTCTTCGCAACAGAAGACAGAGGAGGAAACAGCCTATGACCCGCGAGGAGGCCTTGGCCGAAGTCAAGCAGCGCGTCGAAAACCGCAACCTGTTCAAGCACATGCTCGCCGTGGAGGCGATCATGCGGGAGCTGGCGACCCGCTTCGGGGAGGACCCCGAGCGGTGGGGGCTGGCCGGGCTGGTCCATGACATCGACTACGACCAGACGCTCAACGCCCCGGATCAGCACGCCCTAGTCGGTGCGGAGATCCTGGAACAGCTCGGCGTGGATCCGGAGATCGTCTACGCCGTCAAGGCGCACAACGGCGACCGCCTAGGGGTCCCCCGCCAGCGCCGGCTGGACAAGGCCCTCTACGCCGCTGATCCTCTGTCGGGCCTGATCGTGGCGGCGGCGCTCATCCACCCGGACAAGAAGTTGGCCAGCATCGACGCCGACTTCGTCCTGAACCGATTCGGGGAGAAGGGGTTCGCCCGGGGGGCCAACCGGCAGCAGATCGCCACCTGCCACGAGCTCGGCCTCGAGCTGCGGGAGTTCATCGCCCTGGGCCTTTCCGGAATGCAGAAGATCAGCGCTGAGCTGGAGCTGTAGGGACGCAGGGCGATGGGCGGCGAGCGGGCTTCGGGGGCGGCAGGGAGTGGCGGGCAGGCGGGGCGCCCGCGGGCGGAGCGGACGGTCGCCACGAACCGGGAGGCGCGCCACGAGTACTTCATCCTGGAGACGCTGGAGTCCGGGATCGTCCTCACCGGGACCGAGATCAAGTCGGTCCGGGCCGGGCGGGTCAACCTCAAGGACTCCTACGCCAAGGTGGAGGACGGGCAGGCCTTTCTCTACAACCTGCACATCAGCCCATACGAGTACGGCAACCGAGAGAACCACGACCCGCTGCGAACCCGCAAGCTCCTGCTGCACAAGGGGGAGATCATCCGCCTCATCGGAAAGACCCGGGAGAAGGGGCTGACGCTGGTTCCTCTCCGGCTGTACCTGGACGTCCGGGGCCGCGCCAAGGTCGAACTGGCGCTGGCCAAGGGGAAGCACGCCTGGGACAAGCGGGAGGCCATCGCCGAGCGGGAGGCCCGGCGTGAGGCTGAGCGGGAAGTTAGAGAGCGCCAGAAGTACTGGTGACCTTCGAGGTCCCCCAGGCTGTTCTCGCAGTGACAAAGGGGCAGCGACGTGGTATAATGCTGTCTGCGACAACACGACTTTTTGGGGGCGCTTGGATTCGACGGGGAGTGTGGGAGCAGGAATAGCGAGCCGGGTTCTCCGCCAGCCCGTAAAAACGGTGGAAACGGCATAACTGCCGAACCTGTAGCTCTCGCTGCCTAACCTGGTTTAGACAGCCGTCGGCCCGGTTTCTCCGGCGGACCGGTCACCGGCGTCACTCAGCCGGATACCGAGGCTCCAATTCTCGGAGGAGCGGGGGGAATCCCGATCGAGATAGCTGACGGGGTGGCCTGCCGGCCGTCTGCCCCGGAAGCGAAACGGCGAAGCCATAACGCCGCTCAGCGGAAGGTTGGCCGTAGCAATAAACGACCGTGCTGCGCTCGGAGAAATTCCTGCTAATGCCTCTTCGGACGTGGGTTCGACTCCCACCGCCTCCACCAGTTTTGACGAAGCCGGGTCGTCCTAAAACAGATGACCCGGCTCACTACATAGGGGTGACGCCAATGGCTTCGTCGCGCGCTGTTGGCCGGAAGGTCATGTGGTACGATAAGCTTCATTACAATGAGAACCTATGATCTGACGAGCCCTTGGCGGGGTCTGCTCAAGGTGTGCCGACTTTGCCCCCGGAGGTGCGGGGCGGACCGGTTGGCGGGCGAACTCGGGTTTTGTCGGGCCGGTGCTCTTCCGGCGGTGGCCAAGGCCTGCCTGCACCAGTGGGAAGAGCCGCCTATCTCAGGTACCCGGGGGTCGGGGACGGTTTTCTTCTCCCGCTGCAATCTGCGGTGCGTTTTCTGCCAGAACCACCCCATCAGCCAGGGCGGGGTTGGCGTAGAGGTCAGCGTGGAGCGGCTGGCGGAGATCTTCCTGGAACAGCAGGCCCGAGGAGCCCATAACCTCAATCTCGTTTCCCCTACGCCTTACCTCCCACAGGTCGGACAGGCCTTGGAACTGGCTCGGGCGCAGGGGCTGGACATCCCGGTCGTTTGGAACTCGAACGGGTATGAGTCGGCAGAGGCGTTGGCGCGGCTGGAGGGGCTCGTCAATGTCTATCTACCGGACTTCAAGTACGCTGACGCGGGACTCGCGGCCCGCCTGTCGGGGACGGGCGATTATCCCACCCGGGCGGCCGCCGCCATCCGCGAGATGGTGAGGCAGGTAGGGGAGACGGAATTCAATGGGGATGGGCTGGTGCGCCGGGGGGTGATCCTTCGCCACTTGGTGCTGCCCGGCGAGGCGCGGAACACCCGGGCGGTGTTGGACTGGGTCCGGGACAACCTGCCTGCCGGAATATACGTCAGCCTGATGGCCCAGTACACGCCGGCCCATCGGACGGCCGGACCGGGGGCGGAGCGGCAGTTCGGAGCCCTGAGCCGGCGGCTGTTGCCCGAGGAATACGAGGCGGCGGTGGATTACTTCCTGGAGATCGGCTTCCGCCTTCCTCGGCGAGCGCGGTCAACACCTCCCAGAGGCGGGGAGCACGCTTCTTCAGGTTGACGGGCCGGCGCTCGGCGCCGAGAAAGGCGTGGACGGTGCGGCCCTCGGCGACCAGAGTGGAACCCCGGACGACGCGATAGGCGAGCGCCAGTCGGACGGGGGTCAACTCCTCCAGGCGGCATTCCACCTCCAAGAGGTCGTCGTAACGGGCCGGAGTGCGGTAGCGGCAGGCCGCCTCCAGGACCGGCAGAAACACGCCTTCCAGCTCGAACTCCGCGTACGAGCTTCCTGAGGTGCGCAAGAACTCAGTCCGCGCTGCCTCGAACCAGACGAGGTAGCTGGCGTGATGGGCGATGCCCATCTGATCGGTCTCAGCATAGCGGACGCGCAAGGCGATGCGTCGGCTCATCCAGTGTTCCCTCCTCTAGACCTTCCATAAGCTTCCCGGTTAAACCAGGTTCGGCGTCTGGGCGGCTGTTCCTCCGCCCGAGGAAACCTGGAGAAAGCCAGCTTTTTCACGATGCAAAAAGGCTGTCATGTATACCGCATACTGCGAAAAAAGGGGGAGGGCCAGAGCGCCATGAGACGAATAAATAAAAAAGGGGCGGTCGAACTTGACTGGCAACCCCTATTGAACTAGCCGAGTAGGGAGAAGGAAGGAGGAGCCAGCATGAACTACAGCAAGGGCATTAACGCCAGTGCCGCTACGTTGACCAGGAACCGGACTCCCGACAGCGTGTCGGCAGTGAGCGGTCTGTGCGCGACGTGCGTGGAGGGGTGTCCGGGGCTCTGCGAAGTCGGAAGATCGGCGATCCGGGGGGTCGAGGCGATCTACCCGCAGCCCTTCGGCACCATGACGACGGGCGCACAGAAGGTTTATCCGGTGGATTTTTCACACTTCAACATCATGGGCACAGCCGTCGGCGCGCAGGGAATCGAGGCGGACAGCGACAAGGCCATCTTTCCCGCTGTCTCGTTGGAGACCGCCGTCGGCGCAGCCGGGGACTTGAAGCTGTCGTTGCCGGCCGTCATTCCGGGCTTGGGTTCGACCAGAGTGGCCCGGGACAACTGGGAAGGCTTGGCGATCGGGGCCGCCCTGTCCGGCGTGATCCTGACCATCGGCGAAAACGTGTGTGGCATGGACCAGGAGAGCGAGATCGTGCACGGCCGGGTCAGACACTCACCCGACCTCAAGCGGAGGGTCACCCTGTACCAGGAGTGGGCGAATGAGCGCGGCGCCATCGTGGTCCAGGCCAACGTAGAGGACACGCGCCTCGGAGTGCTGGAATACGCCATCGAAGAGCTGGGCGTGGAGGCTGTGGAACTCAAGTGGGGTCAGGGGGCCAAGAACATCGGCGGGGAAGTCAAGGTCCCCTCTCTCGACCACGCCCTGGAACTCAAGAAGCGGGGCTACATCGTGCTTCCTGACCCGGAGGATCCGACAGTCCAGGAGGCGTTCCGGTCGGGGGCCTTCCGGGAATTCGAGCGCCACTCCCGGGTGGGGATGGTCGAGGAGGAGGCCTTCCACCGGCGAGTGGAGCAGCTCCGGCGGGTGGGCGCCCGGTACGTCTTCCTGAAGACCGGCGCTTATCGTCCGGCTGACCTGGCCCGGGCGGTCAAGTGGGCGTCCGACGCCGGGATCGATCTGCTTACGGTCGACGGGGCCGGCGGCGGAACGGGGATGAGCCCCTGGCGGATGATGAACGAGTGGGGTATCCCCACCGTGTTCCTGGAGGCTCTGCTCGTCTCCTACCTGGACCGGCTGGCGGCCAGGAAGGCGTACTTGCCGCCGGTGGCGATCGCCGGAGGATTCGCCCTGGAGGACCAGATCTTCAAGGGCCTGGCTTTGGGAGCGCCGTACGTCAAGGCGGTGGGAGTGGCCAGAGCCCCGCTGACGGCGGTCCTGGTAGGTAAGACGGTCGGGCGGATGCTGACTCAGGGCAAGGTTCCACCGGAGTGGGCCAAGTACGGCGACCAGGTGGAACAGGTCTTTGTGGCTGCTCACCGGCTCCGGGCCGCTCTGGGCAAGGACTTCGCCAAGCTTCCGCCGTCCGCCATCGCCCTGGTGAGCTACTTCGAGCGGGTGGCTCAGGGACTGCGCCAGTTCATGTGCGGCGCCCGCAAGTTCCGGGTGGACCTCTTGGGGCGCGACGACTTAGTCGCTCTGACCCCCGAGGCGGCCCGGGTGACCGGCGTGCCGTACGTGATGGAGGCGGACGCGGCAGAGGCTGAGGAGATCCTCTCCGGCCGGGCGGTCTCGCTCGCCGGCTAGAGGATCCCAGGAACTCTCCTGACGGGACCTCTCACTGGAGGTCCCGCTTTTTTATTGCCGCGCGGCGCCGCACCCCTGCCCAGCGGCAGTCATAGGATGAAGGGACTATGGGACAAAGGAGGAATGATTGCGGTGGAAGTCAAAAAAGCCAGGCTCGCCCGAGCCTATGTCCCGTTCCAGGTATGGAGCGGCACCTTCTCCTGGGAGGAAGGCCTCGCCAAAGGAACCATCTTTCCCGAACTGTACCATCCCTACCACCCCCATGAACACCGCCTCTATCACCTCCATGAAGGGAGGTAAGATGCCGTGAGCGACGACCGCAAGGAACTGCTGAGGCGACTTATGGTCGCGGAGTTCGCGGCCATCGACCTCAACCTGTACCTGGACACCCACCCCCGGGACGAGCGGGCCCTCGAGGCCTACGCCAAGGCGAACCACGAGGTGATGATGGCGCGCCACGAGTACGAAGAGAAATATGGACCGCTCGTCAACTTCGGGCACAGCCACTCGATCGGCAAAGACGCCCGCACCTGGCGCTGGCTCAACGAACCCTGGCCCTGGGAAGTCACTTCATGAGTAAGGGGGAGCGAGCATGTGGCTCTACGAAAAGAAACTGGAGTATCCCGTCAGGGTGTGCGGTCCCAACCCGCGGCTGGCCAAGAACATCATCACTCAGTACGGGGGGCCCGACGGGGAGCTGGCCGCCTCCCTGCGGTACCTGACCCAGCGCTACACCATGCCGATCCCCCAGGCCAAGGGGGTATTGACGGACATCGGCACAGAAGAGCTGGCGCACATGGAGATCGTGGCGGCCCTGGTCTACAACCTGCTCAAGGATGCTTCGATTGAAGAGATCAAGGCAGCCGGGCTCGACGGTTACTATGCCGACCACGACAAGGCGCTGTACTTCGTCAACGCCGAGGGGGTCCCGTGGACGGCCAGCTACATCCAGTCCAAGGGCGACCCTGTCACCGACCTCCACGAGGACATGGCGGCGGAGGAGAAGGCCCGCTCCACCTACGAGTGGCTGATCAATCTGTCCGACGACCCGGACGCCACCGACGTGCTGAAATTCCTCCGGGAACGGGAGGTCGTCCACTTCCAGCGGTTCGGAGAGACGCTAATGCTGGTCCAGGAATGGAAAGAGGGTCGGAAATACTTCTGAGCCCTCTCCTCCGGGGGTGGCCTCAGCCGCCGGCGGAGGTGCGGCGGCGTCTAGGAACGGGCGGCGGCTCCGCGGCGGCCTTGGGCGGGGAGACGGCGATGACGGTCTCCGGCCGGTCGTCCCCCCAGACGATGATCCAGGTGTCGCTGGTCTTGTCGTAGCGCACCTGTTGGCAGTTCTCGGCGCTCGAGGCGGCCACGGTGACGACCTGGCCCAGGTCGTGGCGGGCGCCGACCAGAAAGGACCCGCCCTTGGCCGCCCACTCCGCCGCCCAGCGGGCCAGGCGCATCGCTTGTCCCATCCGCTCCAGCCGGGCGTCTTTGGCGGCCAGTTCCTGCCGGCCGGCTTCACGGGCCTGCCGGGCGGCCTCAGCCTGGCCGGCTTCGCGCTGCGAGAGTTCCTCGTTAGCCCGGGCCAGTTTGACCGAGAGTTCCTCCACCGTCTGTTTCAGGTCCAGGTAGGCGCGAAGGAGGGCAGCTTGGTTATCCGGGTCATTCAGGTTGGCGCGGAGGAACCGGTCTTCTGGCGTGACGCTAGAGCGGCGCGGCATCGGCCTCACCTCGCCCCTAGCTTGCGCCCGCTTCCGGAGTGCTTATTTGTCATTTACAGAGGCATAAGAGGATGCATGTGCCAAATCGTCGAAATTAGCAACAATTAGTGCGAATCAATCGGGCAGCGGGAGGAAGTGGCGTAATGCGTCGCATTTCCCTGTCGGACTTGCACCCGGGATCGGTCCTGGCGAAACCGGTCTACGGGGCGTCGGGGGCGCTCCGGCTCAACCAGGGCAAGCAGATCACCCGCCAGTTCCTCGACTCGCTCAGCAGTTGGGGCATTCACAGCGTTTACGTTGACGACGGAGCACCTCTTCCCGTGGTGCCGGAGGCGATGAAAGCGACCTACTACGAGGCGGTCGGCCGGATCAAGGTGGCGATGGAGATACTCCGCCGGGGGAGTCTGGTCGACGCGGCGGCGCTCGGCAGCCAGTTGGGGGAGTTCGTCCTGCAACTGGCGGCCGAGCCGTGTGCCTTGAGCTGCCTGCACCTGCTCAGGGAGAGAGACGACTACACCTTCCATCATTGCATCGACGTCGGGATCGTGGCGGCGCTCGCCGGCAAGTGGCTGGGGTTCTCCGGAACAGACTTGCTCCAGCTGGCCATGGCCGGGGCCCTGCACGACCTCGGTAAGGCCCGCCTCCCCCTGGAGATTCTGAACAAACCGGGCCGCCTGACTCCGGAGGAGTTCGACGTGGTGAAGACCCATCCCCTCCTCGGGCACGAACTGCTCACGGCGGAGTTCGGCCCCGGGTCGGTGGTGGCCCGGGTGGCCCTGGAGCACCACGAGCGGACTGACGGCAGCGGCTACCCCCAGGGATTGAGGCCGGCCGATACCCTGCTGGCGTCGCGCATCGTGGCGATGGCGGACGTCTACGACGCCATGACCTCCCGGCGGATCTATCGCGACCGCTCCCCGGAGTTTGCCGTGCTGGCGCAGCTCCAGGAGGACAGCTTCGGACTGCTCGACCCGCGGGTGGTCGGTGCCTTTCTGGAACACGTGATCCATTACGCCCACGGTCGCCGGGTCCGGCTCAGCAACGGCCAGATCGGGCGGGTGGTCTTCATCCACGAGATGGCTCCGACCCGTCCTATTGTCGAAGTTGGGGTGGACTTGGTCGACCTGATGGTGCGGAAGGACTTGTCCGTGGTGGACGAGGTGGACGAAGAGTAAGCTCCCGCTTGGTCTAACGCCCCTCCTCACCCCATAGTAATGGGTTGAACGGGGGTGGACGTCATGTGGTGCCTCGGAAGGCGCCGGATACCGGCCAGGTGGCGGCTGGTCTTGCTGGGCGCTGCCGTAGCGGTCTTTCTGTGCCTGGGTGCCCGGCCGGGCTGGACTCAGCCGTTCGACATCTCACCTGAAGAAGAGAGGCTGGTGGAGCTCACCAACACTGCCCGGAGCGACCAGGGCCTCCCTCCCCTGCGCATTGCCCCGGAGTTGATGCGCAGCGCTGAAGCGAAAGCCCGGGACATGAAGGAGCGGGACTATTTCGCTCACCACTCTCCCGAGGGAACCGGCCCCTTCACCTTGATGCGCGAAGCCGGCGCCGATTTTTCGACGGCCGGGGAGAACCTCGCCGAAGGCCCTTCGGCCGACCGGATCTTCGCCGGTTGGATGAAAAGTGACGAGCAACGGCGGAACATCCTGAGCCGTGAGTACACCCACCTGGGAATCGGCGTGGTCAGCCAGAACGGCCGCCTCATCGCCGTCCAACATTTTGCCCGGCTGCGTAACGCCACCAAGGATTAAGCGTCCTCTCCCGCTGACCAAATCCGGACAATCAATTGTCCAAAAAAGGACAATTTTCAGATTTATGTAGGAGGCAGGAGGACGCTCCTTGAATCTGACAAACGGCGGGCTTGCCGGCGCAACGAGAGGCTGAGCAGTCAGGGCCGGAGCAGGGCGCCGCCGTAGTCAGGAGAACGAGTTTGGGGAGGTTTGGGAGATGAAACTGGAAGGCAGAGTAGCAGTCATCACTGGGGCGGGCTCCGGCATGGGCCGCGGGATGGCGCTTCTCTTCGCTCAGGAGGGGGCCAAGGTGGTGGCCGTCGACTGGGTGGGGGAAAGCGCCGAGGAGACAGTCCGCCTGATTGAGACGGAGGCGAAGGGGGAGGCGGTGGCAGTCAAGGCCGACGTCTCCAGCGCCGAGGACGTGGACCGGATGATCAGCACGGCCGTGGAGCGCTTCGGCGGTGTGGACATTCTCTGCAACAACGCCGGGATTCTGGACATGAAGCCCTGCACTGAGATCGACGACGCCTGGTGGGACAAGGTGATCGGCGTCAACCTGAAAGGCGTCTTCCTGGGGTGTCGCCGAGCGATCCCGGAGATGCTCAAGCGGGGCAAAGGGGCGATCGTGAATACGGCTTCCATCGCCGGCCTTTTGGGCGGGGCGGCCGGGATGGCCTACACGGTTTCCAAACACGGCGTGATCGGCGTCACCCGGTCCGTGGCGGCTCAGTATGGCCCGCAGGGTATCCGGTGCAACGCCATCTGCCCGGGGGCGGTCGAGACCGGCATGACCCGCGACATGCTGAAGGATCCGGCGACGCTTCAGTGGCTGACCTCCACGCCGATCCGCCGCGTGGGTCAGCCGGCTGACATCGCTCAGGCCGCTCTCTACCTGGCCTCCGACGACTCCAGCTTCGTCACCGGGGCGCTGCTCGTGGTGGACGGCGGATGGGTGGTGCGCTGATCCCCCATCGGCTTGACACCCACCCGGCGACCCAAGCCCCTTGCGGATTGGCGGTAGTTGCGTTATAATGAATGAGCACAATTGAATGCGGGTGTAGCTCAGTTGGCAGAGCGCTAGCTTCCCAAGCTGGATGTCGCGGGTTCGAGCCCCGTCACCCGCTCCAAAGGAGTGAACGGCCCCGGGCAGAAGCCCGGGGTCTTGTTTTGGTGCGGCGCCTCTTGACTGAGCGGGTTTTCGGCGGGGACGTACCGGGTGGTCTAAAGAGGGGCGTACTCTCCTTCTTCCTCGCCGTCGTTCTCCGGAGCGCCCCGGCGGGCGATCACCCTCTGCTCCCACCGTCGGGAAGCGTACACAAGATAGCTGAGGGTCATCCCCACGAACGGGCTGAAGGCGATCGCCCACCACACGCCCCGGGGACCGAGGGCGGGAAAGCGGGAGAGGAAGTAGGCCAGCGGCACTCGGACCAGCCACAAGGAGAAAAGGGTGATGAACATCGTCGGGATGGTGTCGCCGGCGCCGCGGAGAACGCCGGTGAAGGCGAACATGGCGGCGAAGGGGACGTAGGAGAGACCGACGATGCGCAAATAAGTCGTGCCGGTGTCGAGCACCGCCCGGTCGGTGGTGAAGATGGCAAGCAGGGGCCGGGGGATGAAGAGGGCCGCCAGGGTGATGAAGGCGGTGATACCGCAGGTCAGAAGGAGCGACCAGTGGACCGTCTCGGAGACCCGTCCCTTTTTTCCGGCTCCCAGGTTCTGTCCGACCACTGCCGAGACGGCGAGCCCCACGCTCATCGCCGGCAACAGGGCGAACTGGTCCAGGCGGGAGGCCGCCGCCACCGCAGCGACGATCACTTTGCCGAACCGGTTGACCACCGCGCTGACGGCGAGCCCCCCTAAAGAGACGAGGGTCTGCTGGACTCCGACCGGGAGGCCGATCTTCACCATCTGCCAGGTCAGGCCGAGGTCGATCCGGTAGGCGCCGGGCCGGAGGGAGATCAGGCGGTTGACCCGGTACAGGTGGAGGAGGCCGAGCACCGCCGAGATCGCCTGGGCCGCGTCGGTGGCGAGGGCTGCCCCGGCCACCCCCAGCCGCGGGAAGGGTCCCCAGCCGAAGATCAAGACCGGGTCGAGGACGATGTTCAGGACAGTGGCGTAGACGAGGAAGAGCAGGGGCGTTCGCGAGTCACCCAGGCCCCGCAGGATGGCGCCGAGGGCGTTGTACACGAACATGAAGAACAGGCCACCCATGTACCAGATGAGATAGCTCGCCGCCAGGTCCTCGATCTCCTGCGGCGTGTTGATGAGGCGCAGGAGCGGGCGGTGAAAGACGATTCCGACGGAAGTGGCAACCACGCTGGCCAAGGCGAGCAACGCCAGGGAGTTGTGGACGACCCGTCGCACGTCCTCCGGGCGGCGGGCTCCGGTGTACTGGGAGACCAGGACCGTCGTGGCCATGCCGATCCCCATCACCACTGCCACCAGGGCGAAGATGATCGGAAAACCCACTGAGACGGCCCCCAGCGCCTCCGGGCCAAGCATTCGCCCGACCCAGAAGCTGTCCACGGTGTTATAAAGGGCCTGCAGGATGTTTCCCAGGAACATCGGCCAGGCGAAACGCAGCAGGTGCCTGGGGATGCTGCCCTCGGTGAAGTCGGCGCCGTGCCGGAGGGGCGTTGCAGCCATCGCTCAGGCTACTGCCACAGGATCTTCACTTCACTCTCGGTCCTGAGTTCCGCCAGAACCTCTGAGGGCTGCTTCGTCTTCTGCTTCAGCAGGATGCTGCGGATCTCCTCACGCTTGGCGGCGAGAGTGGCCGGGACCGCAGCCTTGTGCTCCTCGACCTTGATCACGTGCCAGCCGAACTCAGTCTTGACCGGGCTGGAGACCTCTCCCGGCTTCAAGGCGAACGCGACCGCCTCAAACTCGGGGACCAATTCGCCCCGGCGGAAAAAGCCCAGGTCGCCGCCGTGCCCCTGGGAGCCGGGGTCTTTGGAATGCTCCGCCGCGAGCTTGGCAAAGTCGGCGCCGGCCTTCAGCTCCTCGATGAGTTTTTTCGCTTCCTCCTCTTCTGTCACCAGGATGTGGCGGGCCCGGACCTGTTCCGGCTCACCCAGCTCCTCCTGGTTCTGCTCGAAGTACTGGGCGATCTCCTCGTCGCTGACAGTCACTCCCTTGACCGCCAGGCGGTCGAGAACCAGCTTGGCCTCGATCTGCTGGCGCAGGCTGTCCGGTGTGAGGCCGTTCGCCTTGAGCGCCGCCAGGAACTCCGTCTCGGCCGGGAATTGCGCTCTGACGTCGGCGAACTCCCGGTCGATCTCTTCGGGAGCCACGAGCTTCTCTTTCTTGTTAGCCTGCAGGAGCAGGCGCACGGTGATCATCCGGTCCAGGATCTGGGCTCCGGCGACCTCCTCGAGCGTCGAGATGAACTCCGCCCGAGTGATCGGCTCACCGTTGACCACCGCCACCGGGTCGACCGGTTCCGCCAGAGCTGGCACGGCAAGCGAGAGGGCCACCAGGAGGGGCAGGACGAGCTTGTGAAGTGACAAGGCAGAGACTCCTTTCACGGCCGTTTTCCGGCACAGCCGGATAACCTTCACCATTCTACGGGCGTCGGGCAATTCCTTCGCCTGATCCGGCAGGACCACCCGTTGACAAAGTTCACCGGCTGCGTTACTAAATTTGAGGTGAGGAGGTTGACTATGCCGACCTACGAGTATCATTGCCCAAACTGCGGGCGGTTTGAGCACTTCCAGAGGATCACCGAGCCGGCGTTGGCGAGTTGTCCCGACTGCAGTTCGCCGGTGAGGCGAGTCGTCACCGGCGGCCTTGGCGTCATCTATCGCGGCTCGGGGTACTACACGACCGACAACCGGTCAGCGGAATACAAGCAGAAGGCCAAGGAAGAAACGGGTGCGCCCAAAGAGGCGGCCGCGGGAAAATAGCCCGGCCGGAGGATGGCCGGCGGCGCTTGCCCTAGGCGCTGGGACGGCGTTGCTGGTCAACGCCGGCCTGCTCTCGCCGTGGCTGGCGCGGGCCGCCTGGCGCGGCGGTACGGTTTTGCTCGCCGGGGTTGCGGCAGCCCGGGGGCTCGCCCGGCTGACCGGCCGGCTGGCCGGGGCCCGCCGAAGCCTGCCGGCCGGGGCCTGCACCGTGGAGGCAGGCGTCCTGGAACCAGCCGGCTCGGGGCTGGTTCCCGCGGGGCGGGACAGAACCCGGGCGGTCGGGACCCTGGTTACCTTGGCAGTGGCGTTCTGGGGGGCGGCCAACGGCTTTCTGCCCCCCGGGAGGCGCACCGTCCCCGTCCTCACCTATCATCGGATGGCGGTCCCCCCGCGCCGCGGCTACCCAGTTCCCACCACTTCGCCGGCGGACTTCGCCTGGCAGATCGAGTGGCTTGCCTCCCGGGGCTACCGGACAGTGAACCCGGACCGCCTGGAGCGGGCAGATGAAACCCTGCCGGCCAAACCCCTCATCATCACCTTCGACGACGGTTGGCGGGACAACCTGGATGCCGCCCGCCTTTTGCGACGGTATGGCTTCAGCGGCATCATCTTCGTGGTCACGGGCGAGATCGGCCGCCCCCTGAAACTCGACGCTGCCCAGCTCAGGTCCCTGGAAAGGGATGGGTTCCTCATCGGTTCGCACACTGTCACCCATCCTCACCTCGACTGTCTCCCAGCGGAGGCACGCTGGCGCGAGCTGCTCGACTCCCGCCGGTTTCTCGAAGACTTGCTGGGACACCGGGTCGAGCTCTTCGCCAGCCCGTACGGCTCGTCCGACTTGACCCCCGGCCTCGCGGCGCTAATTCACCAGGCAGGTTACCGGTGGGCCTTCGCCAGCCACAACTTCGGTCTCAACATCGTTCCTCCCCATCCCTGGGCTGTCCGCCGGCTGCTGGTTCCCTCCCATCCTCTCCTGGCCCGCCTCGAGTTTCTCCTTCTCCTGTGGTAGAAGACGGAGGATATTACCTCCGCCCAGCGAAAAGAGGCAGCATGAAGACCTCAGCCTTCTCTGCCCTGCACCATCGCAACTTCCGCCTCTTCTGGACGGGCCAGATGATCTCCCTGATTGGGACCTGGATGCAGAACGTCGGCCAGGCCTGGCTCGTCCTGACCCTCACCGACTCGCCGTTTCTTCTGGGCCTGGTTTCGGCTGCCCAGTTCACCCCGGTGCTTCTGATCTCGCTCTTCGCTGGCGTGGTGATCGATCGGGTCAGCAAGCGCAATTTGCTCCTTCTTACGCAGTCCGCGCTTCTGACGCTGGCCCTGATCCTGGCGGTGCTGGTCTCGACCGGAACGGTGCGCTACTGGCACGTGCTGGTCCTGGCCGGCCTCCTCGGGCTGGTCAACGCCTTCGACATGCCCGTCCGGCAGTCGTACGTCTGCGAGCTGGTGGGGGGGCGGGAAGACCTGATGAACGCCATCGCCCTCAACTCGGCCATCTTCAACGGCGCCCGCATCGCCGGACCAGGGATCGCCGGCCTGGTGATGGCGGCCTGGGGTCCGGCGGCCGCTTTCTACCTCAACTCAGCCAGCTTTCTGGCGGTAATTGCTGGCCTGTGGCTTATTCCCCCGACTCCGCCTCCGGCTGAGGCGGCCAACCGGCAGGTCCTCGAGCACCTGCGGGAAGGGCTGGCCTATATCCGGCGGGTACAGGCAGTCGGCGGGCCGCTGCTGCTCCTTGGGATCCTGTCGATCTTCGCTATGAACTTCAACGTGCTGGTCCCGGTCTTCGCTCGGAACGTGCTTCACCAGTCGGCCAAGGGCTACGGCTTTCTGCTGTCCAGCCTCGGCCTGGGAGCGCTGGCCGGCTCGTTGACCCTGGCCGGGCGGGCGCGGCACGGTCCCGATCCCTACCTGTTGTTGGGAGCCGGCATAGGGTTGGGACTGTTCCAGATCGTCCTGTCGGCCGTGCGGAGCTACGCGGCGGCCGCGGGGGTGCTGGCCCTGGCGGGGTGGTCGATGATGACCTTCAACGCCTCGGTGAACACCACCATCCAGCTTGCCGTTCCGGATGTCCTCCGGGGGCGGGTGATGAGTGTCTACACGTTCCTTTTGGCCGGCGTCACGCCGTTCGGCGCCCTGTTCGCCGGCTTTCTGTCCAGCCGGTGGGGGGCCGCGGTGGCCCTCCAGGCCGGCGGGGGCATCGGCCTGGCAGCCAGCCTGGCGGCGCTCGCGGTTTACCGTTCCCGGCCGCGTCCAGTCGAGGCGGTCACCGGCTAGCGGCGGTCTCCAGCCGGGCCAGCCCAGTGAGGTAGGAGTCGAGGGAGAAGGTGTCATGACTGGTCAGGGAGTGGAACTCCAGTCCCAGGACCAGGACATCCGGCCCCTCCTCCCGGCGAACCACCTTGGCCCGGGGCTTGACCAGCTTGGAAGCTACAAACTGAAGCACCACGTCCTGGCCGGGAGTGAACAGGGGGGGATCGCTGTCCGCCAGCGCGCGGGGCAGGACCACCCCGGCGCCGCCCTGGCTCAGGTTCACCATCCGCCCCTCGTACCACCTTTCTTCATTGCGGGTGTCCTCCGCCTCACCCCGGGGAGACGGAATGATCAGGCGCACCGGCAGGTTTGTGGCATAGCGGGCGTGCCGTCGCCGGTGGAGGAGGCGCGGCCCCCCCGCCGGGCGCAGCACCACAACGGGCGGGAAGGCGGTGGCGTACCGCTCGAGGCGACACGACATCCCCCAAACGTCGCGACCTTCGGCGTATTCCACCTCCGCCCGCAAAGTACGGCGAAGCACGTCCTTCAAGGAAGACAGCTCGCGACGAGCCAGGCGGATTTCCAGCAAGCCGTCCCGCTCCTCCTCGATCCGTCCTTCCAGCCTGAGGGGCGGTGTCTCCTCCGTGAGATAGACTGTCACTGCATGGCCCACCAACGACCGCATCTCTACAAACCCCTCCTGAAACCCTTGTCTGCTCGTTGATGTTGGCTTCTTCTTTTCGCCTCGATTCCTCCTTCTCCTCCTTTGGCCTCCGCTGAAAGGCATCTTCGAAGCTTGTACCAGCAACTTCCGGCAGGGGAGGATTGGCGGCTCGTCTAACTTGTGCCCAGCGGAGGTCAGGATTCACAGCCGGAGCAGGACCTCCCAAGCCCGCCAAGATTATTCTCAGAAGGAGGCACAGCTTTGCGCGATCGCAAGACTCGTTTCCTGTCGGAGACCGTGCTCAGCACGGTGTTGGCCTTACTCCTCGTTCCTGGAGCGGTGGGGGCCGGCCAAAGCTACACCGTCCGGCCGGGCGACAGCCTTTTCTTGATCGCCCAGCGGTACGGGACGACGGTGGACACCCTGCGCCGGGCGAACAACATCTGGACGGACGAGCTTTATCCGGGACAGACTCTGAGCGTCCCTACCGGAAGCGGCAACTCCGGCAGCCGTGGCGGCTCGTCCTACACTGTCCAGCCGGGCGATACGCTCTTTCTGATCGCCCGGCGGTACGGGACGACGGTGGACGCCCTGCGCCAGGCGAACAACATCTGGACGGACAGCCTCTATCCTGGACAGACGCTCACCCTCCCCTCGGGGAGCAGCGGGTCGGGCGGCGCGGGGAGCGGCAACGGCGGGACCTATACGGTACAGCCGGGGGATTCGCTCTTTCTGATCGCCCGGCGGTACGGGACGACGGTGGACGCCTTGCGCCAAGCGAACGGGATCTGGACCGACCACCTGTACCCGGGCCAGACGCTGGTCCTGCCAGTCGGTAGCGGCGGCTCTGGCAGCGGAGGGACTGGCAACGGCGGGACCTATACCGTGCAGCCGGGGGATTCGCTCTTTCTGATCGCCCGGCGGTACGGGACGACGGTGGACGCCCTGCGCCAGGCGAACGGGATCTGGACCGACCACCTGTACCCGGGCCAGACGCTGGCGCTGCCCGGCGGCAGGCCGGCGCCTTCCCCTGGCGGGCAGGTGTTTGAGCCGGGAGCGGTGGGCGACAACGCCGTCTGGGGCAGCAAGTACGTCATCACGCGCGAGGGGTATGAGCTGCTGGCCCGCCTTGTCTCAGCGGAAGCCCAGGGCGAGCCGTACGCCGGCCAGGTGGCGGTGGCGGCGACGGTCCTGCGCCGATTGACCGATCCCCGCTTCCCCTCCACCCTCAACGGGATCATCTACCAGGTTTGGGACAGGTATTACTACCAGTACAGCCCGGTGGAAAACGGGACGATCAACAACCCGGCTACGCCTTCAGCCTACCAGGCGGTCATGGACGCCCTCAACGGCGCCGATCCCTCGGGCGGTGCCAACGGGTTCTACAACCCGGCGGGGACCGAGAACGTCTGGGTCACCCAGCAGCCGGTGACCACAGTGATCGGCAACCACGTGTTCTTCCGGTCCTGAGGTGCTACCGTGAAGCGGTGCGGGCGGGGCGGGAAAACCGGGCGGTTTTCCCGCCCCTTCGCCTTTGGATTTGCTGCGACATCCTGGCAGGATTAGCGGGGAGAGGCACGAATTAGCGGGTATGCCCAAGGAAGGTTGCCCGGTGATTCGCCGCACCCGGCTCAGTTGCTGCCTCGCCCTGATCCTCGCTCTACCGGCGGGCATGGCTTGGTGCGCCTTTGCCGTCCGGGCCCAGGAGCCGCGGGAGTCCCGCGTCGTGGTGTTGATGTACCACCACGTGAGCACCAACGCCAGCAACGGCGGGACCATAACCCCCGCCCTCTTCCGGGAGCACCTCGAAACCCTGCGCCGCTTGAACCTTCCGGTGATCAGCGTGCCTCAACTGGCCGCCTTCCTGGACGGCCAGTTGGAACTGCCCCCCCAATCGGTAGTCCTGACGTTCGACGACGGCTACCAAAGCTTCTACACCAAGGTCTTTCCGGAGTTGCGCGCCTTTCAGATCCCGGCAACGGTCTTCATCATCGTCCGGCCCACTGCCCAGCCTGAGACGGCCAGCCCCAGCCTGCCCCACCTTTCCTGGAAGGAGCTCAGGGAAATGGTCGAGTCCGGGCTGGTGACGGTGGCTCCCCACACCTACGACCAGCACCGGTTCGTCCCGCTGCCGGGCGGCAAGACCGCCCCGGCCCTCGTTTCCCGCGCTTTCCTCCCCAGGCCGAAACGGGGGGAGACAGTGGACGAATACGAGGACCGGGTGCTGGCCGACTTCGCCCGGGCCAACCAGCTCTTCCAGGAGCATCTCGGGTTCACGCCGGAATATTTCGCCTTCCCTTACGGGCGCTGCGACCCCTGGCTGATCCGCCTGTGCCGCGTGAGTGGCTACCGGTTGCTTTTCACCACCCGCCCGGGGGTCATCACCTGCTCCACGGACCCGCTCCAGCTCCCGCGGTATAACGCCGGCAATCAGGAGATGTCCGCCGCGGACCTGGAAGAACTGCTGCGCAACGCTTTCCGCCAACCCGTCCAGACTAACGGGGGGCACTGAGATGGAGGATGAGTCATGATTGATCCACGCCTGGAACAACTCGCCCAGGCCATCATCGGCTACTCAGTCAACCTGCAGCCGGGAGAGAACATTCTAATCGAGTGTATCGGTCCTGCCACGCAGTTGGCGTCGGCCCTGGTGCGCCAGGCCTACGCTGCCGGGGGTCGCCCCTTCGTCACTTTGACCCAGCCGGAACTGGAGCGGGAGCTTCTGCTCTCCATCACGGCAGAGCAATTGCAGGCCATGGCCACCTGGGAGGCGGCCCGGATGAAGGAGATGCAGGCGTATGTCGGCGTCCGGGCGCCGGAGAACTCGAACGAGCAAACCGACGTGCCGCCGGAGAAGAGCGCCTTATGGCGGACGCACTTCTGGCGGCCTGTCCACACCGACCTTCGCGTGCCCCACACCAAGTGGTGCGTCCTGCGCTATCCGACTCCAGCAATGGCCCAGTCCGCCGGGATGAGCACCGCCGCCTTCGAGGAGTTCTACTTCCAGGTCTGCAACCTGGACTATTCCCGGATGTCCCGGGCGATGGACGCCCTCGTCGCCTTGATGGAGCGGACGGACCAGGTCCGCGTAGTGGGGCCGGGCGACACGGATCTGACTTTCTCCATCAAGGGCATCCCGGCAGTCAAGTGCGCCGGAGACCGCAACCTCCCGGACGGGGAAGTGTACACCGCCCCGGTGCGGGAGTCGGTCAACGGCGTCATCGCCTACAACACCCCGGCTACCTACCAGGGAGTGCGGTACGATGGGGTGCGCCTGACCTTCCGCCACGGCCGGATCGTCGAGGCCACGGCCAACGACCCGGTCCGCCTGAATCAGATCTTCGACACCGACGAGGGCGCCCGGTACGTAGGGGAGTTCTCCCTGGGAGTTAACCCGCATATCCTGCATCCGATGAACGAGACGCTCTTCGACGAGAAGATCTCCGGCAGCATCCACTTCACCCCCGGTTCTTCGTACGACGAGGCGTTCAACGGCAACAAGTCGGCGGTCCACTGGGACCTGGTGTTGATCCAGCGGCCGGACTACGGCGGGGGGGAAGTCTGGTTCGACGGGCGGCTCATCCGCCGGGACGGCCGGTTTGTGCTTCCGGAGCTGGAGCCGCTGAACCCGGAGAACTTGAAGTAGGCGTACCCACTAGGGCACGGAGTTCGTGACCGTAGCCACCATAGCGACCTCCTGTCCCTGCGCCGCGGCCGCGGTGTAGAGGGCGCGGAGGCCGTTCCACACCACTTCGGGGTCCCCGGCGAAGAAGGTGCTGACCGGACCGACTTGGCAGGGGACTCCCATCGCCTCCAGTTCGTTCAGAGCAGCCTTGATGATTTCATCGGACTTGGCTGTATCCTGAGGATAGAGCGCCACTTCACAAGATAGCACGAGCAGAACCCTCCTGCCCCTAATTCTCTCCGAATGGCGGGTGGAGCAACCGGTTGCCGGGGCTCGCGAGTTTCGACAAATTCTTCCTCGCCGACGGGGAAGGTTGGAGGGGGAGAATTAAAACCTGAAGACCGCCGGAGCTCTGGAGGGCCAACTGTCATGGCTAAATGGAAGGTGTTCGTCACGCGCGAGATCCCTACTGCCGGGCTCGACTTGCTGCGGGGTGATGGCGGCGCAAAACCTTCTGGCCATGGTGAAGGGCGAACCCGTTCCGAATCTGGTCAATCCGGAGTACCAGATCCGGATGGAAGTCTAAGGGCCTGAAGGAGGTACGGCGAGATGCGCATCAGGATCACGGCCGGGGACGTCTCCGCCCTGGCCGAGCTGAACGAGAGCAGGACGGCGGCGGCGATCGCCGCGGCCCTGCCGATCGACGGGCGGGCCAACACCTGGGGAGAGGAGATCTACTTCCCTATTCCGGTCAAGCTCGGGAGCGAGAACGGGCGGGTCGAGGTGGCGGTGGGGGACCTGGGGTACTGGCCTCCAGGGAGCGCCTTCTGCATCTTTTTCGGCCGGACCCCCGCCAGCATCGGCCCGGAGCCCCGGGCGGCCAGCCTGGTCAACGTCTGCGGGAGGCTGCTCTCCGACCCTGGTCTTTTCCGAAAAGTCAAAGACGGGACGCCCATCCATCTCGAGCCGGCGGAGTGATCGGCGGCCAGTTCCCCGCCGAGTTGCTAAGAAGGGTGGCCCCGGTTTCGGGACCACCCTCATGGCAGGCGCCCTCTCGCCAGTAGGGGTAACGGTTAAGGCGTACTTCCCGCCTGCCAGAGATGTATTCTAGTACTCGGCCTTGTTATGAGCGGTGGAGGTGCCCTTCTGCGCGTCCGGCTCCAGCGGGAAGGTTCCACCGAGGTTCCCGCCCAGGTTGGCGCGGAAGGCGGCGGACACGTTGGCCGCAGCCTGGTTGATCAGGGACTGCTCGGCCGCAGCGATCATCCGACGGACCATATGCCCTCCGACCGCACCGCACTCGCGGGATGAGATGTTGCCCCAGTAACCGGTTTTGTACTCGGGGTTGATCCCAAGTTCAGTGGCGATCTCGTACTTGAAGTTGTCGAGGCCACGCGCTGCCCCGGTCACCAGCGGCTGGTTTCGCTTCTGGCCAAGGGCCATCTGTTTTTCCCTCCCTTCATTATGGGCTGAAGTTAGCCTGCCCGTGTGCTGAGGATTAACGCAGGTATAATGATGGATGCCCTGGTAGAAGACTAGGCCGGAAAGGAGGGGTCCTCGGTGCAGCAGGGAACAGTGAGCGAACTCGATTTGGCCAAGGAAGTCAAATTGGGGGTAGCGCGCCACACGGCGCTGGAGCAACCGGTGGATGACAGCTACAAGGGTGAGGCAGTCGAAGCCGCCCACTATCTGGCTTGTGCCCGGCAGGCGCAGCGCGAGGGGTATCCGGAAATAGGCCTCGTCCTCGAGAGACTCGGCTTGGAAGAGCTGGAACACGCCATCCGCTTCGCCGAGCTGAACGCCCGGGTCGACGACTCCACCCTGGCCAACCTGGCACGCTTGCTCAAAGAAGAGCAGGCCTCATGCCGGCACAAGGCCCAATTGGCTCAGCACGCCGGCGACGAGCGGTTGGAGGAGGTTCGCGCCTTCTACGCCGAGTCAAGCCGAGATGAGGCTCGACATGCGCGGGCTCTGGACGGCCTCTTGAGGCGGTATTTCCAGTAGCTGAGGATAGGAAGGAGGGCAGCCAGAACTTGGCTGCCCTACCTTTACTGCTCGTTTTTACCGGGCTTATAGGTCTTGCAGCAGGTTTTCACCGAGCGCCGACCGCCCCGTTCGCCGGCGATCTCCCCGATCTCCATGTTCGGCAGCTCTCGATCGTTCCGCACTTCGACCTCGTCTGCGGCGCACCGGTTGTCCTTGGCCCAGTAGAAGCAGTCGTCCACCGAACACCTGACCTTAGGCAAAACTCTTCACCTCCGGTGCTAGGTTCCGTTCACCGCCGGGCGTTTATACTGCCCCCGTATGACACAGACTACAGGTGACGTTCAACACTTTCCTGCGGGAGGCCAGAGGGATGCGACGTGCCCGGTTTGCCTTGCTCTTCGTCCTGCTTGTTTTCCTGGCGGGTTTTATCGGCGATTGCTACCTCGTACCCCAAGTCAAGTGGCTGTTGTACGCCCGGGCCGAACCGGACGCCGCGGCCAACGTGGACCTGATCGCCCGCCTGATTGCGGCGGAAGCCCAGGGCGAGCCGTATGAAGGGATGGTGGGGGTGGGCGCCGTGGTCATGAACCGGACTTACGACCCCAACTTCCCCGGAACCATCCCGGGTGTGATCTACGAGCCGTGGGCGTTCGAGTCGGTGGCGATCGGGCTGATTTGGCAGCGCACCCCGACCTGGACCGAGCGCCGGGCGGCAATCGACGCCGTCAGCGGCTGGGACCCGACCTACGGCTCCAAGTTCTTCTGGAACCCGGCCAAGCCGGTCGGCGGCTGGATCTGGACCCGTCCGATCGTCCGCCAGATCGGCAACCACGTCTTCGCCCTCTAGGAGAGGAGGATTCCCTTGCGCAAATGGCAAATGGCCACCGGTTTCCTGGTCATCCTGGCGGCGGCGGTGCTCTGGTGGGGATACAGCCAGTGGCAGCGGGCCTCGATCCTCTCCAACCACCTGAACGCCACCTATAACGCCTCGTTCATGCAGTTGGTGAGCTATGTAGACGGTTTGGAGGTAGGGCTGGCCAAGGGCCTGGTAGCAGGCACCACCGCTCAACACGTGAACCAGTTGACGGACGTGTGGCGCCAGGCCAACCTGGCCAAGGAGAGTCTCGCCCGCCTGCCCATCCAGCAGGGGGCGTTCATGCGCACCGCCAAGTTCCTCACCCAGACCGGCGACATCGCCTACGTACTGGCCCGGAAGAGGGCAGACGGCCGGCCGGTCGACCGGGAGGACATGGAAAAACTCGCCCGCCTGCGGCGGGAGGCCCTCCTGGTAGGGCGGGAACTCCACCGTATCCAGCGGGCATCCATCGGCAGGAACTTTAACTGGCAGGTCATTCGGCAAGGAGCGGCGACCAGCCTCCGGCAGGGTACCAAGAAACTGGTCAGCGACGAGTTCAAGCGGGTCGACCGCGCTCTGGCCGACTACCCCGTTCTCCAGTATGACGGCCCGTTCTCCGACCATGTGGACCGGATCGCTCCCCGGGGCCTGACCGGTCCGACGGTCAGCCAGGAAGAGGCGGCCCGCCGGGCCCTGAAGGTCGTCCCAGATCCGGGGCGGTACCGGACCCGGTTCAAGGGGATGACCCGGGGAAAGATCGTGGCCTACGCCTTTGACCTGTTGCCAACCTCGCCTGACCTGGCCCGGGTGGCGGTGGACGTGAGCCAAAAGGGCGGCCACGTGGTTTGGGCGACCAATACCCGGGCGCCGGGGGTGCCTCGCCTGGCCAGCGAGGAAGCGGCCCGGGCAGCCCGCGACCTGCTCGACCGGCTCGGTTTCACCTCCATGGAGGCCTCTTACGCCCAGGTGATGGGAGGAGTGGTGACCATCCCCTTCGCCGCGGTCGTGGACAACGTCCTCATCTACCCCGACATGGTCAAGGTGGCGGTCGCCCTGGACCGGGGCGAGGTTCTGAGCTACGACGCCCTGCAGTACCTCACCAACCACCGTACCCGGACCAAGGCCGACCTGACCCCGACCTTGAGCGAGGCGGAGGCCCGGGCCAAGGTGAACCCGGACCTGAAGATCGTCCGCACCCGCCTGACCGTCATTCCCCTGGAGGTTCCGGGGCAGGAGGCGCTGGCCTGGGAGTACAAGGCGGAAAAGGACGGGGAGACGTACTTCGTCTATATCAACGCCCGGAACGGCCGGGAGGAGCGCATCTTGAAGATCGTCAACACCCCGCAGGGGCCACTCACCATGTGAAGATTCCCTGACGTATCGGCGCCGACTGTTGAGGCAGGGGGCCTTGAGCACCCTGCCTCATTCATCCCGCCTCCTACCCGCTTAAAAGAGAAGCACTAATTTCCAGAAAAATCAAGAACAGCTCGGAATGATGAAAAATCTTGGCGGTATTGGCAGGAAACCCCAACCGTCTGCCGAATTTGAAGCAATGTGGGGGGTGAGGCAATTGAGAAACATCAAGCTCAGGACGAAGATCTTCTTCCTCATCCTGCTTGCCATCGGAAACACAACGCTGCTCGGCCTTTACAACGTATGGGCGACTAACCAAGTTATTAAGGTCAGCCAGGCTGCTCGATCGAGCGCTCAGTTCCTGAATACTATCCGCAACATCGGCCTGTTCGGGGCCTTCTCCGCCTCCTTCGTCAGCCTCATTCTGGGCATGGTGATCTTCTCGCTGATCGGGAAGATCCGCCAGGTGGCGATCAAGGTTGAGAGCGTCGCCAGCCAGCTTTCGCTCGACTCGGACAACCTGGCGGCTTCTGCCAAGACCGTAGGGTGCGCCACGCAACAGGTGGCAACCACGATCCGCCAATTGGCGATCGGGGCCGAAGAACAAGCCAAGGAGACGCTCAAGACTCAGAGCATCATCGCCAGCATGTCGCAGTCGATCCAGCAGGTGGCGTCCGCTGCCGAGGAAATGGCATCGGCTGCCACCTTGGTGGTCACCGCCGGGGAGAGCGGCAAAGAGGCGGTCAACCAGAACATCCGGCAGATGAACCTGATCAAGGAAGTAGTCGGAGAGACCGCCAGCGTCGTCAAGGTGCTCGATGAGCGCTCCCGGCAGATCGGGCACATCATCGAGTTTATCACGGACATTTCCGACAAGACCGACCTGTTGGCGCTCAACGCGGCAATCGAAGCAGCTCACGCGGGGGAGCGGGGCCGTGGCTTTGCCGTTGTCTCGGAAGAAGTCCGCAAGCTGTCGGAGCAAGCGCGTGGTTCAACCCGGCAGATCGCTGAGCTGATCCAACAGATTCAGGATGAGATCACCCGAACTGCCGCCATGATGGACAACGGGATGAGGGAGGTCGCACTCGGTTCAAAGGTGGTGGAAGACACCGGCCAGACTTTCGAGACGATCCTGGCGAAGATCAACGACGTGGCCGCCAAGATCCGGGCGATCAGCGCCGAAACCAAGTCGCTGGCAGCGGGGGACAAGGAGATCGTGGATTCGGTCCAGTCCATCGCCGCCATAACCCAGGAGTCGGCTGCGGGAGCGGAGGAGGTATCGGCCTCCGCCCAGCAGCAAAGCGCTTCCATCGAAGAGATTGCCAACGCGGTGGAACGGCTCGCCGAGATGGCCCAGGAACTTCAAGCCGGCATTGCCTTCCTCAAGACGGTGTAGAGAGGGGGGACGGGAAACACCGTCTACATCAAGCCACGCCGTTGCTTGTTCATCCCCATGACCGTGTGAAGGTGGTTTTCGCCGCGCAGGGTAAAATGATCAGAGTCAGGGGAACCGTGGTTTGGTCCTACCGGAGCCGCGGATTCGGGATTATTCGGCGATGAGGAGGGAGAAAGTGGGACCGATTGCAGTGGAGTGGACGGGGGGAATGGCCTTTGTAGGCCGGAACGGGGAGGGGCACCGGATCTCCATGGACGCCGCCCCGGCGGTCGGGGGAGGGGGAGCGGCGCCGCGGCCGACCGAGCTTGTTCTCATCGCGCTCGGCGGATGCACCGGAATGGACGTGGTCTCCATCCTCCGGAAGATGCAGCAACCGCTTGAGAGCCTGGCCATGACCATCGAGGCCGACCGGGCCGGAGAGCATCCGAAGGTGTTCACGGCCGTCCGCCTCCTCTACCGCTTGACCGGCCAGGGCCTCGATCCCGCCAAGGTCCGCCGGGCCATCGACCTCTCGTTGAGCAAGTACTGCACTGTCGGCAACATGTTGAACAAGACGGCCGCCATTAGCTACCAGGTGGAGATCAACGGGGAGAGGCTGCCCTGAGGGGCATGCTAAACCCGTGGACAAGCCACTGCTGATCGATGCCATTACCGGCAACAGCCGGATGCTGGTGACCTTCGACCGCCAGGGCCAGCTTCACCACCTCTTCTGGCCGGACATCGACCGCCACCAGCAGGTTGGCAAGACACTGCTCGGGCTATTCTTGACCGGGCGGCGGGAAGAGACGCTGTGGCTCTCCGGCCACGCCTGGGAGCACCACCAGGAATACCAGGGCGATACGGCCATCCTGCGCACCACGGGGGTTCATCGTGAGGCGGGGATGGCCTTTCTCTGCACCGACTTCTGCGTGCCGGGCCGGCCGTTGCTCGTGCGCCGGCTGCGCTTCGTCAACCAGGGGCAGGGGGAGGTCCACCCCGTCTTCCTCCACTATGCCGCCCTTGACCTGGAGGGCTCTCCGCAACTCAACGCCTGCTATTACCATGCCGGGGCGGGGGCGCTGGTCTACTATCGCCAGCACACGGTCTGCGCCCTTGGCTTCGACCGGCCGGTCTCCGGCTATACCTGCGGGCGGGAACAGACCGACGGGGCGGCCCTGTGGGACGCCTTCGACGGGCACTTGAACGGGCGGGGGATCGAGATGGGCGACGTCGACGGTTGTCTGGCCTGCGACCTGGGGAGACTGGGGCCGGGCGAGGCGGCCGAGGTGGACGTCTTTTGGTACTGGGCCTCCGGCCGGGCGGAGGCGTTGGCGGGGCTCGAGGAGGCCCGGCGGAGCGGAGCGGAGAGGCTGGCCCGTGAGACTGCGCGCTTCTGGAAGCAGTGGCTGAGCCGGGGATTGACCGCCCCGTCGCACAACGAGACGCTGGACCGTCTCTTCCGCCGGTCGCTCATCACCATCAAGCTGCTCTCCAATTCAGAGCACGGAGGGATCATCGCCGCTCCCGAAGCCGACCCGGGTTTCGTCGGCTCCGGCGGGTACGGGTACTGCTGGCCCCGGGACGCCGTCTGGGTCGCCACCGCCCTGACTGAGGCCGGACATGCCGAGGAGGCGGAGGGGTTCTACCGGTGGGCCCGTGAGGCCCAGGAGCCGGAGGGCTGTTGGTACCAGCGCTACTACTGCGACGGTAGCCTGGCCCCGTCCTGGGGCCTGCTGCAGGGTGACGAAACCGCCTCGGTGGTCTTTGGAGTCTTTCACCACTTCGCCTTGACTCATGACCTCGCTCTGCTCCGAGAACTCTGGCCGATGGTGCGGCGGGCGACGGAGTTCCTCCGGCGGACTCTGGACCCCTGCACCGGCCTTCCCGGCCCCAGCATCGACCTGTGGGAGGAGCGGCTGGAGGAGTCGGCCTATGCCGCCGCTGCCACCTTCGGCGCCTTCACCGGCGCGGCCTACCTGGCCCGGGAGCTGAACCAGCCGACGGAGGCCGGGGAGTATCAGAAAGAGGCTGACCGACTGCGGGAGACGATCCTCACCCGACTCTGGCATCCACCCGACGACCGGTTCCTGCGCGGCCTCCTCCGCCGCATCAGCCGCGGCGAGTACCTGCACCGCCGGGCCTGCGGGGAGGAGGTGTGCGAGACCCATGACTCCGGTCTTTATGCCGCCTATGCGGAACTTCTCGACCGGGGGCTGGACGTGAGCCTCTTAGGGCTGGCCGTCCCTTTCGGCGTGCTTTCCCCTTCCGACCCGCGGATGCGGGCTACCGCGGGGCAGATTGCCCGCGTCCTCGAGAACCCGCGGGTCGGCGGGATCCATCGTTATCCAGGAGACAGCTATCGCGGGGGAAATCCCTGGATGGTCTGCACGCTCTGGCTGGGTCTGTACGAGCTGGCTCAGGGCGAGGTGGAACGGGCCAGGCAACGGCTGGATTGGGCCGTAGCCCACCGCACCCCGCTGGATCTCCTGCCGGAGCAGGTCAACCGCGAGACCGGAGCGCCGTTCTGGATTGTCCCCCTGAGCTGGTCACACGCCATGTTTATCCACCTGCTGCTGGCGCTTCGCCGGCGTGGCGCCTTCCACCGCTAAACGGCGTCCCTGGGCCTTCAGACGGGCGCCGTCCACTTCGCCCGCCCGGGCAGCGGGGACGGTGACGGTCGCCGGGTCGCCGTCGCTCACGAAGCGCTGTTCCGGATGGGCGGCGAAGTAGGCCAGCCAACGGCCGAGCTCGCGGTTGGAGGCCTGCACCCGCGGCAGGTTGAAGGGGTCGAAGTCAGAGGAATAGGGGGACGGGGCGGGGTTGGCTCCCACCAGGAGCACCGCCCGGTGACGGTATGAGGCGCGGCCGTCCCACCCCTGCCGGGCCACCCGCGGGTCGTGGGGGAGGGCGCCGAAGGGCAGCGCCATGGTATCCATCTCGTAGCCGGGGAGAAGCGAGGAGACGAGCAAAGCCAACTGGGCCAACTCTCGGGTTCCGGCTTCCGGCGCGGCGCGGCGCAGGTTGAGGTGGTTCAAGGTGTGATTGCCCAGTTCATAGCCGTGGGCGGCGAGATAGGCCAGTTTCTGCTTGGCCAGCGCCGGTTGGCCGAACGGGTTGGCGTTGAGGTAGAAGGTGCCGGCCCGGCCCATGTCCGGGTGGCGACGGACGAACTCTTCGAGGATGCCCACGGCGCAATCGGGGTCGAGAACGGCCCGTCCGCCCTCGGTCCGGTAGTTGAACTGCGACTGCCAGCCGTCGTCGAAGGTGAGGACGACCGGCGTGTACCCGCGAGGAGTGGTGATGCGGCCGTCGAGCAAGGCCCTCAGCGACAGGAGCCGGTAACCCTGGCGGTAGAGCGTCTCCAGGTCCTGCCGAAATTCGTCCGGCGTCCGGTTCCACTCGGCTGCCCGGGGGGAGAAGCGGTGGTACATGAGGATCATGACCTGCCCCGCCTCGTTGGGAGGCAAGCTGCCGGTGGACGCTGGAGCGACGGTCGAAGGCTTGACGCTGGCAGAGGCCGGGGGGTCGGAGAGCCAGCGGCTTGAGTCCAGTCCCAGGCGGCGCAAGGCGCCTTCAGTGTACCGGTTGGTGGGGTTCCAGAGGTACCAGTCGTGGATCCCCAGGTCGGCGGCGGCCTTGACTTGCGCCAGGACTTCCTCCTCACCGTAGATGTGCCGCAGGGAAAAGTCTTGAAGCCAGGGGACGACCTGAGTCGCCAGTTGAGCGGCCTTGAGCCGGCGCACGGCGTCCCGCAGGCTCAAATACACGGTGGTGTAGGGGTCGGCGTCCGGATCGCGGAGGCCGAACTCCCCCCGGGCATAGTGGGATGGATAGGCCATCGGGCTGATCCAGTCGACTACCGAAGCCACCGCCTCCAGGTGCTGGCCGATCCCCAGGTCGTCCTTGACTGTCGAGACCAGGCCGAAGATGTCGGCCGAGACTCTGACGTCGTAGGGGAAAAGTTCGCGCCGGGCGTAGGCCAGGAAGTCGCGGATGACCTCAGCCTTGGTCCGGTCGTCCTGCCCCGGAAAGACCAGGGGCACGGACTTGGGGAGGTCAGGGAAGCGCACATAATCGAACTGGATCTCCGCGAAACCCCGCGAGGCGGCGTCTTTGGCCACGGCCAGGTTATACTCCCAGACCTGGCGGTCGTAGGGGTTGGCCCAGAGGAAGCCGGCCCGGTCGCGGAAGAGGCTGCCGTCCGGGCGGAGGACGGCCAGTTCCGGGCGGACTTTCGGCAATACCTGGTCCTTGAAGACCACCAGGCGGGCGATCGGGTAGATCCCGTGTTCCCGGAGGGTGGCCAGCAGGCGGTCGATGTCGGCCACTTTGACCGTCTGGTCTCCCGGGCCCATCCCCGGCGGCAGGGGCACGCGGTAGGTCAGCGTCCCGGTGTCGTCCTTGACATCGATCACCATGGTGTTCAGGGCGGTCTCGTCCACCAGCCGGACGAGCGAGGCGAACCTCTGGGGCAGCCCGGCGGTCCACCCCGTCACGTATATCCCCCGAACCCTGTCCGGCCGGGGGGGGTTCGGCCCGGTATACGGTGGAGGAACGAGGCCGGGCCGGTACGGACCGAAGAGGGGGGCGGGCTCAGGGGGGGAGACCCTCCCGGCTCGTTCGGGGCGGGACGGATCGAGCAGCGGTCCCACCGGAGTCAGGAGAGGCCCGGCGGTCCGTGCCCGGCCCCGCGCCGGCACCGCCGCGACCTCCGGCGAGGCGGGAGCCGGCGGCCCGGCCACCCATGCCATCCGCCAGATGCCCAGAATCGCCCCGCAAACCAGGGCCGCGGTCACCCCGGCAAGCCGCGGCGTACCCCTCACCTTCATCTCTCAGCCTGCACCTCTCGCCTGTTCCAGACCCCATGATACTGCCGAGACGGCAAATTGGCTGTTAGAGGGGTTGGGACCTTGTGGGAAGTGGCGGAAAAAGTATGAGAGAAGTGTGAGAATGGTGAAGGAATATGGTGGGGATGGTGGAACTATCTTCTGTCTTCTGAGGAAAGGGATGGGGATGGTTGAGCTTGAGCTGATTTCCGGCTTGACCCGTGAGCTGGCCTCGGAGCAAAGCGTGGAGTCTGTGGCCCGCCGCGGCCTCCTCCACCTTTTGCGCGCCGCCGGGGTAGGCTCCGGCGCCGTCTTCCTCCACGACGAGTCCCGGGGGGAACTCCGCCTGGTGGCCTCACACGGGTTGCCGCTGTGTCTCCTTCGCGAACTCAACCGGCAGAAGCTGACCCCGGCCGTGGCCGCCCACCTCGACCTGGTGGCCCTCTGCGGCGGAGACGAACTGTCCGCCCGCCGGCTGGCCGCCACGGCGACCATCCCGCTCGCCCTGGTCGACCGGCTTCTCGGCGTGGTGATCCTCTTCGCCCCGGCCGGCAGCGACCTGTCCCTGATCGGCGGCGGCGAGTTCCGGGTCCTGGGCGACATCCTGGCGGTGGTGCTCGACAAAACCCTGCTCGCCGCGGAGCGGGACCGTTGTCTCCAGGCTTCCCACCAGATCCGGCTCAAGGCCGACCAGACGGCGGCCTTGCTCAGAATCTCCCGGCGGCTGACCGAATCCCTCAAGCTCGAGGCGGTCCTCACCTCAGTGCTGGAGGAAGCCACCTTGTTCCTCAACGCCACCGCCGGCGCCCTTCACCTCCGGCGGGGCGACCGGATCTCCCTTGCGGCGACCTGGGGCGCTGAAGAGGCGCTCCGTTCCGCGGCCGACCTGGCTGAGCGGGCGATCAACCTGGGTGAAACCGTGATGGGGCACGTGGAGACCCGGGCGTTTCTGACTGTGCCGCTGGTGCCGAGGGCGAACTGCATCGGCGCCCTCACCTGCCTGAGAGAGGGACTCTACGGCTTTTCCGAGGAGGACCGCGCCTTCCTCCGCACGCTGGCGGCTCATGCGGCCATGGCGATCGAGAACGCCCGGCTCCACGAGGAAGCCGAAGAGCAGTCGGTGCGCGACGCCCTGACCGGCCTGTACAACGTCCGGCGGCTTCAACTACGCCTAGCCGAAGAGCTCCGGCGGGCCGAGCGCTACCGGCGGGAACTATCCTTCCTCATGCTCGACATCGACCACTTCAAGCGGTACAACGACACCTACGGCCACCTGCAAGGCGACCGGGTGCTGCGCCGGGTGGCGGACGTGGTCACCCAGAACGTTCGGACGGTGGACCAGGTTTTCCGCTATGGGGGGGAGGAGATCTGCGTGCTGCTGCCGGAGACGCCCCGCCTTAAGGCGATGCTCGTGGCCGAGCGGATCCGCATCGCCGTAGCCGCCTGCTCCTTCAGCGGGGAAGACGGCCAGGACCTTGGGCGGGTCACTGTCTCCGTCGGGGTGGCCTCCTTCCCTCATGACGCCGCCACCCCGCAAGAGCTCATCGCCCGGGCGGACGCGGCGCTGTATCGCGCCAAGGCCCAGGGGCGCAACCAGGTGGCCGCCGCGGCCGCAGGGGAACCCGGGCCGATTCAGGCGAGCACCGTCACCACCTCATCCAGCGGTCTTCTGGGGCGCTGAGCCGGCTCCTCCGCCGGGTAACCCACCGGGATCACCGCCACCGGGCGCAGGATCCCCCTCTCGGCCCCCACAACCTTCGCCACCGCTTCCTCGTCAAAAGAGCCGATCCAGCAGGTCGCCAACCCGAAAGCGGTCGCCGCCAGGAGGATGTTCTGCACGGCCGCGGCGGTGTCCTGGAGGACGTACAGGCTGGTCCCCCGGTCCCCGTAGCGATTGGCGATCCGCGGCAGATTGGCGCAGACCACGATCACCACCGGCGCGTGAGCGAGGAAGAGCTGGTGGTGGGCTGCCGCAGCTAGCGCCTGGCGGCGCTCGTCGTCTTTTACGACGTAGAAGTGCCAGGCTTGAACGTTCCCGGCGGAGGGGGCCAGCACCGCGCACTCCAGCAGCCGGCCGACAGTGGCGTCCGGAACGGGGCGGCTCTGGAAACGGCGGACGCTCCGGCGTTCCCGGATGGCGTCGATGACGTCCTTGGTCATGGGCAAGCTCTCCTCTCTGCAGCCTGATTCCCTTCAGTCACCATTTTACCAACGCCTCTCGTTCTTATGCGATCCCTGCCAGGAGAGGGCGGCGAGAGGAATGGAGGAGGAGATGGAGAAAAGAGACAAAGGTTGAGGCAGGTGAGGCGGCGTGTCCGGATACGATTTGGATTCCGAGTTTGTCAAGACCCTGGACGCCGAGATCATGGCCCTGATCACCGAGGGTGTAGACGCCCGGGACGAGGAACGCTTTGCGGACCTGGCCCGCCGCGAGTTCACCTTCCAGTACCACAACAATCCGGTGTACCGGAAGTTCTGTGCGGAGCGGGGGATAACCTCCCACCATGTGAAAGACTGGACCGAGATCCCGCCGCTCCCGGTACGCTACTTCAAGGAACAGGTGGTCAGCTCGATTCCGCTGGAGCGAGCCGTCCTCCACCAACAGTCTTCCGGGACCACCGATCCCCACCGCCGCAGCCGGATCTACCGGGACGAGCGCTGCACCGAGCTGGTCTTCGCCGCCAACCGGGCGGCGACCAAGGCCTATCTCTTCCCCGACGTGGACCGGATGCCGATCCTGCTCTTCGTCCCCTCGCCGGAGATCGCGCCGTTCATGGGGATGGCGATCGGTCTGACCGTGATGAAGGACTCGTTCGGGACGGAGGAGAGCTGCTATCTCATCGGGCCGGAGGGGCTGGACAGCCGGACGCTTTACCGGGCGCTGTTTCTGGCGGAGGAGCACGGCCGGCCGGTGGCGCTGGTCGGGGCCACTTCGGGCTTCATCTTCTTCTTCAACCAACTGGCTCAGCAGAACCTCCGCTTCCGCCTGCCCGCGGGGAGCCGGATCGCCGACGGGGGCGGGTACATGGGCACCTTCGGGGAGTGCAGCCGCGAGGAGTACCTGGCCAAGTGCTGGGAGTACCTGCAAGTGCCGCCGGAGTACTGTGTGAACACCCTCGGGATGACCGAGTGCGGGCAGAATTACCTGGATAACGTCCTGCGGGCCAAGGCAGCGGGGCGGCCGGCCCCGGTGCGGTACAAGCCCAACCTGCCGTGGGCGCGGACTATCGCCGTGGACCCCGAGACCGGCGCCCGGGTGCCGCGCGGGGAACGAGGGTGGCTCTGCCACTACGACCTGACCAACCGGGCGGGAGTGATCGCCGTCCTGACGGACAACGTGGGCTACGAGGTGGAGGACGGGTTCGAGATCATAGGAAGGGCCAAAGGCGCGCCGTCCGAGCTGCCCGCCGGCCACGAGCAGGCGATGGCGGCGATGGCGGGCGCCTTGCCTGGAAGCTGCGCCTCCACCGCCGACCAGATGCTGGCCAGCCACTGCCAGGAGGTGGCCGAGCGGATGCTGGCGGCCGGCGCGCCCCGCTTCATCGTGGACATGGTGGCCCGCAAGATCAGGGCGGGGGAAAAGATTCACCACCCCTTCCCCATGCGACCCCGACGGCCGGGGGATGAGGCCGGCGAAGGGAAGAAGGACTGAATGCCGGCGGGGCTGCGCATCGTCAACAACTTCGTCCATGACCTGGCCACCGGCTTCTGGCTTGCTCTGGTGATTGCCGCGTCGGCCCTGCGCCGGACGTTGGTCGCCGCAGGTCTCCTGGCTCCTGGCCGGCCGGTGCTGGTCCTCCTCTTCCGGTGGGCGGTGGTGGCCCTGGCCTTCATCCTGTTCACCGGGGTGGTCCGGGCGGCGGTGTATCGAGACGGCGGGGACGCCGACCCCCGGCTGAAACGCCGGTTGCTGCTCATCAAGCATGCCCTGCTGGGAGCGGCGTTCGCCCTCGGCACGGCGTACCTGTACCAGCTGGCGCTGGCGTAAAGGAGGACGACAGTGAACGACGGGTCCAAGGTGCTCTTGATCACGCCGCCTTACCACGCGGGGGTGCTGGAATCCGCCGGGCGCTGGCCCCACCTGGGCTTCGTATACCTGGCGGGACATCTGCGGCAAGCCGGATTCGTTCCGGTGATCTACGACGCCATGACCAAGGGGGATGACCTGGTAGCTATCGGGGAACGGATCCGGATGGAGCGGCCGGGCGTCGTCTGCAGCACCGCCTACACTTCCTCGATCTACGCCGCGCTCGACGTCCTGCGGACCGCCAAGGCGCTGGATCCGGCGATCGTGACCGTCCTCGGCGGCGTCCATGCGCACTTCATGTATGAGGAAATCCTGCGGCAGAGCCCGGAGGTCGACTTTGTGGTCCGGGGCGAGGGCGAGCTGACCCTGCCGGAGCTTCTCCGGTGCCTCGCAGCGGACGGGAGCGAGGAGCAGCTGCGTGGGGTCAAGGGGCTCGCCTTCCGGGGCCGGGACGGCCTCGTGGTCACCCCGCCCCGCCCCCTGGTGGAGGACCTGGATGCGCTTCTCCCCGCCTGGGACCTGGTGGAGTGGGAGGATTACACTTTCTATCCTCTCGCCGGGTCGCGCCTGGCCATCCTGGACACCTCCCGCGGCTGTAGCCACGACTGCTCCTTCTGCTCTCAGCAGAAGTTCTGGGAACGCTGCTTCCGCGGGCGGCGCCCGGAACGGGTGGTGGAGGAGCTTCTCCACCTCAACCGGGAGTACGGGGTGGACGTGGTCATGTTCTCCGACGAGTATCCGACGAAGGAACGGGAACGCTGGGAGCGGCTGCTCGACCTGATCATCGCCTCCGGCGTGAAGCTCACCCTGCTCATGGAGACCCGGGTCGAGGACATCCTCCGGGACCGGGACATCCTGACCAAGTACCGGCAGGCAGGGGTGCTGCACATCTACGTCGGCGTCGAAGCGACCAACCAGGAGACGCTGGACCGGTTCAAGAAGGAGCTCTCCTGCCGTCAGTCGCTGGAAGCCATCGAGTTGATCAACCGCCACGGCATGGTCTCCGAATGCTCGTTCGTGCTGGGCCTGCCGGAAGACACCCCGGCGTCGATCGCCCACACGCTGGAGCTTGCCCGTTACTACGACCCGGACTTTCCGCACTTCCTCCACCTTGCCCCGTGGCCTTACGCCGACCTCTACCAGGAGCTTGAGCCGTACATCATCACGCGGGACTACTCCAAGTACAATTTCGTGGAGCCGGTGGTCAAACCGGCGGCGATGAGCGAGGCGGAGATCAGGCAGGCGGTGCTCGACTGCTACCGGAAGTTCTACCTGGAAAAGGTAGGACGGATCCGGGAGGAGGCCGACCCCTTCAAGCGAAAGTACCTGCTCCGCTCGGTCCAGGTGATGGTGGAAAACTCGTTCCTGGCCAGGCATATGGGGGGCGGACAGGGGGAGATACCCGAAACAGTGCGCCGTCTCTTGCGGGAGATCAGTCTTCCGGCGGCGGAGTAGGGCGGCCGGCGAAGTAGTCGAGCATCACCCGGCGGACGGCGGGGCGCCGGACCACCGCCGCGGCAGCTACGGCCTTCACCAGGTCGCCGGGGAGAAAAGGCAAGACGCCCACGGCCAACGCCTTCCCGAGCGGCAAGCCGCTCACCAGAGCCAGTTGGGCCACACCCAGCGCGTAGACGACGAGGATCCCGCCCAGGGCGATGCCGAGAAGCGTTTGCCAGGCGGGTTGGTTTTTCCGCACGCTGGATACCAGGCCGATGACCCAGGCCCCGGCGGCGAAACCCCAAAGGTAGCCGCCGGTGGGTCCAACCAGCACCCCCGGACCGGCGCGGCCGCCAGCGAAGACCGGCAGGCCGGCCAGGCCGAGCAGGAGATAGACCAGCACAGCCAGGGGGCCGAGATACGGTCCCAAAAGCGCCCCGGCCAACATCACGCCAAAGCTCTGCCCCGACAGGGGGACCGGGCTGAAGGGCAGGGGGACGGCCACGAAGGCCAGAGTGCCGATGACTGCCGCCAGCAGGGCCACGGCCGCCACGGCGCGGATGGGGGAGAGAGTCCAACGAGTGCTCGAGGTCATCATGCCGCATATTCTTCGGTCCGGCCTCCGCAATATCCTTCTGTGCCGCGCGAGGCGGGAAGGCCGGCCCGGTTGGGAGGGAAAGCGCCATGTCCCGCAAGGTGGTCGGGTGGTTTGCGCTGATGGCTGCACTTCTCGGGGTCTCGGCGGGCGCCTTGCAGGTAGCCCGGAAGACGCAGGAGTCCCTCGAGACGTACCGGAGCCCATACGGCGCCCGGAGCGAACCGGCTCCGTCCGCCACCCGTCCGGGGCTGTCCCCCCTGGCCGGCCGCGTGGTGCTGGTCGTCATAGACGGCTTGCGGAACGACACCTCGCATCAAATGCCGTTCCTGTCCTCACTGCGCCGCCAGGGGGCCTGGACGGAGCTGCGGACCCGGGAGCCTTCCTTCTCCAAGCCGGGGTATGCCGTCCTCTTAACCGGTACCTGGGCCGAGGTCAGCGGCGTGACGCTGAATGCCCACTCCGGGCCGGTGGCCACCGATCATCTCCTCCGCCGTCTTAAGGCGGCGGGGCTGCGCTCGGCGGTCATCGGGGACGAGTGGTGGGGTGAACTGGCCGACGGCCAGATCGACTACCCCTACCTCTACCCCGATGCGGAGACCCACAGCCCCACCTTCGACGCCCGGGTGACCGAGGACGCGCTGCGCAGCCTCGCCACGGACCAGGCGGCCTTCACGCTGGTCCACCTCTGCGCGGTCGACAGCGCAGCTCACCAGTCCGGCGGGGCGGCGAGCGAGGCCTACCTGAAGGCGGCCCGCGACGCCGACGACCGGCTCCGGCGAATCGCCCAGGCGCTGGACTTCCGCACCGATGCCCTGATCGTGACCGCCGACCACGGGCACTTAAGTCGAGACACGCGGGGCGGCGGGCATGGCGGGGGGGAACCCGAAGTCCTGACTGTGCCCCTCGTGATGGTGGGCCGCGGGATACGGCCCGGGCGGCTTGAGCCCGGCGAAGTGGTGGATACCGTCCCGACCGCCGCCGCCCTTTTGGGGGTCGCGGCGCCTTTGGAGGCCAGGGGCCGTCCCCGCTGGGACGGGCTGGCGGTGGACGAGACTGCCCGGGCGGCGTGGGGGATTGCGCAGCTCGCCGAAAGCGTCGAGTTCGCCAAGAGTTTCCTGGGCGCGCTCGAGGGGAAGCCGGCCGGAGAAATCGACCGGGTGGTTGCGACAGCCGCCGCCGCGGCCGGTGAGGCGGAGACCTTGTACGCGGCCGGGCGGTTCGGAGAGGCGGCGGCCCGCAGCGAAGAGGCGCGCCGGGCGCTGTTCCGTGACCTTGACCGGCGGCGTTCGTGGCGTCTGCTCCTCTCCCGCCTGGGCCGGGTTCCAGGGGGCCTGGCGCTGGCCGCAGTCCTTCCGCTCCTCTTAAGGGTGGTCGCTTCCCGAAGACGTCTGGGCGCCGCCATCGCCGTGGGCCTTCTCTTCCTCGCCCTGGACGCCCTGGCTTACGGCTTTCTCCTCGGGTATCCATGGTCGTTGAGCGCCCTGCCCGGGACGGAGGTGGCGGACTTTCTGCGCCTCTTCGGTTGGCCGGAGTATCTAGCCCTGGCGGTGCTGACAGTGCCGTTTCTGGCCGCCGCCCGGCGGCGCCGCTCGGCCGAGGCGGCCTGGGACGGGCTGGCCTTCGCGGCCGGCCCGTACCTCGCGCTGCTCTGGGTCGTGGCGGTGGGGTTTGTCGTCAACGGCTTCCGGGTGGAGCGTTTCCTGCCTCACTTCCCGGTTGGTTTCCTACAACTTGGAGCCCTGATCCAGCTGGCCTTCCTGCTGCCGGCCGCGGTGCTTCTACCGGTGGGGGCGGTCCTGGTCAGCCGCGGGCGTCCGGCCGGACGGCCGCAGCCGGGCGCCGGAGCGGCAGCGGCAGGTGAAGCAGAAACATCCCCGAAGCAATGAATACCCCCCCGACCGCCTGGACTGCGCTGAGCCGTTCGCCCAGGAAGAGCAGGGCCAGGAGGACCGTGATCAGCGGCTCGAAAGTGGATAGCACGCTGGCCCGGGCCGCCCCGAGCCGGCGGATCCCTGCCAGAAGGGTTCCGATGGCGAGGGCGGTGGAGAAGAGGGCCATCAGGGTGAGGGCGAGCCAGCCCTGCGGGCGGAAGGCGGCGGTGAACGCGCCGGTGAAAGCATTGATCGCAGTGAAGGTCACCGCTGCCCCGCCAATGATGTACCAGGAAGCGACGGCCGGATTCACCCCGGGGGTCAGCCGCTGGTTGGCCAGGAGGTAGACTGAGTAGACGAGAGCTGCCCCGAGACCCAGGGAAGTTCCGGCCGGGTTGAGGTGAAGCTGCGGGCTCCACAGCAAGAGAAACGTCCCCGCTCCGGTGAGCAGCAGAGCCAACAGGTGACGGCGCCCCAACGGGTTGCCCCACAAAAGGTAGGAGAGCAGGGACACGAAGGCCGGATAGGTGTAGAGCAGCATCGACGTGGCTGAGGCCGGAATGAAGCGCAGGGCCGAGAAGAAGAGGCTGGATTGAGCGGCATACCCCACCCCGCCGAGGAGGAGGAGGATGACCGCCTCCCGCGGGGGGACGCGCCAGGGCAGCCGGTTGAGGCGAACGTAGGCCGCAATGAGCAGGGTCGCCAGGATGAAGCGCCAGTTCAGTGCGACCAGCGGCGCAACTCCCGTCGCGTAGGCCACCTTGGCGAGGATGGCTAAAGTGGCGAAGCCGGCGGCGGAAACGAGCACGAGAAGAGTTCCTTCGGCTTCCGGGCTGAGGAGCGGAGGGCGGCGGCGCAAGAGGTCCCTTCCTTTCCGGTCGTTTATCCAGCAGCATATCTTTCTGGGCACGACCCGTCAAGGCCTGCTCGGCAGCAAGCAGGAATAGGGCTTTCGCATCTCGAAAATGGGCGGCAATGAGGAGGGTTGGGCGTGAACCAGGCACCGACAATTCCCAAACCCAGCTTGGAACGGCTTTTCCTTTACTATCGCATCCTCGAGGCCTGCCGGGAAGGGCGGAAGGAGGTCATCTCCTCCGAGGAGTTGGGAAGGCGAGCGGGGGTTGACGCCGCCCAGGTCCGGAAGGACTTGACCTACATCTCGCAGTGCGGTCGGCCCGGAATCGGCTACCAGGTAGGGGAGCTCCTCGTAGCCCTCGAGGCAGTGCTCGGACTGAAACGCCAGACGCACGCCGCCCTGGTCGGGGTAGGGCGTCTCGGAACGGCCATCCACAACTATCCCGGTTTCACTCACTTCGGGCTGCGCATCACCGCCTTGTTCGACATTGATCCGGCCCGGGTGGGCCAGCGCGTGGGAGAGCACGAGATCTACCACATCGACCGGTTGGTGGAGATTGTCTCGGCTTCCACTATCCAGCTCGGCATCATCACCGTTCCGGCCCACGCGGCGCAGGCCGTGGCCAACGGTTTGATCGCGGCGGGAGTCCGCGGCCTGTGGAATTTCGCCCCCGTGACCCTGCGGGTCCCCCCTGGAGTCATTGTCCGGAACGAGGACTTGGCAGTCGGGTTGGCCACGCTCTCCTGGCATCTGGCGCGGTCCGCGAAACCCCTCGTGAGCGGGGGCAAGTGATCGGTTTCCCGACAAGAATATTGTATTCATAACGGCCGGGGCAGGAATAGTTGCCCGCGAGCGGAATAGGGTAGGGCAACATACGAAACATCCTTTCACTTAGTGAAAACTGCCCCGGGGAGCAGGAGCGTAGGGAGAAGCACATGTGGCTGGCGTGCTCCGGGAGGTCTGTCCGGAGCACGCTGCATTTTCACTCGAGCAGCGAGGAGGGGGTAGCGATGTGGAAGAAAGACGAGCGGATCCCTTCGGGATGTGCCATCAGCGGGTTCATTAACCGGTGCGGGCGAAAGGAGAGCGGTGAGGCGATCCTCCGCTCCATTGCCGCAATGCACGAGCGGTCGAACGGCTTGGGCGGGGGTTTCGCCGTCTACGGGTGCTACCCGGAGTATGCGGCCTGCTACGCCTTCCATCTGATGTTCGAATCAGAGGCGGCCCGGGACCGGGTCGAGGAGTTTCTGCGCCGCAGTTTCGTGGTGCAGGGCGCGGAACCGATTCCCACCCGGTCGGTGGCCTCCATCACCGACCAGCCCCTGCTCTGGCGGTACTTCCTCGAAGTCCGGCCCGAGTCGCTGACGGTGGGGAACACCTTCCTGACTGAAGAGGACTTCGTCGTGGCGGCGGTGATGGAGATCAACGCCCATTTCGACGGCGCGTACGTCGCTTCCAGCGGCAAGAACATGGGCGTCTTCAAGGGGGTCGGCTACCCGGAGGAGATCGGGCGGTTCTACCGCCTCGAGGAGTACCAAGGCTACCTCTGGACGGCTCACGGGCGCTTCCCGACCAACACGCCCGGCTGGTGGGGCGGGGCCCATCCCTTTGCCTTGCTCGACTGGTCGGTGGTCCACAACGGGGAGATTTCATCTTACGGAATAAACAAGCGCTACTTGGAAGGACACGGCTACCTCTGCCGGCTGGGCACCGACACGGAGGTCATCGCCTACCTCTTCGACCTCTTCCAGCGCCGCCACGGGCTCCCGCTCAGCGCCACCTGCCTCGCCCTGGCCGCCCCCTTCTGGTCGGAGATCGACCGACTGCCTCCGGAGGAGGCGACGATCGCCCGGGCGGTCCGGATGGTCTACGGCTCAGGGCTGCTCAACGGGCCCTTCAGCATCATCGTGGCCAACCGGTCCGGAATGATCGGGTTGAACGACCGGATCAAGCTCCGGCCGATGGTGGTGGCGGAGCGCGGCGAGACGGTGTACATGGCGAGCGAGGAGGCGGCGATCCGGGAGATCTGCCCCTCAGTCGACCGCCTGTGGTACGCCCGGGGCGGAGAGCCGGTCGTGGCGGCGATGATGCCGCTGGGGGCGGAAGCGGAGGCGGAAGTGGCGTGACCAGCCTGGTCCTCCCCGAATTCCTCCACCGGGTCGACCACCAGAGGTGTCGCCGGTGCAAACGGTGCGTCATGTCCTGTGGCTTCGGCGCCCTGCAGTTTCTGGAGCGGGTGGTGGCCGATCACGCCAAGTGCGTCGGCTGTCACCGCTGCGCCACCTTTTGCCCGGAAGGGGCCATCACCATCGAGCGGAACCCGACTGCCCTGCGATACAACGCCCACTGGTCGGAGGAGCACCGGAAGGCCATCTGGCGGCAGGCTGAGTCGGGCGGGATGCTGCTTTCGGCCATGGGGAACGACAAGCCTTACCCGAGTTACTTTGACCACCTCTTGCTCGACGCCTGTCAGGTGACGAACCCCTCCATCGACCCGCTGCGGGAGCCGATGGAACTCCGGACCTACCTTGGTTCCAAGCCGGAGCGCCTCGAGTTCGGCGCCGGGCCTGACGGAAAGCCCCGGCTGACCGTGGAGCTCGCCCCGCAGGTTCAGCTTGAGACTCCTCTGGTTTTCTCCGCCATGTCCTTCGGCTCCATCAGCCTGAATGCCCAGAAAGCACTGGCGATGGCGGCGGAAAAGTGCGGGATCACCATGAACACCGGGGAGGGCGGCCTGCATAAGGACCTCTATCCCTACAGCCGTCACGTGGTGATCCAGGTCGCCTCCGGCCGTTTCGGCGTTAGCCCGGAGTACCTCCAGCAGGGTGCGGCGGTGGAAATCAAGATCGGCCAGGGAGCGAAGCCGGGCATCGGCGGGCATCTGCCCGGCGAGAAGGTCCCGCACGAGATCTCTGAGACCCGCATGGTCCCGGTCGGGACGGATTGCCTCTCGCCCGCCCCCCATCACGACATCTACTCCATCGAAGATCTGGCCCAGCTCATCGGTGCCCTGAAGGAGGCCACCCGCTACGAGAAGCCAGTAGGGGTGAAGATCGCCGCGGTGCACAACGTGGCGGCCATCGCCTCGGGCATCGTCCGGGCGGGGGCCGACTTCATCTTCCTGGACGGGTTCCGGGGCGGGACCGGCGCGGCTCCGACCGTCATCCGGGACCACGTCGGTCTTCCCATCGAGCTGGCGGTGGCGGCGGTCGACGACCGACTCCGCCGGGAGGGCATCCGCAACCGGGCCTCGCTGGTGGTGGCCGGGGGAATCCGCTCCTCCGCTGACGTGGCGAAGGCCGTCGCCCTCGGGGCGGACGTCTGCGCCATCGGGACGGCGGCCCTCGTGGCCATGGGGTGCCACCTCTGCCAGAAGTGCTACACCGGCAACTGTTCCTGGGGCATCGCCACCCAGCGGTCGGAGCTGGTCCGGCGCCTGGAGCCGGACGTGGCGGCTGAGCGACTGGTCAACCTGGTTAGGGCCTGGTCGCTGGAGCTGAAGGAGATTCTCGGAGCCCTGGGCTTGAACGCCATCGAGAGCCTCCGGGGGAGCCGGGAGCGGCTCCGGGCGGTGGGGCTCGACCAGACCACGCTGGATATCCTTGGCGTCAAGCCGGCCGGCCGGTAGGGGTGGTGAAGCATGACGACGGAGATTTGCGCTCAGCAAATGGATTACCGGGAACTCAACGCCAAAGTCCGGGCGGCGGTGGCCGGGGGTGAGCGGGAGCTGGTCCTCTCGCAGGTGAACGGGCAACGCTACCTCGGCGTCGGGCTGACCCAACCGGTGAAGCTGTCGATCCACGGCGTGGCCGGGAACGACCTGGCGGCATTCATGGATGGGCCGACCCTTGAAATCTGGGGAAACGCCCAGGACGGAGTCGGCAACACGATGAACAGCGGGCGGGTGGTGATCCACGGGTCGGCCGGGGATGTGCTCGGGTACGGGATGCGAGGCGGCCGGATCCTGGTGCGGGGCGACGTCGGCTACCGGGTCGGGATCCACATGAAGTCCTTCAAGCGGCAAGTCCCCACGATCGTGGTGGGCGGGTCGGCCGGCGACTTCCTCGGGGAGTACATGGCCGGCGGGGTGCTCGTGGTGCTCAACCTGTGGAAGGAGGAGAAGGAGCCGGTCGGCCGTTGGACCGGAACCGGGATGCACGGCGGCGCTATCTACCTCCGCGGCGGCTCCGTCAGCCCGGACCGTCTGGGACGGGAGGTCCTGGCGGCTCCGGCCGGGGAGGAGGACCAGCCCGTGCTCTTCCCTCTGCTGGACGATTTCGCGACGACCTTCGGGCTGGAGGCGGAAGAGTTGCGCCGCCAGCCCTTCCAACGCCTCACGCCGACCAGCCATCGTCCTTACGGCAACCTCTACGCCTACTGACCGGGGGGATGAAGAAGATGGAGCGAGCGGCCTACGCCTTCTTCTGGGGTTGTCAGATCCCGGCCCGCCTCCCCCACCTCGAGAAGTCCGCCCGCCTCGTTCTCGGCCGGCTCGGGGTGGCGGCGAGGGATCTGGACGGTTTCACCTGCTGCCCGGAGCGGAACCTCATCGGCAACCTCGACGAGCGCGCCTGGTTCTTGACGGCGGCCCGGAATCTTGCCGTGGCCGAGCGGGCGGGGCTCGGAATTCTCACTACGTGCAACGGGTGCTACGCCACGCTCAAGACGGTCCTAGGGATAGTCCGGGGCGACCCGAACCGGAGGAGCGAGGCCAACGAGGCGCTGGCCCGAGTCGGATTATCCCTGGACGGGCGGTTTGAGGTCAAACACCTGATTGAGGTGTTCTACCACGAGGTCGGACCTGAGCGCATCGCCAAGGTAGTGGTGCGCCCCCTGCGGGGGATGGCGGTCGCCGTCCATCCCGGCTGCCACCTGCTCCGGCCCAGTCACGCCCTGCAGTTCGACGACCCGCTCCAGCCGACCAAGTACGACGCGCTGGTGGAGGCTCTAGGAGCGCAGAGCGTGAAGTACGACACCAAGATGCAATGTTGCGGCGGGGCGCTCGGCCAGGTGGGCGAGCTCGACGAGGCAGTGGCCATGGTCCAGCGGAAGCTGCTCAACGCCCGAGACCGGGGGGCTGAGGCCATAACCACCTGCTGCCCCGAGTGTTTCCTCCAGTTCGACCAGAAGCAGGCCATCCTGCAACGCCGCGGGGATAAGGCCCACCTGCCCGTCTTCACCTACCCGGAACTGCTCGGGCTGGCGCTGGGGTTCTCGGAGGAGGAATTGGGCCTGGCCGCGCATAAAGTATCCCCAGAGTCGTTCCTGGCAGCGTGGGAGGAGAAGCGGAGGGACCTCGGGACTCTCGGCGAGGCGGTCGACTTGGCCGACGCGGAGCGCTGCTACCGGTGCGGGGCCTGTGTTTCCGACTGTCCGGTGGCCCAGTCCCAGCCCGGGTTTGACCCCAATGCCCTGATTGGCCTCTTCGTGCAAGGGAGGAGCGGAGAACTCCTCGCGGACGGTTCGTTCTGGCAGTGCCTGGAATGCCACACCTGCCTGGAACTGTGTCCGCAGAGGTTCGGGATGGAGCAGGTCTTCACCGCTCTGAAGCACTTGGCGATCCAGCGGCGACAGCTCCCGGGCGGGGTCAAAATCGGCGTGGACATGTTCGTAAAGACAGGCCGGCTTGGCGAACCCGACCTTCGCACCCGGCGGAAGCTGGGCCTGAGTGACCCCCCGGCTGCCGGAGCGGAGGAGTTGCGACAGCTTCTAGCAGGTGGAGTAGTGGAGGAGGAAGAAGCGTGACCCGTGCGGCGGCGGCCGCGGAGAACCGGGCGAAGCATGTGCAGGCGGTCGATCGTACCCTGGCCATCCTCGAAACCCTGGCGGCCCACAAGAAGCCGATGCCGCTCTCTGTCCTGGCGCGGGAGGTGGGTCTGAACGTAAGCACCGTCCACCGGTTGCTCCACACCCTGATGGGGCGGGGGTTCGTCCAGCAGGAGGCGGAGTCCGGCCGTTACAAGCTGGGGCTCAAGATCTTCGAGCTCGGCACGGCGGCTCTCTCTGCCCTGGACGTGCGCCAAGCCGGCCGCCCCTACCTCGAAGAGATCGTGCGGACCTGCAACGAGACCGCCAACCTGGTCGTGCTCGACCAGGAGGAGGCGGTGTACGTGGATCAGGTTGAGTCGAGCCGTCAGGTGAAGATGATTGCCAAGATCGGCGGCCGGGCGCCGCTGTACTGCACCGGCGCCGGGAAGGCGATCCTGGCATCCCTGCCTCCGGCGGAGCGGGAGAGGATCCTCGACCGGATAACGCTGCAACGGCGGACGGCGCGGACCATCGTGAACCTGGAAGACCTCCGACGTGAGCTGGCGGAGGTCCTCCGGCGCGGCTATTCGCTGGACTTGGAAGAGATGGAGGACGGGGTCCGCTGTGTGGCGGCTCCGGTCTGGAACAGCTTCGGGCGCGTGGTCGCCGCGATCAGCGTCTCCGGCCCCTCGAGCCGCTTGAACGACGAGTACCTGGAAGCCAAGTTGATCCCCACGGTCCGCTCGGCCGCTCTCCAGCTTTCCCGCCGGCTCGGCTTCGCCGGCGAAAGGTAAAACTTGGCCAGTCGACACAATCCGGCCGGGGAGGCCAGAGATTAGAGAATGCTGGCGGTTGTGCGACCAACCGTCACTTATTTTCTCCTGCGGAAAGGGGCAAGGCGGTGCGCAACTACGGTGGTTTCCGCAAGTTGGTGCCCTGGTGGCTTTGGGCAACCTGGGTTCTGACCGCGATCGCCGTCATGACAAGTCCGGCGCTGGCGACCGAGCGCCTGTTGACCCTCGCTGAGGCGATCGAGCTGGCGCTGGCCCACAGCCCGGCGGTCGCCGCGGCGGAGGCCCGTCTGAACGGGGCGGCCGGGCGGCTGGCGGAGGCGGAGGCCGGCTTCCTGCCGAAACTCTCGCTGTCGGGCAGTTACACCCGCCTGGACGAAGTGCCGACGTATGGGGGGATGCCGATACCGGGGAGCTCACTCGACAACTACGACCTCCGGCTCGTCCTGAGTCAGCCGCTCTACACCGGCGGGGCGCTGGCCGCCGGGCGGGAGGCGGCGCGGGCCGGAAAGGAAACAGCGGAGGCCCAGCGGGAGCAGGCGCGGCAGGAAGCCGCCCTTGCCGTGGCCCAGGCGTACTACGGGCTGCGGACCGCCACCGAGCTGAAGGAGATCGCCCGGCTGGGCCTGGAGGCGGCGGAGAGCCACGCCGCGCAGGTGAAGGCGGCCTACGACGCCGGGACAGTGCTCCGGACGGATCTGCTGCGGGTGCAACTGCAGGTCGGCAACGCCCGGCAGAACCTGATCAAAGCCGAGCACGGGGTGGCGCTGGCCCGGGAGTCCTTCCTCTCCCTCGTCGGCCTGGAGCCGGGGACCGCCATTCGCTTCCCGGAACTGGCTCCTCCACCCCCCCTTGCGGAAGACCTGGAGGTGCTTGTCTCGGCCGCGCTGGCCCGGCGCCCGGAGCTTGTGGCGCTGCGCCACAGCGCCGAGGCGGCCCGGGCGGGGATCGCTGCAGCTCAGGCGCAGCGCCGGCCGACTGTGGCGCCGGCGCTGGTCTTCAACTGGCAAGGCTCAGAAGTCGGCGATCTCGACCAGAGTTGGTCGTTCACCGTCAGCGCCTCCTGGAACCTGTTCGACGCCGGGGCGGCTGCGGCCCGGATCGACCAGGCGAAGGCTGGCCTGGCCGAAGTGGAGCAGACGCTGCGCCGGGTGGAGGACGGGATCCGGCTGGAGGTCCGCCAGGCGTACCAAGCGGTGCGGGAGGCCGAGGAGGCGATCCCGGTGGCCCTGGCCAACCGGGAGCAGGCGAGGGAGAACCTCGAGCTGGTCCGGCTCCGGTATGAGGCTGGCTTGGCCACGCCGGTCGAGGTGACTGACGCCCAGGTGCTCCTGGCTCAAGCGGATACTGGTTACGTGCAGGCGATCAACGATCACCTGGTGGCCCTGGCTCGCCTGGCGAAGGCCAGCGGGGTCCCGGTCGGGGTGAATTAGGAGGGGAACGCGGCATGCGCAGCCGGAGAGTCAGGTGGCTGCTGGCGGGCGTGATCCTGGCAGGTCTTCTGGTCGCCGCCAGCTTCGTGCGGTTACAGCAGCGGAAAGCGGTGGAAAGCCGGGAGGCCGCCAAGCTCGAGGCATCCGCCGGCGAACGGGTGTCGGTCGAGGTGGCCCGGGTCCAGGTGGGTGAAGTGGTCGCCACCGTCGAAGTCGCAGGGACTTTGAAACCGGAAAACGACGTCGGCGTGGTCAGCAAGGTCCCCGGCCGGGTCCAGTTCGTGAGGGTGGACGTCGGGCAGCGGGTGAAGGCCGGTGAGGTTCTGATCGAACTCGACCGGGC
>DYFA01000039.1 GCA_020725425.1 Aneurinibacillus sp.
ACCCGCCACCCGCGCTCCCTCAGTACGCCGACCAGCGCCTCCAGCACGGTGGTCTTGCCGCTCCCGGATGCCCCGGTAACCCCGAACACGGGGACGGCCTCAGGCAATTACCTCACTCCCTGACTGTCTCCTGCGACTCCCCGCTGGACATTAGTCGGCCCGTACCCCCCGGACGACCGAACCACCAGGTAGTCTCACCGCTCCGGCACGGCTACTACCCGCAGGTTCGGGTCAGGCCCAACACCGTATTCCACGGTCAGGGCCGCTTCCCTGCCATGCCCCCGACATTAGACGTCGGACTTGAAAGCGGGTGAGCGGCTGTCGGTTCCGAAGGGGCGCGGAAAGTGTTGCCGGGGGGTGTGCGCCGTGTCTGTGCCGGTGACGGTGCCCGTCAAACCTGACGAGCTCGTCATGTGGATGCTCGCCCATTCCGGCCAAGGGTCAATCCGGTCAGACCCCAACATTGTCCACAGGGCCATCCGCGACCTGAAAGAAGAGTTCCCGGACCTACTGTCGGAGTTTGACTTTTTCCCCGGGAGGTTGTTTCCCTTCTCCCAGTTGCTAGCGCGGGTCCTGTTCCGCGCTGAACTGAGTGGTTTGCTTGGTACGCTCAACCCGTCCTTTGACGAGCAACCGATCCAACCCGAGGTGGCGGCAAGGGTTAGGGAGTTTCTTAATCGCCGTATCGATGCATCGGTCCGAGAGCGGCTGAACCTGTTAACCAAGAGGTTTGACGAGGAGTGCAGGCGGCTTGCGTCAGGACAATGACCTGACCCGGGGCATTGCCAGTTTCGTCGAGTCTTCTTTGCCTAAGCAGGTATCGACCGTCCGCGGTCCCAAGATGATCCATGACGCGATTCACGGTTCCTTGCTCTTCGAGGAACACGAGGTTGCGCTCCTGGACCTGCCGCTGATCCAGCGCCTGAGGCGAGTGAGCCAGTTGGACGTAGTTCCACTGGTGTTTCCTTGCGCCCACCACAATCGGTTCGAGCATACGCTGGGGGTAACGGCTATTGCGGACAGGCTTGCCCGGTCTCTGCAGCGGCGGGAGCGCAATCTCGTTTCGGACGACGACCTCAGGCATGTGCGTGCTGCGGCGATCATACATGACTGCGGCCACTCGTGTTTTTCCCACATCGCAGAGCAAATCTACGGGCAGTGCGGCGATTTCAGGCACCTGCGGTTCACAGAGGGGGCATGGACGCAATGCAAGGCCGAGCTGGAGTGAACCGGAAGTGAGCGGGGTCGTGTCGTCCGAGGGGTAGGGATGGTGGCTGGGGAGGCGGGGGAAGATAAGGGTGGAGGTGGTAATTTGGGTCGCCAGCAGGACAGGTCCGGAAACAGGACCCGTCTCCCTGACCTGGATCAGGAACGGCTTGAGTACGAGGTGGCGGAAGAGATAGGGGTGGACCCCAACCGGGCCCGCCAGGCCCGGGAGCGGGGGCGGAAGGGTCGCCGCGACGACCGGGCGAACCCGCCCGCCAATCCCACCTGATCGAGCAGGCACCTTTGGGTTCCTCGGAAGACAGGAGCGGTCCCGCCCGGGCGGGGCCCTCTTTTTGTACGATCTCACCGGTCCGACTGATGGCGGCAGGAGGCGACCGGGGAAGCGTTGAATCCGGGAGGTACCACCGGCGGTTGGTCCGGCCGGCGGTGCGAGGAACGGGGCGCCATGGAAGTGCTGGCCTTCGTGGGACCCAGCGGGACAGGAAAGAGCCACCACGCTTCCCTGGTGGCGTACGAGACCCAGGCCGATCTCATCGTGGATGACGGCCTGGTGATCCGGGACGGCCGCATCGTCGCAGGCAAGTCCGCCAAGCGGCAGGCCACCCGGGTGGGTGCCCTGCGCGCCGCTTTCTTCGTGGATCCCGAACACGCCCGGCAGGCGGCCGCCAAGATCCGGGAACTGGCACCGGAGCGGGTGTTGGTGCTGGCGACGTCCACGGGGATGGCCGACCGCATCTGCCGAACCCTGGGCCTGCCCCTGCCCCAGGAATACATCTCCATCGAGCAGGTGGCCTCGGCCGAAGAGATCCGCCTCGCCCTGCGGGCCCGCCGCCAGGAGGGCAAGCACGTCATC
>DYFA01000040.1 GCA_020725425.1 Aneurinibacillus sp.
AGGCGAAGAGCTGGAGCGGGACCACCGAGAGGACCGGGGTGACGAAGTCCAGCGTCTCGGGGATGTGCAGGACGTGGTCGGCTGCCTCGTAGATGTCGCGGTCGCCTTCGAGGGCGATCGCCACCACCGTGGCGTCCCGCGCCTTGACCTCCTTGATGTTGGAGAGCATCTTGTCGTACAGCTTCCGCTGGGTGGCCAAGGCGAAGACCGGGACCCCCTCCACGATGAGGGCCAGCGTCCCGTGTTTCAACTCGCCGGCGGCGTACGCCTCGGCGTGGATGTAGGAGATCTCCTTGAGCTTCAGGGACCCCTCCATCGAGACGGCGTAGTCCAGACCCCGCCCGATGAAGAAGATGTCCTCCCGGTTACGGAACTCCTTGGCCAGGTCCTGGATCTTCTCGGCGTGGGCCAGCACGGCGTTGACTCCCGCCGAGAGCTTCTTCAGCGCACCGATGATCTCCGCCCGCTGCTCGGGCGCAGCCGTCCCCCGGCGTTCCGCGAGGAAGAGCGCCAGGAGATACAGGCTGACCAACTGCGTCAGGTAGGCCTTGGTCGAGGCCACGGCGACCTCCGGCCCCGCCCAGGTGTAGATCACATCGTCCGCCTCCCGGGCCACGGACGAGCCGACCACGTTGGTGATCGCCACCACCCGGGCGCCCATCCGCTTCGCCAGCCGCAGGCCGGCCAGGGTGTCGGCCGTCTCGCCCGACTGGGAGATCACCACCGCCAGGGTCCGTTCATCCACCATGGGGTCGCGGTAGCGAAACTCCGACGCCACCTCCGCCTCGACCGGCAGCCGGGTGAGCCGTTCGATCACCTGCTTCCCCACGAGCCCCGCATGGAACGCCGTCCCGCAGGCGATGATCTGCACCTTGCGCAGGTTCTTCACCTGCTCGACGGTGAGTTTCACCTCGTCCAGCACCACGTGGTCCGAGTCCAGCCGCCCGGCCAGGGTGTCCCGGATCGCCCGGGGCTGCTCGTAGATCTCCTTCAGCATGAAGTCCTCGTAGCCGCCCTTCTCGGCCATCCCGGAGTCCCACTTGACCTCGAAGACCTCCTTCTCCACCGGACGGCCTTCGAGATCGGTGACCCGCACCTCTTCCGGGGTGACAAGCGCCTGCTCGCCGTCGTCCAGGATGTAGACCCGCCGGGTGAAGGGGAGGAGAGCCGGGATGTCGGAAGCGAGGTAGTTCTCCCCCTCTCCCAGCCCCACCACAAGCGGGCTGTCCTTGCGCACGGCCACCACCCGGTCGGGCTCGCTGCGATGCACCACAGCGATGGCGTACGACCCCTCGGCCTCCTTCACCGCCCGGCGGACTGCCTCCGCCAGATCCCCTTCGTAGTGCTCCTCGATCAGGTGCGGCAGAGTCTCCGTGTCTGTCTCGGAGCGGAAGACGTGCCCCGCCTTGGCGAGGCGCGACCGAAGGCTCTGGTAGTTCTCGATGATCCCGTTGTGGACCACGGCGATGTTGCCGGTGCAATCCAGATGGGGGTGGGCGTTGGTGTCCGAGGGGCGCCCGTGGGTCGCCCAGCGGGTGTGGCCGATGCCGGTCGTCCCCTCCGCCGGCTTCTCAGCCAGCTTCTCCTCCAGCCGGGAAAGCCGCCCGACCGTCTTGCGCACGACCAGGTTCCCGCCGCTCAAGACAGCGACGCCGGCCGAGTCGTAACCCCGGTACTCCAACCGGCGCAGCCCCTCCAAGAGGAGCGGCGTCGCCTGTCGGGGTCCCGTGTATCCAACAATGCCACACATGGTCTATCTCTCCCAACACAAAAACCCCGGAGGACGGGCTCCTCCAGGGCATAATCAGACCTCCTCCACCAATGAGAGGTCCCGGCCACCTGGCCGCCCTTTTGTCTCCAGCGTCGCCGCCGGGCTTTGTGAACGGCCTTTCGACTATGGCTGCCGAGGGTCACCCGCCGAACACTTCGAGTTCCCCTGCCTCGTCAACTCCGGTCCGGAGTTCCGGCGCTGCTTATTCTCTTTTCCGCCCCGGCGCGCCGCCCGTCGTCCGCGCCGGCGCTATGCAGTTGTGACTCGACTCGCCCGTGTCCCCTCGTCACTCACCTCCCAGGTCCTCCGCCACGGCCGCCGCCACCAGCTCGACCGCTTGGCGGACGACTCCTTCCTCCGGGCCTTCACCCAGCACCCGCACCAGCGGCTCTGTTCCCGACGGGCGGACGAAGATCCGCCCCTCCCCGCCGAGAAGTCCCTCCGCCGCGGCGACGGCCTCCTTCACCCGGTCGCTCTCCGCCAGTCGCTCCTTGGCGGCCACCCGGACGTTTCGCAGAAGCTGCGGGAAGGTTCGCATGACCTGCGCCGCCTCGGAGAGCGATTGTCCGGTCCTCTTGAGGATAGCAGTCAGTTGGAGGGCCGTCAAGACTCCGTCACCGGTGGTGTTGTAGTCGAGGAAGATGACGTGGCCCGACTGTTCCCCGCCGAGAACCAGCCCTCCCTGGCGCATCGCCTCCAGCACGTAGCGGTCGCCGGCCTTGGTGATCGTCACATCGCCGCCGGCCTTCCGGAAGGCCTCGACCAGCCCGAGATTGGAGTAAACCGTGGCGGCGATCCGCCGCTGGGGAAGAGTGCCCTGTCGCAACCGCTCCAGCCCGGCGATCGCCAGGAGGTGGTCGCCGTCCACCACCTCGCCGCGCTCGTCCACGGCGATCACCCGGTCGGCGTCTCCGTCGAAGGCGAAGCCGAGGTCCGCCCGGCGCTCCCGCACCGCCCGCTGCAGCTTTTCGGGATGAGTGGAACCGCAGCCCACGTTGATCCGGGACCCGTCCGGCTCCGCGTTCAGAGCCGTTACTTCCGCCCCCAGGCGGGCGAACACGGCCGGCCCCACATGGTAGGAGGCGCCGAAGGCGCAGTCCAGCACGACCTTGAACCCCTCGAGCCGCCCAGGCACGGTGCCAGCCAAAAAGGCAATGTACCCCTCCTCCGCCCGAGGCTCGGGCCGCGCCCGCCCGACCCCTTCGCCGACCGGGCGCGGCAGGCCGTCTCCGCCCCCCTCCCGTCCGAGCTGGGCCTCGATCTCGTCCTCCAGCTCGTCGGAGAGCTTGTATCCGTCACCGGAGAAGAACTTGATCCCGTTGTCCTCCACGGGGTTGTGGGAGGCTGAGACCATCACTCCGGCGTCCATGCGCAGCCGGCGGACCAGGTAGGCCACGCCCGGCGTGGGGATGACGCCCACCGGGACCACGTCCGCCCCCACGGAGGTCAGGCCGGCGATAAGGGCGCTCTCCAGCATCGTCCCGGAGAGGCGCGTGTCCCGCCCGATCAGCACCCGCGGCCGTCTATTCTGGTCAAGAGTGTGGCGCGCCAAGACTGCCGCTCCGGCCCGTCCCAGCCGGAACGCCAGTTCCGGGGTGAGGTCCGCGTTGGCGACCCCGCGCACGCCGTCCGTGCCAAACAGCCTGCCCATCCTCCGCCAACCCCTTCAGCGTATGTAGTATGCCCGCTACGGTGACTCCGGACCGCCCTTCCCGCGGCCCTCTCCTCCCTCGCTCCTGGAAGCCCCCTCAGAGGGCCCCGCCGCGTCGATCGGCACCAAGACCTCGACCTCCGCCGGCTCCACCTCGACGTCCACCGGCTTGCCCTCGACGTCCACCGGCGTGGCAACCACGGTCATCCGCACCTCGCTCGCCGCCCCGCCGACCTCCACCTTCGCCCGAGCCCCGGCCACCCTGGCCAGCAGGCTCTCAAGCCCTCTCAGACGAACCTCCGGCGGCGTCACCCGGGGTGGCCCTGCCCGGAAGCCGGACGCCGGTTCACCAGCCAGCTCGACCGCCACGCGCTCCTGGCGGGTGCCGGTCCGGCCCAGCTCCACCTCGATCCACCGCGGGCTCACGCCGACCACCCGGCCGCCCGAAGGTTGGGGCACCCGTACCGCCACCCGGTGGCGCCCTGGACCCAGGCCGCTCAGGGAGAGGATGGCCCGCACCCGCTCCTTCACCTGGCTCTCCTGGCCCGGCGCCGCCACCAGCGAGACTTCAATGGTCGGCGGCAGCCCCGTCACCGAGAGGCCCGCCGGCACGCCCCGCACCTCCAGCGGCACGCTCATCCGCCAGCCGACCTCGGGCGGCGGGGTGGTGCGGCTCGCCGCGTACACCCAGATGACCAACGCCACCAGGAGCGAGACGATCTTCAGCCAGAGGTCTTCCTGGCGCCAGAACTTACTCACGGCTTCTTCGCCCCGCTTCCCACGGTTCGTTCCACCAGGAGCGCGGCGCCTCCTTAGCCCTGGTCAGGGCGGTCAACCGCTCCCGCAGCGCCTCCCCGTCAAGGTGCCGTTCGAGGCGGCCGTTCACCGCCAGCGACACGATCCCGGTCTCTTCGGAGACGATCACCACGGCGGCGTCCGAAATCTCGGAGATGCCCACCCCGGCCCGGTGGCGGGTACCAAGATCCTTGGGCAGGGACGGGTTGTCGGAGAGCGGCAGGAAGCAGCCGGCGGCCGCCAGACGGTTCCCCCGGATGACGGCGGCCCCGTCGTGGAGCGGGGTGTTGGGCGTGAAGAGGTTGACCAGAAGCTCCGCCGTGACCCGGGCGTCCAGCGGAATCCCCGTGTCCACATACTCCTGCAGCCCCGTCTCGCGCTCGATCACCAGGAGCGCCCCCGTCTTCTCCGCCGAGAGCAGCATGGCCGCCCGCACGACCGCCCCGATCAGCTCCGTCCGTTCCTGCTTCCCCAGCTCGGCCAGGCCGTGGCGGAAGAGCTGTCCCCGGCCCAGTTGCTCGAGCGTCCGCCGCAGCTCCGGATAGAAGACCACCGGCAGCGCCACGAGGACGCCGGTCAAGGCCCGCTCCAAGAGCCAGTTGACCGCGCGCAGCCCGAGCCACCCGGAGAGGGTCGTGGCGAGGAAGAGGACGGTCAGCCCCTTGAGGAGCGAAACCGTCCCCGTGTTGCGCAGGAAGGTCATGACCTTGTACACGACGACCGCGATGATGAGGATGTCGAGCACGTCCACCGGCCCAAACCGGGGCAACTCGGCCGGCCATCGCCACGCCAAGGTCTCCCCTCCTCCCGCCTTTAGTCAGTCCTCCAGGGGCCCCGGGGCGCCCGGCTCCAGGACGACCGGATTGCGCAGCCGCCCGACCCCCTCGATGACCACTTCCACCACGTCCCCCGGCCGCAACTGGCCGACGCCCGGCGGAGTCCCGGTCGCGATCAGGTCACCCGGGTGGAGTGTCATCACCCGGGAGACGAAGCTGACCAGCTCAGGAACGGGAAAGATTAGGTTCCGGGTCGAGGACGACTGCCGCCGCTCCCCATTCACGTAGCACTCGACCAACAGGTCTGACGGGTCGATCCCCCGCACGACCTCTTTCCCCACGGGAGCGAAGGTGTCGAAGGACTTGGCCCGGGTCCACTGGACATCCCGCCGCTGCAAGTCCCGGGCGGTCACGTCGTTGAAGCAGGTGTACCCGGCGATGTACCGGCCGGCCTCGGCCGCGGTCACGTTCCGGGCCTCCCGCCCGATCACCACCGCCAACTCCGCTTCGTAGTCCACCTGCCGGCTCATCGCCGGATAGACTATCGGCTCCTCCGGCCCGATCAGCGCCGTCTCCGGCTTGAGAAAGATGACCGGCTCCGCGGGGAGAGCCATGCCGAGTTCGGCGGCGTGGTCCCGGTAGTTCAGCCCGACGCAGACGATCTTCACTGCGTGCACATCCCTATTACCGTCTTCGGGGAGGGCGGGGAGAATCCTCCAACACGCTGCGACACGTCGCACGGAAAAGGGGCTGTCCCGAAAGTGCTTTTCGGGGCAGCCCCTTCTGTCCTTTTGCCGACGCTTAGAAGTTCAGGGTGGCAGCGAGCGTCAGAGTGGCATCGCCGCTCTCCGGCTTGGTGTAGTTGAAGTTCCAGTCGATGCCCTGGAATGTCTTCGTCACATCGAAGGCGATTTCCTTCGCCTGGACCAGGTACTCGAGTACGCAGTCAACGCCGGAGACGGTGTACTTGCCACCGACGACCTGCTCGTTGGTGTTCCCCTGAGCGTTGTACTGGCCGTAGACCGACAACTGTTCCGGGATCACGACGTAGGAAGCGCCGACCGCGAACTTCGCGTCGGTGTCGGATTCCTTCTTGGAGCCGCCGCCGAAAACGCTGAGCGCATCGGCGCTGTACTTCGCCTGGCCGCCGATCGTCTTGGTGCCCGGATCGTAGAACCCGAACACCTTCACGTTATCGGAAACCGTCGGATAGAACCCGATTCCCGTGTAACCCTGGACCAGGTAGTCGTAGCCGGAGAAGGCGTAGTTGTTCAGCCCGGTCATGTCCTCGGCGGCCTTACCGAGAACGAGCTTGCCGACCGGCAGCTTCGTCCAGAAATTATAGCGGTTCGGGGCGAAGGCGGTTGACGAATCCTGATTGAACCGGACCTGGTAGCCGCTGACATCGTCGACGGTACCTGTGAAGTTCAGGCGGAAGTCATACTTCCACACGGGGTCTGCGTTACCGACCTTCTCCATGAAGTACTTCACATAGCCACCGAGCTTGTTGGTCGTAGCGGCCATGGCGCTCACGCTGAGAGCCATCACGAGAACGAGGGAAAGAACGATAGCCTTCTTCATTCTTTTTCCTCCTTGGTTAATCGACTGTTTTGGATTAACCCAGGAGCCGTTTCCGCCCAGGGTCGGCGGTGAGTGTCCTTGTTCCCTCCCCGCTCCCTGCGCAGTTCACCGGCTCCCCTCATCCACCCGGCTCCGCAGCTTAACCAAGAATCGCACCCCCTTTCGGGCTGCGCAGCTCTAGGCGATGAGTCCCAGCCGGCTGGACACAGCCGGCCTGATTGGTTAATATGTTCGACTCTGCCATAGGTTATCCTTCTAAGGGAGAAAAATTTTCCCGACGGGCTTCGCGGCGTGATTGGCGGCGGCTCATCCTAGGACCTGGTCTCAAGCATCAACCCGTACTCGATGCTGTCCACCAGCGCCCGCCAGCTTGCCTCGATGATGTTGGTGGAGACCCCGACCGTCCCCCAGGCCCGCTCGGCGTCCCGGGACTCGATCAGCACCCGGACTTTGGCCGCGGTCCCCGCTTTCCCGTCGAGGACCCGAACCTTGAAGTCGGTGAGCGTGATCTCGGCGATCCGCGGGTAAGCCTCCTGGAGTGCCAGGCGCAGCGCCTTGTCCAGGGCGTTCACCGGGCCGTCCCCTTCCGCCACGGTGTGCTTCACCTGCTCTCCCACCCGCAGCTTGACTGTGGCTTCGGCCAGCGGTTCCCCGTTGTGCTCCCGCTTCTCCGAGATGAGGCGGAACTCGATCAGCTCAAAGAAGGGCTGGTAGATCCCGAGCATCTTCTTCATCAGCAGTTCGAAGGAGGCCTCCGCTCCCTCGAAGGAATACCCCTGGTACTCCAGGTTTTTGATCGTGTCCAAAAGGAGGCGGGTGGTCGAGGAGTGGCGGTCCAGGTCCAGGTGGTACTCCTCCGCCTTGTACCGGACGTTCGCCGCTCCAGCCTGGTCGGAGACGAGGACCCGGCGCTCGTTCCCCACCGCCTCCGGCGGGAGGTGCTCGTAGGTCTCGGGGTGGCGCATCAGCGCCGAGACGTGGACGCCACCCTTGTGGGCGAAGGCCGACCGGCCGACGAAGGGCTGGTTGGACTGGGGCGGAAGGTTGGCCAGCTCCGCCACGTAGTGAGCGGTCCGGGTAAGCGAGGCCAGTTGCTCGGAGGAGAGGCAATCGAACCCCAGCTTCACCTGGAGCAACGGGAGCAGGGAACACAGGTCGGCGTTCCCGCACCGCTCCCCGTAGCCGTTGATCGTGCCCTGGACGTGCCGGACCCCTGCCTCCACCGCCAGCAGGGAGTTGGCCACCGCCAGACCGCTGTCGTTATGGGCGTGGATGCCCAGGACCACCCCCGGGAACCGCTCCCGCACGGCCGTGACGGCCGCCACGACCTCGCCCGGCAGGCTGCCGCCGTTGGTGTCGCAGAGGACGAGGGTCCGGGCTCCGCCTTCCACCGCCGCGGCGAGGCAGGCCAGGGCGTATTCGGGAGCGCGCTTATAGCCGTCGAAGAAGTGCTCGGCGTCGAAGACCGCCTCCCGTCCGGCCGCCACGAGGTAGGCCACGCTCTCCCGGATCATGGCCAGGTTCTCCTCGAGGGTGGTCTTTAGGGCCGCGGTGACGTGGAAGTCCCAGGCCTTGCCGAAGAGCGTGACCACCGGCGTGCCGGCGTCCAGAAGCGCCTGCAGGTTGGCATCCTGCTCGGGCGCAACCCCCGGCCGGCGGGTGCTGCCGAAAGCGGCCAAGCGGGCCGCGGCCAGCGGCAGGTCCCGGGCGGCGGCGAAGAACTCGCTGTCCTTCGGGTTCGCTCCCGGCCAGCCCCCTTCGATCAGGTGAACTCCCAAGCGGTCCAGGCGCCGCACGAGGCGCAGCTTGTCCTCGACCGAGAAGGAGACGCCTTCCCGCTGGGCCCCGTCGCGGAGGGTGGTGTCATAGATGGTAATCCTCTCTCCCATGCTGCGCCTCCTCTCCCCGTCCAACGCCGGCGCCGTCTCCCTCATCCCTTGAGACGGGAGCCCACCGCTCCGGCCACCAGATCGCCCATCTCTGCCGTGGAGACCGTCTTTTCGCCGCCCCGGGCCAGGTCGGCGGTCCGGGCGCCTGACGCCAGAGCCTGTGCCACCGCCTCCTCAACTGCCCGGGCCGCCTCGCCGTGTCCTACCGAGTGGCGGAGCAGCAGGGCTACCGAGAGGATCGCCCCCAAAGGGTTGGCGATGCCTCGTCCGGCGATGTCGGGCGCCGAGCCGTGGCAGGGCTCGTAGAGCGCCGTCCGCCCGCCCAGCGAGGCCGAAGGCAGCATGCCGAGGGAGCCGGCGATGGCCGCCGCCTCATCGGACAGGATGTCGCCAAAGAGGTTCTCGGTCACCAGGACGTCAAATTGGCCGGGGGCCCGGGCGAGCTGGAGGGCGGTGTTATCCACCAGTTGGTGGGTGAGGGCGACCTCAGGGAACTCCCGCGCCACCTCCCGGGCCGTCTCCCGCCAGAGCCGAGAGCTTTCGAGGACGTTGGCCTTGTCCACCGAGGTCACCTGTCTCCGCCGTCCCTGGGCCAGAGTGAAGGCGAGGCGCACGATACGCCGGATCTCCCCCGTGGAGTAGGTCAGAGTATCCGTCGCCACCCAGCCGTCGCCGTCGGGAGCCGGGTCGCGCCGGCGGGGTTCGCCGAAGTACAAGCCGCCGGTGAGCTCGCGCACGATCAACAGATCCACTCCCGCGGTCACCTCCGGGCGGAGGGAAGAGGCGGAGGCGAGTTCCGGATAGGCGCGCACCGGCCGCAGGTTGGCGTAGAGGCCCAACTCCTTGCGGAGGGTGAAGAGGGCCTTCTCCGGGCGGACCGCCGCCGGCAGGTCGTCCCAGGCCGGGCCGCCCACCGCTCCCAGGAGCACCGCCTGGCACTCCTTGATCGCCTCCAGGTCTTCCGGCCGCAACGGCACGCCATAGCGCTCGTACGCCGCCCCGCCCACGGTAAACTCATGAAAGGTCAAGGTGAGGCGGAACCGGTCGGCTGCGGCGCGGAGGACCTTTACGCCTTCCCGGACGACCTCCGGCCCGATGCCGTCACCTGGCAGGACGGCGACGCGGAACTCGGTCATGCCCGTCCACCCCTCTCGGCCAGCCGACGCCGGACGTAGGGGACGAGCCCCCCGGCTGCCACCAAAGCCTGCATGAACTCGGGGAAAGGCGTGGCAGAGAACTCTTCCCCGGTGGAGAGGCGCCTGATCCGCCCGGCCACCGGGTCGACCGCCACTTCCTCGCCCTCCTTCAGGGCGCGGGCCGCCTCGGGAGCCTCGAAGATTGGAAGGCCGATGTTGAGGGCGTTGCGGTAGAAGATGCGGGCGAAGGACGAAGCGATCACCCCCGCCACGCCAGCGGCTTTGAGCGCCAGAGGGGCGTGCTCCCGGGAACTGCCGCAGCCGAAGTTCTTCCCGGCCACCACGAAGTCCCCCGGCTTCACGCGGCTGGCGAAGGCCGGATCGGCATCCTCCATCGCGTGCCGGGCCAGCTCAACAGGGTCTGAGGTGTTCAGGTAGCGCGCCGGGATGATCAGGTCGGTGTCGACGTCGTCGCCGAACCGGTGGACCCGGCCGGTGAGCACTGCCATGCAGGTTCCTCCTTTACAGCTCCTCCGGGGAGACAAGGTGTCCGGCGACCGCCGAAGCCGCCGCCACTGCCGGGCCGGCCAGGTAGACCTCGCTCGTCACGTGGCCCATCCGGCCCCGGAAGTTGCGGTTGGTGGTGGAGACAGCCCGCTCCCCGGCGGCGAGGATCCCCAGGTGCCCGCCGAGGCAGGGCCCGCAAGTCGGCGTCGAGACCGCCGCCCCAGCGCCCACCAGCGTCTCGATGATCCCCTCTGCCAGAGCTTCCCGGTAGATGCGCGGGGTACCCGGAAAGACCAGACAGCGGACGCCCGGGTGCACCTGTCGTCCCTGCAGGACTTGGGCCGCCATCCGCAGGTCGGAGAGGCGCCCGTTGGTGCAGGAGCCGATGACCACCTGGTCCACCGGGACGTGGCCGGCGGCGCTCACCGGCCGGACGTTGGCCGGGGAGAAGGGGAAGGCCACCTGGGGTTCCAGGTCCGTCACGTCGTACTCGTAGACCGCGGCGTACCCGGCGTCCGGATCGGGGTGGACCGGCGCAAAGGGGCGTTTGGCCCGCCCCGCGAGGTAGGACAGGGTGGCCTCGTCCGGAGGGAAGATCCCGTTCTTCGCCCCGGCTTCGATCGCCATGTTGGCCATGGTGAACCGCCCGTCCAGCGGCAGCTCCGCCACGGCCTGACCGTGGAACTCCATTGCCTGATAGCGGCAGCCGTCCACCCCCACCTGGCCGATGAGGAACAGGATGTAGTCCTTCCCCCCGACCCAGCGGTTCCGGGGACGGCCGTGGAGGACGAACTTCACCGTCTCCGGGACCCGCAGCCAGAGTTCACCCAGGGCCATGGCGGCCGCCAGGTCGGTGGAACCCACGCCGGTGGCGAAGGCGCCCAGCGCCCCGTAGGTGCAGGTGTGGGAGTCAGCCCCCACGATGAGCTCGCCCGGCAGGGCCAGCCCCTCCTCCGGAATGAGGCAGTGTTCGATCCCCATCCGCCCCACCTCGTAGTAGTAGGGCAGGTTCTGCTCCCGGGCGAAGTCCCGCAGGAGCTTGGCCTGCTCGGCCGACTGGATGTCCCTGTTCGGGGTGAAGTGGTCCGGAACCAGGGCCACCCGCTCCGGAGCGAAGACCCGCTCCGCGCCCATCTCCCGGAAGGCTTTGATCGCCACCGGGGCGGTGATGTCGTTGGCCAGCGCCAGGTCCACCCGGGCGTTCACCAGCTCTCCGGGACTCACCCGCTCCCGCCCGGCGTGGGCGGCGAGGATCTTCTCGGTCAGGGTCATACTCACGGTCCGATTTCCGCCTCCCCTTCGTCCAGCGCGGGTGGCGCCTCCGCTTGCCCCGGCTGGGCGGCCGCCGCTTCATCGCGCTCCCGAGCCGCCACTACCTTGTTGATCGCCTGGAGGTAGGCCCGGACACTCGCCTCGATGACGTCCGTGGAGGTTCCTCTTCCTGCAAACCGGTGTCCGTTGTCCTTCACCTTGACCAGCACCTCGCCGAGGGCGTCCTTCCCCCCGGTCACCGCCCGGATGTTGTATTCCAGGAGGCTGACCGAGAGGCCGGTAATCCGGTCGACCGCCCGGTAGGCAGCGTCCACCGGCCCGTCCCCGCAGGCCGCCTCCTCGAAAGCCGCCCCGTCCCGGGTGAGGCGGACCGTCGCTGTCGGCACCGTCGTGTTGCCGCTCGCCACGTGGAGGTAGTCGAGCTGGTAGATCTCGGGGACAGCCAGCACGTCGCCCTCGACGATGGCCTCCAGGTCCTGGTCGGAGACTTCCTTCTTCCGGTCGGCGACCTCCAGGAACCGGGCGTAGGCCTTGCTGAACTCGGCTGCCGTCAGGGTGTACCCGAGCTCCTTGAGGCGGGCGCGCAAGGCGTGGCGCCCGGAGAGCTTTCCCAGCACCAGCCGGCTCTGCGTGAGCCCCACCGACTCAGGGGTCATGATCTCGTAGGTCTGCCGGGCCTTCAACACCCCGTCCTGGTGGATGCCGGACTCGTGGGCGAAGGCGTTCGCCCCGATCACCGCCTTGTTCGGCGGGACCGCCACGCCGGTCAGAGTGGAGACGAGGCGGCTGGTCCGGTAGATCAGCTCGGTGGTGATCCCGGTGGTCGCCCGGTAGAACTGGGGTCGGGTCCGCAGCCCCATCACGACCTCCTCCAGGGCGGCGTTTCCTGCCCGCTCCCCGAGGCCGTTCATCGTACACTCCACCTGGCCCGCTCCGGCCGCCACCGCGGCCATGGAGTTGGCCACCGCCAGCCCCAGGTCGTCGTGGCAGTGGACCGAGATGACCACCCGGTCGATCCCGGGGACGTGCTTCATGAGGTAGTTCAGGAGCTCGGTCATCTCCTGGGGAGTGGTATAGCCGACGGTGTCCGGCACGTTGATCGTCGTCGCCCCGGCCTCGATGACCGCGGCGAAGACCTTGGCGAGGAAGGCCGGCTCCGAACGGGTGGCGTCCTCAGCGGAGAACTCCACGTCCGGCGTGAAGCGGCGGGCCAGCTTCACCGCCTCCACCGCCATGGCCAGGACCTCCTCCGGGGTCTTGTTCAGCTTGTGCCTCATGTGGATCGGGGAGGTGGCGATGAAAGTGTGGATGCGGGGGGGGCGGGCGGCGTCCTTCAGCGCCTCCCAGGCCCGCTCGATGTCGCCCGGCACCGCCCGGGCCAGGCCGCAGACGACCGGCCCTTTCACCTCCCGGGCCACCGCCTGTACGGCGGCGAAGTCCCCCGGGGAGGCGATCGGAAAGCCGGCCTCGATCACGTCCACTCCGAGGCGGGCGAGTTGCCGGGCGATCTCCACCTTCTCCGCCACGTTCAGGCTCACGCCGGGGGTCTGCTCTCCGTCCCGCAGGGTCGTATCGAAAATCAAAACTTTGCGCATGGCGCCTCTCCTCCCTTCTTCGCTGCTCTGCTTCCGGCCACCAGGCCGGCTCAGACGCCCGCTCGTTGTCCAACCGTCAGTCCAGCGACACCAGACGGGCGGCGTCAATGCCCGGGACGCGGGCGATCTCGGCCAGGGCCGGCGGCGGAACCGGCTCGTCCACCGCCAGCACCATGACCGCCTCTCCGCCGGCCGCCTGGCGGCCCACCTGCATGCTGGCGATGTTCACTCCCGCCCCGCCCAGGATCGTCCCGACTCGGCCGATCATGCCGGGCCGGTCGAGGTGCTGCGTCACCAGGAGATGCCCTGCCAGCGGCACGTCCAGGTGATACCCGTCGATCGCCACGAGCCGCGGCTCACCCGCCCCGAAGAGCGACCCGGCGAGGCTCGTGGTCCCGGAGTCGGTCTCCACCGCCAGCCGGAAGAGGTTGGCGTACCCGTCCTGTTCCTCCTTGACCTCGGCCACCTTGATCCCCCGCTCCTTCGCCAGGTACAGGGCGTTGACGGCGTTCACCGCCTCAGACAGGATCACGTCCAGCAGCCCTTTCATGGCTGCGGCGGTCAGCGGCGCCGCTGGCAGCTCGGCCAAATCCCCCTGGTAAGATAATTCCACCCGGTTGATCCGGCCCTGGATGAGCTGTCCGGCGAACCGCCCGAGGCGCTCGCACAGCCCCAGGTACGGCCGGACCTGCGCCGCCGCCTCCGGGGCGAGCGACGGCAGGTTGACGGCGTTCTTGAACGGCTCCCCCTTGAGCAGGTGAGCCACTTCGACCGCCACGTCAATCGCCACGTTCTCCTGGGCTTCGACCGTCGAGGCTCCCAGGTGCGGCGTCGCCACCACCCGGGGATGGCTGATGAGGGTGAAGTCCTTCGGCGGCTCCTCCTCGAACACGTCGAGCCCCGCCGCCGCCACCCTGCCCGAGTCGAGCGCCTCAAGCAGCGCCTGCTCGTCGAAGATCCCGCCCCGGGCGCAGTTGATGACCCGCACCCCCGGCTTCATGCGGGCGAACTCCTCCTCGCCGAAGAGGTGGCGGGTTTCCGGGGTGAGCGGCGTGTGAACAGTGATGAAGTCAGCCTCCGCGATGATCCGGTCGAGCGCGGCCACCTCGACCCCGGCCCGCTCCGCCCGCTCCGCCGAGAGGTAGGGGTCGTAGGCCAAAACCCGCATCCCGAAGGCGAGGGCCCGCTTCGCCACCTGGCCGCCGACCCGGCCCAGGCCCACCACGCCGAGGGTTTTGCCGGAGAGCTCCACCCCGACGAAGGACTTCCGGTCCCACTTCCCCGCCTTCAACGCGGCGCAGGCCTGGGGCACCATCCGGGCCACGGCCATCAGGAGCGCCCAGGTGTGCTCGGCGGTGGAGATGGTGTTGCCTTCGGGAGCGTTCAAGACGACGATCCCCCGGGCCGTGGCCGCCGGAACGTCGACATTGTCCACCCCAACCCCCGCCCGGCCGATCACTTTGAGCTTTCCGGCCGCAGCGATGATCTCCGCCGTGACCTTGGTCTGGCTCCGGACGAGCAGAGCGTCGTACTCGCCGATGATCTCCTTCAGTCGCTCCGGCGGGAGAGAGGTCTCCACGTGGACCTCGAAGCCGGCGTCACGCAGGAGGGTGATCCCCTGCTCCGAAATAGGGTCAGCCACCAGCACCTTCATCGGCTCAGCCCTCCTTCCCCGCCGCGACGTCGAGGCTGTCGAAGAGCTCCGCCTGGGCAGCCGCGACGCCGGTCCCGAAGCTGGCAGGATAACCCGACTCCTTCAGTCCCAGCTCCACGGCGGCCACCACTCCGAGCAGGTCGTACGGGCTGGTGTACCCCATGTGGCCGATGCGGAAGATTTTCCCGGTGAGGTCCTTCTGCCCCCCGGCCAGGACCACCCCGTAGCGCTTTTTGATCCTGGCCCGGAAATCGTCCGGGTTAAGCCCCTCCGGCGCCCAGACGCCGGTGACCGTGGGCGAGGCCCAGGCGTCCTCCGCCAAGAGCGACAGCCCCAGGGCCCGGATCGCCCGCCGCACCATCCGCTTCATCAGGTCGTGCCGCCGGAACGAGTTCTCCAGCCCCTCTTCGAAGAGAAGCGCCAGCGCCGCCTCAAGCCCGAAGTAGAGGGAGACCGCCGGCGTGTAGGGGGTCGTCGCCTTGGCTAGCGAATCCCGGTAGGCCACCAGGTCCAGGTAGAACCGGGAACTCCTGGTCCCCTCAATCGCCTTCCACGCCTTAGGTGAGACAGCCACCAGCGCCAAGCCGGGTGGCAGCATGAGGCACTTCTGGGAGCCGGCGACGGCCAGATCCACCTGCCACTCGTCCATCCGGAAGTCCGCGCCACCCAGGGAGGAGACGCAGTCCACCACGAACACCGCCTCGGTCTTCGCCACGTAGGCGCCGATGGCCGCGATGTCGTTCTGCACGGTGGTCGAAGTCTCGTTCTGAGTGGCGAAGACCGCCTTGAACCGCGGGTTCTCGGCCAGCTTCACCGCCACCTGGTGGGGGTCGATCGGCGTTCCCCACCTCGTGTCGAGCCGGGTCACCTTCGCCCCGTAGGCCTGGGCGATCTTGGCCCAGCGCTCGCCGAAGACTCCGGAAACCAACACCAGGACCTCATCACCGGGCGAAACCACCCCGGCCACACAGGCTTCCATCCCCGCCGTCCCCGACCCGGTCAGAGTCAGGACGTCCCCGGCCGTCCGGAAGAGCTTCTTCGCTTCCTCCCCCAAGCGGGCTACCAGCTTGGAGAAATCCCCCGACCGGTGGCCGATCATCGGCCGGGCCATTGCCCGCTGGACCTGTGGCGGAACCGGGCTCGGCCCCGGAATGTGCAGGTAGACCTTCTCGTCAAACAACACTCTTGCTCCCCCTCTCCCTCTTCGCCCGGTCATCCAGCCTCCGGGCTCTCTGCGAAGCCCCGGCTACTTCTTGAGCCAGGGCATCATCTCGCGCAGCTTCTTGCCCACCTGCTCGATCAGGTGGTTCGCCTCCCGCTCCTTGACCGCCCAGTACACCGGCCGCCCCGCCTGGTTCTCCAGGATCCACTCCCGGGCGAAGGCGCCGGTCTGGATCTCCTCGAGGATCCGCCGCATCTCCTGGCGGGTCTCCTCAGTGATGATCCGCTTGCCCCGGGTCAGGTCGCCGTACTCCGCCGTGTCGCTGATCGAATAGCGCATCCAGGAGATGCCGCCCTCGTACATCAAGTCGACGATGAGCTTCAACTCGTGGAGGCACTCGAAGTAGGCGATCTCGGGCTGGTATCCTGCAGCCACCAGGGTATCGAACCCCGCCCGGACCAGCTCCGTCACCCCGCCGCAGAGCACCACCTGCTCCCCGAAGAGGTCGGTCTCCGTCTCCTCCTGGAAGGTGGTCTCGATGATCCCCGCCCTGGTGCAGCCGATTCCCTTGGCGTAAGCCAGGGCGGTTTCCTTCGCCTTGCCGGTGGCGTCCTGGTAGACCGCGACCAGGCCGGGAACGCCCATCCCCTGCTGGTACATCCGCCGCACCAGGTGCCCCGGCCCCTTGGGGGCTACCATGAAGACGTCGACCCCCGGCGGCGGGACGATCTGCTTGAAGTGGATGTTGAAACCGTGGGCGAAGCCGAGCGCCTTCCCGGCGGAGAGGTGCGGGAAGATCTCCTTCCGGTACGTCTCGGCCTGGGTCTGGTCGGGGGTCAGGACCATGATCACCTGAGCCTCAGCGCAGGCTTCCGGAGTCGGCAGCACCTTCACCCCCGACTCCACCGCCCGCCCCCAGGAGTTGCCCCCCGGCCGCAGCCCCACGACCACGTCCACGCCGCTCTCCTGCAGGTTCAGGGCGTGGGCGTGTCCCTGGCTCCCGAAGCCGATGACCGCCACCTTCCTCCCCTGCAGGTTATCCAGGTTGGCGTCGAAGTCGTAAAACATCCTGGCCATTCTCTTCTGCTCCCTTCCAGCTACTGTCTAAGAGGCACCACCGGTCGTGACCTCGCCTGAGCGGGATCAGCGACCGTTCCCTTTGCCCTTGACCGCCCGGGTGAGGGAGATCCTCCCGGTGCGGACCATCTCCCGGATGCCGTAGGGGCGCAGGAGCTGGATGAGCCCCTCGACTTTCCCCTCGTCGCCGGTGATCTCCACCATGAGGCTGTTCTCTGCCACGTCCACCACCTTGGCCCGGAAGATGTCGACGATCTGCAGCACCTCGGTCCGTTTGGCGGCGTCGGCGACGAAGACCTTGAGCAGAACCAGTTCCCGGGAGACGGCGTCCTCCCGTGTCAAATCGGTGACCTTGAGCACGTCGATCAGCTTGAAGAGCTGCTTGGTGACCTGTTCCAACTGGCGGTCGTCCGCCCGGACCACGATGGTCATCCGGGAGTAGGCCGGGTCCTCCGTCTCCCCCACCGCCAGAGAGTCGATGTTGAACCCCCGCCGGGAGAAGAGTCCCGCCACCCGGGCGAGCACTCCGGGATGGTTGTTCACCAGGACCGAGATGGTGTGCTTCACTGCCCCTCGCCCCCTCCCAGCATCTTGTTGATCGGTTGCGCCGGCGGGACCATCGGCAGGACGTCCTCCTCCCGCTCCACCCGGAAGTCGATCACGCAGGGCCGGTCGGTCACCGCCAGCGCCTGCTCCAGGACCGGCCGCACCTCCTCCGGCCGCTCGGCCCGGAGCCCCACCGCCCCGTACGCCTCGGCCAGCTTGACGAAGTCGGGGTTCCCCCGCAGGCAGGTGGCGGAGTAACGGTGGTTGTAGAAGAGGGCCTGCCACTGCCGGACCATCCCCAGGAACTCGTTGTTGAGGATGGCCACTTTGACCGGGAGCCGGTTGGCGACCGCCGTGGCCAGCTCCTGGATGTTCATCTGGAAGCTCCCGTCCCCGGCGATGTCGAAGACGATCCGGTCCGGGCAGCCGATCTGTGCGCCGATGGCGGCCGGGAAGCCGTAGCCCATCGTGCCCAGCCCCCCCGAGGAGAGGAGGGTGCGGGGGTGGAGGAACTTGTAGTACTGGGCCGTCCACATCTGGTTCTGGCCGACCTCGGTGCAGATGATCGCCTCACCCCGGGTCAGATCGTTGATTTGCTCGATCACGAACTGGGGCTTGAGCGCGCCGCCCTCCTTCTGCCGGTAGGTCAAGGGGTAGCGGGCTTTCCACTCCGCCACCTGGCTCCGCCAGGAGTCCCGCTCCGGCGGCAGCGCCTCCCCCCGGTGGTGCCGCCCCGCCAGCAGTTCTTCCAGGCGGGCGTTGAGTACCGCCAGGACCCTCGCCGCGTCGCCTACGATCGGGATGTCGGCCCCGACGTTCTTGCCGATCTCCGCCGGGTCGACGTCGATGTGCACCACCCGGGCGTGGGGGGCGAAGGCGGCGACCTTGCCGGTGACCCGGTCGTCGAACCGGACCCCGACCGCGAAGAGCAGATCGCACTCGGTGACGGCGTAATTGGCGGCCACGGTGCCGTGCATTCCCACCATGCCGAGGAAGAGCGGGTCGGTTCCAGGGATGACGCCGAGCCCCATCAGGGTGGAGACCACCGGCAGACGGAGCAGGTCCATCAACCGCCGGGCTTCCGCCGCCGCCTCGGCCCCCTGCACCCCGCCACCCACCAGGAGCACCGGCCGCTTGGCGTGGAGCAGGGCCTGGGCAGCCTGGTCGATCTGGCGGGGGTGGCCCGTGTATGTCGGCTTGTAGCCCGGCAGGTCGACGCTCTCCGGGTAGAGGTAGTCCACCTTAGCGGAGGTCACGTCGCTGGGCAAGTCGACCAGGACGGGTCCCGGGCGGCCGGTGGTGGCGATGTGGAAGGCTTCCCTGATCAGGCGGGGAAGGTCCCGGACCTCCTTGACCAGGTAGTTATGCTTGGTGATGGGGATCGTGATCCCCGTGATGTCGGCCTCCTGGAAGGCGTCGGTGCCGATAAGGCCGGTCGACACCTGGCCGGTGAAGGCGACCAGGGGCACCGAGTCCATGTAGGCGTTGGCGAGACCGGTCACCAGGTTGGTGGCGCCGGGGCCGGAGGTGGCGAAGACCACTCCCGGGCGGCCGGTAGCCCGGGCGTAGCCGTCGGCGGCGTGCACGGCCCCCTGCTCGTGGCGGGAGAGGACGTGGCGGATCGGCGAGGCGTGGAGGCGGTCGTAGACCTCCATGATCCTCCCGCCGGGATAACCGAACACCACTTCGACGTTTTCCTTGAGCAGGCTCTCGACGACCGCCTGCGCTCCTGAGATCTTCACTGGCTTTCCCCCACTCCCTGCTCGCTCCTACGGGGTATAAAAACACACCCTCCGCCCCTGAGACAAGGGGCGAAGGGCCTCTCCGCGGTACCACCCTATTTCGTCCAGGCCTTGCGGCCGGGACCTCTTCGGTCTGTGACCAGCGCCGGTAACGGGGCGCCTCCGGTGCGCTCTACACAGCCGCAGCCTTCTCCTCCGGCTCGACCTTCAAGCGCCGGCTCCGGGGTGGAGTTCGCAGGGTTCCCAGGACCGGCTCGCAGCTTCTCCGGCTCTCTGCACCGTGGTGATCCTGCTACTTTTCCCCGTCATCGCCTAGGAAATGCGACAAAGGATATTTCTTTGCATTATAGCGGCGACTTCCCAGTGTGTCAAGCAGAAATTGGGGGAGAAATTCAGGCCCGGCCCCTCACCCCATCACTGCCCCCTGGGCCGCCGACGAAACCAACCGGGCGTAGCGGGCGAGGTAGCCGGTCTTGACCCGGGGCTCCGGGGGCTGCCAGGCCGCCCGGCGCCGCTCCAGCTCCTGGTCGTCAACGAGGAGCGTCAACTGGCGCACGGGGATGTCGATCCGGATGCGGTCTCCCTCTCGGACCAGAGCGATCGGCCCGCCGGCCGCCGCCTCGGGTGAGAGGTGCCCGATGGCCGCCCCCCGGGTCGCCCCGGAGAACCGCCCGTCGGTCAAAAGCGCCACCGAGGCGTCCAGCCCCATCCCGGCCAGGGCGGAGGTGGGCGAGAGCATCTCCCGCATTCCCGGTCCCCCCCGGGGCCCCTCGTACCGGATCACCACCACGTCCCCCGGCCGGATTTGCCCTTCCAGAATGGCGGAGACCGCCGCCTCCTCGGCGTCGAAAACCCTGGCCGGACCCTCGTGGATCATCATCTCCGCCGCCACCGCCGCCTGTTTCACCACCGCTCCTTCCGGAGCCAGGTTCCCAAAGAGCACAGCCAACCCGCCCTGAGGGCTGTAGGGGTTGTCGACCGGGCGGATGACCCGGCGGTCGAGCACGGCGGCTCCCGTGGTCACCTCCCCCAGGGTGCGCCCGGTCACCGTCGTCGCCGAGGTGTCGAGGAGGCCGGCGCCGGCCAGTTCGGCCTGCACGGCAGGGATGCCGCCAGCGGCGTCGAGGTCCTCCAGGTGGTGAGGGCCGGTCGGGCGCAGATGACACAGGTTGGGCGTTCGAGCAGCCAGGTCGTTCAGCTCGGCCAGCTTCATCTCCACCCCTGCCTCGCGAGCGATAGCCATGAGGTGGAGCACCGTGTTGGTCGAGCCGCCGAGCGCCATGTCCACGGTGAGGGCGTTGCGGAAGGCGGCCGGCGTCAGGATGCTCCGGGGCCGCCGGTCTTGCGAGAGCGCCTCCATCACCACCCGCCCGGCCTCCTTGGCCAGGCGCCGGCGGGCGGCGTGCACCGCCGGGATCGTCCCGTTACCGGGCAAGGCCAGCCCCAGAACCTCGGAGAGGCAGTTCATCGAGTTGGCGGTGAACATTCCGGAGCACGACCCGCACCCGGGGCAGGCGGCGTCTTCGAGCTCCGCCAGCTCCGCCAGGGTCATTCTCCCGGCGCTCACCCGGCCCACCGCCTCGAAGACGGTGTTCAGGTCAGCCGCCTCCCCGCGGAACCGGCCGGCCAGCATCGGCCCGCCCGACACCAGCACCGCCGGCAGGTCTAGCCGGGCTGCGGCCATCAGCATCCCGGGGACGATCTTGTCGCAGTTGGGAAGGAGCACCAGGGCGTCGAGGCCGTGGGCCTTCGCCATGGACTCGATGGAGTCGGCGATCAGTTCCCGGCTGGCCAGGGAGTAACGCATCCCTTCATGGCCCATGGCGATCCCGTCGCAGACGCCGATGACCCCGAACTCCAGCGGCGTCCCGCCGGCCATCCGGATCCCGGCCTTCACCGCTTCCCCCAGGTCGCGGAGGTGGAGGTGGCCTGGGATCACCTCGTTCCAGGCGTTAGCCACCCCGACGAGCGGCCGGCGGAGCTCCTCGTCGGTATACCCCATCGCCTTGAAGAGCGACCGGTGGGGGGCCCGGGTGAGCCCGTCCTTCACTCCGAGACTCGGCAAACCGGCTGGCATGGCTGTTCTTCCCCCTTCTGCCTACTGAGCCGCGGCGCCCCGCGCGGGGTGCAGCGGTGTATCTACCCATTTGACCGGAGCAGGGAAAATTCCTGCTTTTTCGCTCAAGTGGGCTCGGATCGCCCGCCCCAGGCGGGCCGCCGCTTCCCGGAGGCGTTCCGGTGAGGACTGGGAGTAGGCCAGGCGGAGAGAGCGCCGGCCTCCGCCCGCCGTCACGTGGAAAGCCTCACCCGGCACGAAGGCCACGCCCTCCCGCCGCGCCGTCTCGAGCAGCCGCCGAGCGTCCCCTCCCTCAGGCAGGGTGACCCAGAGGAAGAACCCTCCCCCGGGCCGCTCCCACTCGATCGGCAGGTCTTCCGCTCGCAGGGCTTCGTGCAAAGCCTCGCACTTTACCCGGTACTCCTCCCGCAGCACGGCTGTCCGGGGCGCGAGCCGCCCTTCGGCGAGGTAAGCCTCGACCAGCTTCTGCCCGAAGAGGCTCGAGCAGAGGTCGGCCGGCTGCTTGGCCAGGCTGAGGCGGGCGATGAGTTCCGCCGGCCCCGCCACCCAGCCGACGCGCAGACCCGGAAGGAAGACTTTGGAGAAGGAGCCGAGGTAGAGCACCCGCCCGGCGCCCGTGGCCGCCAACGGGGGCGGAGGCGGTGAACCGAAGCAGATCTCCCGGTAGGGGTCGTCCTCCACGATCAGGAAACCGTATTCCGCCGCCAGGTCGAGCAGGGCAGCCCGCCGCTCGGCCGGCAGGCAGGCGCCGGTAGGGTTCTGGAAGGTCGGGACAGTGTAGAGGAGCTTCACCCGGGCACCCTCCCGCCGGAGCCGCAGAAGCTGCCGTTCCAGGTCCTCCGGGATGAGCCCCTCCCGGTCCATCTCCACCCCGACCAGTTGCGCCTCGTAGGCGGCGAAGGCGGAGAGCCCGCCGACGTACCCCGGGGACTCGACCAGGACCACGTCGCCGGGGTCGAGGAGGACCCGGCCGATGAGGTCGAGGGCCTGCTGGGAGCCGCTGGTCAGGAGGACCTCCTCCGGCGGGACGGCGACTCCGAGCCTACCCATCCCCTCTGCCACCCGGCTCCGCAGCTCGCTGCTCCCCTCGGTCGGGCCGTACTGGAAGACCCGCCCGCCTTCCCGGGCGAGCAACCGCTCTATCAGGCCCGCCACTTCGTCCAGCGGGAAGGCCGCCTCGTCGGGGAACCCACCCGCCAGGGAAATCAGGTCGGGACGCTCCGTCAACTTGAAGGCGTCGCGAATGTCCGAGCCCCGCATTCCCCGGGTCCGCCGGGCGAGGAGACTCTCCACCGCCCAGCGTGCCTGCGCTTTTGTTTGCTCTTCCATCTCCGGCACCTCCCAGAAAAGAAATCCCCGCCTCCCAAAGGACGACGTCCTCCCGGAGACGGGGTTCGCCCGCGGTACCACTCCGCTTGCCGCTTGACGGCCGCTCTGCCCCGGGCAAGGCCCGGGCGGACCGCTAACGGGGTCCCGCCGGCAGGCTTCAGCCCCGGCTCTTACCGCCGGGCGTGGCCTGCAGCTCCGGGGTGGCCTCCCGGGGCGGGGAAAGGGGCTCACACCGCACCCCCCTCGCTGGTCCCCCGCCTTCCCGGGTTCGTCCCTTCTTCGCCAGACAAATCAGCCCTCGCGCCAGACAGGGACGCGAGGGCTGCGTGGTACCACCCTTGTTCGCCCGGGCCTCGCGGCGCCGGGCCTTGTCGGGTCTGTGACCCGGAGTTGGTAACGGAGCGTCAGCTCCGGTGGCCCTCAGGCCGGGGGCTCGCAGACGCCGCGGCGGTCGGGCACAGCTCGGGGGTGGCTTCCGGTTCCGGCCGGCCGCTTCTCACCTGCCAGCGGCTCTCTGAGCGGCGTTGCCCCGGTGGGCCCCGTCATCGCCTGTGGTTGAACTGGTTGGAAATTAATCTAGCATAAACCGGGGCGTCCGTCAACAGGCAATTTACGGCGCAGGCAATTTACGGCGCGTGGCAGGAGGCGCACAATTCGACCTTGCTGGGCACCCGGAGGAACAGACCCTCCTTGCCGAACTCATGAGGATTGTGACAGGTCAGGCAGGTGATCCGCGGCGCCTCCTCGTCGTCCTCCCCCGCATAGAGCGGCAGGGCGACGTTCCACTTGGTCGGGATCACCCATCGGCCGCTCTTCTCCCTGAACCCCGCCCGGAAGCCCTTCTTCCCCCCCACCGGGTAGACGGACTCCATGGGGTGCTTGTGGTTCTTCACCATCATGGCGGCGTCCGGGATGATGTCTGCACCGGTCTTGGTGACGATCTGCCCGTCGTGGCACCCGGAACAGAAGACCGACTCGGGCAGGGTGATCTCCTTGGTCGGCTGCCAGCCGTAGTCATCGCCCCACATGTACTTGTTCCGCCCGCCGGCGGAGAAGGTCACGTGGCATACCTTGCACGGGCTGCTCCCGGCGATTCTGGCCAGGTTGGGGAAGTGCTCGTTCTTCCCGCCGTTGGCTGGGGATCGGAAATCGTGCGGCGTCCCCTCGGTCCGGGCGAAGGCCGCCCCTGCCAGAGCGAGCACGACAAGGCAGACGCAGAGAGCCGCGGCGTTGAGGCCCATCCGCCTGCCGGACAGCAAAAAGCTTCGCAAAACGAATCCTCCCCTCTTCGTTTTGCCGGCAGCTATTCGTTTCCGAGCCACGAAACCCCTGCCGCGAGGCGCGTTCGGGCTTCCACCAGCGCTTGAGCAACCCGTCGCGGCGCCGTCCCTCCGGCCACGTCGCGGGCAGCCAGGCAGGCCGGCAGCTTGACCACCTCTCTCACCTCCGCCGTGAAGCGGGGAGAGAACTGCTGCCACTCCTCCAGGGTCAGGTCCTCCAGGCTCTTCCCCGCCTCCTCGGCATAGCGGACCACCCGGCCGGTGACGGCGTGCGCGTCCCGGAAGGGAACCCCTTGACGGACCAGGTAGTCGGCCACGTCGGTGGCCGCGAGATACCCCTGCCGCGCCGCCTCGGCCATCCGGTCGGCCCGGAAACGGAGGGTGGCCAGCATCGGCGTGAAGGCGGCCAGACAGCCCAGGAGCGTGTCCACCGCGTCGAAGACCCTCTCCTTGTCCTCCTGCAGATCCTTGTTGTAGGCGAGGGGCAACCCCTTGACCACCGTGAGCAGGGCGATCAGGTCGCCGAAGACCCGCCCCGACTTCCCCCGGACCAGTTCCGCCACGTCCGGGTTCTTCTTCTGCGGCATGATGCTGGACCCCGTGGCGAAGGCGTCATCCAGCTCCACGAAGCCGAAGGGGGCCGAGTTCCAGAGGATGACCTCCTCCGCCAGCCGGGAGAGGTGGACCATGGCAATGGCGGCGAAGGCCAGGAACTCCAGGGCGAAGTCCCGGTCGCTCACGGCGTCGAGGCTGTTCTTGGTGATCGCCGGCAGCCCCAGCGCCTCGGCGGCCGCCTGCCGGTCCAGCGGATAGGTGACGCCGGCCAGCGCCCCGGAGCCCAGGGGCGAGACGGCGGTCCGGCGGTGGCAGTCGGCCAGCCGCTCGAGGTCGCGGAGGATCATCTCGAAGTAGGCCAGGAGGTGGTGGGCCAGAAGGATCGGCTGGGCCGGCTGGAGGTGGGTCAGACCGGGCAGGAGGACGTCCCGGTTCGCCTCAGCCAGGTCGAGCAGGGTCGCAGCCAGGCCGTGCAGCGCCCGACCGATCTCCCGCTCCACCCGCAGGAGATACAGCCGGAAGTCGAGCGCGACCTGGTCGTTGCGGCTGCGCGCCGTGTGGAGCTTCTTCCCGACCTCGCCCACCTTGGCCGTGAGCAGCGTCTCGACGGCCAGGTGAATGTCCTCCAGCTCCGGGTCGAGGGCGGCCCGCCCCGCGGCCAGATCCTCCTCCACCTCCCGCAACCCCCGCTCCAGCACCGCGGCTTCCTCCGGGGTCAGGACCCCCGCCTTGGCCAGCGTCGCCACGTGGGCGAGGCTGCCCTTGATATCCTCCCGGTAAAGTCTTCGGTCAAAGGGGAGGGAGGCCTGGAACTCCTCCACCACCCTGGCCGTCTCTTTGCCGAAGCGCCCGCTCCAGAGCTTCCCCATCTTCTCCCCCCTTCCGGCCATGCCGAAGCCGCCCGTCACTTCGACCGGCCCTGCTGGGCCGCGTCGAGCTGCGCCTGAACCTTGAGCGGCAGGCCGAAAAGGTTGATGAACCCCTCGGCGTCCTTCTGGTTGTACACGTTCTCGGCGGAGAAGGTGGCCAGCTGTTCGCGGTACAGGGAGTACGGGGACCGCCGCCCCACCGCGATGGCCGACCCCTTGTAGAGCTTCATCCGCACCTCGCCGGTGACGTGCTCCTGGGTGCTCCGGACAAAGGCGTCCAGCGCCCGCTTGAGCGGGGTGTACCAGAGGCCGTAGTAGACCAGCTCGGCGTACTTCTCCGCCACCAGGCGCTTGTAGTGCAGGGTCTCCCGGTCGAGGGTGAGCGACTCGAGCTCCTCGTGGGCAGTGAAGAGGATGGTGCCGCCGGGCGTCTCGTACACCCCGCGGGACTTCATCCCCACCAGCCGGTTCTCCACGATGTCCCGCCGACCGATTCCATGGCGGGCGCCGAGTCTGTTCAGCCGCTCCACCAGTTCCACCGGGCCGAGCCGGACGCCGTCCAGCGCGACCGGCGCGCCGGCCTCGAAGCCGATGACTACGTACTCCGCCTTGTCCGGTGCCTGCTCAGGGGAGGCGCTGATCTGGTACATCTCCTCTTCCGGCTCATTCCAGGGGTCCTCCAGGTGGACGCCCTCGTGGGAGAGGTGCCAGAGGTTCCGGTCCCGGCTGTACGGCTTCTCCTTGGTCACCGGGATGGGGATGCCGTGAGCCTCGGCGTAGGCCACCTCGTCCTCCCGTCCCTTGAACTCCCACTCCCGCCAGGGGGCGATCACGGCCAGGTGC
>DYFA01000041.1 GCA_020725425.1 Aneurinibacillus sp.
GATTTGTAATCAGCGGGTCGGGGGTTCGAATCCCTTCGGTGGCTTGAATTGCTTGAAAAGAACAATTTATAATATGGAGACGGAGGGGTACCCGAGTGGCCAAAGGGGACAGGCTGTAAACCTGTTGGCGTCAGCCTTCGAAGGTTCGAATCCTTCCCCCTCCACCATTTTGAAGAAGAGAAGCGCCTCACCCTGAGCGAGGCGCTTCTCTTCTGCGTTGAGGCGCTTCTTGAAAAGCATCAAAGGTTGACCCCGATGACTCCCGCCACCGCTCCGACCACCGCCGCGGCAACCAGAGCCTGAACGACGCCAAGCAGGTTGAGGGAGCCAAGCTGAAAGATCCCCGCCAGAGCCCAGGTCACGAGACCATACCCCAGGCCGGTGGCACCTCCGACCCATAGCCCTCCGTGCCCTACCCGCCGGCTCCCCCACAGGGCCCCGACCGCCACCGCCGCCAGGCTGACGGCCAGCAGGGCCCCGGGTGTCGGGCGGAGCTCGTCGAACAGCAACAAGCCGAGGGCCAGAATCAGGGCACCCAGGGCGGTAGCGGCCAACGCCACCACCACGCTCCACAGGACGGCGGGGGCCATCGGCTGGCTGTCCCGGTCGCCCCCAGCGGCGGGGCTGCGCACCTCGCCCACCTGTTCCGCCTCCCTTCGCTCAACATATATGCGGGAGGCGTACGAGCCAGAACCGCGCCCGTGGTCAGCGGAAGTAGCGCACCGCCCTCGGCGCCTTCGCCATCTCGATCAGGGCCCGCACGATGGCGCCCTTTTGATAATAGGCCAACCCTAACAGGAAGTGGAGGATCTCGTTGTCCGGGAAGAGCCGGACCCCTTCCTCGAGGACTCTGACTGCCTCGTCGATCCGGCCGGCCTTGCCTAACGAAAAGCCGAGGTAACTGCGGGCCCACGGGTTTTGCGGGTCCAGCCGCACAACCTCCCGGAAGCCCGTCGCCGCCTCGGCGTAGTTTCCCTCGGCGTAGGCGAGGAAGGCCACCCCGTTGAGGGCCTGCAGGTCGTGCGGCTCCTTGACCAGCCTGGCCCGGGACTTCTCGGCGATCGCCACGGCGGCGGTTCGCTGGGGATCGGCGGTGTCGAGGCGCTGAAAGGCCTGTCTGGACTCCTCGATCCGCCCCAGGTTGGCGTGGGCCACGGCTACCCAGAAGAGGGACTCCAGGTCGCCTCGTGGGCCATGCTCCTTGAGCACAACTTCCCAGAGTTCAGGGGAGGACTTGGCCCCCTCGGCGGGGCGCACCGCACCGCCGGCCACCACCGGAAGCGTGAGCACAGTCACCACAAGGAGCAGCCGCAGAGCCGTTCCTCCCGCTCGCCACCCTGACATCCGCCGGGCCTCCCCCGTTCTGACCCGCAAGCTACTCCCCTTTCTCGCGCTCCTTCTTGGCGGCCGCGATGATCTGCTCCGCCAGGTGAGCCGGGACCTCCTCGTAGTGGTCGAATTCCATCGCGAAGGCCCCGCGTCCCTGGGTCATCGAACGCAGGTCGATGGCGTACTTGAACATCTCCGCCAGCGGGACGAGGGCCTTGATGACCTGGACGCCGTCGACCGGTTCCATCCCCAGGATCTTGCCGCGCTTTTTGTTCAGGTCGCCCATGATGTCGCCCATGTAATCATCGGGGACGGTGACCTCGACCCTCATCACCGGCTCCAACAGGATCGGTTTGGCCTCCTGGAAGCCTTTCTTGAACGCCATGGACGAGGCGATCTTGAAGGCCATTTCGGAGGAGTCGACCGAGTGGTAGGAGCCGTCGAGCAGCGACACCCGGACGTCGACCACGGGGTAGCCGGCTATTACGCCTTCCTCCATGGTCTCCCGAATGCCCTTCTCAACTGCCGGGATATACTGTTTCGGGACCGCGCCGCCGAAGATCTTGTCGACGAACTCGAACCCGCCCCCCTGGGGAAGCGGCTCGAGCTCGATGATGCAGTGGCCGTACTGGCCGCGTCCGCCGGTCTGCTTCTTGTGCTTGTACTCCGCTTTGGCCGTACCCCGGATGGTCTCCTTGTACGGAACCTTCGGCGTCGACAGGTCGACCGCCACGCCGAACTTCTTCTGCAGGCGGCTGGTGATCACCTCGACGTGCAGTTCGCCCAGGCCCTTGACCAGCAACTGCCCGGTCTCGGTGTTCTTCTCCACGGCGATGGTCGGGTCCTCTTCCGCCAGCCGGTTCAAGCCGCTGGAGATCTTGTCCTCGTCGCCCTTGGCTTTCGGCTCGACCGCCAGCGTCACCACCGGCTTGGGGAAGTCGATCCCCGGCAGGATGACCGCCTTGTCCTTGTCGCAGAGCGTGTGGCCGGTCTGAGTCTCGCCCAGCTTGGCCACGGCCCCGATGTCGCCCGCCACGACTTCCGGAGTCGAGAGCTGTTCCTTGCCTCGCAGGAAGACCAACTGCCCGATGCGCTCGTCGACTCCCTTGTTGGCGTTCCAGGCGTGGGAGTCGGATTTCAGCGTGCCGGAGTAGACCCGCAACAGAGTCAGCTTGCCGACAAAGGGGTCAGCCATCGTCTTAAAGACCAACGCCGCCAGAGAGCCGGCCGGGTCGGCGGACAGGCTGACCTCCTCGCCTCTCGGGCTCTTCCCCACTGCCGGTGCCACCGCGGCAGGTGAGGGCAGGTACCGCACGCACGCCTGCAGCAACTGGGTTACGCCGATGGACTTCGTAGCCGCACCAGCGAAGACCGGGATGACCTTTCCGGCTGCCGTGCCCTTGGCCAGCCCCTCCGCCAGCTCCTGCTCGGTCAGCACCTCCCCTTCCAGGAACTTGAGGGTCAGGTCGTCGTCGGTGGCCGCCACTTCCTCGATCAGCATCTCCCGGAGCGCCTGAGCCTCTCCGGCCAGTTCGGCGGGAATCTCAGCCTCCCTGACCTTTCCGCCCTCCGTATACTGCGCTTTCATGGCGATCAGGTCGATCACCCCGCGGAAGCTGTCGAACGTCCCGAGGGGAAGCTGTGCGGGAACCACCCGGTTGCCGAACTTCTGCCGGAGCTGGGTCAGCACCCGCTGGAAGTTGGCGTTTTCCCGGTCCATCTTCGACACGAAGATCAGCTTCGGCAGCCCGGCCGCATACCCCATGACCTTTTCCGTGCCGACCTCGACGCCTGAGACCGCCTCCACGACGACCAGCGCGGCATCGGCCACCCTCAGAGCAGAGGCCACCTCACCGACGAAGTCGAAGTACCCGGGGGTGTCGAGGAAGTTCAGCTTGCACTCCTCCCACTCGACGGGGGCCAGCGCGGTGCTGATCGAAATCTGGCGCTTGACCTCCTCGGGGTCGTGGTCGGTAACCGTGGTCCCCTCCTCTACCCGGCCCATCCGGGTGGTCGCCCCGGAAAGAAAAAGCGCCGCTTCGACCAGCGAGGTCTTCCCCGCTCCGCCGTGCGACACAAGGGCAATGTTGCGTATGCGTTCGCTGCCTATCTTCTTCACTCAGATATCCTCCTTCGGCCGGCTGTGAGCCGACCAGTCTCCTCTAGCCATACAGGAGTCCTTTCTTGTTCAACGGAGCTGATTCCTGCTCAGCCCGGCAACCCCAGGTAATCACGCACCTTCTTTAAGTCTTCCCAGGCTTCCCGTTTTTTGCTGGGGTCGCGCAGCAAGGCCGCCGGGTGGTACGTGGGAAGGTACATCCGGCCGGCCCGCTCAAACCACTGGCCGCGGACTTTCGTGATCGCCAGGTTCTTCCCGGCCAGAGCCCGGGTGGCAGTGGCGCCCAAGAGCATCACCACTTCCGGATTCACCAGTTCAATCCGGGCGAGCACGTACGGGAGGCAGGCCGCCGCCTCCTCGTCCGCCGGCACGCGATTCCCCGGAGGTCGGCATTTCACCACGTTGGCGATGAAGACCTCCTCCCGCTTGAGCCCGATGGCGGCCAGCATTCTCTCCAGGAGCTGTCCGGCCGGCCCGACGAACGGCCTACCCGTCAGGTCCTCCTGCTGCCCCGGCCCCTCTCCGACCAGCATGAGGCGGGCGGCGGGGTTCCCCTCCCCGGGAACGACGTGGGTCGCGCCCGCCCGCAAACCGCACCGGCCGCACTCCTCTACCGCCCGGGCCAGCGCGCCGAGGTCCGACGCCCCCCGGTGCGGGGTGCCGACCAGCGGGACTGCCGCGGGAAACCCGGGCGTCCGGCCGAGCAAGGACAGTTGCACGTCGGCAGCCAAGCGTCTCCCCCCTGCCTCACCGAATCTGGAACGCCGGGCCGCAAGACGCCTCTTCCAGCGGCGACTTCTCCACCCGGTCCACCCGGGCGAAGCTCCCGCACCCGTTGCGCACCATCATTTCAAACACCGTCAGTTTCTCCTCCGGCCCCTCAGCTACGGCGGTGACGGTTCCGTCAGCGTTGTTGCGGACGTACCCCGAAAGTCCCAGAGAATTGGCGCAGCGACTGACCGCCGCCCGGAACCCTACACCCTGTACCAGGCCGGAAATGACGAACTTGACCGCCGCCACGTTCTACCCCCTCCACTGCCTTCTTCCGACACCGACTTCACCACAAGAAGCTCACCGGCAGCTGGCGGGTCCCGGCCACCACCATCAGCCGGGGCCGGCCCGCCTGGCCGGTGGAAAACAGGCGTTCGACCGCCCGGGCCTCCAGGAACATCTTCCCGCCGTCCACGACCACTCGCCCTGCCTCGGGGAGGTCGCGGCCGTCGACTCGCGGCGCTTGCCCCGGGATGAGCTCGACCACCCGCTCACCTGGTTCCTGGATGGCCTCCGCTAGTCTTCGCTCGTCATCCCAGCGTATGACGACTCCGAGTTGACTCGCTACTTCCCTCATGCTCACATAGAGCTTTCCACCCTGCACGAGCGGGGTGCCCGCCGGTACCCCTCTCCCGTCGGGGAACAGCCACTCCAGCCTGAGCCGGTTCCCGCGCGCCGCGGCCACTGTTTCCAGCGTCCCGTCCGGCCGACGGAGCAGCAAACGGGGCCACACGTCGGCCGGTGCGCCTTCTGCCGCGGCCAGAGGCCGGATCTCCTGTACCTCCCCGGGCATGGCGACCGTCGCGACCAGCGCCTCCATTTTCTCAGAAAAGGAAAGCAGCCGCACTTCGTCCGCCCGGTAGACCGCCACCCTCGCCGGCAGCCCTCCGCCCTCCCCCGTCGCCTTTCCCACCGGAGGGACGTAGACCACTCCCAGGGCGCCGGCCGGCAGCGCCGTCGAACTCTGGTGCCGCAGGGTCAACCCCGTTCCCTCGGCGTCGGCCCCAAAAACGTACAACAGCCGCTCGCCGGAGGCCACGACCAACTCGGGTCGCCCGTCCCCCTCCAGATCCCCGACCGCGGCCCCGACCGTTCCCCCCCAGGGAAAGTTCTGCCACCAGCGGGTCCAGCCTGCCCCGGGCGTCCAACGAAACACCGCCACTTCCGACCGGCCGGCTCCGGCCACCAGCTCGTCCTGCCCGTCGCCGTCCAAGTCTGCTGCGCCGTACAACTCGAACCGTTGCTTGGGCTCGCTCACCCCCGCCGGCTCAAGCCCCCGCCCGCTCACCAGGTAGCTGATCAGCCCGCCTCCCTGCCCGGCGGCCACGATCATCTTGCCGGACCGCGTCGCCACCAGCTGGAGCGCCTTCACCGGCGTCCAAGCGTACCGGGGCATCCCCACCGGCAGGCGCTGCCCTTGCACCCAGCGGTCGACGGACACCGCGCCCTCCTCGCCGCGCGCCGTGACCAGCTCCCACCGCCCGTCCTGGTCGACGTCGCCCACCGCCACGGCGCTCAGTGGTCCGCCGGCCAAAAACGTCCCCTGCGCCAGCAAGGCCCCGTCCGCCTCCACTTCAAGGAGCGAGACCAGGTCACCAGCGACCGTGGCGATCGCCGTGGCAGGCTCTTGACCTACGATCAGAAGTCCCGTCCCGTCGGACGGAAGGGCCTGGGGCAAGCGATCCACCACCAGCCAGGCGAATTCAGCCCCCCGGACCGCCGGAACAGTCAAAAGGACGAGAAACAACGCCAGGAATAGTGACCTGAGGCAAGGTCGCATCGCTCTTCCCCTACGTCAGTGCTCAGGCGTATTCTTTCCACATGGAGAACCTCATTCCCTCCCATGGCAGCAGAGGCGCTCCCGCCAGGCGGGCCGGGAAGGGACAGAAAAGGCGGACGCCCTGCCGGACGCCCGCTCTGACTACTCTGGTCGGGCTGGCGGGATTTGAACCCACGACCTCTTCCACCCCAAGGAAGCGCGCTAGCCAAACTGCGCTACAGCCCGTGCCAGGCTATTATATCATACCGTTCGCCCAAGAAGCAACCGGAACAAGGGCTACCGCAGGTCGACCGCCTCGCCCAGGGCCGACCGGTCCAGTCCGAACTTGGCGTGGATGGCGTTGGCCGCCTCCGCGATCCGCTCCGCCTCGATCAGACAGGAGATGCGAATCTCGGAGGTGCTGATCACCTGGATGTTGATTCCCCTCTCCGCCAGCGCCTCGAACATCAGGGCTGCCACACCGGGGTTGGAGACCATCCCGGCGCCCACGACAGACACCTTGGCCACGGAGAGGTCGGTCAGGATACCCTTGGCCCCCAGCTCCCGGCTTACCTGCTCCATCACTTCGGCCGTGCGCGGGAGGTCATCCCGGGAGACGGTGAAGAGAAGATCCGTCGTCTGCTCGGCCTTGGTGCTCTGCACAATCATGTCGACGTTGATGCGCTCGCGGGCCAGCGCCGAGAAGATCCGGTGGGCCACGCCGGGGCGGTCCGGCACGTCGATCAGCACCACCTTGGCCACGTTCGTATCATGCGTGACCCCGGAGACGTACATCTCTTTTTCCAGCATCTCGCCTGCCTCCCGCACCAGAGTACCCCGATGTTCGTTGAAGCTGGAGCGCACCTCGAGAACGACCCCGTACTGCGCCGCCAGCTCGACCGCCCGCGGCTGCAGGACGACCGCGCCCGAGCTCGCCATCTCCAGCATCTCGCCGTACGAGATGGCCGGCAGCCGGCGCGCCGCCGGAACCAGCCGGGGATCGGCCGTGTAGACCCCGTCCACGTCGGTGAAGATCTCACACCGTTCAGCCTGCAGCGCCGCCGCCAGGGCGACTGCCGTCGTGTCCGACCCGCCGCGCCCGAGCGTCGTGATCTCGTCATCCTCGGTGACGCCCTGGAACCCGGCCACGATGACGATCCGTCCCTCGGCCAGCTCCCCCAGGATCCGTTCAGCGTTCACCGCCTGGATCTTGGCCTTGGTATGCACCCCGTCCGTGGTGATCCCGCCCTGGGCGCCCGTCAACGAGATCACTGGCTGACCCAGGGCCTGGATGGCCATGGCCAGGAGGGCGATCGACTGCTGCTCTCCCGTCGCCAGAAGCATGTCCAGCTCACGGGTAGGCGGGCGGTCGGTGATCTGCCGGGCCAAGGCCAGGAGGTCGTCGGTGGTATCCCCCATCGCCGAGACGACCGCCACCACGCTCACCCCTTCGTCCTTGGTCCGGACGATCCGCTCCGCCACCCGCTTGATTCGCTCCGGGGTGGCGACCGAGCTCCCCCCGAATTTCACCACCACAATCCGCATTTCTCCGCCTCCGTCATGCCTGACCTGCGGCCACGTCCACCCTCACGCCCTCGCGCGCCGGCTCCAGGACCAGCGACCGCGCCTTGACTCCCGCCTGGAGAAACGCCTGCTCCATAGCCTCGCCCACCGTAGCGCACCGCTTCTCCCACTGGCCGTCCTCTCCGCTGTCCACCACCAGAGCCAGCACAGACGGCCCTGCCCCGGACAGCACCGCGGCCGCCGCTCCGGCGCGCCGCGCCGCGGCGCAGACCTCGGCGAAGCCCGGCACCAGCGGAGCCCGATACGGCTGGTGCAGGCGATCCTCCATGGCGGCCGCCGCGCTCGCCCAGTCGCCTCGCAGGGCGCCGGCGACGATGGCTGCCGTGTGAGCCAGGTTGAACACGGCATCCCCCAGCGGTACCTGCCTGGGAAGGCGGCGCCGCGCCTCGGCCGTCCGCAACGAAAAGGAGGGCACGGCGACCACCGCCCGCAGAGGAGCCGCGACGGGAACGGCCACGTGCTGAGGCACCTCCCCCGGCAGCCCCGCCACCGCGATGGTAAACCCTCCGAAGACCGCCGGGACAACGTTGTCGGGATGTCCTTCGAGCTTGACCGCGAGCGCCAGCCACCGGTCGCCCTCCAGCTCCTCGCCGAGCAGGGCAGCCGCACCCCACACTCCGCCGACGATGGCCGAGGCGCTGCTTCCCAGCCCCTTCCCCACCGGGATGGCACAGCGCAGGCGGACTGACAGGCGGGCGGGGTACCGCCCGGCCTGACTGAAGACGGCCAGCGCCGCCCGGTACACCAGGTTGTCCTCTCTCCTCGACAAGCCTCGCGTCCCTTCCCCCTCGATCGCGACCACGAGGTCGACCTCCTCCGGGCGCGGGACCCATCCCCGCCCGGTCAGGGTGAATTCGTTGCGCAGCTCCAGGGCGAGACCCAGGCAGTCGAAGCCCGGCCCCAGGTTGGCCGTCGTGGCCGGGACGCTGACCGTCACCACCCGCTCCGCCTCCGGCACTATGCCCCCTCCTCCACCGCCGCCCGCAGGGCGTCCAGGTCGGCGGCCACGGAGTGAAGCGGCGGAGCGACGGCCACAGCCCGGTCCGGATCCTTCAGCCCGTGGCCGGTGAGCACACACACCACCCGCGCCCCCGGGCGGAAGTATCCTTCCCTGCCCAGCTTCAAGACGCCCGCCACAGAGGCCGCTGACGCCGGCTCGCAAAAGACTCCCGCCTCCCGGGCAAGCCGCGTATAAGCCGCCAGGATCTCCTCGTCCGTGACGGCCGCAAACCGGCCGCCGGAGGACTGGACCGCTTCGACGGCCCCATCCCAGCTGGCCGGGTTTCCGATCCGGATGGCGGTGGCGACCGTCTCCGGCTGTTCGATCGGGCGGCCGTACACCAGGGGAGCCGCCCCCGCCGCCTGAAAGCCGAGCATCACCGGGGTCTTGCGGGTGAGGCCGGCCGCGGCGTACTCGCGGAAGCCCTTCCAGTAGGCGGTGATGTTCCCGGCGTTGCCGACCGGGATGGCGAGATACTCCGGGGCGTCGCCCAGAGCGTCGCAGAGTTCGAAGGCCGCCGTCTTCTGCCCCTCGATGCGGTGCGGGTTGACCGAGTTGACCAGGGTCACCCGGCCCTCCGCCGCCAGTTCACGCACCAGCCGGAGGGCGTCGTCGAAGTTGCCGGCGATCTCCAACACTCGCGCTCCGTGGACCAGCGCCTGCGCCAGCTTGCCCAGAGCGATCTTCCCTTTCGGCAGGACTACGAAGCACCGCAGCCCGGCCCGGGCGGCGTAGGCGGCGGCGGAGGCCGAGGTGTTCCCCGTGGAGGCGCAGATGACGGCGCGCGCCCCAGCCTCGACCGCTTTGGAGATAGCCACGGTCATGCCGCGGTCTTTGAACGAGCCAGTCGGGTTGGCGCCCTCGAATTTGACCCAGACCCCGACCCCCAGCTCCGAACCGAACGGTACCGGGATGAGCGGCGTGTTCCCCTCCCGCAGGGTCACGACCGGGGTTTCTGGTCCGACCGGCAGGAAACGCCGGTAGCGCTCGATCACTCCTTCGTAGCCCACGTCAGCCCTCCTCCACCCGGATCACGTTCCTCACCGCGTGCACCACGGTAAACCCCTCAATCTCCCTCAGGGCCGCCCGGAGATCCGCCTCCTTCACCGTGTGGGTCACGAAGACCAGAGTCACCGGGTCGCTCCCGTGCCCCTTCTGAATGACCGAGGCCAGACTGACGCCGTGCGCCCCGAAGGCTCCGGCGATCTTGGCCAGCACCCCCGGCTGATCGACCACCTCCATCCGGAGGTAGTACCGGGTCTTCAGGTCGCCGGCCGGGATCACCGGATAATCGTAAAAGCAGGAGCAGATGCGGTGAGGGCCGCAAGAGGCCAGATGGCGCGCCACGTTCACCACGTCCCCCAGGATGGACGAGGCGGTCGGCAGGTCGCCCGCCCCCCGGCCGTAGAACATCAGGTCGCCCACGGCGTTCCCGCGGACGAAGACGGCGTTGTAGACGCCGTTGACCGCGGCCAACGGATGGCGGGCGGGGATCATGGTCGGGTGGACCCGCACCGCGACCCGCCCGCCTTCGTCCTGCCCGATGGCGAGGAGTTTGATCCGGAAGCCCAGCTCGCCAGCGTAGGTGATGTCGGCCGGCTCGAGATGGCGAATGCCCTCCACCAGCACGTCCTCGACCGCGATCCGGCTGCCGAAGGCGATCGACGCCAGGATGGCCAGCTTGTAGGCGGCGTCCCACCCGTCGACGTCCGCCGCCGGATCCGCCTCGGCGTAGCCCAGGGCTTGCGCCTCCGCCAGCGCCGTCGTGAAGTCGCGCCCTTCCTCCGTCATGGCGGTCAGAATGTAGTTGGTCGTCCCGTTGACGATCCCCATCACCCGGCTCACCCGGTTGGCCGCCAGGCTCTCCTTGAGGGCGCTGATGATCGGTATGCCCCCGGCCACTGCCGCTTCAAACCGGAACTGGACCCCCTTCTCCTCGGCGGCCCGGATCAGTTCGCGCCCCTGCCGCGCCAACAACTCCTTGTTGGCGGTCACGATCTGCTTGCCGGCGGCGATCGCCCGGCTCAGGTAGGTGGCGGCGGGCTCGACCCCTCCTATCGCCTCCACGATCACTTCGATCTCGCGATCCTCAAGGAGCAGATCGTAATCGTCGGTCAGCAGGTCGGGCGGCACGTCGGCCGCCCTAGGTTTGGCGAGGTCGCGGACCAGGACGCGCCTTATGCTCACCGGCGCGCCCACCTCCCGCTCGATGCGGTCGCGATTCAGGTCGAGAACCCGCACCACGCCGGCCCCGACCGTGCCCAGCCCCAAAAGGCCCACGCCTATCGGCTTGACCAAGTCCATCCCTCCCTGGGTAATTACCCTCATTATTACAGGGAGCAGCTTGGACTGCAACCGGCGTTGGCCCTGCACAGGCGGCGGCTGGGGCGCTCCCGCTCTCTTGAAGGGCCGGATACTCCCGCGCTTTGCCGATTAGGGACGCGGATGGCGCGGGGTGCCGGGCCAAAAAAGAGCGCCGGCAGTGCCGGCGCCTTCCTTCTCTTTCGCCTCTGCTAGAGGATGATACAGATCAAGCCGCCGCTCCCCTCGTTGGTGATCTTGGTGAGCGCCTCCTGCAGCTTGGCTTGGGCGTTGGGGGGCATCCGGTGGAGTTTGGCCCCGATCCCCTCCTCGATCAGGGCGTGAACGGGCTTCCCCAGAAACTCCGAGTTCCAGATCCGGGCAGGGTCTTTCTCAAACTGCTCTGTCAGGTAGCGGAGGAACTCGGCTCCCTGTCTCTCGCTGCCGACGAACGGCATGACCTCCGCCTCGATCCTGGTCTTGATCAGGTGGATCGACGGGGCGGAGGCCCGCAGCCGCACACCGAACCGGTGGCCGTGCCGGAAGAGTTGCGGTTCCTCGAAGACGATTTCCCCGGCCGTCGGCGCTACGATGCCGTAGCCCTTCGCCTCGACCTCCTCGAGGGCCGCTGCCACTTTGTCGTACTTGGCCTTGACCTTGGCCATGGCTGACATGTGCCGGACGATGTCGTGTTCTCCCTGGACCGGCAGGCCGGTCAGCTCCGACAGGACCTGCCAGAAGAGCTCCGGCCTGGCGCTCACCTCAAGCAGCGCTGCGCCGTCCCCCAGCCCTACAGAGACCAGCGCCGCCTGGGAGACGAAGTCCAACTCCCGCAGCCGGGTCAGGGCGCCATCGAGATCCCGCACCCGCGCAATCCCCTCAAGCACCCCGTAGATGCCGTCCTGCGCCCTCCGGCGAAGCGGGTGGTCGTCGTCCAGCGCATCCACCCACCGCGACAGGCGGACGTTCACCTCCCGCAGCGGGAACTCGTACAGCGCCTCCCGCAGCACCTCGAGCAGTTCAGGCGCCTCCATCTCCAGGGCGTTGATCGGCAGGACGCCGACGCTGTACTCCTCGCTCAGTTGGTGGGCCAGGTCGCGGGCGGCCCGGCTGTACGGCTCGGTGGAGTTGAGCAGGACCAGGAACGGCTTGCCGATCTCCTTCAACTCCGCTATGACCCGCCGCTCCGCCTCCACGTAGTCGCCCCGCGGGATTTCGGTGATCGTGCCGTCTGTGGTGACCACGATCCCGATCGTGGAGTGTTCGGTGATCACCTTCCGGGTTCCGATCTCCGCCGCCCGGGCGAACGGCATTGGCTCCTCCGCCCAGGGCGTCCGCACCATCCGGGGTCCGAACTCATCGTCGAACCCCCGGGCGCCGGGAACCTTGTACCCGACGCAGTCCACGAGCCGCACGCGGACGCTCAGCCCCTCGCCGACCGAAAGCTCGACCGCCTCTTCCGGGACGAACTTCGGCTCCACGGTCATGACCATTTTCCCGGCGGCGCTCTGGGGGAGTTCGTCGTTGGCCCGGACCCTCATGTGGTCGTCAGCGATGCTCGGCAGGACCAGGAGCTCCATAAACCGCTTGATGAAGGTGGACTTGCCGGTGCGGACGGGTCCCACCACGCCGAGGTACACGTCGCCTGCCGTCCGCTCGGCGAGGTCCCGGAAGATGTCAAACTTCTCCATCCGACCTTCCCTCCCTCAACATACAACAGAGAACACCGCGGGAGCGGCTAACCAGTAGATGTATATACGGGCCGTCCGGGATATATATCACCAAACAATTAAAGTCATGGAATCGCTTCCATGACTTAGGCGAGGGATTTCCATTACCCCCACTTACCGGAAGGACGACTCCTCCGCCCGGGGATCCCGCTCCATCAACTCCGCCACTGCCCGGCGGGGGTCCTTGCCCTCAAAAAGCACACCCTTCACCACCCGGGCGATCGGCAGCTCGACGCCGCAGCTCTCCGCCAGCTGCACGGCGGCCACTGTGGTCCAGATCCCCTCGACCACCATCCGCGACCCGGCCAGGACCTCCTCAACCGACTTGCCCCGCCCGATTTCCTCGCCTGCCCAGCGGTTGCGGGAGTGGCGCGAGGTGCAGGTGGCGATCAGATCACCCATCCCCGCCAGCCCGGCGAAAGTCAACGGGTTCGCCCCCAGGGCGATCCCGAGACGGGCGATCTCAGCCATGCCGCGGGTCATCAGGGCCGCCTTGGTGTTGTCCCCGAAACCGAGCCCGTCGGAGATCCCCGTCGCCAGGGCGATGATGTTCTTCAGCGCCCCCCCAAGCTCCACGCCGGTCACATCGGCGTTGGTGTACACTCGGAAGCAGGGTGTCATGAAAAGCTCCTGCGCCTCCCGGGCGGCGTCCGGGTCGGCGCTGGCGACCACTGTGGCGGTGGGGATCCGCCGCCCCACCTCCTCAGCGTGGTTCGGCCCGGAGAGAACGACCAGCCCACGGTAGCTCTGGCGAGGCAGGGTTTCCGCAATGACCTGGCTCATGCGCCGGTGCGATTCGCGTTCAAGCCCCTTGGCGCAGGAGACCAGAAGCGGCTGCCCTGAAAGCAGCGGCGCCAGCCTGGCCACCATGCTCCGCATCGCCTGGGCGGGCACGGCCAGGACCACCACCTCCGCCGGGGCCACCGCCACCGCCAGGTCGACCTCGAGCTGCAACTCGTCGGGCAGCCTCACGCCGGGCAGATACGGCCGGTTCTCGCGGCACTCCGCCATCTCCTGCACCAGGGCCGGGGTCCGGCCCCAAAGCACCGCCGGGCGCCCCTCCGCGGCGAGCAGGGAGGCCAACGCTGTTCCCCAGCCCCCCGTACCCAGAATCGCGACCCGCGAGCTCATCGCTCCCCGCCTCCCTGGCGGCCGGTGTCCTTCGCCGGCTCCGGCCCGGCCACCTCCACCTTCTGGCCCAGCTTGAACTCCTTGCCGGTCAGCAGGCGCCGCATGTTCGGAATATGCCGGTAGAGGGCAAAGGCCGAGAGAACGAGGCTGCCCGCCAGGTAAAGCCGGGGATAGCCCAGCCAGTAGACGGTCGGTGGAAAAACCACCGCCGCCAGGATGGACCCGAGCGACACGTAGCGGGTGAGCGCCACCGTCAGAACGAAGGTGAGCGCCGGCGCAGCGGCCGCCTTGGGCATCAACCCCAAGAGCACCCCCAGGGACGTCCCGATCCCGCGGCCGCCTCGGAAGCCCAGGGCAAGGGGCCAGTTGTGGCCCGCGATGACCGCGATTCCGCAGAGCAATTGGACGAAGGGGTCCCCGCCGCTGGCCACCCGGCCGAGCCAGACGGCCACCGCCCCCTTGCTGACGTCCCCCACCACCACCAGGAGGGCCGCCAGGGGACCCAGGGTGCGGAAGACGTTGGTGCCGCCGAGGTTGTGGCTGCCGTACTGGCGCACGTCCACCCCGTACAGAAACCGCCCTACGACGTAGGCAAAGAGAATGTCCCCCAGAAAGTAACTGGCGATGACCGCCCCGAGAACGCTTATCCACTGTGAGGTCATGGCGTCGCCTCTCCCTTCTTCGGGCCCCCCTCTCCCCGGGCCCGCGCTTTGAGGATGAGCGGCGTCCCCTCAAAACCGTACGCTTCCCGCAGCCGGTTCTCGAGGTACCGCCGGTAAGTGAAGTGCATGAGCGCCGGGTCGTTGACGAACAGCACGAAAGTCGGCGGTCTGACCCCCACCTGCGTTCCGTAGAACAGCTTGAGCGCCCGCCCCTTGTCCGAAGGCGGCTCCTGCCGGGCCACGGCGTCGCTGAGCACCTCGTTCAGATGGCTCGTCTGGACGCGGCGGCTCTGCTGCTCCGCCACGTACTCTACCAGATCGATCAACTGGGGGATCCGCTTCCCTCGGACCGCCGAGACGAAGATCAGCGGGGCATAATCGAGGAAAGCCAACTCAGCTCGGATTCGGCGGGTGAATGCCGCCATCGTCCGCTCGTCCTTCTCCACCAGGTCCCACTTGTTCACGACCAGGATCGTGCCGCGGCCGGCCTCGTGCCCCAGTCCGGCGATCCGACGGTCCTGCTCGGTCACCCCGGCTGTGGCGTCCAGCACCACCAGCACAATGTCGCTCCGTTCGATGGCCTTGATCGCCCGGAGAACCGAGTAGCGCTCCACTGACTCCTTGATGCTGCTCCGGCGCCGGATGCCGGCAGTGTCGATGATGACGTAGTGACGTCCGTCGCGGGTGAAGGGGGTATCGATGGCGTCCCGGGTCGTGCCGGGGATGTCCGAGGTGATCACCCGCTCTTCGCCGAGCACGGCGTTGACCAGCGAAGACTTGCCCACGTTGGGGCGGCCCACCACCGCCACCCGGGTGACCGCGGGGTCGACCGGTCCCTCAGCCATGCGGGGAAACCGGCGAACCACCTCGTCCAGGAGGTCGCCGATCCCCAGCCCGTGAAGCGCGGAGACCGGAAGGGGCTGGCCCAGCCCCAGCGCGTAGAAATCGGCCGCCGCCTCCTCCGGTCGCAGTCCCTCGGCTTTGTTGACCACCAAGAGGACCGGCTTGCGCGTCCGCCGCAGCCGCTCGGCCACCTCCTCGTCAGCCGGAAGCAGCCCGTCCCGCCCGTCCACGACGAAGAGGATGACGTCGGCCTCCCGCATCGCCAGGTCCGCCTGGCGCCGTGTCTGTTCCACGATCGGGTCGTCCGACTCCGGTTCGATCCCGCCCGTGTCCACCAGGACGAAGTCGTGCTTCCCCCACTCACAGCGCTGGTACAGGCGGTCACGGGTAACTCCGGGCGTCGCCTCGACGATCGCCGTCCGGCGCGCGGCCAGCCGGTTGAAGAGGGCGGACTTGCCGACGTTCGGCCGCCCGACAATCGCCACCAGCGGTAGACCTGTGGTCTTGCTCACGTTTTCCGCTACCCTCCGCACCCTCAGACCTCAGCCGCACAACCGGCGCACCAGCGCCCCGCCGTCCGCCGGGACGACTTCTACTGCCGCCCCGCACCGCCCGGACAGCTCCTCCGGCGTCTGGTCGTCCAGGGTGACCCCTTTCCCGCTCCGAAAAACGGCGTCGGCCACGAGGAGCCGGCGCACCTCCTCGCCGCGGCGGCGGGCCGCCTGGACGGCAAAAGCGATGTCCGCACCCGTCAACAGCCCCGTGACGGTAACCTCTCCCGCGCCGAAGAAGCGGTTCGGGACCACCAGGAGGCGGGCCGGCCGCGCCCGGCCCCGGCGCTGCAATCCCTGGAGCAACGGATGGATGACCTTGGCCCCCGCCACCCCGGTGACCACGTGGACCCCTTCTCCGTCACACCGCCCGGCCGCGGGGAGCGCTTCCTCCGCTTCCTCCCAGAACTTCCGCACCATCCCCACTCCATCCTCCAACTGGGCGAAGTCTTCGTAGGCTGAAGCCGGGGGCAGGGGTTCCCCGGCCCGGAGGTAGAACTCGTCCGCCAGGAAGACGAGGCGCGTCCCCCGGCGGGCGAAGAACCGGGCCTGCCAGCGCTGGACAGCGGCGATCACCGCTCGGGCTTCCTCCGGCCGGTAACTGCGCAAGGGAACCGGGTCCCGCCGGAAGCGGGAGACCCCCACCGGTACGGCGGCGATCGAGCGGATCCCTTCGAGGCGCCCCAGCTCCTCCAGGGTCCGGGCCAGGACTTCCCCGTCATTCCAACCGGGACAGAGCACCAGTTGGGCATGGACCTGGATCCCGCCGTTCACCAGCCGATGGAGCAGGTCCAGGCTCTCCCGCCCGGCCCGCGGGTGGCGGAGCAGCGCCCGGCGCACCGCCGGGTCAGTGGCATGGACGGAAACGTACAGCGGGCTGAGACGCAACCGCAGGATCCGGTCGACATCCGCCTCCGAGAGATTGGTCAAGGTGATGTAGTTTCCCTGGCAAAAGGAGAGGCGGTAGTCGTCGTCCTTGAGGTACAGCGAGGGGCGCAGCCCGGGAGGCAACTGGTCGACGAAACAGAAGACGCAGCGGTTGTGGCAGCGTCTCACCCCATCGAACACGGCCTGGGCGAACTCCACCCCCAGCCCTTCCGCGGGGTCCTTTTCGACCTCAAACTCGACCCTCTCCCCCCCGGCCCGCTCGACCTCCAGCAGGACCTCTTCACCGTCGATTTCCTGCAGGTAATCGATCAGGTCGGCCAGGGGCCGGCCGTTGACCGTAATGATCCGGTCGCCTGGAGCCAGCCCCAGCGCCTCCCCGAGGGAACCGCGGGCTACGGCCGTGACCAGGCCTCCACGTGGACCCTCCATACTTTCACCCGCCGCCTACTTCGGGTTCGGTTCAGGCCTTTCCTCCTTCTCCTCGACCAGGGAGAGCAGGCGCTCCGTCTCCTCCACCAGCCGCACGAAGCGGAAGTAGCACCGGCGCACCCCCCACAGCGTCAGCGGGCGCCCGGGCCAGATGAGCCCCAGCCCGCGGGAGAGGGTTCCCCCTACCGTTGTCACCAGGGAGAGCCTGGGCAAAGCGTTGATCATCACCACCGCCACCGGCGAGGCACCCTCCAGCTCGACCAGGCTCTCCAGGCAGTTGAGCACGAGCCGCGCCGCCCGCCCCCGCCCCAGGGCGTACACGCCCCTCCCGGCCCGGTCGCGCCCGACGAAGAAGGGGGTTCCCAGTTCCCGGGTGAGGGTCCGGTCGAACCGGGGCACTGCCAGGAGCTCAGCTTCGGTCGGGCGGCGGTCCCGGGGCAGCAGGCCCAGGTGGATGGCGGCGGCGGTGACCGACGAGTGGGCACTCCCGTAGCAGTGATAGACCACGTTCACCGGAGGGCCGCTCCTCTGCGCCGCTCCTCCACTCTCCGCCGCGTCTCCTCGGCCAGCCTGGCGAGGCGCGGGAAGGCCAGCACCGTGCCGAAGCCGACCAGGGGGCGCCCCACCGACACCAGCCGCAGCACCCGCGAGGTGAAGCCGCCAACCCGCATCACGATGTTGATGTGCGGGGAAACGTCCACCAGCAGCAGTTCCTCGGGGTTGCCACCGAGCAGTCTGAGAAACCCCGCCAAAGCCCGGAGAACGATCTGGGGATGGCGGCCGCACCCCAGGACGTACACCTGGTTGCCTGCCTCGTCGTCACCGACCGGGATGAGGCGCCCGAAGTCGCGCGGCTCGACCTGGTCGAAGAGCGTCAGTCGGAGGAGGTCGCAGACCGCCGGCCGCCGCCGGCCGTCCAGTTGGCGGAGGTAGAGGGCGGCCGTCACGGGCGAGGCATGGGTCCCGCCGTAGCAGTGGAAAACGACCTTCATGGACCCTCTTCCGAGACCAAAGTCGGCCGGGCGCGAGAACGCCCGGCACCGGGCCTAGCGTCCCCGGCGGCCGGGCGTCCTATTCCCCGCCGAAAAGGAAGGGCGGCTACTTCTCCGTCTCCGGCTCCCCGCTCTCCTTGAACATGTGCCCGAACACATCACCCAGAGTGGGCGCCGGCACGTCCTCACCGGTCACCGCTTCGGCCCCGCCGCGCTCCTTGGGCCGCCGTTCACGCGGGGAAGGCGGCAGCGCCTGCTTGATCGAGAGCGAAATCCGCTTCCTCTCGGGGTCGACGTGGAGCACCTTGACGTCCACCTTCTGCCCCGGCTTCACCACGTCCGAGGGTTTTTCGACCCGGCCCGGCGCCAGTTGGGAAACGTGAACCAGGCCTTCGATCCCCTCCTCCAACCGGACAAAGGCCCCGAAGTCCACCACCCGGACGACCTCGCCGGGGACGACCTGACCGGGGCTGTACTTGCCCGCTGCCGCCAGCCAGGGGTCTGGCAGCGTCTGCTTCAGTCCCAGGGAGACCCGGCCGCTTGCCGGATCCACCTTCAGGATCTTCACCTTGATCTCCTGTCCCTCGGATAGGGCCTCAGACGGGTGCCTGACCCGGTCCCAGGCGATCTCCGAGACGTGGAGGAGCCCCTCCACCCCACCGAGGTCGACAAAAGCGCCGAAGTTGGTCAGCCGCCGCACCACGCCCGGGACTACGGCCCCGACCTCCAGCCGCTGTAGAGCCTCCGTTTTGGCTCGTTTGGCTTCCTCCTCGAGGAACAGCCGGCGGGACAGGATGACGTTGCGCTTGGCCCGGTCGACCTCGAGCACCTTGACGGACAGGCGTTGGCCGACGAAGGGCGAAAGGTCCTCGATGAACTCGCGCGCCACCTGCGAGCCGGGGATGAACCCGCGGACGCCCACGTCAACCACGAGCCCGCCCTTGACGCGTTCGATCACCAGCGCCTCCACCGGTTCCCCGCTCTCCTTGGCCTCAGCCAGAGCGGTCCAGGCCCGCTCCTCGTCGACCCGCCGTTTCGAGAGGACGGCTTCGCCCTGTTCGTTCTCGGGCCGCAGGACCATGACCTCGATCTCGTCCCCCTCGGACACCACCTCGGCGGCCGAGGTGACCGGCCGGAAGGTCAGCTCCCGCAAGGGGACCACGCCGTCGCTCTTGGCGCCGATGTCGACATAGGCTTTGTCCTGCTCGACCTTGGTGACCCGGCCAACCACCCGGGTATGCCGCTTCAGGCCTTCGAGGGCGGCCTCCATCTGAGCCCGGCCCTCGTCGGTGTTTTCGGCTGTCCTGGCTTCTTCGTCCGCTTTCGGCTCCTCCCCGGCAATCGGCGCGTCGGCTGCGCTCGGTTCTTCCTCGGCCGTCCTGGTCTCCTCGGTTGCTGCGGCGGCTGCTGGGGCTTCCTGCTCCGGCTCCTGCTGCTTCTCTTCGAACTCCGCCATCTTGTCCACGACCTCCTCGATCACCCAGTCGGGAGTGGAAGCTCCCGCCGTCACCCCGACTGACTCGATACCGACGAACCATTCGGGCCGCAGCTCGCTCGCGCGTTCCACATGATAGGTGCGGGCTCCGGCGGCCCGGCAGAGTTCCGCCAGCTTGGTGGTATTGGCGCTCTTCCGGCCCCCGACCACCACCATGACCGGGTGTCTCTTCGCCATGGCGGCAGCTTCTTCCTGCCGCCGCTCGGTCGCCCCACAGGTTGTCTTGGCCGCCCTGACTTCCGCCCCGCGGCGCTGGAGCTCCAGAATACAGGCTTCGACTTTGGCCGGCGGTTGGGTGGTCTGCGCCACCACGCCGACCTTGTCTTTCAACGCCAACGCTGACGCCGCCTCCGGCCGGTCGACCACCACCGCCTCCGGGCCGGCCGCCCCGAGCAGCGCCTCCACCTCAGGGTGCCCGCGGTCGCCGACAATCACCACCTGGCATCCGGCGGCTCGCAGCTTCTCAGCGGCCTGGTGGGCCTTGCGCACGTCCGGGCAGGTGGCGTCGACGATCTGAATCCCCCGCTGTTCGGCGGCCTGAATCAACCGGGGGTCCAGCCCGTGGGATCGCACGATGAGCATGGCCCCAGCCGGCACCTCGTCCAGTGACTCGACCACCCTGAGACCCATGCCTATCAGGTGGTCCACCGTCTGAGGGTTGTGAATCAGGTCGCCCAGGGAGACTACCGAAGCCTGGGGATTCTCAGCCAGCGTCCGCACAGCCAGGTCGATGGCCCGCCGGACACCGAAGCAGAACCCCGCCCGCTTCGCCACCTCTATCCGCAACAGCTTGCCCTCCCGCTCGACCCCCTATACCGGCGTCTGCGCCGGCTACGAGGCCCGAATCATCAACTCGTTGATTCTTTGCATCACCTCGTCGGCGAAGCGCCGGTACTGTTCATGCGCCGACTCCCCTCCGGACGGGGCGTACAGGGGCTCGCCAATCAGAATGCGGAGCGACCGGCCGCGGGTGATGGCCATCGGCACCACGGCCGCCCGGCCCCGCTTGGCAAGGAAGGCGATTCCAGTCTGAGCCTGCTGGAGGCGGCCGTCCCGCGACCGCGTCCCCTCGGGGAAAATGCCGACGACCTCCCCCGCCTCGAGCAGCGCCAGCGCCTGCCGGATCGCCCGCCGGTCCGACTCCCCCCGCCTGACCGGGAAGGCACCGAGCTGCCGGAGGAGGGAGCCCACCAGTGGCAGCCGGAAGAGCTCCTCTTTGGCCATGAAGTGCACACGTCGGTCGATCGCTGAGCCGCCGAGGAAGGGGTCGACGGCGCTGGTGTGATTGATCGCCAGGAGCACCGGGCCGGTGGCCGGCACGTTCTTCCGCCCTTCGACCCGCCAACGCAGGATAACGGCGGCCACCAGGCGGATCACTGCCCGGGCGAACCAGTACAGCACGCTTACGTCAACCCCCTCACGCGCCCCAAGATATGCCCGACCACCTCATCCACGGTCATCGAAGTGGTGTCGATGACTTCAGCATCCTCGGCCTGCCGGAGAGGGGAGACCGCCCGCTCGGAGTCGAGGCGGTCCCGCCGGGCCACTTCCTCCTCGATCGCCGGCAGCGCTTCATCATGCCCCTGGGCTGCCAGGTCCTTGGCCCTCCGCCGGGCCCGTTCGGCCAGGGCGGCGGTGAGGAAGAACTTGAACTCGGCGTGAGGCAGGACGACCGTCCCGATGTCCCGCCCGTCCATGACCACGCCTCCCCCCTCGGCCAAGCGGCGCTGCATGCTCACCAGGGCCTCCCGGACTCCCGGGACCTGGGCGACGAGCGACACCGCCCCGTTCACCGCCGGGCTCCGGATCTCGGCGCTCACATCGCGCCCGTCCAGCAGCACCCTCGCCTGTCCGAGGGGCCCCTCGCCCGCCAGCCGGATGTCGGTCTGGGCTGCCAGGGCGCTCAAGGCCTCGCCGTCGTTCAGGTCCTCTCCCCTTTCCAGCGCCTTCAGGGTGAGCGCCCGGTACATGGCCCCGGTATCGATGTAGAGGTATCCCAGCCGCTCCGCCACCAGGCGGGCCACGGTGCTCTTCCCCGCTCCGGCCGGCCCGTCGATGGCAATGGTCACTCTTCTCCCGGACAACCCCGCTTCCTCCTGTCGCCCCGCTACACCGACCCGGGCGCCGCGACGCCCAACAAGTCGAAAAACCCCGGGAAGGAGACCTCCACGCACTCCGCGCCGGCCACCTCGACCCCCTCGGCGCTGGCCAGGCCGGCGACGGCCAAGGCCATCGCAATGCGGTGATCCCCGTGAGACCGGCCCAGACCGCCGCGCAGCCGCCCTCCCGTGACCGTCAAGGTGTCCCCCTCGGCCTGTGCCACGACGCCCAGCCGCCGCAGTTCTTGTTCCAGCGCCGCCAGCCGGTCCGTCTCCTTGTTCCGCAACTCCCCCACGCCGCGGAACACGGTCGTCCCGCGGGCCTGGGCGGCCGCCACCGCCAGGACCGGGATCTCGTCGATCAGGGCCGGCACCTCCTCCGGCCGCACTTCCGTGGCTTCCAGCGCGGCGCTGTACACGACCAGCGTCCCGCGCGGTTCCCCGTTCTCCTCCCGCCAGTCGGTAAGTTCGAGCTCGGCCCCCATCCGCCGGAGGACCCCGAGCGCCCCGGTCCGGGTGGGGTTGAGCCCGACGTGAGCGAGGCGCAGGCAGCTTCCGGGAACGAGCGTCGCCGCCACCGCGAAAAACAGGGCGGACGAGAGATCTCCCGGCACCGCCACCCGGCAACCGTGGAGCCTCGCCGGGCCCCGGACCGCCACCACGGTTGGTGCCTCCCGCTCGACCGGCCATCCGAAGCTGGGGAGGAGCCGCTCGGTGTGGTCGCGCGAGGCGGCCGGCTCGGCGACCCGGGTCACCCCCTCGGCCTGAAGCCCGGCCAGCAGGAGGGCCGATTTGACCTGCGCCGAGGCGACGGGGAGGACAAACTTACTCGCCGCCAGCCGCCGGCACCCTTCCACCGCCAGGGGGAGGCGGTCACCGCCGGCCCGCCCGAGGAACTTCGCCCCCATGCGGCTCAGGGGTCCCGTGACCCGGCCCATCGGGCGTCGCCGCAAGGAGGCGTCGCCGGTGAGGACGGCGCCCAGCTCCTGGCCGGCCAGCACCCCCAGCATCAGCCGGGCGGTCGTCCCGGAGTTGGCCGCGTCCAGTACCTCCTCCGGCTCGGCCAGCCGCCCCGCCCGGCCCTTCACCACGACCTCGCCCGGCGCGAGGCGGTCAATCCCGACCCCAAGCTGGCGTAGTATCCTGAGAGTGGCCAGGCAGTCGCGGCCTGGCAGGAAGTTCGAGATCCTGGTTTCGCCCTCGGCCAACCCGCCCAGAATGGCCGCCCGGTGCGAGAGCGACTTGTCCCCGGGGACGGTAAGCTGCCCCACCAGGCCCTGCCGCGCCGGGCGCACCTTGACTCTCATGGCTGGCGCCCCCGGGCGGTGAAGCCGGCCGCCCGCAACAGCTGGAGGCTCCGCTCCAGCGCCTCGTCGGAGTCGACCCCCAAAAGGAGGCTGCCCCCCTCGCCTTCCCGGAGGTGCAGTATCTCAATCTCCCGCAGGTTGATCTGGCCCTCCGCCAGCACCCGGGTCACGGCGGCGATAGCTCCTGGGCGGTCTTCGACCTGCACCACTAACTCCCACACCGGCGCCAAAAGACCCCGGCGGTGGTGCGGCAGCGCCCGCCGGTTCTCCTGGGCCCGCCCCAGCCAGGACTCGAGGGCTGTGGCGTCACCCGTCTCAAGCGCCTGGGCCACGGCGGCCAGTTCCTCTCCGAAGGCGCGCAGCGCCTGCAAGACCTCCGCCGAGTTGCTGAGGAGGATCTGCCGCCACAGCGCCGGGTTGCTCCCGGCCACCCGGGTAGTGTCCCGGAACCCTCCGGCCGCGAACCGGAGAAAGGCGGCGTCATGGCCGGCCACCCGGACCGCTGCGTTCACCAGGGCGGCCGCCACAGCATGAGGCAGATGGCTGACCGCCGCCACCAGCCGGTCGTGTGCCGCCGGGGTCATCCGGTGGGGCACCGCCCCCGTCCGCCGGACGAGCTCCTCCAGCCGCCCGACCGCCGCCGGCGGGGCGTCCTCCTCTGCGGTGATGATGTAAAAGGCGTTCTCAAACAGATACGGGTCGGCTGCCCGGACGCCGGAGGCCTCGGAGCCGGCCAGCGGATGTCCGCCGAGGAAAATGACGCCCGGCGCCAGGCCCGCCGCGGCCGCCGCCTGGTGAATCTGGACCTTGGTGCTGCCGGTGTCGGTCACCACAGCGCCGGGCCGGGCCGCCGCCGCCACTTCCCGGAGGACCTGGCCGATCTGCCCCACCGGAGTGGCGACCACCACCACGTCGGCCACCGCCACGGCTTCTGGAAGTTCCCGAAGTTCGTCCACGGCCCCCAGTTCGACCGCCGCGGCCGCGCCCGCCGGATCCGGCTCAACCCCGATCACCCGCGCTGCACCCTTGACGCGGCGCCAAGCCATCCCGAGGGAACCCCCGATCAAGCCGACGCCGATGATCGCCACCACCGGGAGCCGGCGCCGCTCGCCGCCCGCGACGGCTGTCATGCCAGCGCCCGCCCGACCGCCTGGGCGAGAGGGCGGAGCTCCTCGACCAAGCGCCGGAAGTTGGCCGGGTTCAGCGACTGAGGTCCGTCAGACAAGGCGTGATCCGGATGGGGGTGAACCTCGATCATCAACCCGTCGGCGCCGGCCGCGACGGCCGCCTTCGCCAGCGCCGGAACGAGCCGCCACTTTCCTGCGGCGTGGCTCGGATCGACGATGACCGGCAGATGGGAGAGGTGCTTGACCAGGGGGATAGCCGACAGATCCAGGGTGTTCCGAGTGGCCGGCTCGTAGGTCCGGATACCCCGCTCGCACAGCACCACTGCCCGGTTCCCCTCGCGCAGGACGTACTCGGCCGCGAGGAGCCATTCCTCCACCGTCGCCGAGATGCCCCGCTTCAACAGCACCGGCCGCCTGGTCTTCCCCACCTCCCGTAACAGGCTGAAGTTCTGCATGTTCCGGGCGCCGATCTGGAGCATGTCCACGTACTCCGCCACCAGTTCGACGTCCTTGGGGTCGAGGACTTCGCTCACCACCGGCAGGCCGGTCCTCCGCCGGGCCTCGGCCAGGAGCTTCAACCCCTCTCTGCCCAGCCCCTGGAAAGCGTAGGGTGACGTCCGGGGCTTGAACGCTCCGCCGCGAAGCATGGACCCGCCAGCCGCTTTGACCAGCTCCGCTGTTTCGAAAAGCTGCGCCTCGCCTTCGACGGCGCACGGCCCGGCGATCAGGACCACCTCCCGGTCTCCGAACCGGACGCCGTCCACCTCCACCACGCTGGGCGTCTCCTGAAGCTCCCGGCCGGCGAGCTTAAAGGGGGCCAGAATCGGCACCACCTTCTCCACCCCGTCCATCGCCTCCAGGATCTCGATGGCATTGTCCTTCTTCTCCCCGATCGCCCCGATAATGGTGCGCTCGACCCCCCGGGAGAGGTGAACGCCCAGCCCCAGTTCCTGCAGGCGGGCGATGACCGCCTGGATCTTCGCCTCGTCGGCCTTGGGTTCCATCACCACAATCACGCTCGTTCCCCCTCCTCGAGCAACGCCCGGCGTGCTGTGTCCAGCGCCGCCAGGAACCGGTCGTTTTGCTCCGGAGTCCCCACGGTCACGCGGATGGAGGTCGGCCGGCGGAAGATGTCACCGCTGCGGATGATTACCCCCAGCGGCAGCATCCGGCGGAAGAGGGCTGCGCTGTCCACTCCCACGTCAACAAAGAGGAAGTTGGCCTGGCTCGGGTCGACTGGGAAGCCCCGGCCGGCGAGGGCGGTCGCCAGCCGCTCCCGCTCCCGCGCGCACAGTTCCCGGCTCCGCGCCACGAACTCCTCGTCGTCCAGGGCGGCCGCCGCCGCCACCTGGGCCGCCTGGTTCACGTTGAACGGCTCCCGTGCTCGCTCGACCAGCGCCAGCAGCTCGGGCGAGGCGATCCCGTACCCCACCCGCAGCCCGGCCAGGCCGTAGATCTTCGAGAAGGTCCGAAGGACGACTGCCCGCCGGCCTGCCAGGACATACGGCAGGCCGCCGCCGTAGGCCGGGTCGGTCACGTACTCCTCGTAGGCTTGGTCGAAGACGACCAGCACCTCGTCGGGCACTGCCGCCATGAACTCCCTGACTTCAGCGGCGGAGACGATGGTGCCGGTGGGGTTATTGGGGTTGCAGATGAAGACCAGCTTGGTCCGGGGCCCGATGGCGTCGGCCATTGCCTTCAGGTCGTGGCGTTCCCCCAAAAGCGCCACCTTCTTCACCCGGGCGCCCAGAAGAAGTGCGGCAAAGGCGTACTCGCTGAAGCTGGGGTCGGCCATGACAACCTCGTCGCCGGGATTGAGGAACGCCTCGGCCACCAGCTTGATCAACTCGTCGGAGCCGTTGCCGACGATCACGTTCTCCGGCTTGACTCCGACCTTTAGGGCGATGCGCTCCTTGAGCCGCGTGGCCCCGCCGTCCGGGTACAAGTGGGCTTTGGGCAGCCACTCCCGGAGCGCCTCGAGCGCCCGGGGCGAAGGGCCCAGGGGGTTTTCATTGGAGGCAAGCTTGATGACGTCGCTGATCCCCAGCTCCCGCTGCACTTCCTCAATGGGCTTCCCCGGAACGTACGGCTGGATGTCGAAGATGGCCGGCCGCGCCGACCGCGCCAGTTCGCTCAAAGTGTTTCCCCCTCCCGATCAGGCCGGAGAACTCTCGCCCCCCGGAGGTAGACGTGGCGCATTGCCGCCTGGGGCTGGTCGGTGTTGACGTGGAGCAGGACTCGAATGCAGTGTGGAAGGCCGCCGGGCTTGGCCAGTTCCGCCGCGCCCAGAAGCGCCGTCTCGGTCCAGCCAAGCTGGCGGGCGGCGGCGGCGGGGTATTCAGCGGTGAGGTCAGGGGACGTGGTGAAGATGGCGCTGGCCACTTCCGCCGGGTCGAGCCGGTTGGCTGCCACGAGCGCCTGGAGAAGCTCGCGCGTTGCCTCCAGGATCTCGTCCGGCGTGTTCCCCGCGGCCGTGGTTGCTCCTCTGATGCCCCGGACCGCCATCAGCTGCACCACCCCAGAAAGAAAGAGACGCCGTTCAGGCGCGCCTGTTGTTATATTTTAGCACAGGGGGGAAAGGCTTGACAAGGCTCAGTGTCCGGCTTCGAGCCGCCGGACGACGAGGTTGATCTGTTGCTTCAGCTCCTCGCCCATCCGGTACAGGAATCGCTCGGCGTCGTAGTGGGTCAGAAGCAGCTCAGCGGGCTCGAGCACCTCGATCTTCCGGAATTCCTCCCGCAGGATGAACCGGATGAGATCTTCGATGGAGTCAGCCTCGAGCTCGATGGTCACCGGAGCGTAGGCGACCTCCTCTCCCGTCACGACATCGTGCACCTGGTACACCTCGGCCGAGGAATCGACCTCCAACACCCGCAACCCCTGGAGAGGGATGTTCCGCAACAGGCTGACCTCCCGTTCCCGATTCTCCGCGGCTGCCTCCGCCGCCCGCTTCGCCCCCACGAAGAGCCGGTAGGGCTGGGGCCGTCCCTTGTAATCCAGCCGCACCCGCGCCTTAAGCGGTCCTGCCACGACCCCGTCGACCTCCCGCCCTCTCACCACTGCGGAGCCTCCCCTCGCCAGTCTCGCTCCTAGTCTGGGCCCCCGCCAGGAAGATTATGACTGCGGGCGGCCGTTGCCTGCCGCAGCGCCGTGACCTCCCCAGGGGCCAGCGGCCGCCACGCCCCGACGGGGAGCCCGTCCAAGGCCAACGGCCCAAAGGCCACCCGCCGCAAGGAGCGGACCGGGTGGCCCACCGCCGCCAGCATCCGCTTCACCTGGCGCTTCCGCCCCTCCCGGATAGTCAACTCGACGATGCTTCGCCTGCGGCTCCGCCGCACCAGTCGCACTTCCGCCGGGGCAGTGCACCCGTCCTCCAGGCTGACCCCCTCGGCCAGCCGGGCCAGGGCAGCCGCCGGGATCGCCCCCTCGACCTCAGCCACGTAGGTTTTCGGCACGTGATAGCGGGGGTGCAGCAGGCGGTGGGCCAGATCGCCGTCGTTGGTCAGGAGGAGCAGCCCCTCGGTGTCGGCGTCCAAGCGCCCCACCGGGAAGAGGCGGACGCCCGTCCCGGCCACGAGCTGGAGGACTGTCGGCCGCCCCTGCGGGTCGCGGGCCGTGGTGAGCACGCCGGCCGGCTTGTTGAGCATCACGTAGACCAGCTCCGCCCGCCTGCGGAGCTTCCGGCCGTCCACCGCCACCTCGTCCCGTTCCGGATCCACCTTGACTCCTAGTTCAGTGACGATCTGCCCGTTGACGCTGACCCTTCCGGCGCGGATCAGCTCCTCGGCCGCCCGCCGGGAAGCCACCCCGGCCTGCGCCAGCACCTTCTGCAACCGTACCTTCTCCCCGTCCAACGGCCCACCCCCATCTGGCCATCCGGGGGGCCAATTCGGCGCGGGCTGGCTCAACCCTGCCGAGCCGCCGGCACGAAAAAACGGCGGGGTCAGACCCGCCGCTCGTCAATTCGTTAGCGCGACCGCTCAACTCAAGTCTGTCCGGTTCCGTCCCCGCAGGCGGACGAGCGGTTTCGTGCCCGGCGCCGCGCCTGCCCGCGAGGGCGTCGTCATCGGGGACGCTGCACCGGTGCCTCTGGGCTGGCTCTCGGCCGCCGCCGTCTCGACGGTGCGCCGGTTCGCCGCCCGCCCCCGGGCCAGGTTCTGCAACCCGTCCAACAGCCGCGGCGCCAGGTCGATCAGGCGGTCATACAGCACCTGCCCATCGACCGGCAGGAGCCGCATCTCATTCTGGCCCACCACCAGGAAACCCACAGGCTGGATCGAGATGCCGGCCCCGCTCCCGCCGCCGAAAGGCAGGAGACGCCCTTCGTCCCGCGGCCCCTGGCCTTTCCCTTCCGCCTGGGTTCCCCCGCCCTGCCCGGAGGCTCCTCCGCCCTGGCGCCCCCCTCCCCCGCCGCCCTCCCCGTCAGGGGTCGACGGCTCGTACTCCGTCCCTCCGGCAGCAAAGCCAAAAGTAACCCGGGAGATCGGGACGATCACCTTACCGTCGGGCGTCTCCACCGGATCGCCGAGGATGGTGTTGACGTCCACCATGTTCTTGATGCTCTCCAGGGTAGTGCGCATCAGACTCTCAATCGGGTGTTCGTTTTCCATGCCGCCCCTCGCTTCTGGCGCCAAACGCCCGCGCCTGCGCGGATAATATCTCTCACCCTCGCCCGCACTATGCAGCGAAAAGTCGTGCGAAAGGCCACGCTCTCGAAGTCCGGCAGCACGCGGATCACCGGTTTCCGCTCGAACGTCATCCGCTCCGCCAGAACCCCGAAAACCACCCCCTTTAAACCCCAGAGCAGCCCGCTCAGCATCCCGGTGAGGGCCGGATCCCCGGCGCCCACCCGGGTCACCCAGCTTAACTCCTCGGTCCGCCAGGGCACCCTCTCGAGCAGGCGGAGCATGAACCTCGCCCCCCGCTGCAGAGAGCGGTCCGCCTCGAGGAAATCCAGCTGGTGCCGGGCCAGGGAGACCAGCGTCCTCTGGACTACCTGCACCTCGCGCACCGCGGCCCACCCTTGGGACAACACCCCGGACCACCCGGGCCGGGGTTCGTCCCCCGCCCGGACGCTTACCGGCGGCGGTTGGCGGCGGAACTGGAAATTGACCAGAGGGGGGAGCCAGACCTGGAAGCTAAAGGTTTCCGCTTCACCCTGGGGACGGTCGTAGGCGATTTCCACGCGGACGTAGGCTGCCTTGAGCAGATAGAGGATTATCCCCGCCAGGATCAGCCCTACCCCCGCCAGCACGGTCAGCACCCGCCACGACATCGTGGTGCTCCCCTTTCGGCGGTCTCAGGCCTATTCTCCCTCCCCGCCGCCCCCCTATCCCCTTCCGGTGGCAACACCGGCTCGGGGAGAGGAGGCAACTCCGCCAGGCTGCGCAAACCGAAGGCGGCGAGAAAGGCGTCGGTGGTCCCGTATTCGAGTGGACGCCCCAGCCCTTCCCGCCGTCCCACCTCCCGGATCAGCCCGCGTTCCTCCAGGGTTCGCAGGGCGCTCTCTGAGTGCACGCCGCGGATCGCCTCCACTTCGGCCCGGGTGACCGGCTGGCGGTAGGCGACGATGGCCAGCGTCTCCAGGGCGGCCGGAGAGAGCGGCCCCTGGCGCGGCGACCTCCCGAGGCGGGCAACCGCCTCCGCCAGGTCGGGGGCGGTCACCATGCGCCACCCGCCGGCCACCTCCTCCAGCACCAGCCCGGCGCCGCGGGCGGCGTACTCGTCGCATAGCCGGCGCAGCAGGTTGGCCGTGGTGGCGGTGTCCAGGCCGACGATCTCGGCGGCCTCCTTGATGCGCAGCGGCTCTGGCGCGGCAAACACCAGGGCTTCAAGCATCCTCAACGCTTCCTGCGGCTTCATCGCTCCCCCTCCGGTGCCCGCCGCTCGCCGGGGTCGTTCCGGATCAACTCCAACCGTCCCAGCGGTTGCTCCTGGCGGGCTCGCACCCTCCCCAGCCGCACCAGCTCCAACAGGGCCAGAAACGTGATCACCACTTCGCTGCGGCTTGCCCCTGGCGCGAACAGCTCCTCGAACGGCAGACAACCCCGGCGTTCGAGACGTTCCAGGATGGCCGACATCTTCTCCCCCACCGTGAACGGCAGCGGAGGAATCTCGTGCTCTGCCGGAGGCGCGGCCAAAGTCGCCAGGACTGCCTGGTAAGCCAGAGCGAGCGCGGTGAGGTCGGCCGAGAGGCAACCCGGTTCGATCGCCGGTGCCCGCGGCCCCAACGGGGAAGGAGCTCCCGGTCCGTAGGTGGCGTTGGCGCAGGCCAGCCGTTCCGCAAGCCAGGCCGCGACTTCCCGGTACTGGCGGTAGACGACCAGCCGCCGGACCAGTTCGGCCCGGGGATCCTCTTCCACTCCCCCCTCCGGCTCCTCTCCGCCGGCAGGCGGAGGCGCCGGTAAAAGCATCCGGGCCTTGAGCGCCAGGAGAGTGGCGGCCAGGACGACGAAGTCCGCCGCCGTTTCGACGTCCAGCTCGGGCAGCGCCCGCAAGTGGGTCAGATACTGGTCGGTAATCCGGGCGATGGGGATGTCGTAGATGCTGACCTCCTCCCGCGTCACCAGTTGCAGGAGGAGATCGAGCGGTCCTGAATAGACCTCCAGTTCCACCCGATAGACGCCGCTCATGCCCTCACAATAGCCGGGTTCCCAGGACCAGCCCGAGGAAGAGACCGAACAACGGCCGCAGGAAGAGGTCGGCCACCCCTGTGAACAGGAGCAGGAGGAGCAGGAACGGGCCGTAGTTCTCCAACTGGCGCAGCCAGCCCGACCGGCGGAGCGGCAGGAGGCCCGCCAGAACCTTCGATCCGTCCAGTGGAGGTACGGGCAGCAAGTTGAAGACGGCCAGACCGATGTTGGTCACCAGATTCACGACCAGAAAGGTGGCGAGCAGCCTCGGTCCAGCGGGAGAAACCAGGTGCAACCGGAAGGGTAGAGCGAAAAGAAACGCCAGAGCCAGGTTGGCCAGGGGGCCGGCCAGGCCGACCAGGGTGAGGCCTCGCCGGGGGTCCCGGTAGTAACGGGGGTCGATCGGCACGGGTTTCGCCCAGCCGATAGCAAAGCCGGTGACCGGAGCCGTCACTGAGGTCACGACGAAGACCAGCGTCCCGACAGGGTCCAGATGAGCCAGGGGGTTGAGGGTCAGGCGGCGGGCCCAGCGCGGCGTCGGGTCGCCCAGCTTGGCGGAGACCACGCCATGAGCCAGTTCGTGAGCTGAAAGCGCCAACAAGAAGGCCACCGCCCGGAAGCCGATTGCGATCAGGTTCACTCCGTCGCCTCCCCGCCGGGACTAGGGCGCCTGTCGCGCCGCTGGCAGTCTCTTCTCCTCCGGCCGGGCCAAATCCTCCGGGATGAGGTCGAGCCGGATCAGGTCGGCGTAGGTCTCCCGCGCCACCAGGAGGCGGGCCCGCCCTCCACCGACGAGGACCACCGCTGGCCGCGGCAGCCGGTTGTAGTTGCTCGCCATGGAGTAATTGTACGCCCCGGTGGTGAAGACGGCCAGCAGGTCCCCCCGCTCGACCGGCGGCAAGGCCGCGTCCCACAGGAGCATGTCTCCGGACTCGCAGCACTTCCCGGCCACCGAGACAACCTCGGAAGGGGCATCGGCTGCCCGGTTGGCGACTATGGCTTCGTAGACCGCCTGGTACAGTGCCACCCGGGGGTTGTCGGTCATGCCGCCGTCGACGGCCACGTAACGCCGTACGCCGGGGATGTCCTTGATCGCCCCTACCGTGTAGAGGGTCGTCCCCGCCTCGCCCACGATGGACCGCCCCGGCTCGACGAAGATCGTCGGGCACGGCAGGCCGTGAGCTGCCGCTTCTTCCGCCACCGCCGCCCGCATCGTCCGGGCGAGCTCCTCAATAGGCGGCGGATCGTCATCCGCCGTGTAGCGCGCCCCGAGTCCCCCGCCCAGGTCGAGGACTTCGGGCGCGTACCCGGTCGCCGCCCGGGCCTCAGCGGCGAACTCAAGCATCGCCCGCACCGCCGCCCGGTACGACTCGAGGGCCAGGATCTGCGAGCCGATGTGACAGTGATACCCGCGCAGGTCGAGATGGGAGGCGGACAGCGCCTCTTTCACCCCGGCCAGGGCCACGCCGCCGACCAGCGGAAAACCGAACTTCGAATCCGCCTGCCCGGTCTGGATGTACTCGTGGGTGTGGGCCTGAACCCCGGGAGCGATCCGCAGAAGGACCGCCACCCGCTGCCCGCGCCGGGCGGCCAGGTCGCTCAACAGCGCCAGCTCGGAGGGGTTGTCCACCACCACCCCGCCGATGCGGGCCGCCAGCGCCTCTTCCAGTTCCGCCGGGGACTTGTTATTGCCGTTGAAGTAGATCCGCTCGGAGGGGAAACCCGCGGCCAGGGCCGTGTAGAGCTCGCCCCCGGAGACTACGTCGAGCCCCAGCCCTTCCTCGTCCACGAGCCTCGCCATGCCGGTGGTGAGGAAGGTCTTGGCGGCGTAGAGCACCATTCCGCCCGCCTCACTGGCGAAGGCCTCCCGGTAAGCCCGGCAGTTCTCCCGGATCAGCGCTTCGTCCATCACGTACAGCGGTGTCCCGAACCTTCGGGCCAGCTCGACCGTGTCGCACCCGCCGATTTCCAGGTGGTTGCGGGCGTTGATGCGCGCCGTGCCCCGTAGCCTCATCGTGCGCTCCTCCCCAAGAAAAGGGGCCGCCTCGGGTCACGCAGGACCTGGAGCAGGCGACCCAGACCGGTTTAGCTAATCGTAGCATTAGGGGGAGGGGCGCGTCAACCCTTGGCGCCCCGGTGCGCCCCGGCCGGCCAGCAGGTCGACGAATGCTTCGAGCCGCGTCTGCAGGCCCGCCTCTCCCGTGTGCTCATCCACGAACAAGGTCAGCGTCGGCAGCCCGTACTTCTCTGTCACCTCCGGCAGGACTGTCTCGGCCACAATCTCCGGCATGCAGGTGAGAGGGGCGAGCTGGACCACCCCGGCGATCCCTTCCCGGGCGAACTCCACGGAGTGGGCCACCGTCTCGAGGCCGTGTCCGCCGACGAAGTGATTCAGGTGGGGCATGGCCAGTTCCGCCAGCCGGAGACGTTCCCGGCGGACCCGGAGACGGAAAAGGTGTTCCCGGATCCAGTCCCCCAGGAAGAGGCGGCGGACCACCTGCACCCCCAGGAGGCCCAGGCGGCGCTCGGTGTGGAGGTTGACGAAGGGTTCAAGCACGGTGTAGATCTCCCCGACCACTCCCACCCGGAGAACCGGTCCCTCCCGTTTGGGCAGCGCCTCCAGCTCGGCCGCGGCCTCCGCCTGCAGCGTCTTCACTCGCCGCGGCGAGTCGGCCCTGCGGCAGGCGGTGAGGAATCGGGCAAAGGCGGCGTCCGCCTGGCCCCTCACCGCCTCGGTGGCCCGGGCGGCCTGGAGGGCCCGCTCCACCTCGTCGATCGCCAGAATCTTGGCCCACGCCAGTTGGAAAGCCTTCCAGGACCGCCGGAGGGTGAACCCTGGCAGCCACCGGCGGAGCTCCTCGAGCAGCGCCCGAAGGTGGCCCTGCGGCGGTTCCAGGACTATCATTTCAAGCCCGGACCCCGCCCCCCGCAGGACTTCCCGCTGCACCTGGGCGTAGTACCCGAACCGGCAGGGCCCGCTCCCTCCGGCCATCACCACCGCTTCGGCCCCCTGCTCCTCTGCCTCGAGGAAATTGCCGAGACCGACCTTGAGCGGCAGGCAGGCCCCTTCCGGGGCGATGCGGGTACCCAGTTCCAGCGTCCGCTGGGTGCATGGCGGAGGGACCACCACCTCCGCCCCCAGGTCCGAAAGGAGAGTCTCCAGGGGGATGTACAACGTCCCCATGTGGGGGAAGGTCAACCTGGCCGTGGCGCCCTCGCCTCCCGCCGCTCTATCAGGTCGAGAAAGGCCTCGACCCGCGTCCATACACCGGCCTCGCCGGTGTGCTCATCCAGCGTGAGCAGAAGAAAGGGGACGCCCCGGCGCTCCGCAAGCCGCGCCACCAGCTCGCCCACCAGCGAGTCCGGCCCGCACCCGAACGAAGCCAGGTAGATCAGCCCCTCCACGGCCCCGCTGCTCATCAGGTAGGCGGCGGCGCCGTACACCCGCCGGCCCATCGTCCAGAAGAGCTCCTTCGGCAACTCCCGGGCCCCCGCCTCGCACTCATCGGCTGGGATGGTCTCGGCCGTTTCGACGCTCCACCCCGCCGCCAAAAGCCGCGCCAAGAGATCCAGGCTGACCTGCCGGTCGTACACGTTATAAGGATGGCCGAGAACCCCCAAGCGTCCCCGCCGGCGGGCGGCGCCGGGAACCGGCCCTCTGTCCCCTCCGCCGGCTGCGGGGAGAAGGCCGAGCTCCGCCAACGCCACCGGGGGAAGACAGCCGCGCCCCCAGCGGGCCTCGACCGCCCGTTGCACCGCCAATCCACAGGCCAGGGCCTGTTCGGCGCGGCGACGCCGGATCCCGAGCGCCCCGGCCACCTCCGCGGCGGCCGCAGACAGCCCACCCGCCCCTCTCCGCAGGTCGACCAGCGGCGTGAGGAGAGGCACCTGCCGCCCCAGGGCGCGGCCTGCCATATCGGGCAACCCCATGAACTTCGGGCAGATGTAAGCCCGCGGCTCCACCGAAACCAGGCGCGGCACGAACACCGCCTCCGCCGACGCGGCGAGCTCGGCGCAGTGCCCGAAGAAGACCTTCACCGGAAGGCAGGCCTCCTCGACCGCCAGCTTCACCCCGGCGTCCAGCGTCGCCCGGGTGGTGGCCCGACTCACGAACGGCTCCACACCCAGGTCCTTCAGCAAGGTGAACCACAGCGGGGCATAGGTCCAGAACAGCAGCGCCTGCGGGATCCCCACCCTCACGCCCTGGTCGGCCTCCCCTCCCCTTTGGCCTGCCGGCTCAAGTCGAGCACAGTCTGGACGGCCTTGGTGGTGAGGGCGGCCCCGCGGGAAGACCTGTCCCACCGGTTCATCTTCCCCGGATCCCCCAGACCGATGACCACCGGGACATCGAGCTGGTTCAGCACGTCCACTGTGTCCCCTTCCACCCGCTCGTGCCCGGCCGGCTCCGGCTGACCTTCCTTGTCCACCGGACCCTCGACCAGCCTTCCCGCGGCATCCACCGAGTGGGTCACCGGAACCCCCATCACCTTCTCCGTGTTGGACGCCACGGCGACCACCCCCAGGAGGTCGACCTCCCGGCTGCGGGCCAGGTGTTCCAGGGCCGCCTCCCCGGCGCCCTTGCGGCGCGACCCCCGGTCGTCCACCATGACCAGGACCGGATCCCGTTGGGCCTGCTTGACCAGCTCCACAAGTTCCTCGCCGGAGAGCGGAGTGGGGCTTCCGGCCGACAGGGAAATGGTGCATCCCCCGACGTTGCGGGCGGCTTGCTCCACCGCCCCCTGCGCCACGCGATCCCCATCGGTCACAATTATCACTCTCGGCCTCCTCACGCCGGTCACCCCGACCCCTAGCGTACCCCGCCTGGCTGGGCGGTTATGTCGCCACGGTATAAATGGAAAGTGAACGGCCAAACTATGCTCGTCGCCTTAGCGCCGGAGGGAGGTGAAATCGATGGAGTGGTTGGGCCACGCCCTGCGCTTTCTCGCCTCGGTCCTGGTCCTCATGTTCCTGGGGTACCTGCTCCCGGGCTTCAAGGCTCTCACCTTCGTGCAGGCCATCCTGGCCGCGGCGGTGATCACCGCTCTGGGCTATCTCGTCCAGGCGATGATGGGCAAGAGTGTCTCGCCCTACGGCCGGGGAATCGTGGGCTTCATCGTCTCGGCGATCGTGATCTATGTAGCCCAGTTCCTGGTTCCCGGAATGAGGGTCAGCATCATCGGCGCTCTTCTCGCTGCCCTGGTGGTCGGCATCGTGGACCTCTTTGTCCCTACAACCGTTCGCTGACGCGGACTCGACGGTCCGACGCCACGAGCGAACGCGTGGAGCGGCCGGCCGGCTTTTCCCGGCCCGGCCGCTCTGTTCATCCCCTTCCACCTATGCTTTACCCCTTGGCCCGGGTGAGCAGGGCAAAGAGGAAGCCGAAGAAGATGGCGGCGGCGATCGCCCCACCCCCCAGCTCGAACACCCCGGCGAGGGCCCCCCAGGGCCCGATCAGTTCCAGCTCCTTGAGCACCCCTGAGGTGAGCACGTACCCGAAGTTCGAGACGGGAACGGAGGCCCCGGCCCCGGCGAACTTGACGAGCGGCTCGTACAGCCCCAGGCCGGTCAGGACCGATCCCAGGACTACAAAGAGGACCATGACGTGGCCCATCGTGAAGACGGTGAGATCGAAGACCAGTTGGCCGATCACACAGATCAGGCCGCCGACCAGAAAGGCCCAAACATAGCTCACGCTCAATACACCTCGATCGCTACCGCATGGCAAACGGACGGAATGGACTCGGCCTGTTGATAGGTGAGAGGCGACAACAGCGCTCCGGTTCCGGCCAGGAGCAGCCGCCGGAGCTTCCCTTCGGCGAAGAGCTTGAACAAATGGCCAGCGAAGACCACAGCCGAACAGCCGCAGCCGCTTCCGCCGGCGTGCACGTCCTGCTGTTCCCGGTCGAAGATCAAAAGCCCGCCGTCCTGGAACTGTTGGCCCAGCTCGATGCCGTCCTTCCGCAGGATCACCCGGACCAGTTCCACCCCGACCGCCCCCAGGTCGCCAGTCATGATCAGATCATAGTCCTCGGGCCTTTTGGCGAAGTCCCGCAGGTGCTGACGGATGGTGTCGGCCGCGGCGGGAGCCATCGCCGTGCCCATGTCGTTCGGATCCTTGCTCCCCAGGTCGATCACCCGGCCCAGCGTGGCGCAGGTCACTCGCGGCCCCTTCCCTTGACTCTGCAGCAGGCACGACCCGGCGCCGGTAACGGTCCACTGGGCGGTGGGCGGCCGCTGCACCCCGAGTTCCGTGGGGAAGCGATACTGGCGCTCCGCCGTGTCGTGGTGGCTCCCCGTCACCACCAGCACCCGGTCGGCGAATCCCCCGTCGACCAGCATCGCCCCGGTCGCCAGACCCTCGGCCAGCGTCGAGCAGGCGCCGTAGAGACCGAGGAAGGGCGCCTCCACCTCGCGCAGAGCGAAGTTGGAGGAGACGATCTGATCCAAGAGATCCCCCGCCAGGATAAAGTCCAGGTCGGTCGGCTGAAGCTGGGCCCGGTTGAGCACGTTGAAGATCGCTTCCCGGAGAAGCTTGCACTCCGTCTTCTCCCAAGTCTGCTCGCCGTAGAACGTATCCTCCAGCACGGTGTCGAACCGTTGACCCAGCGGTCCCTGGCCCTCCATGGGCCCGACGATGGAGAAGGTGTTCGTGATCACCGGAGGGGAGGTGAACTTGACCGACTGCTTGCCGATCCTCTTGACTGCCACGCCCCTTCTCACCCCCCGGCGATGAGGAACCGGAGGAGGCCTACCACGATGGCGGAGGTCACCCCGTAGGTGATGACCGGCCCGGCGATTTGATACATCCGGGCGGCCATGCCCATCACGAACCCCTCCGTCTTGAACTCGATCGCCGCCGCCACGATGGAGTTGGCGAAGCCGGTGATCGGGATGGCCGAGCCCGCGCCTCCCACCTGGCCGATCTTGTCGTACACGCCCAGCGCCGTCAGAAAAGCGCCCAGGAAAACCATGACGCCGGCCGTCGGCCCACCGGCCTTGTCCGGAGGCAGCCCCTGGGCCACGAAGAAGTTGAGAACCCCTTGACCCGCCGCGGAGATCGCCCCGCCGACCAGAAAGGCCAGGAGGGCATTGCGCAGCAGCGGCGGGCGGGGACGGTGCCGGCGGGCCAGCCTCTGGTACTCCTCCTGAGCCCGCTTCTGTTGCTCCTTGGTCTGAGCCACCCGTGCCCCTCCACTCCTGCCGGCGTTTACGTTCCGTCGACCGCAAAGGCCACCTGGACGTCCGCCTTGTACTCGGTGATCTTGCCGTTCTCCACGTTCGCCGTCATGTTGAGCACCTCGACGCCGGTGATGCCGTGCACGGTCTTGCTGGCCTGCGCCACCGCGCTCTCGATGGCGTCCTGCCAACTCACCGGCGATTCCCCCACCAGTTCGATCACCTTGACCACTGTCACGCGCTTCACCTCCTCTGCCCGGGTCCTCGCTTATTATTCGTCGGGCAGTCGGCGCTTCATACCGAAAGAGGCAGCGGCACGCCCACGCGTGCCGCTGCCTCCAAGGCGGAATGGTACGGCGCTTGTCGCTGAAAAGCTACCTCGGTTGGACGATCAGCTTGATCGCGGTGCGCTCTTCGCCGTCGATCACGATGTCGGTGAACGCCGGGATGCAGACCAAGTCCACTCCGCTGGGGGCGACGAACCCCCGGGCGATCGCCACGGCCTTGACCGCCTGGTTGATCGCCCCCGCCCCGATGGCCTGAATCTCGGCTCCTCCCCGCTCCCGGAGCACTCCGGCCAAGGCGCCCGCCACGGAATTGGGGTTGGACTTGGCTGAAACCTTGAGCACCTCTACTGCCATGTGTAATCCCCTTTCCGTCCATTCCCGTATTTTCATAACCTTTAGCGAAGCAGAGTATTATCTGGAGAGGGGGGAAATTCCTCTTTCCATATGGTTTTCCTTTTACCTGGCTTTTTCCCAGGTCTCCAGGACCTGTTCGATCCTTTCCGCCTGGCCGGAGACTTCATTCAACTCCAGAAAGACGCCACACAGCAGCACAGGCCCCTCCGCGACCGGAAAGCGCTCTGGCATCTGGGTCAAAAAGCGCCGCAAGATGGTGGCAGTGTCCATCCCCAACACCGAGTCGCGCGGTCCGACCATGCCGACATCCGTGATGAAGGCCGTCCCTCCGGGCAAGAGACGGGCATCGGCGGTGGGGACGTGCGTGTGTGTGCCGATCACCGCGCTCACCTGGCCGTCCAGGTGCCAGCCCATGGCCACCTTCTCCGCCGTCGCCTCGGCGTGGAAATCCACCAGGATGACCCTGGTCTCCCGGCGGAGCGGCTCCAGGAGTTCCGGCGCCAGGCGAAACGGGTCATCAAGGCTGTCCAGGAAAGCCCGCCCGGAAAGGTTCAAAAGGCCCACGCTCCCTCCGCCGGGGAGACGGTGAAGCAGCGTCCCGCGGCCGGGAACGCCGGGCGGGTAGTTGGCCGGGCGCACCAGATAAGGACAGTCCGCGATGAACGGATACGCCTCTTTCTTGTCCCACACATGGTTCCCGGTGGTCATCAGGTCGACTCCGGCGGCGTGAAGCTCTTCGGCCACCGGAGCCGTGATGCCGAAGCCGCCGGCGGCGTTCTCCACATTTGCCACCACGAGGTCGGCGCCGTACCTCTGCCGCAACACCGGCAGAAGGGCCTGGACCGCCTCCCGCCCAGGCCTCCCGACGACGTCCCCCAAGAATAGACAGCGAAACGCCATATTACCTCTCCTTCGCCGCTGCGGTGTCAGATCCTGCCAACCTCGCCTGCCTGACAAGAAAGGCGCCCCTCGTGGGCGCCTGTCGTCCGGTGCGGCGACTACTCTCGTCGCCTGGACCAGGGATCGGCTTTGTCGAAGACAAAGACCCGGCCGTTCTCCCGGAAGCCGATGAGGTCCTTGGTAACCTGACCCTGCCGGATGTCGTCGAGCATGTGCTCGATCAACTCCTCCTGGTAGAGCTGATCCTCCTCCAGAAGCGGCTCCTGAGCCTCTCTCACCACCCGGTCGGCGAAGCTCTCCCCCAGCAGGCTGGCGATGAGCGAGATCTCCTCCCGCGACAGGCTCTCGACGTCACGGTGAAGCTCAATCAGGGTGAACCCGTTGTATTCAGTCTTCTCCAGCAGGCAAACCCTCATGCGCCGCCCACCGACGAAGGAGAAGGTCAGGAGGCTCTCCCTCAGCCGGTTGGCGAACGTCCGGAAGGTGTCCTCGTCCACCAGCCCGGAAATCATGAAGGTGAAACGAAGGCTCTTCTCTTCCGGCTGGTACTTCACCGTCCCGACCTCCGGGTACCGCACCAGGATCGAGATCAGTAGGCCAACGCTGTTCTGAAGCCCTTCCGGTTCGCCCTCGGGGGCGAACATGTGGACCGGCCGTTTCTGCATCCCCTCATCTCCCCATTGTTTCACCAGACTTCGGCAGGGTCCAAGGGATTCCTGCTGCATGAGCGAGACATTTTTTGACTCGACTCGTGTCACCAACCGCTCGACCCTTTCCCGCGCCACCCGCCTGACACCCGCAACAGGAAACGCACGCCAGGCAAAGCTCCCTGACGTGCGCTTCCTCTCCGTCCTACTTGGCGTAGTCCACGGCGCGGGTCTCGCGGATCACCGTCACCTTGATCTGTCCCGGATACTCCAACTCGCTTTCGATCTTCTTCACTATGTCGTGGGCGACCTTGACCGCCATCACGTCGTCGATTCGATCCGGCTTGACCATGATCCGGATCTCCCGCCCGGCCTGGATGGCGTAGGCCTTTTCGACTCCCTCGAAGGAGTCGGCGATGCTCTCCAGCTTCTCCAGGCGCTTGATGTAGGTCTCCAGGGTTTCGCGCCGGGCCCCCGGCCGGGCAGCGGAAATCGCATCCGCCGCCGCCACCAGGACCGCTTCGACGCTCTTGGCCTCCTCATCGCCGTGGTGCGCCGCCACGGCGTGAATGACCGCCGGTGACTCCCGGTACCGCTTGAGCATCTCCACGCCAAGCTGCACGTGGGACCCTTCCATTTCGTGGTCCACGGCTTTGCCGATGTCGTGGAGGAGCCCGGCGCGCTTCGCCAGGTTCACGTCGGCCCCCAGCTCCGCCGCCATGATGCCGGCCAGGTGAGCGACCTCGATTGAGTGTTTAAGCACGTTCTGCCCGTAGCTGGTCCGGTACCGCAATCGTCCCAGGAGCCGGATCAGCTCGGCGTGCAAGCCGTGGATCCCCGTTTCGAACGTGGCCTGCTCGCCGGCCTCCCGGATCGCCGCCTCGACTTCCTTCTCCGCCTTGGCCACCATCTCCTCGATGCGGGCGGGGTGGATCCGCCCGTCGGCCATCAGCCGCTCCAGGGCGATGCGGGCGATCTCTCGCCGGACCGGGTCGAACCCCGACAGGATCACGGCCTCCGGGGTGTCGTCGATGATCAGGTCCACCCCTGTCAGTGTCTCCAACGCCCGGATGTTCCGCCCTTCCCGGCCGATGATCCGCCCCTTCATCTCGTCGTTAGGCAGGGAAACCACGGAGACCGTGGTCTCCGCCACCTGATCGGCGGCGATCCGCTGGATGGACAGCGCCACCACCTCGCGGGCCCGCCGTTCCGCGTCCTGTTTGGCTTCGTCTTCGATGTTTTTGATCAGCAGGGCCGCCTCGTAGCGGATCTCGTTCTCGACCTCTTTGAGGAGGAGTTGCTTGGCCTCGTCCGTAGACAGCCCGGAGAGTCGCTCCAGTTCCGCCCGCTGCTCCTTTTGGAGGCGGGCCAGCTCTTCGCGCCGCTGGTCGAGCTCCCGCTCCCGCTGCGCGAGGGCCTCCTCTTTCCGCTCGAACTGCTCGCTCTTGCGGTCGAGGGCCTCCTCCTTCTGCAGCAACCGCTTCTCCATCCGCTGCAACTCCGCCCGGCGCTCTCTGACCTCCCGTTCGAGGTCGTTGCGGCCGCGCAGCAATTCCTCTTTGGCTTCGAGGATAGCCTCGCGCTTTTTGGCTTCCGCTTCGCGCTGGGCCTCGGCGACGATTTCCCGTGCAACGTCTTTGGCCTGAGCGACCTTGGCTTCGGCCGCCTTCTTCTCCACGAAGTATCCCGCGCCGAAAGCCAGGGCCAGCCCGGCCACATAGCCGATGACTGCCGGAATGTTGATATACTCACCCCCCATATTGACTTTTCAAGCTCCGGTGCTTCCTAACGAAGGAGCCGAGCCAACGCTCGGCTCACTGGAGATTCGGCATGGCGCACACTTATGCCGAGAGCACAACTAGCTAAAGCCATTATACCGTCGCTGCCAGCACCTGTCAACACTCCGGCCACTCTCCGCCGCCGGCCGGACCCCGCCCCAGAACCGCCCGGACGGCCTCCGGGGCAAAACCCCGCCGCAAGAGCCAAGCACCCAGGCGGCGGGCCTCCTCCGTCGTCCCGGCTGTGGCCCGCCGGCGGCTCAGGAGTCCCCGGATCAACTCCTCCTCCCCCTCCGCGTCGATCCCGGCCAGAACCTCCTCCACCACCTCCGCCGGAACCCCCCGGCGCAGCAATTCAGCCTGCAGCCCCCTCTTTCCTATGGGGTGGAAGAGCAGCCGGTCGTGCACGTACGCCCGGGCGTAAGCGGCGTCGTCCAGCGCCCCTTCAGCCAGCAGCCGGGTTACAGCCTCGGCTGCGGCCTCCGCGCTCAACCCCCGGCGCAACAGCTTACGCGTCAGCTCCTGAACGCTCAGGGGCCGTCGCCCGAGCAGACGCAGGGCGGCGAGATACGCCCGCCGCCCTTCCGTCTCCACTTACGCCTCCTGGCCGGGGTCGTCCGCCGCCGGCGCCGCCGGCTTGCCCACCGCCAGGCGCTCCCGGATCTTGGCGTCGAGCTCCCCGGCCACCGCCGGATTCTGCCTCAGGTACTCCTTGGCGGCTTCCCGCCCCTGCCCCATCCGCACGTCCCCATAGGAGAACCAGGTGCCTACCTTGGTGATGAGCCCGAGCTCCACGGCGAGGTCCAGGATGGAGCCCTCCTTGGAGATGCCTCCGCCGTACATGATGTCGAATTCGGCCTCCCGGAAGGGCGGCGCCACCTTGTTCTTCACAATCTTCGCCCGCGTCCGGTTGCCGATGATCTCAGTCCCGTTCTTGATCGCCTCGATACGGCGGATGTCGATCCGGACTGAGGCGTAGAACTTGAGCGCCCGGCCGCCCGGCGTCGTCTCCGGGTTGCCGAACAGCACCCCGACCTTCTCCCGCAGTTGGTTGATGAAGATCGCACAGGTGCGGGACTTGGAGATCGCCCCGCAGAGCTTCCGCAGCGCCTGCGACATCAGCCGGGCCTGCAGGCCGACATGGGCGTCACCCATCTCCCCTTCCAGCTCGGCCCGGGGTACCAGGGCGGCGACCGAGTCCACCACCACCACGTCGATGGCCCCGCTCCGCACCAGCGCCTCGGCGATCTCCAGGGCCTGCTCGCCGGTATCCGGCTGTGAGACCAGGAGGTTGTCCAGGTCCACCCCGAGACAGCGCGCGTACTCGGTGGGGAAGGCGTGCTCGGCGTCGATGAAGGCGGCGATTCCGCCGGCCTTCTGCGCCTCCGCGATCACGTGGAGGGCCACCGTCGTCTTGCCCGACGACTCCGGGCCGAAGATCTCGATCACCCGGCCCCGGGGCACTCCGCCAACCCCCAGCGCCCAATCGAGGGAGACGGCGCCGGTCGGAATGACCTCGACGTTCATCCGGGCCGCGTCCTCACCCAGGCGCATGATCGAGCCCTTGCCGAACTGTTTCTCTATCTGCAGGATGGCCAGTTCGAGGGCCTTGTCCTTCTCGTTACCCTTCTCGTTGTCCCGCTCTTTCTGTGCCATGGCTTCGCCCACGCCGGGCTGTCACTCTCCTCTCTTCGCAGAAGCCTGAGCAGCCGCGCCCAGAGGCGCCACCGACAAGACGGTATAGATCGGGCCCCGTCGGGTGAGCTCCGAATTCATCACCCGGATGTCCCGCACCTCGAAGGAGAGCACCGGGTCGCGGCCGAACCGGCACACCGCCTCCCGCCACGCCGCGGGGTCCGCGGTGCGCAGGCGGGCCAGAGTGAGGTGTGGCGTGAACGGCCGCTCCTCGGGGGCAAACCCGCTCAGCTCCAGCTCCGTCTGGAGGTCACGCTGGAGGGCGGAGAGCTCCACCCGCCCGCGTTCCACTCCGAGCCACACCACATGGGGGGCGCCGCGCTCCGGAAAGAGCCCCAGCCCCGCCAGCGTCACGGGGAACGGTCCGTGTCGGGCTGCCACCTTCCCGACCACGGCGCTCACGCTTGGCAGCTGGGCCGGGTCGATCTCGCCGAGAAACCGCAGGGTGAGATGGAGATGAGGAGCAGAGACCCACCGGGCATCCCCGGGCAACCGGCGCAGACGGTCGGCCACGGAACTCAACTTCCCCTGCAGGGCAGCCGGGATGTCAACCGCGATGAAGACCCTGAGCTGCTCCATGGCCCCGTCGCTCACCTGCCGGTCAGTGCTGGCCGGGCGTCTGGTCCGCTGGTGGAGGGTTCGCCGGCGGCCCGGGGATTTCCTTCGTCCCCGACCAAAATCCGGTTCAAGGCGAAACCGGCACTCTGGCCATGCACCTCGAGGGTGTCGAGGGCCCGCAGCCGATACCCCTCGGCCGTGCGGGAGAAGTAGAGCAGCACCATCGAGTACGGGACCTCCCTCCGCGCCTGGAGCCCCCGCACCCCGGCCGCCCCGGTGGTGCCGGCGTTGACGAAGGTCGTCCCGGCCTCCTCCCGTACTGCCAAGCGGTGGTCGTGGCCGTACAGGACGACCCGGACCTTTCCGGCCAGCCCCGCGGCGACCGCCCCGTTGTGGACCGCCACGACGTCGGGCGGGGAGGCCAGGGAGTCGATCCGCTCCAAGAGCGCCCTCCCCCGTTCCTGGAGCTCTTCCGGCGCCGCCGGCCCGGGGTCGTTCCGTTCCGCCGCCGGGTCGGTCAGGCCGAGGAGCGAAAGCCCCCGGAAGACGGCCGGCCGGCCCTCATCCAGAACCCTCACTTGCCGGTGTCGCCGGAGTTCCCGCAACAGTTCAGGCGAGTCGTGGTTGCCGGGGACGAAGAAGTACGGTACGCCCAGGCGGGCGATTCCCTGGACCAGGTCGGCCTCGAGCGGCGTGCCCCAGTCCGTCAGGTCCCCTGTGTCCACCACCGCGTCGACGTCGAAGGCCCGCACGACCTCGGTGATGAACTTGACCCCCACCGGGTTGTTGTGCAGATCCGACACCTGCAACACCCTCAGGTCCCGGGGAGGCCGCGCCATTGCGCCCAACCCGCTCAGCCGGTCAGAGAGGCCCGAGAGGTTGTTCGCCAGAGCCTCCATCTGCTCTCCGAGGTCGCCCATGCGCTCCCAGTTCTTCTCCACCAGGCCGACCACCCAGGGGGCCGCCTCCAGGGCGCCCTCGTACCGCGGCCGGCGGAACGCCTCCCGGTCGAAGTCGACCGCTACGCCTGCGGCCAGGAGGATCACGGTCAAGCCGCCGGTCAGTGCCCCGACCGCGGCGCCGCGCCTCCCTCCACCGGCGAGATACGCTCCGGCGCAGCCGAGCAAGACCGCCAACCCTGCCGCCCGCAGAAGAAAGAGGCGGGCCAACGGTTGAAGCGACCCCAGGGCGCTGGTCCACGCCGCCTCCGCTGACGACGCCTCCCCGACCCAGCCGCGCAGAGCCGCCAGATCAACCCCGACCAACGTGAACCGGACCTCGAGCGGCACCCGGCGATGGGTGGCCGCCGAAACCTCACCGAACGGCGGGAAGGCCAGGGTGGTCTCCCCCTGGGCAGCCAGGCGGGCCGCCATCTCCACCCGGAACGGCCCCACCTGGCCGGCGCTTGGGATGGCGTACTCGATCGCCGCCAGGGCGAGGAGCACCCCCAACAAGAGAGGCAAGGCCGCCCGCAGGCCGGCTCCGGCCGACCGCGCCCGCCGCCAGGCCGATTGCGTTCCCCGACCGATGGGTAGCCTCACCCGTCAATCCTCCTCAAGTCGCGCCTCCTCCGGGCGGATCTCGCCCCCACCCAGATACTCCCAGAGCAGCGCCAGCGCCGCGGTGGCGGCCCGCTCCTTGTTGCTCCTCCGCTCGGCCCCCAAGCGCAGCTCCCGGACGACCGTTCCCCCCGCTCCGGCTACCGCGACGTACACCAGCCCGACCGGCTTCGCGGCTGTCCCGCCGCCCGGACCGGCGATCCCTGTGACCGCCAGCCCTACGTCGACGCCGTGCCGGCGTATCCCCTCGGCCATCAGCCGGGCGGTCTCGGGGCTGACCGCCCCGTGGGCCGCCAGGGTTTCCGGAGGCACTCCCAGGAGTTCCGTCTTGGCCCGGTTGGCATAGGCGACCAGCACCCGGTCGAGGTAGTCCGAGCTGCCCGGCACATCGGTCAGCCAGTCGCCGATGAGGCCGCCGGTGCATGATTCGGCCACCGCCAGGCGCCACCCCGCCCGCCTGAGCTGCACTCCCACCGCCGCGGCCAGTGCGACCCCGCCGGAACCGAAGACCACCGGCCCGAGGGCGGTGCGCACCCGCTCTCCGAAAACCCCGAGCAGGGCGTCCGCTTCCGCGGCGCTTGCCGCTTTGGCCGTGAGACGCACCTCCAACTGACCCCGGCGGGCGCACACCCCCACCGTCGGGTTAGGGCTCCGCCAGAGGTCGCCCAGGCGGCGATCCACCTCCGACTCGCTGATTCCCACCACGTGCAGGACGTGAGTGCGGATGACCGCCCCCGCGCCCGGGGAGAGGAGCGGCCGGACCTCGGTGGAAAACATCCCCCTCAGCTCGGTCGGCACTCCGGGCAGGGCCACGACCGCCACCCTGCGTCCGCCATACTCCCCCCGCCAGAAGATGCCGGGGGCCGAACCCCGCCGGTTGGGCAGCGGCGTCGCTCCTTCGGGCAGCAACGCCTGCTTGAGGTCCTGCTCCCGCATGGTCCGGCCGCGGCGGGCCGCCCACTCCTCCACCTGCCGGCGGGCCTCCTCATGCAGCACCAGCCGGACCCCCAGAGCCTTGGCCAGCGCTTCCGCTGTGCAGTCGTCGACCGTTGGGCCGAGTCCCCCGCTCACGAGGACCAGGTCGTTCTCTTCCAGCGCCTGCCGGCAGGCGGCGGCCAGGCGTTCGGGGTTGTCGCCGACCGTCGTGCGCCGGTAGACGTCGATGCCCAACTCGGCCAGGCGTTGGGAGAGCCAGGCGGCGTTGGTGTCGACGATCTCGCCCAAAAGCAGTTCCGTGCCGGTGGTGATGATCTCGGCGCTCATGTTCCTCACCTGACCACTAACTTCTGCCCGGTTGGATCATTCCCTCCCGCAGCATGCTGCCGGAAGAGGCCGCCTCACCGGTCAGGCGGCCGGAGGGGCGGCTGTCAGGGCAGCCCGGAAGGTTTCGCCGTCGATGCGCTCCCGCTCGATCAGGTGAGCCACGACGCGTTCGATCCCCGCCCGGTGCTCCTCGATCAGACGGCGGGCCCGCTGGACTTCCTCCTCGATCAGGGCCCGCTGCGCCTCGTGGAGCAGCCGGCCCGGCAGCGACTCCTCGCTCACCACCCCGAGATCGGACATCCCGCCCAGCACCAACTGCTTGGCAAGCTTGATCGCCTGCTGGAAGTCGCCGGTGGAGCCGGTCGACCGCCCTCCGAAGAAGGCCTCCTCGGCCGCGGCCCCGGCCACGCAGACGGCGATCTGGTCCAGGAGTTCCTCCCGCGTGTAGAGGTACTGTTCGTCGCGGGGCGCCTGGCGCATATAGCCCAGCGCCTGCCCCCGCGAGGTCACCGTCACCGCGCTCACCGATCCCGGGCGGAGCACCTCGCTCACCACGGCGTGGCCCGCCTCGTGGTAAGCGATCCGCTCCCGCTCCTTGGCACCCGGCCGCCGGTCCAGCTTCTCTCCCATCATCACCTTCTCGACCGCCTCGTGCAGGTCGGTCATGGTGATTTCAGACCGGCCGGCCCGCCAGGCCAGGATGGCCGCCTCGTTCAGCGCGCTCTCCAGGTGGGCCCCGGAGAAGCCGAAGGTCTCGCGGGCGACCGCGTCCAGGTCCACCTCGGCCGCGAGGGGCTTCCCCCGGGCGTGCAGCCGGAGGATGTGCAGCCGCCCCTCCCGGTCGGGCAGGTCCACCTTCACCAGCCGGTCGAAGCGCCCCGGCCGGAGCAGCGCCGGGTCCAGGATGTCGACCCGGTTGGTCGCCGCCACCACCAGGATACGCACGGCGTCCCGGGACGAAATCCCGTCCATCTCCACCAGAAGCTGGTTCAACGTCTGGTCGTACTCGTGATGGCTGGCGGGCTGCCCCCGGCGCCCCCCGAGCACGTCGATCTCATCGATGAAGACGATGGCGTTCCGCTTTCCGCTGCTCTGAGCGAGGGCGCGGGCCTTGCCGAAGAGCTGGCGCACCCGCTGCGCGCCGACGCCGGCGTACATCTCGACGAACTCCGAGCCGGAGGCCGCCACGAAGA
>DYFA01000042.1 GCA_020725425.1 Aneurinibacillus sp.
GTACAGCTTGCCTTCCTGGATGGTGAACTCGATGTCCATCATATCCTTGTAGTGCCGCTCGAGCTTCTGGTAGATCTCGGTGAGCTGCCGGTAAGCCTCGGGGTTGGTCTGCTCCAGCTGTGACACCGGGTTCGGCGTCCGGATGCCGGCCACCACGTCCTCGCCCTGAGCGTTCATCAGATACTCACCGAAGAACCGCTTCTCGCCAGTGCGGGCGTCGCGGGTGAAGGCCACCCCCGTCCCGGAGGTTTCGCCCATGTTGCCGAAGACCATCGCCTGCACGTTGACCGCCGTTCCCCACCAGTCAGGGATGTCGTTCAGCTTGCGGTAAGTGATCGCCCGCGGGTTGTTCCAGGAGCGGAAGACGGCGTTGATCGCCCCGACCAGTTGCTCCCAGGGGTCGAGCGGGAACGGCCGGCCCAACTCGCGCTGGACAAGCTCTTTGAACTGGCCCACCAGGTCCCTCCAGTCGTCGGCGGTCAGCTCGGTGTCGAGTCTGACCCGCTTCTGCTCCTTGCGGGCGTCGATCAACGCCTCGAACTTGCTGCGCGCCACGTCGAGTACCACATCAGAGTACATCTGAACGAACCGCCGGTAGGAATCCCAGACAAAGCGCGGATTCTGGGTCTTCCTGATCAGTCCCTCGGCCACCTCGTCGTTCAGCCCGAGGTTGAGGATGGTATCCATCATCCCCGGCATCGAAGCCCGGGCCCCGGACCGGACCGACACCAGAAGGGGGTTCGCCGGGTCGCCGAACTTCATCCCCATGGCGTCCTCGAGCCGCTTCAGGTTGGTCCGCACGTCCTCCTCGAGCCCCTCCGGCCAGGCGTGATGCTTGTAGTACTCGGTGCACATCTCGGTCGTGATGGTGAACCCCGGCGGCACCGGAATGCCAAGGTTGGCCATCTCGGCCAGGTTGGCCCCCTTCCCGCCGAGCAGGTCCTTCATGTCGGCAGTGCCTTCTGCTTTTCCCGGCTCAAAGAAATAGATCCGCTTGTTCGTCACTTCTGCTGCACCCTTTCTTGAAACCTACTTCCTCGTTTATTCTTCAGATTGCCAACATTTCCTCCACATAAGGAAAACCGGGGGTTCCGCCCCGGTTCTCTAAAGATCGCTTTCGGTATGTGGCGGGGCCCCTGTCGCTATGGTGGCTGCCGGCCGGGGTTCCGCTCGTTCGATCTCGATGCTGCACTGGGTGGCGATCGCCGCCACCGCCCCCAGGAGCGCCAGGTACGGGGCGAAGACCGCCACCGCGGCCCCCGCCGTGACCGGCATGTCCAGGATCACATCGTCCTTGGTCTTCACCCGGATCCGGGTCACGTTGCCCTGCCGGATGATGTCTTTGACCTTTTCGACGATCTCGTTGCCCTTGGCGTAGATCTTCTCCCTGGTGAAGGTGCCTCTCTGCTCCAGCCGGATCAGCGCCTCGATCAGGTCGCCGCCGGTCTCGTTCAACAGGTTGCGGGCTTCCTGGTAGCCGATGCGCCCCCGCTCGCGCAGGATGTCGATCTTCTCCAGTTCCGTGAGTTCCAGCGTCATTTATTTATTGTTCACTCCTTCCTCCGGCGCGCCGCAGACCAACTCCATGAACTCGCGGGTCTTGAGCGTTCCCTCTCGCCGGAAAGCGATGAAGGCCCACAGGAGGCGCTGCACCTCGGGAGCCCACGGGCCGAGCTCGACCACGTGGAGGCGGTCCCAGGCGGTGTCCGCCAGGCGCTGCAGGAGAGCCAACGTACCCGCCGACACCGGAGAGGCTCCTGGATCCCGGGAAAAGCACTGAGGGCACAACGCCCCTCCCAGCCCCAGGCTGAAGCGAAGCGTCGCCCCCAACTCCCCCCCGCAGGCGGCGCAGCGGGAGATCTCCGGCTCGTAGCCTAGTATGCGCATGAGGCGTAGCTCAAATACGTGAACGCCCTTGAGCAGCGGGGTTCTCCCCTCCGCCCGGCTGAGGTAATGAAGCGTCTCGCGCCACAGCTCATATAGAGCGGGGTGGGGTTCCCGTTCGCCCAGGAAGTGGTCGAGTAGCTCCGCGGTGTAGCTGGCGCAGGCCAGGCGGGTCAATTCCTGTTGGAGCCCGCGGAAGGAGTGGACGACCTCAGCCTGGCTCAGGCTGTCCATGTTCCGGCCGCGCCAGATCATCACCCGGCTTTCCGTGAACGGCTGAGTGGCCGCCAGCAGACGACTCCGCCCGCGGCGCGCTCCCCGCGCCACTGCCTCGACCTTTCCCTCTTCCCGCGTGAGCAGCGTCACCACGACGTCCGCCTCCCCCAACGGGCGGGCCCGCAGGACGAGGGCTTCAGCGGAGTACAGGGACACGGCTGATCCTCCTAGCGCCGGCTAAGCAGGCGGAAAACCAAAGTGAGCAGGAGAGAGACGAGCAGACCGGTGGTCAGGGGAAAATAGAAGACGAAGTTCCCCCGGCGGAGGTAGATGTCTCCCGGGAGTCGCCCGATGGCCGGGAACCGGCCGGCCGCAGTCAAAGCCAGACCGGCCGCGAACAGGACGGCGCCGGCCACCATCAACAGCCGGCCCAGAGGGCCGAGCGACGGAATTTCGCTCATTTCTGGTACCGCTCCCTTTCACTGAAGATGCAACCGCAGTAAGGCTGCCGGTAGAGGCCGAGTTCCTTCGCCTTGGCCTGAGCCGCCCGGAACCCCGGGCGGAAGTCTCGGTACACGAAGGGAACCCCCTCTTCCTGGGCGACCGCCTCCCCGAGGCGGCGGAGCTCGTCGTGTCGCTGGAAGGGGCTGACCAGGAGCGTGGTCGAAAAGGCGTCATAGCCCCCTTCCCGCGCTGCCCGGGCTACTGCAGTCAAGCGCCGGCGGTAGCAGCTCAGGCAGCGGTCAGGTCCGGCGGTCAGCGCTTCCGTCAGGAAAGCGTCCAGGTCATACCCCTCGACCCAGGTCACGGGGAAATCCTCCCGGGCGGCATACTCCGCCAGGGTGTCCCGGCGGTGTTGCCATTCCCGGTAAGGATGGATGTTGGGGTTGTAAAACCATCCGGAGACGTCCCAGCCTTCCTCCCGCAGAACTGCCAACGGATGGATGGTGCAGGGGGCGCAGCAGTTGTGCAGCAAAAGCCGGGCCACGGGGTGACCGCCTCCCTCGGCGTCGCCTAGAAGAGCGACGCCTGTTCACCGGCGCCTTCACCCGGCGCCGGAAGGCCGAAATAGGCATAGGCCGCCCGGGTTGCCGTGCGACCCCGGGGAGTCCGCTTCAAGAGGCCGAGCTGCATCAGGAACGGCTCGTACACATCCTCGATCGTCTCGACTTCCTCCGCCGTGGCGGCCGCCAGGGTCTCGACTCCCACCGGCCCCCCGCCGAACTTCTCGATGATCGTCCGCAGGAGCAGGCGGTCCGTCTGGTCGAGCCCCTGCTGGTCCACGTCCATCAGGTGCAGCGCTGCCCGCGCCACCTCGGCGGTGATCGCTCCCTCCGCTTTAACCTGGGCGTAGTCGCGCACTCTCCGCAGCAACCGGTTGGCCACCCGGGGGGTTCCCCGGGCCCGGCGGGCGATCTCCACCGCACCGTCCGGCTCGATCGGAATTCCCAGTATACTGGCGGCCCGGGTGACGATCTCCGCCAGCTCCTCCTGCCGGTAGAACTCGAACCGGGCGACGATCCCGAAGCGGTCCCGCAGAGGCGAGGTCAGCAGGCCGGCCCGGGTCGTCGCCCCGACCAGGGTGAACGGTGAGAGGTCCAGCCGGACCGAACGGGCCCCCGGCCCCTTCCCGAGGATGATGTCGAGGGCGAAGTCCTCCATCGCCGGATAGAGGATCTCCTCCACCGTCCGGTTGAGGCGGTGAATCTCGTCGATGAAGAGAACGTCCCGCCGTTCCAAGTTGGTCAGGATCGCCGCCAGGTCCCCCGGCCGCTCGAGGGCCGGGCCGGAGGTGACCCTCAGACTGACCCCGAGCTCGTTGGCGATGATGTTGGCCAGGGTCGTCTTGCCCAGTCCCGGCGGGCCGTAGAGAAGGACGTGATCCAACGCCTCCCCCCGCTGCAGCGCGGCGGCGAGGTAAATGCCGAGATTCTCCTTGACCTTGGCCTGCCCCACGTACTCACTGAGCCGGGCGGGGCGCAGGCTCTGCTCGAGTTCCAGGTCCTCGGTCCGCCGGCGGGGCGAGATCAGCCGGTCGGTACCGGCGGAACGTTCCATCACCGCTCCATCCTCCGTCCTACGATACGCGCTTCAACGCCTCCCGGATGAGGTCGGGAGTGGTGACCGCCCCGGTCTTCTCCGCCGCGGCGACCGCCCGGTTCGCCTCGACTGCCGGGTACCCCAGGACCATCAGGGCCGCCACCGCTTCGGCGCTGGCCGGAGCCTCGCCGGCGAGCGCCGGCGGTCCGCCCCCTTCCTCCTCTGCCTGGTGCGCCGCGACCGCGCCCATCTGCTCCTTCAACTCGAGGATGATCCGCTGGGCCGTCTTCTTCCCCACCCCACTGACCGCTGTCAGGCTCTGCACGTCGCCACAGGCCACCGCCACGACCAGGTCCCGGGCGGATAAGGCGGAGAGAATGCTCAGGGCGACCTTGGGTCCGATACCCGTGACCCTGAGCAAGGCCTGGAAGGCCTCCTTCTCCTCCCATCGCCTGAACCCGTAGAGCTGAAGGGCATCCTGGCGCACCTGCAGGTAGGTGAAAAGGTTGACTTCCTCCCCCAGACGCAGGTGGCTCCGGGTGGGGGAGGTCAGGTAGACGGTGTAACCCACCCCGCCCACGTCGATAATCGCCCGATCCGCTTCAAGACGGGCCACCCGCCCGCGCAGCAATTCAATCACGGACTGCCAGACCCCTTTCCCCGGCGGTACAGAAGTTGCAGTGGCAGATCGCCACCGCCAGGGCGTCGCACACGTCATCCGGCGCCGGAACCGTCGGCAGGTCCAGGAGCGTCCGGACCATGTAGCCCACCTGGCCCTTGCTGGCCCTTCCCCCGCCGGTGACCGCCTGCTTGATCTCCTGCGGGGTGTACTCTGCCACCGGAATCCCCCGCTGGGCCGCGGCCAACAGCACCACCCCCCGGGCCTGACCCACTGCCATGGCCGTAGTGGTGTTGCGGTTGAAGAACAGCCTCTCCACTGCCAGGTAGTCGGGGCGATGCTCCTCAAGCAGCCGGGTCAGGTCGGCGAAGATCTGCCGGAGCCGCTCCGCGGACGCCGCCCCCGCGGTCGTCCGGATCGCCCCGTAGTCGACGGCGGACAGCCGCTGCCCTTCCTGCCGCACAACGCCGAAACCGACTATAGCCGTTCCAGGATCCACGCCGAGCACCAGCATGCGGGACGCCTCCGGCGATAGAGCTTCGACGCCCCTCCCTGGTACTCCTCTGCCCCCGGTTCGCCGTTGGGGAGGGAAGAAAGGATCAATTCCTAGAACCCGACAAGCTCGAGGTAACTCTGCAGCACCCGTTTAAGCTCGTCGTCGCTTCTCACCGGAACCCCCCGGCGCAGGTCCTGGACCTCGCGTTCCGGCAGGGCCCCCGCCTCCAGGTCGAAGACTTCGATCACCTTGGCCTTCCCGCCGCCGGGAAGGCCTTGGAAGATGGCCACGTGGCCGTCGGCGATGCCGAGGTAGCGCTGGGCCAGGTGGCGCGGACAGGCGCCGCTCGCCGTTACGAGGAGCACCACCTCCCGCTCGTTGAACGATTCGACGGCCACCTGCCCCTCCCCCCGGACCAACTCCTCAGCCGTCTTGCCGCTTAGCGCCTTGCCTGCCTTCTGCCTCACCACCACCTCGTCTCCACAGTCCGGGTAGTAGGTTCGCCGGACGATCACGGTGTCGGCGGTGGTGCGCGGCACGGGCGGACTGCTCAGAGTGAGGGGATCAACCCGGCGAGGCCCGGGCAGCTGTCCGGCGAACCAGCGTTCCCTGTTCGGAGAGCGGAGGAAGCGCTCGGCCTGCTGGGAAAAGATCCAGTAGGTGAAGACGAAGCCGCCGGCAGCCACTGCAGCAACCAGGGAGAAGAGGACGAAAGTCCTCCGACGCAGCGTCACGGTGTGTTCCTCCTCTACAACCGCGCCTCATCGGGTCTAGCTTCCCCCTTGCTCCACAGGATATTCCAGCCAGGGAAGGAAGCAAAAAGGGTGGCATGGGCTGCCACCCCGCGCTTTTTACCGGGCCGGCCGTTATTCCTGGGGAAGCGTGGTGTTGAGGTGGATGTCCTGGACGTCGTCGTGCTCCTCCAGCGCCGCCACCAGCTTGGCCAATTGCTGCCGCTCTTTCTCCCCGACGTCGATGGTGCTCTTCGGAACCATAGTCAGTTGGGCCGCGGCGAACTTGACTTTCAGGTTCTCGGCCAACGCCCCCTGGACCGCCGCCAGGTTGTCCGGGGGGGTGGTGATCTCGTAAGCCTCCTCGGTGGCCACAAAGTCCTCGGCTCCGGCGTCGAGGGCCGCCAGCATCACGTCGTCCTCCGACAGGCGGGCGAGCGCCGGCTGGTCCCGTTCGAGCACCAGCAGGCCCTTCTGGTCGAACATCCAGGCGACGCACCCGCTCTCGCCCAGGTTTCCACCGTAGCGGGAGAACAGGTGTCGGATTTCGCTGGCAGTGCGGTTGCGATTATCGGTGAAGATGTCGAGAAGGATGGCGACCCCGCCGGGCCCGTAGCCTTCGTAGAGAACCTCCTCGTACGCCGCCTCCCCTTCGATCAACCCCGCGCCCCGCTTGATCGCCCGCTGGATGTTCTCGTTGGGCATATTGACCTCTTTGGCCTTTTCGATCGCCATCCGCAGCCGGAAGTTGCCTGCCGGGTCGGGACCCCCTTCCCGGGCAGCAACCATGATCTCGCGGGTCACCCGGGTGAACGCCTTGCCACGCTGGGCGTCCTGCTTCTCCTTCCGGTTCTTGATATTAGCCCACTTGGAGTGTCCAGACATGTGGCTCAGCCTCCCTCGCCAATTCTAGCATAGAGGAGGTGCCTTGCCAAGAGCTACCCCGCCCTGAAGAGCTTGTCTTTCACCCTCACCCCTCATCGTCTCCCTCAGCGCGAAACGGAGATATTCGCCGCGCCTGACGGATTCGAGTGGCCAAGGCAGAGTAGGAGAACATCACTACCAACAACGCTCCCGCCGGAGCGAGCTGCGAGAGGATCAGGAAGTCGTACAGGCCGTGGAGCAGTGCCGCCAGGGCAAGGCCCCAGAGGAGGCGCAGACGCCGGTGTTGCGCCGGCCCTAGCTTGGCCAACCCCAGGTAATAACCGGCCAGCCCGGTGAAGGAGGCGTGCGCCAGGGTGGTCAGGAGCGCCCGGGCCGGCGCCACCCCCAAGCCGAAGCGGAAGATGTAGAGAAAAGTCTCCAAGGAAGCGAACCCGAGCCCCGCCGTCGTGGCGTAGATGATCCCGTCCATCACCTCGTCGAACTCGGGGCGGAAAAAGACGCTGCGATAGACGACAAAAAGCTTGACCCCCTCCTCCACCAGCCCTATGCCGAGCAGGGAAATCAAAAAGAGGCCGGGGAGCGACGGAGAGCGCGCCAGCAGCGGCCGGACTGGCATTTCCAGAACCCCCGCCAGGAACACCGCGGCCATCCCCTGGACAAAAACCCGATAGAGGAGCTGTTTCGGTTCGGGCTCGAACCGGTCGTAGCGGTAGAAGAACCAGACCCAGAGGAGGCCGGGAACCACGGACGCCAGGACCACGAAGAAAAGAGAGATCATGGCTCATCTCCTTTCGCCGTGCGCACCGCCCGCCGGGTGTAGCCTAGCCCGGCCGCGACGGAAAAAGCCAAGCCGGCCAGGATCACCAGCTCGCTGGTACGGGAGGCGTGAGGGGCCAGGATGCCGAGGAAGAGCCCGGCGTAGAACAGCACGGCGGCGGTCTTGCCCACCCAGGTGGCTGGCAGCATCTCCCGGCGGAGCAGGTAGAAGACGAATGCTCCCCCGATCAGCAGCGCCTCTTTGACCAGCAGCGCCCAGGCGATCCATGCCCGGAGCCGGCCGGCCCAAACCAGCAAGCCCACCCCCGTCAGGACGACCAATTTGTCGGCGAGTGGATCGAGCAGGCGCCCGGTCAAAGACTCCTCGCGCCGGGCCCGGGCGAGGTAACCGTCGAGCACGTCCGTCAGACCGGCCAGAGCCAGTATGCCGGCGGCGTAAAGCCGCTGGTGGGCGGGTGGGGCAAAGAATGCCGCCACAAAAGCGGGGATGAGCGCGAACCGCAGCAGAGTCAGCCAGGTTGCCAAGGTCATCGCACGACCTCCCGCCTTGGTGATTCGCCCCCTCCCCCGCCATTCCTCTCTCGCGGCAGGTCGAGGCGGAAGGCGTAGTCACGCCGCCGGAGGACCAAGCCGCTATTGGGACACTCTGCCAGAGGAAGCGCCAAGACGCCCACGTCTGCGAGTTCCGGTTCGCCAGCCTCAATGTACCTCCGCCAGGCCTCCCTGGGTTGCTCGTCCGGAGGGACGGCTTCTTTCTCCGCCACTGCCGCGGCGACGAGATACAGCGCCAGCCGGCGGTCCAGCGAGAGCGCCACCCCTTCCGACCAGGCCTCGTCCTCCACCTCTGCGATGACTCTCTGGACCCGTCGGGACTTCGCCTCCCAGCGGCGCGAATCGCCGGTGTACTCCCCCTGCAGCGGAACAAAGGCCACCGGAATTCCGACAAAGGTCCCGACGGCCCCTGCTCCCTTGGGGCGCAGACGAAGGAGCAGGGCCGGCAGGCCCGGTATGGCGAACGGCGTGAGTAACAACCCGTCCGGGTCGAGCTGCCCCAGAAGCTCTCGGGAGAGGTCGGTGGCCTCGGCCGTCACCACCACCCGGTCGTACGGAGCACCGTCCGGCCAACCTCTGGTGCCGTCACCGGTGCGGACATTCACCTCCCCGTACCCGGCGGCTTCCAGGTTGCGGCGGGCCTGAGCGGCCAGGCGAGGGTCGATTTCGATCGTGTAGACCAGCGAGGGGTCACCCGCCAGCTCGGCCAGGAGAGCGGCGTTATAGCCTGAAGCTGTCCCGATCTCGAGCACCTTCATCCCCCGGCGGACCTCCGCCTCTTCCAGCATCAAGACCACAATCGACGGCTGGGAGAGTGTGGCCAGCCCGGGGATCAGGGGGATCACCTCGTCCCGGTACGCCTCTTCCGGCGTAAACCCCGCCGGGACGAAGAGGTGGCGCGGCACCGCCAGGAACGCCTCCTCGACGGCAGGAGACCGGAGGTAACCGGCTCGCTTGAGTTGATCAGCCAGCCGGGCGCGCAGTCCGGCGGCGACGGGTGAGTCAGGCACGTTCATCCCCCCAAGGCTGCTAGTCTGCCCAGGTGAATCGGTTGAAAAGTGCCGGCCGGCGCCGTATAATATGGAACACGTCCCCCCGACAGAACACTCGGAGAGGGTGGACTCTCGATGACCGAGCTCTCTGCCGAACGGACCCGCCTGCGCCGTCAGGCACTGGCGGCCCGGAAGGCCCTTCCTCCGGAGGTGCGCCTAAAAGCCGGCGAGGCAATCGCCGAGCGTTTCCTGGCTCTTCCTGAGGTTCAGGGAGCCAGAGTCATCGCCCTCTACCTGGCGCTGCCGGACGAGGTTCCCACCCTTCCCCTCATCAACCGCCTCCGCCGGCGGGACAACCCTCCGCTGCTAGTCGCTCCGGTGATCCTGCCAGAGCGCCGGATGGCGATGTACCCCCTGCCGCCGGACTTGTCCGAGTTGCGCCCGGGTCCCTTCGGCGTCCCGGAGCCCCCGACAGCGGGCTGCCAACCTGTACCGCTCGAATCCCTGGAGGTGCTCGTCGTACCGGCCGTGGCCTTCGACCTGGAAGGGCACCGCCTCGGGTATGGGGCCGGTTACTATGACCGCTACCTGGCACCGCTCAAAGTGCAAAAGGCAGTGGACCCCGCTAGTCCTCCTGCCTTTCCGGCCCCGGCCAGCGGCCGACCCCTCTTGATCGGCCTGGCCTTCGCCCATCAACTCCTGCCGGCCATCCCCGCCGCCGACCACGACCTCGAGGTCGATCTGATCGTGACCGAAGCGGAGGTGCGGCGAGTCCTCAGAGCTTGAACTTGGCTACCTCTTCCTGCAGCTCCTGGGCCAGGCGCGCCAAGGCGTCCGCCGAGGCGGCGATCTCCTGCACCGAGGCGGTTTGCTCTTCGGCTCCGGCGGAGACCTCCTCGGCTGACGCGGCGGCTTCCTCGGTGATGTTAGCGATGTTCTCGACTGCCTGTACGACCTGCTCGGCTCCGCGGGTGACCTGCTTGGCCGCCTCGGTGACCTCGTGAATCTGAGCCACGACCGTCTCGACCGCTCCGGCGATCTGCTGGAAAACCTGACCCGTCTCGTCGATGACCGCAGTCCCGGCGGCCACCTCCTTGGTTCCAGCCTCCATGGCCGCCACCGCCGTCCCGGTTTCTGTCTGGATCTCCCGGATCAGCCCCGAAATGCGCTCGGCTGCCTGGCGAGACTGCTCCGCCAGCTTGCGCACCTCTTCCGCGACCACTGCGAAGCCCCGGCCCTGCTCGCCGGCCCGGGCCGCCTCAATCGCGGCATTCAAAGCCAGGAGGTTGGTCTGGTCGGCGATGCCGGTGATCACGTCGACGATCTGCCCAATCTCCCGGGACCGTTCACCCAGCCCCTTCACGGCGCTGGCCGAGGAGGTCACCGTCTCGCTGATCGAGGTCATCTGGCCGATGGCTTTGGCCACTGCCTCCCGCCCATTGCTTGCCAGCTGCGAGGCCTTCCCGGAGTCGGCCACCGCTCCCTCGAGTTTCTTCATCACCGTCTGAAGCAGTTCCATCATCCGGCTGACCGTCTCGTCGGCCAGGTGGGCGGAAGAAGCCTGCTCCTCAGTCCCTTTCGCCAGCTGCTCGATGGTTGCTGCCACCTGGGAGGTCGTCTTCCCGGTTTCACCGGAGGAGGCAGCCAACTCCTCGCTGGACGTGGCCACCTGCTCGGCGGTCCGCGACACCTGCTGGATCAGCCCGCGCAGGTGGTCGATCGCCTTATTCAACGCCCGGGCCGCCGCTCCGATCTCGTCCTTGCTGTTCACCTCGGCCCGCTGTGCGAGATCCCCCTCGGCGACCGCCTCGACCGTCTGCACGATCCTGCCCAGCGGGCGGGTGATCAGACTGGCGATGAAGATACCCATCAGGACGTTGATGACCACGCCGATCACCATGATCAGCACTTGACCGGAGATCGTCCCCCGGTACGTTTCGTTGCTCAAGCTGTAGCTTCTCGCAGCCTCCTTTTCCTTGGCGGCGATCATCTTACCCAGATGGTCTGCGACCCCCTGGGCGCTCAGGTTGAGCAGATCCGCCGAAAGCAGAGCCTCCTGATTACCGGCGACCAGGCGCTCAACCACGCTCTGCTCCTCGTTGAGCAGGGTTTCGATGTCGCCGGCGACCAGTTTGAACTCCTCTCCCTCCTTGGTTCCCTCGAGCAAGGCCCTGGCCTTGCCAAGGCTGACCCGCAAGGCGTTGGCGGCATTCTTGAACTCCTCCTGGCGGCTGGCTCTGAGCCCCTCGCTGTCCGCCAGCGCTACCTTGTGCCGGGCCGCCTCCAATTCCGCCAGCTGCGAATCCAGCTCACGCAGGCCGCTCACCACCTGGAGCTGGTTCGTGTACATTTCCTTGACCAGGTTCTGGATGCTTCCCATCCGCAACAGGGCCGCCCCGCTGATCCAGGCCAGGTTCAACGCCAACAGGACGTTCAGGATCAACATCTTTCGCTGAGTCTTCAGGTTGTAGAGCCACTGCATCGCGTCGTTCACTCCTTCCTGTCGCAGCTTGTCCGGCTAAGCGGTGGCAGTCAGATCGAGTTCCCCCAAAGCCAGTTGCGGGACCAGTTTATCCAGGTCCAACAGCATCAGCAGGCGCTCCCCGAGTTTTCCCACCCCGGTGAGGAAGCCGGAATCTCCGCCAGCCACTTGTGGCGGTGGGTCGATGGCGGAGGAGGGCAAGCGCAGCACCTCGGAGACGTTGTCCACTGTCATGCCCACCGTCTGGCCGCCTACTTCCACCACGACGATCCGACTCTTCTCGTCCCGAGCGGTCTCCGGCAGATCAAACAGCTTCTTCAAGTCCACAATTGGAATCACCCGGCCGCGAAGGTTGATCACCCCTTCCACGAAGGCCGCAACCTTGGGAATGTGCGTGATGGCCGGCATACGGATGATCTCCTCGACCTGTCCGACCGGCACCCCGTACTCCTCCTCACCCAACGCGAAGACCACCAGTTGGAGTTCCCCATCCGCTTCCTGCGCCACAGCCGCTTCCACCTCCTTGACCAAGTGTTGGCATAGCTCCCTTTCGCTGGCGCTCCCCGAAATCCTTCCCATTCCGACTCAAGCCTCGGCTGAGGAAGCCTTCGTGGGGGCTGTGGCCGGAGGTCGTGTTCAGCTCAACAAAAGAAAACGCTCGGCATAGTGGCCGAGCATCTCCTGGGCGGGGAGTCCCCAAAATCACAGCCCCAGCGCCTGGCTGATCGCCGTCAGGTCGCAGTAGCGGTCGTAGCTCTCCCGGGCGATGGCGATTCCCTGGTGGTCGCCGGGGTGCAGCTTCCGCACTACCTGATGCAGCCGCTCGATCGTGCTGTAGGTGTCAGTCGGCACGAGCAGCACGGGAACTCCCTTCTCCCCGGCTTTGGCCAGCACCTTCACATCCGGGTAGAGCCCGCCGGTCAGAATCAGGACCGAGGTGCTCGTTTCCAGTGCAGCCAGGGCGATGTCGGCCCGGTCCCCTCCCGTGATCACCGCTTTGTGGAAGGATCGCCGGAAATAGCTGAGGGCGGACTCCGGCGTCATGGCCCCGATGACGACCTCCTCCACCGGCACGTCCACGTTCTCCTCACCGACGAGAAGTTCCCCCCCGAGGATGTCCCAGATCTCCCTGACCGCCGGAGCGATCAGTTCCGTCCGGGCCGGGACGATGCCGAAGACCTTGAACCCCCGGGCCTCGGTGATGGGACGCCAGAACCCTTCAGCCTTGCCGATCAAGGGCAAGGGGATGTTGTTGAAGACGCTGCCGAGCAGAGGGACACCGACCGCCGAGAGGTAGGAATTCACCAGGAGGGTGCGGTCGAGGGCGAAGTCGTCCTCCAACCTGGCCACGGTAAGCGTCACCGCGCCCATTTCCTTGGCCAGCGTCGCCGCGTCCAGGCCGAGGGAGAACATCATCTCCGGCGAGGTCGTCCCCTCGACGATCACCACCTCGCACCCGGTGGTGACTCGGGCGAAGCATTCCTTGATCGTGGCGAGGCACTGCTGCGGCCGTTCGTAGCGGGTGAGGTAGGCCGGGCTGGTGGTGAAGGGCACGATCTGCTCGACCGGCGCCTCCATCTTCAGCAACTCCTTCATCAGGACAGCGTCCTCATCCTGGCGTCCTGGTGAGCCGCCCACGTTGCCGATCGGTTTGAAGTACGCCACCCGGCGGCCCTCGTCGGCGTACTTCAACGCCAGGGCCACACAGAGCGCCGTTTTCCCGCTCCCTCCGGTACCGACGATGTAAAGCGCCTTCATCCCCTCTACCCCCTGCCGTCAGCCAGTCTCTAGCTGATGGTAATTTTCACGTCGAGGGCGGCAACCCCTTTCTCATAGGCAAAAAGAGGGTTGACGTCCAATTCGCTGATCTCCGGGAACTCGACGCACAGCCGGGCGATCCCCAAGAGCGCGTCGACGACCGCCTCGAGGTCCGCCGGCGGCTCGCCGCGGAAACCCCGCAGCAACACGTACGCCTTGGTCTCCTTGATCATGGCGTGGGCTTCCGCCCGGGTCAGGTTCTCCGCCAGCCGGAAGGACACGTCTTTCAGCAGGTTGACATAAATGCCGCCCATCCCGAACATGATCATCGGCCCGAAGATCAGGTCGCGGTTCATGCCGATGATCAGTTCGCGCCCCTTCGGCATCATCTTTTGGACTTCCACTCCGTGCGGCGTGACCTGTGGCAGGTAGCGCCGGACGTTCTCCATGATCTGGGCGAACGCCTGGCGGACCTCCTCGCTTGAAGAAAGGTTCAAGCGGACGCCGCCGATGTCGGTCTTGTGCATGATCTTCGGCGAAGCCACTTTGAGCACCACCGGGAACCCGTACTCCTCCGCCAGCCGCGCCGCCTCCGCATGGGAGGTCGCCAAGCCTAAGGGCGCCACCGACACCCCAAAGGCTGCCGCCACCTCGGCCGCTTCACTCCCCATCAGCACCTTCCGTCCCTCGCCTCTCACCCGGGCAAATACCTGCTCCACCGTGCGCCGGTCGAACTGCCTGGGAGGTTCGGGCTGGGGCAGCGGCGCCCGGCGGAAGCTGGCGTACTTGACCATGCTCGCCAGAGAAGCGATCGCCGGTTCCGGGAAGGCATAGCATGGGATACCCGCCGCCTCGAGGAGGTCGGCCCCTTTCCTTACCGCCGGCCCGCCCATGAAAGAGGCCACCAGCGGCTTGTCCTTGTGGTTCTCCTTCGCTTTGATGATCGCCTCAGCAGTGCCTTCCGGCTCGGTCATCGCCTGCGGGGTCAACAGCACCACCGCGCTATCCACGTTGGGATCAGCCATGATCTTCTCGAGGGCGAAAGCGTAGCGGTCAGCGCGGGCGTCGCCGATCACGTCCACCGGGTCGTAGACGTTCGCCTCCGCCGGCAGCTTGGACCGGAGGGCCTCGATGGTCTCCTTCTCGAACCGGGCCATGGTCAGGCCCCGGGTTTCGATGTTGTCGGCCGCAATGATGCCCGGCCCGCCGGCGTTGGTCAGGATGGCCACCCGGTCACCCTTCGGCAACGGCTGGGTGGTGAAGACTGTCGCCAGGGCGAACAGCTCCTCCAGACTGTGGACCCGGAGCAGGCCGCACTGCTCGAACACGGTCTGGTAGGTCCGGTCATTACCGGCCAGCGCCCCGGTGTGAGACGAGGCGGCACGGGCACCCGCCTCGCTGATGCCTGACTTGAAGATGATGATCGGCTTCTTCCTGGCCGCGCTCCGGGCCACCCTGATGAACCGTCTCCCATCCGCCACGGACTCGATGTAACACAGAATGACCTTCGTGTAGGGATCCGAGGCGGCGTCCTCGATGAAGTCGGCCTCGTTGAGGCCCGCCTTGTTTCCCAGGCTGATAAACTTCGAGAAGCCGATCCCGCGCTCCAGGCTCCAGTCCAGGATCGCCGTGCAGATCGCGCCGGACTGGGAGACGAAGGCGATCTCCCCTTTGACCGGAAATGTGCCAGCGAAAGAGGCGTTCAAGGGGGTGTGCATGTCCATCATGCCTAGGCAGTTCGGGCCGAGGAGGTTCATCCCGTGTTCCTGGCAGATTCCGACCAGTTCCCGTTCGAGTTTGAGCCCCTCGGTCCCCGTCTCCTTGAAGCCGGCACTGATCACGATCAGATGCTTCACTCCGGCGGCGCCGCACTCCCGAGCCGCCTGGAGCACATGGACCGCTGGGATGGAAATCACCGCCAGATCTACCGGCTCGCCCACCGCCGCGATGTCCGGAAAACAACGATACCCCAGGATCTCCTTCTCCTTCGGGTTGATGGGGAGGATCTTCCCGGGGTATCCGCTCTCTTGGAGGTTTCTTACGAGGGAATGACCTACCTTTCCGGGGGTGTTGGACGCGCCGACTACCGCCACAGCCGCCGGAGCGAAGAACGAACTCAGCTTCGACACCTTCGCCTGCACCTTCTCCGTTCACTGTATTGCCCCCGGTTAGTTTCTCCCTGCTTCTCGCTTTTCCTCCCCTGAATTGATTTACCAGAGCGAAAAGCCCGCCGGTCTGGCGGGCGAATTACCTGGCTCCTCGAGCTGGATTCGAACCAGCAACCCTCCGGTTAACAGCCGGATGCTCTACCGTTGAGCTA
>DYFA01000043.1 GCA_020725425.1 Aneurinibacillus sp.
AGGTAGGCTACAAACGAATGGTACCGTTTGCGCCGACGCCAGATCGAAGCTGTTTCCATTCCTCATAGGTAGGCTACAAACTTCTCAACTCGGGCGTCCAGGGCCGCCATGTTGTTGCTGTTTCCATTCCTCATAGGTAGGCTACAAACCCTTCTCAGCAGGCATTTCCCTCCCGGATCATCCCTGCCTCGGGAGGCGGCGAGGATGTACCTCCGGGCCGAGACCAGGCTGTAGAGAGTCAGATTCAGCCGGGACCGCCCCGCGTCGACCTCCCGGCGTTTAGCGCTTACCGGTGGTCGACGACGCCTTTAGGTTTCGCCAACCAACACGAGACTCCTTCCACCCTAGAGGACCTGCGTCTGTCCGCCTTTGACCTGGCCGAGTATTTCCCGTGAAGAATACTTCGTTGTCCGAAACTGATAGATCACAACGGAATCCTCTTCTTTGTCGATCATCCCTTGAAGCTCAAGCTTCAGCCTGCGCAGGCTCGCCTCAGAAATCTCTCCCTCAAACACCGAGTTCTGGATCCAGTAAAGATACTGCCGACACTTCTTTAGAACCTTCGCCACCCGCTCGACCCGCACGTCATACACGAGGATAACGAACATGGTTCCGCTTCACCACCGAGCCACAAACGGTTCGTAGGTACGTTCCCCAAGGATGTGTTTCTCGAGCTTATACAGTTCGAGCCGGATCAGGCGCCGGTAGGACACATTGCGGCCCAGAGCTTGATGACGTAGGGTCGTTTGCAGCTTCTCTTCGAGCTCAGCAACGAAGGTCTTACGGCCCTGCTCGGTCAGCACGATTCCCTCGGTTCCTGCCTCGAACTCCTTCTCGGTCAACTGCCTTCGCCCTACCACTGCAAAGATGGCCCGGTCCACGATGATCGGCTTAAACACTTCCGCGACGTCCAGGTTGAGGGAGAACCGACGGAAGTTCGTAGCGTGGAGGTAACCGATGCGCGGGTCGAGATGGGTCTTGTAGATTTCACTGAGAACTACTGTGTACAGGAAAGTGTTACCAAAGCTGATCAGGCAATTCAGATGGTTCTGCGGCGGCCTCCGCGAACGCACCTCGAACTTGAAGACGGGGTCCTCCGTTATGGTATCAAAGGCAGCGTAGTAGGTGTTCCTGATGTTCCCTTCCACCGCCATCAATTCGTCGGTGGCCGTGCAACCCTCTATCTGCTGGCCCAGGTCCACTATGGCCTGGAGGGGCTCGTCGAGCAGTCGCCCGCGCCGGTTATAGTAGCGGAGAACCTGCAGCATGTTTTTTTGCGCTCCACGGACAAAACCCCGTGCCAGCTCTACCCTTTTCCCAGCGTCAAGGTAGTGCTCAGCTTGCTTAAGGATGACAAGGCCAGCATTAAGGTGTTCCCTGGGGTAAAAGGTGCCCATGTAGTATCCGTAGTGGCTGAAGTAGTGAAGCAGAATTTCGTTCTGCGAAAGAAACTCCAGGCACTTCTTGTTGAAGGACAGCTCGCCAAAGGCCATGATCTCGGCTACCTCGCCCACCGGTACATACTTCGTCTGGCCGTCTTCGGCCTCAAAACAGAGGGTGTTTCCCTTTCGCTTCAACTCACCGTTAGAAAAGATATAGACGGTCTTTGCCATGTCCTTCCCCCCTGGTCAGGCCCAGCAGTACTCGGCATAGCCACATCCCGGGCAAAACCGGCTCTTGATCGGGCCCGGTGGCTTCTCCTGGTACAGCAACCGGAGTATCTCCCGCTTCGCCTTGTCAAGCTCCCTGAGGGCGTCCTCGCTCAGGGCGACCTTCTGCCGTCGCCGCTCCTCGGGGAAGAGCAGCACTCCCTCCGCTTCCACTCCTCGCCGCCGCAGTTCCTCAAGGTAGAAAAGGAGCTGCATCCGCGCCGCTTGAGGATGGCGGGAGCTCTTCTTCACCTCTCCCACTACCAGCCGACCATTCTTGGTCCCCAGCACGTCGATCTTGCAGTGACCCACGGTGACCTCTTTCTTTTCTCCCTGATACGCGTGTTCGTGGATGACGCGGCCGAGTTCAATTGAAGGATGTTTCTCGTCAGGCAGGATTTGGCGCCCCATGAGCCAGACCTGCCGCGGGCAGACGTAATAGTACCAGATCAGCGTACCGTTGACGTGTATGTCCTCCGTCTCTTTCATGCTGCTTCGCCTCCGGGTCCGCCGGATTCGCCAGGGAACTGGGGTTACAGGACGAGGGCGTTATCCGGTCCCCGCCCGGCAGCCACGACGTGAGCCAGCCCGGTCTCGTCCGAGTACAGGCCCGAATCCACGATTCTTCCGATGGCCACGTCGGAAGGAAAGAGAGCAAGTGTCCTAGCGACCTCCTCATCTAGGGAGACGAGAAAGTGCTGCAAAAGGGCGGTGAGCTGGCGCCGCTCCAGAAGCGAGAGGCGAGCCTTGAAGGTGCGGTCTAGGTAGCGTTCGTAGAGCACCTCGCATCCCCCGCCCACCAGTCTCCGCAGGAGCGAGCGCGCGGCCTCCCCAAGCTCCTCCTCCCCATAAGGAACAAAGACGTCCCACTGGGGATACTCGGCCTCGAAGGGAGTCATGTGTTCTAAAGCCTTCCAGCGCCCACTGGCTGCCTCGAGGAGCGACTGCAATTCGGCAGTGCTTGTATCCCTGGCCAGCAGTTCCCGGTAGTAATCGGCGAGCACAGCGGGGGTCTCGGTTTCGCTCCACCGGGGGTGGGTCTCCAGGCAGGCATCCGTTGCCTCGCGGACAGCGGCACCGCGGTAGACCCAGGGCCGGCTGTCAGCCCCATCTTCTCGCAGGAAGCGGAAGGCGAGCACCTTACCCGTACGGCCCTCGGCGTGGCGGTTGGCTCTGCCGGCGGCCTGTACAATGGATGGAACGGTCGGTACAGCGCGTAGGACCCGTTCGAAGCTCAGATCAACGCCGCATTCGAGTATCTGGGTGGAGACCACGAGTGTCTTCCGACCGCTGGCGAGAGAAGCATCAATCTCCCGAATGCGCCGGGCTTTGTGGAGCGGGGTCATGCATCCAGTGAGGTTGAAGAGGGCCACCTCACCCGGGGCCTGTTCGCGCACCAGGTCATAGACCATCTCGGCGTCCCGGACTGTGTTCAGGATGACCACCGCAGACCTTACCTCACGCAACAAGCTGAGGGCGGCTTCGGCCACGGCGGCCTCGGAGAAGACCTCAGGTAAGACGCCGACCTCATATCGCCGGGGGCTCTGAACCTGCGGAGCCAGAGGAACCAGCTCTTCCTCAAGGCCGTACTCGACAGGGGGCAGGGTGGCCGTGCTGAGCAGTGCCCGTCCGCCGCATTGGCCCATGATGGCCTCGAGGATGGCGAGAAACGCGTTCCAGCACTTCCCGCTAATCACTTGAGGCTCGTCGATGATGAGGAAGGCACCGTCCAGGGCCTCAAGGCGCATGGTGTGCTGCGCCCGCTTCGGGAAGAGGGCTCGGAAGAGCTGGTTGAAGGTGGTGACCACCACCGGCGCCTGCCACGACTCAAGGAGCAGGCTGTCCTCGGGCTCCGGAAGTTCCCCCTCTGCAGCCGCCCGTAGCAACGCCAGGTGATGGTGCTCGAGCACAGGAAGGCCGGTGGCAGTGGAGATTTCGCGGGCCGCCTGGGAGAGGATGGAAAGATACGGAGCAACGTAGATGATTCGCCGGCTTTTGCCGAGGCCGCAGGCCCGCAGGGCGAGGCGAGTGGCGGTCAGGGTCTTGCCAAGTCCGGTAGGCAAGAGAAGGGAGTACAGCTGGCGATCTGGGGCAGCCAGGTAGGTCTTCACCGCCTGCTCCTGAACCCACTGCCTCTGCCGCACCAGCTCGGCCGCTCGGCCCGCGCTACGTGTTGTACCTGCCCGCAGAGCGCAGTATTCCACAAGGCGCTTCTCCCCTTCCCGAGCGGCCTCCTGCCCCAGATCAGAGCCTTCCACCTGCCCCGCTTCGAACCGGTCACCTCGGATGAGGGCAGCCGTGTAGCGCCGGACGCAGAGCCTGGCTGCTTCCCCGTACTGGCTTTTGGCCTGCAGCAGTTGCCGGGCAAGACTCACGCGGTCGTTCTTTACCCACGTGGCCCAGAGCTCGGGGGACTTCTCAAGCCAAGCGAAAATTTCGTCTGGGTCCAGCTCGGCCTCGGGGAAGTGACGGCGCACGAAAGCAAAGAGGCCTGCAAGGTCACACTCGGCCAGAGAGGCCTGGTCCACCGTGTATTCCCACGGGACATCTGCGCTCAAGTCACCGAGGTCGCTGTGGTGGTCGTAGACGTCCCGGGCGAAGCGGAGGAGAAGTCTCCGGCCAAGCTTGAGTTCAGCAGATGTCAGCCGCCAGGTCTGGAGCAGCTTGCTTGCGGCGTAGGCAAAGAGGCAGGCTCCCTGCGGGGCGTGGTTGGTCCGCCCCCGTCCGGTCCTGATATACTCCTGCCAAGAGGAGCGGGCCTTGCCGGCATCATGGAGCAGGCCAGCGAGGAACCCGAGCCTCTGCGTCAGGTCCCCCCCCGCATCTCCGCAGGCGCAAGCTACCCTTTCGAGGTGGTCGGAGAGGTAGCACCGCACCCCGGGGAGGGGATCAGGGCGGGCCAAACACTCAGCGAACGGGACGATCATCGGACCTCACCACAAGCAGATCACAATACCGCCAGACTGCGGCAGCCGCAGGAACCGGCAGGGGGGACCTTGCCACTCCGTCGGGCTGGCTGCCTCGAAGGCCAGCCGCCCGCCTCGCCTCTCGTAGATGACGTTCACCGTGCCGGCAAACTCCCGGTTCCCCAGATACTGGTAATGCATGCCCCCCACTCGCCCGTAGGTTGCGCCTGGCCGGGGAATAAGCCGGGAGATGGCATGGCTCGGTACCACAGTTACAGTTTCGATCGCTTCTCCCGTCTCCGGGGAGAGTTCTTCGCCCTCCATTGTCGCGACTGATTTCGGGAAAGCCAGGCAGAAGGCGCTCCCTAGGTACGTGTGGTAACAAGCCCGGCCGGCTTGGATGAACTCAATCAGCTCGGCAAGGTGGTGGCCGGAGTAGTAAACGCGATAGTGGGGGTTGACCACGAGTTCAATCGCGGTTGGCCGGTTGAACTGCAGGTTGCCGCCGGAAACCCACCCTTTGCCCAGCATTGACATCTGCTGTGTGATCGTCCTGACGGGGCTTAGGAGCTGCAGGCCGAGCCAGTTCTCCCCGTCTAGCACCCTCAGGCCGAGGATAGACCCGAGCAGCCCACTGAGCACTGTGCGGGTGATGAACGGGTAGGTGGCGTGGGTTACCGTGGTGTCTGGCCGTCGGAACTGGCCAAGGCTGCTGCGCAGGTCAAAGGCGAGGACTTCCAAGGCAGGCCACCTGCCTCACCACAACGGCTGCGGCGTCCCGGGCAGCTCTCCAACCAGCTTCAGGACAGGATTATGCCAGTACCGCACCCGGGCAATCCTGTCGGAAGCCCCCCCTAGGACGGATGCCAGCCGGGTAACGTTCACCGACACCTCGTCGAGGTATGTAGGCGGAGCCCCACCAAGCCAGGCCTCCCGGCCAGGAGTAAGCTCCAAGCCTTCCTCGAGGTAACCGAGGCGGAAGAAGTCGTCCTGGTACTCGACGTGGATCAAGAGCAGAGGCTGCTGAAGGCCACGGCCTCTGGCCTGCCGGTGCTGTGTTCCCCGCCATAGAGCCTCCAGGAGAAGCTCTAGATCGTTCTCGTCCATCCCGGCCTCTTTGGCCAGCGTGGCGTTGATCACCCCGGGCATGGCAAAGACGGCCAAAGGCAGGATATAGGTGCTCCAGATGGTCCCTTGCTCCTTGCCCGTGTCGCGCCCTTCGCTGTCGCTCCGCACGTCTTGGCTAGGCATTACTACCGTCCCCTGGACGTACTTGGTTTCGACGGGGTGAAGGGAGTGGGCCCACCCGAACTGCACCGGGCCGGTCAGGTGAAAGCTTTCTCCTTCTACGCTGTAGACTGCCCCAAAGACCCGCACGTCGAAGGCAGCCTTGGGTAGATCCTCGCGCACCTGTTCTACGCTAAGCCCTGCCCGCTCGACCACCGTCTTCGCCAGCGACTCCCGGCCGAGGAGCTTGCCGTCTTCCCGCCGTTCCTCCCGGCAGTAGACGAAGCGCCGGCGGTCAGGGCCACCGTCCCTGTATTTGGCGGAGACATAGTCCCGGACGTCCCGCTTGATGCTCACGTCCGACAGGGACACGCGCCCGTCGTCCTCGCCGAAGATGCGTCGGGCATCGCTGTCATTGAGTGGGTCCCTGTTCGGGATGCCGTCCTTCACGCACTTAACAAAGACAATTTCTCCGCTCCGCACGCTCATGACACCATCGCTCCCTCCTGCACCAATTCAGCTGGACTCTCTGCCTGACCGACAGCCTTTCTGGCCCGAGCCAGGTTGTGCCCGGACCAGAATCCAGCCATGAAGTCGTACCGGTTACGCCTGATCTCCTCCTTGCGCTGCCCGAACTCCCATAGCACCACCGCCAACCGCTGTCGGTAATCCTCACTGAGGTGGATGCCACGCCGCCGGGCCACCTCCTCCAGGCGAACGAGGGCGCGCCGGTAGATGGCTTCCGGGGTAAGGTCTGTGCCGAACGTCATCACCCGGTGGGCGAGGTAGTCCTTGCCCTCGCGGCCAGCCTTCGTGGCCTGCCAGTATTGACGGGAGAAGAGACCCGTCAAGAAACCGCAGGCGAACCCCACCTCCTCCGCACTGTTCAGGTTCATCTCCCTCGGCGACACGGCACTGAGTGCCTCCTCCAACTCTTGCCAGCTCCTCATCGTTCTCCCCCCTTCTCCTTCGGTCGCGAATTGTTTGCGGCAGGCTCTCAGAAACTCCCTGAAGGTCAGGTAGAAAAGAACCTCTTCATTGAGTCGCCAGTAAACTTCGTCCTCCGCCAGACAATGACCGAGTTCCGTCATGCGGATGGCGCTGTTGCGGACAAATCTCTCCCAGGATATGTCCTCGTGATGTAGCACGGATGCAAGGGTGGTCCAAAGGTAAGGAGCACCGTAAGCCGCAGTGAGCAGGTACGGAAGCGAGGAGTACCGGGCTCGCGTGACCGCGGCGACTCTCTCGTCCGTCTGCTTGCCTCGCAAGCGCTCGTCTATCGCCACCGCCTGTTCGCCCAAATGACGAGCCAGTTTGGTCAGCTGAGTTACCGTTGAGGGGAGGACGTCTTCGATAATGGCCCGCAGGTATATATCACCCCGTTCCACCTTGCCGGTGAAGTATACCAGTTGCAGGCGAAAGTCCTCCCGGTCCATCTCCTCCGGCAGCCACCGGTCCAGGCCAGTGATAAATTTGAGGTGTGTGTCAAGCCGCCGGTCGTCCCGGTGGTCGCTTAGCATAGTCAAGGTGCTCGCCGCAAACTCAGCCTTTTGTTCCGGGTCTGTCAGAAAACCGTCGAGTACGGGCAATACCAAAGCGGTGCCAAGGATGGCCTCCACAGAGCCCCGCTTTGCTTTCTCCTTACCTGGGGCGCTGGCCACCGGGGAGAAGATTTCCCTGGTTAACCAGTGGTCAAAGGAGGAGGCCAGCTTGAGAAAGACGTTAGCGCCATAATACAGGCCCTTGTAGCAGTCAGGACAGAGGGCGATGCCCCGGACCATGTCTTCGTCTTGCCAGTCCAGCGGGCGAGGGCAGGTCCAGGTCTTCAGGAACCACGGCCAGGCCTTGCAGTAGGCCGATACCACCCGCCCCCGGGCTCCGCAGAAGAAGCAGACCGCCGATGAGCCGGTCCGCTCTCCCCCTTCCGCCCCCTCGGCAATCTTGGCCTCCCAGTACGCCTCCAGCACCCGGTCAAGGCGGGCCACGACGCGTTTCCCAGGCTCCAAGGCGCTGGCCCCCACGTCCGCCATCCTGTGATTTCCTTTTACCCCGGGCTCTCCCCAACTGTACAGACCGCTAGAAACGTCAGCCAGCAGAATGAGCGCTACAGTCCTTCCTGTGGCCCCCGCCAGCGCGGATCGCATGGCCGGCTGGAGTTCGGAGATCACCCTAGCCAGCTCATCCTCGCGCAGGCTGAACCCGACAGTTCTGTCAATCCGCCCGGAGAGGAAGGCGCTCAGTTCCGCTGCGCCCCGCTCGCCGATGAACGCTTTGACATCCCCCTCGTATACGGGGTAGGCGGGCACCCCGTATCTCCCCTGCGGCTGCCTGGGATTGCCCCCCTTAGTGAGGGCAAAAGGCGCACCGACTGCCTTGTCCACTTCCACCACAAACCTCTGCCTCTTTCCCTTGCCAAGGAGGTCCTCAAAACTACCCCAGGTCTGCACAGGCAAAACCTTCGCTTGGAATCCGCCCCCGCCGAGCTGCGCTTCACCTCCCCGCTTGATCTCGACCACAAACACGCGAGCAAAGAAGTCGCGGGCACCCTCCTCCGCCACATCCGAGATCTGCAGCAGCACTTCCCGCGGTGGCAGGTCCCCTTCAATCAGCGGCTTCCCCAGGCGAATCAGGCTTTCGATGAGCATCGGCGCACCCCCTCACACTTCCTGCTGGCTTTCGCGCACCGATTCATTCCTTGATTTCCGCTTTCTGCTCCTCTAGCTCCACGCACCCGAAACCTTGGCTGTTCTTGGCCCCCACCCCCGCGTCCAACCCAATTTGCAGGAGCTTGACAGGACCCTCAATACTTATCCGCCCCGAGTAACCCTTGATTACCGTACCAGCGTACTTGACGATACTGAGCCGCGGTTGGCCCAGCGGTCGGACCCTGACCGTTCCCTCTGGCGGTTCCCCAAAGACCACTTTGAATTTCTTTTTCAGGTTTTCGGTGAGCAAAGCAGCAAACTCAGGCTCCCCGGGCTGAAAGTAGCAGGTGTACTTGGTTCCGTCTCCCTTGATCACCGTGCTGTAAACCACCACGGGGGAAAGGGTACGGAAGACTGCGGTTTCCCGCGTGACCCGAGGTTGGCTGGTCTGTACCTCTTCCACCACCACCTCTTGGCCTCCCAGCTCCAAGTTGCCTTGCGTTAGAAGGGAGGTAAGGAGCGATGAACAGAAGTCCGGCATCGGTGAGGAGATTACCAATCTCAACGGCCCGCTGAACCGCATGATGCCCGCTTCCCTGTCCATGTCGTAGCGGCCCATGAGGCGGGAAAAGGTGAACATCTTGAAACCCCGTCCCTCGTCACCGTAGCCGCGGTCGTGCACCAGCTTCGCCGTTTCCCGATCCAACCGGGAGTAGATGGCAGCTTGCAGGAGGCGATTGTGATGAACTGGCAGGCGAAGCGGCTCCGCCTTGGTCAAAAGTCTGACACAAAAACGCATCGTGGCCTCTTCCCCACTAGCCTAGGTGGCGATGTAAGTTATGGCACTTTCTGTCATTCGCCGCAGCCAACACCGTTTCCTCTGAGCGTGATTGTATGTGTTGGCTACGACAAGTTTTGTCGCTCATACGCCGTGAGGTTCGGGGCGAGGCACCACGTGTACTTGTGCGCGGCGTCTTGAAGACTCTCGGTTATCCGCCTATGCCCGGGGACTGAAGGTCCCGTTTTTCCTGCGTAATCTGGACTGTGAGGAGGAAAGTTGCAGAGCCCCCATTCAATCATCCTGGGCTTCTTCGAGCAAGTGCCGGTACATCCTGGCGCCGTGCAGGATGTTCCGCAAGACCTCATCCCGGGAAAGCGGCCCCAGCTCCGGGAAGTCAACGAGACGCCCGATCCGGCCGACGATCTCGTCCTTCACCCGTTGGGCGGCGGCCGGGTTGCCGAGGGCGATGGTCTGAGCTATTTCCAGGAGATCCTGGCGGGCGCCAGCCTCAAGTACGAGTCTTGCGCTCATCGATAATTCTCTGCATCTCCTGTGAGACTTCATCGAGGGTGTAAGTCCTGGCGCCGCTGGCCTTGGCGAACTCGGCCTCGACCAACTTGCGGTACACTTCGAGCGTGGCGAGTTGCCGTTCGTAATGCTCCTGGCTCATGATGACCAGGTCACCCCGGCCGTTCTTGGTGATGTACACCGGCTGACCTTCCCGGCAGATCTCGGCGATTTCCGGAAGCCTGTTTTTCAGGTCAGAAGTTGGACGGATTTCAGGCATCGAATGGCCTACTTTAAGGAGATAATTCTGGTTAGATTCTACCCGCATTTCAACCTTTCTTCCAGCTGAATTGTGAGGGCATGCCCCCACCCGGGAGAACCAGCCGTCCGCGCCCGTGTATACTTGGCCGGTGGTGGGAGGATAGGGTCCGGACGAATGAGAAAAAGTCCTGGAACAGACTGTTCTCGAAAGCAGGTGGCACTCGTGGAATCATCCGTTCACGGCTCGGTGGTGATTATCGGCGAGCCCTGCCAGACCCCCGTGCAGCTCTTCCGGAGCGAGGTCTTCGGGAGGATGTTGGCGGCGTTTCTGGCCCGGTTGGAGCGGCGGGGCTCGCCGCTGCTCGGGGCGGTCGAGGCGTTCCGGCGTACGGCTGACGGAGGAGCTGAAGGCGCAGCGACTGGGTACGATTTGGCCGGCATCGCTGACCTCCTGGTGCTCCTCGCCAGCCGGCGCCTGGAGAACGTCAAGAAGCTGCCGCCCCTTTTCGAACAGGCGCTGGCCGACCGGCTCCTCTGGCACAGCTTCGTCGAGGAGTTCTACAACTTCTGGCGGTCCCACGAGCGGTTCGTAATCGTGGAGGGAAGGGAGAACCTGCCGGGGGTGATGCTCCCCCGCCACCAGAGCCTGATCGGGATCAACGACACGATCAAGAGCCTGATCCTCGAGACCTACCGCCAGATTTCCGCCAACCTCACCGGCGCCTTCCCCCGGGTCTGCCGCCAGTTGCCGGCCGGCGCCGGGGTGGGGCTCCTGGTGGAGCAGGTGGAGTGGCGGATCCCGGGGGAGGCGTACCGAGCGCTGGAGGGTGTCCCCTTCATCCAGCAGGTGGTCATCGAGCCGCCGCTCATCTACTATCCCAAGCGCAACTTCCGCAAGGGCGCCTTCGTGCCGGTGGAGGAGAACCCCTTGAGCCGGGTGATGCTTGACCCGGCGGAGTGGCTCTGCTACCCGGCCAAGGTGGGGGAGCTCTTGACCTTCATCTACTTCCACCGCCGTTACCTGGCGATGGGAGTCTCTCTCGCCAACCTGTTCGAGGTCGCCGAGACCAAGGAGTTCGCCGGGCGGACCCCCGACGCCGTCCTGGTCTTCGGCGTGGACCCTCAGGCTTTGGGCGAGGAGACGACGGTCTACCACGAGGACCAGGAAGCCGGAGTGACGGTCGGCGCTATCGCCCACCGCGAGGACGTGGACTACTTCGGCTACTTCAAGAAGATGGCCCTGACGCTCCACAACGTGATCATGATCGGGCGGGGGCGTCTCCCGGTCCACGGAGCGATGGCCTCGATCGAGCTGCGCACCGGACAGGCGGCCAACATCGTCCTGGTCGGCGACAGCGGGGCCGGGAAGTCCGAGACGCTGGAGGCCTTCCGGGTGCTGGCCGACGAGTACATCCGCCGCTTGACGGTGGTCTTCGACGACATGGGGTCGCTGCGGATCGCTCCCGACGGCGCGGTGGTGGGATACGGCACCGAGATCGGAGCCTTCGTCCGCCTCGACGACCTGCAGCCGGGCTTCGCCTACACCGAGGTGGAGCGGGCGATCTTCATGAACCCCCACAAGACCAACGCCCGCCTGGTCATTCCCCTCACGCCCTACCGGGACGTCATGGCCGGCCACCGGGTGGACTACTTCCTCTACGCCAACAACTACGAGCGGGTCGGGGAGGGCCGGCCCTATCTCGAGTTCTTCCCGAGCGCCCAGGCCGCCTTCCGGGTCTTCTCCGAGGGAACCCGGATGGCCAAGGGTACCACCGACGAGCACGGCCTCACCGGCTCCTACTTCGCCAACCCCTTCGGGGCGCCTCAGAAGCGGGCGCAACACGACGAGTTGGCCCGGCGGTACCTCGAAGCCATGCTGGCGGCGGGAGTCAGGGTGGGGCAGCTCCGCACCCAGCTCGGCCTCGCCGGATATGAGCTGGGCGGACCGGAACTGGCCGCCCGGGCCCTCTTCGACCACCTCAAGGCCAGCAGGCCATAACACACCGGGCTTTCCTCCCGCTGGCCCAAAAGGCCCGGCGCAAAGCCTTCCACCTGCCGTTATGATGTGGTGAGTCCGCGGCGGGAGGGAACGGCATGGTGCGGTACTACGTGGCTCTGGGGGATTCGGTCGCGGCCGGTTTCCGGGCTGCCCCGGGGTACGGCTATGTGGATCAGCTCTACCGGCATCTCCGGGAGAGGAGTCCCGATTGGCGGCTGGCCAACCTGGCTTTGCCAGGGGCAACCACCTGGAACCTGGGAAGCCAGGTGCGGCGGGCGATCACCTACCGCCCCCACCTGATCACGCTCGACATCGGCGGCAACGACCTGCGCCGCGCCGGTCCGGACCCGTCCCGCATCATCCCCTACAGCATGCAGAACCTGGAGGCCGCCCTCGGTGCGCTGCGCCGGCACACCCGGGCCGCGATCTTCATCGCCGACGTGTACAACCCGTTGCCGCCCGGCAGCCGCCTTTACGAGCAGGCCCGCGTCTGGATCGGCCGGTTCAACGCGGCGCTGGCCAGGGTGGCCGCCCGCCACCGCTGCCGGGTCGTGCCCATCGGGGCGGTTCTGGCGCACAGCCGGGGCATGATCGCCCTGGACCGCCTGCACCCGTCCACCGCCGGCCACTCGGCCATCGCCGCGGCTTTCCTGCGGGCGGGGGTCGGGAGTCTCAGATAGTCCGCACCCGGCCTACCTGGCGGCGATCGCCTCGATCTCCACCCGGGCGTCCTTCGGGAGCCGGGCCACCTGGACCGTCGAGCGGGCCGGCGGGGCCTCCGGGAAGAAGCCGGCGTAGACCTCGTTGACCGCCGCGAAGTCGGCCAGGTCCAAAAGGAAGATAGTCGTCTTGACGACGTCCTCCAGGCTGAACCCCGCCTCCGCCAGGATGGCCTTTAGGTTTTCCAGGGCCCGCCGCGCCTGGGAGAGAGTGTCCGGTTCCAGTTGGCCGGTCGCCGGGTCCATCCCCAGTTGCCCCGAGACGAAGAGCAGGTTGCCCCAGACGATGCCTTGCGAATACGGGCCGATGGCCGCCGGCGCCGCCTTGGTCGCGACCGGTATGCGAGCCATTACGCTTTGCCCCTCCTTCACTCACTGGCACTTCGCTGCAGGTGGCAGTTTCATGGTAATGGAGTAAGGAGTGAAACCTACGGAAGTCCAGAAGCGGTATCCCTTCGAGTTCGTGGACAGAACATCAATCACGACGTGCTATCAGACGTTGTGGCAGGTCACGCAGAGGGCGTCGTTCTCGCCGTGCAGGCGGAGGAAGGAGGGGTAGCCCTTGCCGTTGTGGGTGTCGTGGCAGGTGGTGCAGCCCATCAGCCGCTCTTCGCCGTAAAAGATCAACCCCGGCATCTCCTCGGGCTTCCGGAACTTCGGGTTGTTCGGGAGAGGAACGTCCACCGGATGCATGGCCGCGAAGCTGCACTTGACCTTCTTCGGCACTTCCGGCCGGCCGGGCTCGCCGTGACAGGAGAGGCAGACCGCCGTGCCCCGCAGGCGGACCGTGATGCCCCCGATTCTGGTCGGCAAGGGGATCTTCAAATACTGGTGGCATGGATCGCAAGAGTTTTTAGCCTGCTTGAAGGGGTTCTTGGGGTTGGCTCGGGAGAAGTCATGTTTGGTGCCGCCTAACCCGGCCGCCCCCACCTGCGCCCCCGCAACCAGGAGAAACGCTATCCCCGCCGCCAGCCCGGCGAGGAAACGCCGCCTCATATCGGTTGACATGCCCGCAAACACCCCCCATTGTCACATCCTAGTTGAGTAGCGGCGCCGATATGCTTCGGGATAAAAGTCAAAAAGACCTGCCACAATAAACATAATTAGGAAAGGATTTTCGCTCGGACGGTAGAAGTACTGTGTTACCTACTTTAGGTCATAGGGAGGAGTAAAGTGTGAGGCGAGAGGGATTAGTGCTGGGAGTACTGGTATGTGCGGGCATTCTGCTCTTGGCATCCGTGGGCGCTCTGGCTGCGGGATCCCACGACATGCTGAACTGCTCGGGCTGCCATAGCATCCACTACGCCAAGGCGTACAAGGCCTTCGCCGTAGTGAACGAGAAGGCGCAGAACCCGCGGGGGGCCGGCGCCATCGACGGCGTTTCGGCGTTGTGCCTTGGGTGCCACGAGAACCCGGAGAACGGCGGCGCGGGGCTGAAGCCGATCGCCCTGCACACGACCCACCCGGTCAACCTGACGCCCAACGGCAAGATCGCCAAGGTTCCGGCGTCAGCCCTGATGAACGGCAAGCTGCAGTGCACGAGCTGCCACGATCCTCACCCGTCCAACCCGTCCTACCAGTACCTGCGGGTGGACACGAAGGGCGGCGGCGAGATGGCGACCTTCTGCGCCATGTGCCATCCGGCCAAGGTCGACCTCAGCGCCATCAAGGGACCCATTCAGGCGTTCACCTCGATGGACGAGACCAAGGGCGCCATGTTCGGGCCGGTCGACGGGATCACCTACACCAACCCGACCAAGGACTACTACGGCAAGGCCGCCAAGTAAGGCCGCCGGGAAGAAAGCAAGCGATAGAGCAGGCCGGATGGGGTTCGACCCCGCCCGGCCTTTTTCTGGCCAGCCCGTCTCGGTGGTGGAGGCCGTTCCGGGGAGGCTCAGCCCAGCGCCTCCCGGAGGAGCGGGATCACGTCGTCGAACCGCTCGGCCACCAGCGCCCCGGCCTCCCGGAGCCTCGCCATCTTCTGGCTCGGCTTGCCGATGCCGCCGGAGATCATCGCTCCGGCGTGGCCGAAGACGGTCCCTTCCGGCAGCCGCTCGGTGAACCGCCCGGCGACGAAGGAGATGAGCGGCTTCGGGAAGTGCCCGGCCGCTTTGAACTCGGCCATCTCCTCCTCGAACCGGGTCCCCGGCTCGGAGAAGGTCACCACCGCCCGCGTCCCCGGGTCTTGGGCGAAGAGGGCCAGGAGGTCCTTCGGGGTCGTGCCGATGAGCGGGTCGCCGCCGATGGAGACGCAGGTGGAGACGCCGTACCCGGCCCGCTTCACCATCCAGGCCGTTTCGGCGGTCATCCCGCCGGAGCGGGAGATGACTCCCACCTCGCCGGGAACAAAGACCCGCTCCACGTTGTCGCCGCCGATCGCCCCGAGCTTCATCCGCTCGGCCGGCGAGATCATCCCGACGGAGTTGGGCCCGACCACCCGCGCTCCCGCCCGCTCGGCCAGGGCGAGGAGCTTCATCACGTCCTGGCGGGGGATGTTCTCCGTGGCCACCAGGATCAGCTTGAGCCCGTTCTCCACCGCCTCGGCCACCGCGTCCAGGGCGAAGGCCGGCGGGACGTAGACCAGCGAGGTGTCCACCGCGTGGGCCGCCACCGCCTGGCGGACCGAGTCGTAGACGGGGATGCCGTGCACCTCCTGCCCGCCTTTGCCGGGAGTGACGCCGGCCAAGACGGGCGTGCCGTAGTCCAGAGTGTGCTTGGCCACCATGGCGCCTTCCCGCCCGGTGATGCCCTGGATGACGATGCGGTTCGTCCGGAAAAGGAGGATGGCCATCAGTGACGCCCCCCTTGTCGCCGGCGCCGGCGGCCAGCACCCGCTGGACGATCAGGTCGGCTGCCTCCGTGAGCGTGAGGTCGTCCCCGTGGTACTCGATCCCGGCTTCCTCGTAGAGCCGCCGCGCCTCGGCCTCGTTGACGCCGGCCTGCCGGATCACGACGGGGAAGGTCCGGGGATCGATCTTCAGCTCCTTGAGCGCCCGGATGATGCCTCGGGCCTGGACATCGGTCTGCGAGTTGTTGGTGATGTTCTGCGCCACGATCAGTCCCTTCAGGCCGGGCTTGGAGAGGATCACCCTGGCCAGGCCGTAGCACTTCTCCTCCGACGGGTTCCCGCCGAACTCAGAGTAGTTGGCGGGCCGGCCGCCGGCGGCCACGATGGCGTCGAAGACCAGGAGGCTGCCTCCTCCCCCGCCGCACATGAACCCGATGTCCCCCTGGTCCATCTCGGTGTAGCGGGCTGTGCCCCGGTACGGGTCGACCTCGTTCACCTCGATCGCCGCCCGCTCCCGCTCGGTCAGGGGGTGCCAGGCTCGCTCCTGTCCGGCTTGTACCCAGCCCCGCAGGTCCGGTTGGCGGTACAGGGCGGCGTCGTCCACCGCCATCACTGCCGCCACCGGCATGATCTCGCCGTTGACCGTCTCGACCAGCGGGTTGGTTTCGAGGAGGTAGGCGTCGTACTGGGTAAACGCCTGGTACAGCCGCTGGGTCAGGGAGGCGGCCTGCAGCAGCGCTCTACCCGAGAGTCCCGCCACCGCCCAAACCTCCCGCGCCTTGAACTCCCGCAGCCCCTCCAGGGGATCGACCTCCACCCGGTGCACCTGCTCGGGGTGGAGCCGGGCCAGCTCCTCGACCTCCACCCCGCCGAGGGCGGAGACGATGATCACCGGGCGGCGGCGGGACGGGTCGATGGTGAGAGAGAGGTACATCTCCCGGGCCACGTCGATCTTCTCCGCCACCAGCACCCGCTCCACGGTGTAGTAGCCCACCTTCATCCCGAAGAGCTCCTTGGCCCGGGCGCGGGCCTCGGCCGGCGTGGCGGCGAACTTCACCGCCCCCGCCTTGCCCCGCTTCCCCGCCGGCACCAGCGCTTTCAGGACCACTTCCTTCTCGAGCACCGCGGCGGCGGTCTCGGCCTCGCCGGGGTTTGCCGCCACCGTGTAGGCTGGCACGGGGATCCCCAGTTCGCTCAGAAGCTCCAGGGTCTGGTCTTCCAGGAGCCTGGCCACATCACTTCCCTCCCCGCTCACCGAGCTCCGCCGGCAACGGCTGCTCCGGCGGGCCGACGTATCGGGTCACAAGGCGCGCCGTCCGCATGGGCCGCTCCTCGGTCAGCTCCTCGTAGACGTGGGCCACCAGGCCGGGGACCCGCCCGATGATGAAGAGCCCCCGCCCGAGTCGCCAGTCGAACCCCATGTCCGAGATGATAGCGGCCACCGCCCCGTCCACGTTGATGGGCAGCGCTTTGCCCAGGATCTCCGGAATGGCCTGTTCCATCTCCCTCGCCAGGGCCACGTGGTCTGCCCCGAAGCGGTGCTGTTCCGCCAGTTGGAAGAGGCGCTTGGTGCGGGGGTCATCGGTGTGGATAGGGTGGCCGAACCCCGGAATGCGCCGGCCGGCCTCCTGATGCTCGTGAACGATCCGCCTCGCCGTTTCGGCCAGGGTCCGCTCCTCCGCCCGGGCCCGGGCCACGCCCTCCTGGAAGACCTCGGCGGCGTCCTCGATGGCCCCGCCGTGGATGTTGCCGAGCGTCAGGACCCCGGCGGCCACCGCCCCCTGAACGGACTCGCGGGCGCCGGAAATGGCGATGCGCGCCGCCTGCGCCGACGGGGCGAGCAGCCCGTGGTCGATCTCGGCCAAGAGCATCGCGTTCATCAGGTCCGACTCAGCGGGCGACGGCAGCCGCCCCCGGAGGATCAGGAACACCCCGTCGGCAAAGGAGAGCCGGCCGATCAGTTCATCCAGCCGGTATCCCCGCACCACCAGCTTGTTCGGTTCGTAGTAGGTGATGGCGCTCTTCCACTCCCCGTCGTTAGACACGTTCTCACTCCCCGGCAATAGCGTTGTCCGCGCCATATTTCCCCATACCGCCGCCGGGCCCCTGCTTCAGGCAGGTTCGGAGGTTCGCCAGGGAACGGCGGGCCAGGCGGTCGGCGGCCCACCGCACGAGCCGGAGCGCCAGCCGGGTGAGAAGCGACGGGGGGGCGTGCGCCGGACGCACTTCCATGTTCCAAACGAGGGAGGTGTGCTCCCCGCCCAGCTCGCTCAGGGTGAAGGTCAAGAGGTAGGACGCCGGACCGGTCTCCCCGTGGAAGGCCACCATCGTCCCGGGCCAGACCGCCGTCACCTTCTCCCGGGCGGTAAAGCGCCAGAGGCCGGCCCACCCCTCGAGGGTGAACCGTTGCTCAGCCAGGCAGGGCTTGGCCGGCGGGGGTTCCCCGTGGACGCCCGTCACCCCCGCCATCCACTCCGGCCTCCGGAAGGGGTCAGCCACCACCTCCCAGACGACCGGGACGGGGGCGGGGATGCGGCTGCGGTGGGAGACGAGCAGCGCCACTTCTACCCCTCCTTGGCCCGGCCTGCCGCCCGGGTCACGAGGGTCCACCGGCAGAACCGCTGCTCGGCCGCCTCGAAGATCAGGTAGAGGACAAGCCCCAGCCCGCTCATGGCCATGATGGCAGCGAACATGACCGGGTAGGCGGTGCGCCCCCAGGCGTCCATGATGAGATACCCCAGGCCGGAAGTGGTGGCGAACGACTCAGCGAAGAACAGGACGGCGATGGCCGTTCCGGAGGAGATCCGGAGGGCGGTGAAGACCTTCGGCAGGACGTAGGGGAAGAGGACGTGGCGATACACGTCGAACTCGGTGGCTCCGAGCGACCGGATGGAGTAGATGGCCGTCATGGGCAGCGCCCGGGCGGCGTCCCGGGCGGTCACCAGGATCTGGTAGGTCACCGTCAGGACGATGAGCAGGATGCGGGAGAGGTCGCCCAGGCCGAAGAGGACCATCACCACCGGCAAGAGGACGATCTTGGGCAGCGGGTAGGTGAGGTAGAGGAAGGGCGCCACCACGGCGTCGATCCGGTGATTCCGCCCGAGGTACAGGCCGAGCGGGAGCCCGAGAAAGAGCGCCAGGAGCAGCGCCAGGACGATCCGCCGGGCGCTCACGAGGAAATGGATCAGGATCCCGTTCTCCCGGGTGAACAGGGCCCGCAGCGCTTCCAGGGGAGGGGGGAAGGTCGGGGTGCGGAGCCAGAGCGAAAGGAGCCACCAGGCCAGAGCGATGGCCAGCGCCGACACCAGGTCGGCCAGAAGCAGCCGCGGGTCCCACCAAGGGCGCGACGGCCGGGGGACAATCGAGTCGGTATCAGCCACCGGCGTCACCTCCCGAATCGCCGAGCTCCTCCCCGCCCATCTCCGGGTCGCGGAACAGTTCCCGCAGCCGGGTGGTCCGGGCGAGGAAGGCGGCCGAGGCGCGGTAGCCTTCCTGCCCCATGTCCGGGTTGTCCACGATCGCCGCCACCCGGCCGGGCCGCCGGGTCATGACGAGGATCCTCCGCCCCAGGAAGACTGCCTCCTCGATGTTATGCGTCACCAGCACCGTCCCCATCTCCCGGGAGAGGCAGAGGGAGAGCAGCAGGTTCTGCAGCCGCTCCCGGGTGAGGGCGTCGAGGGCGGAGAAGGGCTCGTCCATCAGGAGCAGCGCCGGCTCCAGGACGAAGGACCGGGCGATCGCCACCCGCTGCTTCTGGCCGCCGGAGAGCTCCTCCGGGTAGAAGTCGCCGTACTCGGCCAGCCCCACCGTGGCCAGGATCTCCTCCGTCCGCCGCCGGCTCTCCGCCGGCGGGACGCCGCGGATCTGAAGCCCTAAGGCGACGTTGTCCCGCACCGTCTTCCAGGGGAAGAGCCCGTATCCCTGCAGGATGAGGGCGATCTCCCGCTGGTGGGCCAGGGGCGGCCCGCCGCGGAAGCGGATCTCCCCCCTCGTCGGGCGCAACAACCCCGCCAGGAGATACAGGAGTGTGCTCTTCCCGCAGCCCGACGGGCCGATGACCGCCCAGATCTCCCCCGGTGCCAGGGTGAAATCGACGCCGGTGAGGGCCGGAACGCGCCGACCCCCCGTCCGGTAGGTGAATTCAACCCCCCGTACCTCGAGCATCAGCGGGTGAACCGGTCCTCCATGAAGTCCTCATACCGGTAGGGTCCCTCGATCAGCTTCTTCGCCATCATCCATTCGACCACGTCCTGCCACTCCGCCTTGGTGGGGAGGGCGGGCATCGGATAGCGCAGCATCGGGTAGGTGTCCTTGATCTGCTCCGGTATCCGCGCTTTCTCCACCAGGAGCGGGCGGTATTTCTCCGGGTCGGCGTTGATCCGCTTCACCGCCTCCCGATAGGCCCGGTAGAACTTGTCGAAGGCCTCGCTCTTCTCCTTGAGCGCCTTCCTGGTGAAGAAGTAGACGATCGGCGAGAGGTTCCGCCTGGCCTCGGTGTCGCTGGCCACCAGGTGCGCCCCCTGGGCCTCCGCCAGCGCCCCCATGGGATCCGGCAGCGCCGCCGCCTGGATCTGCCCGTTCATCAGCATCTGGAATCGGATTGGGACCTTGGGCACCCCGACCTTCCTGATCTCCCGCGGCTTGAGCCCGCCGTCCAGGAGGAGCTGGTCGGTCACGTAGTCCTGAATGGTGTTGAAGGAAACCCCGATCTCGACCCCTTTCAGGTCCGCCACAGTCCGGATCGGGCTCTTGGGGGCGGAGAAGATGGCGAACCGCCCCTCTCTCGGGGTGACCCCCAGGGAGATGGAGGTGACGGCCGCCTTGACCCCGGCCCGGGCGTTCAGGATGATCGCCACCAGGTCGCCGTTGACCCCGTCGACCTGCCCAGCCTGCAGGGCGGTGTCCCGCTCGATGGCGCTGGCGAAATTGACGAGCTCCACCTTGACCCCTTCCCGGGCGAAGAGACCTTCCTTCTCGGCCACCCAGAGCGGCAGCTCGTCTTCGGCCGGCATGAAGCCGACGCGGATCGTCTGGTCCGCCGCCAGGGCCGGAACCGCCGCCAGCAACACCAGCAAGCACGCGGCGCCCGCCATGCGCCGGATGTTCATCTTGTTCCCCCTCCTCACAGTTCCTGTTCTCAACGTTCCCCAACACTCTACAGCGCCGCCAGCTTCGCCTTGGCGACCTCCAGGAGCTTCATGGCGAACGGGAAGTTGTGCACCCCCTGCGACCGGTCGCTCTCGACGAACTGGCAGTTGAAGAGCGCTACCTTGTACGCCTCGCTCTGGCTCTTGGCCTTCTTTGCCTCAAGGAGAGCCTTCACCTCGGCCAGGGCCTTGGCGGTCTGGGCCCGCCAGTCCCGGGCCAGCTTGGTGTATTTCGCCCCCTGGCCTTCGTGGCACCCTCTGATCCCGCAGGAGTAGTCCTGCTTGTCCGGCATCAGCACTGAGAAGTCGTGGTACCGCTTGCCGTCAATCACCGGCATGTGGCAGCCGTTGCAGTCCTTCTTCCCGAACATGCTCGGCATCTTGGGGACGCCAGTCACGGGGGGACTCGTCCCCAGCATCATCTCATTCTGGGGGTGGTGGGGCGCTTGGCCGAGCTGCATCTGGCCGCCGGAGTGGCAATCCTCGCAGAGCGGCGGGCGCCGGTCGTCGATTCCCTCCTTGGCCTGGTGGTCGAAGTGGCAGGCGGTGCAGGTCACGCCGAACCTGGCCGTCTTGACGGACGGCTTCCTGCCCTCGGGCGCCAGGAGGTAGTCGGTCGAGTGGCACTTCAGGCAGGCGTCGCCGGCGCCGGCCGTCTTTTGGACGCTTTGGAGGGCTGTCTCGTGCTTGGTGGGGGCCACCTCCTTCGCTGCCCGGGGGTGACACTTCGCGCAGGCCGCCGGGTCCGCCGAGGGAGCCTTGAGCGCCGTCGCCGCGGCCGGACCGCCGCCCACCAAGGCGCCGGCGATGGCTCCGAGCGCCAGGAGAGCGGAAACTCGGACGATACGTCCCGTCATCGCTCGTTCTCACCTCCTTCCCAAGGCGGCACCAGACCGCCGCTCCGGCCGAGCGCCCGCAGGATCCGGTCGACGACAAAGGCGACGAGGTCCTCCAGGCGCTCCGGCCGGTGGTAGAAACCCGGCGCGGCCGGCAGGACGACCGCCCCCGCCCGGGCCAGGCTCAAGAGGTTCTCCAGGTGGATGAGGGAGAGCGGAGTCTCCCGGGGCACTACCACCAGCGGGCGGCGCTCCTTGAGGCAGACGTCGGCGGCCCGTTCCAGGAGGTTGCCGGAGAGGCCGTGGGCGATCCGGCCGGCCGTCCCCATGGAGCAGGGGACGACCACCATCCCCTCCCAGACCGCCGAACCCGAGGCAATGGGCGCCCCCCAGTCGTCCGGGGCATAGTAGACCAACCGCCCGACCCGGCCCTCGGGAGGGAAGACCTGCTCCAGGACAGCCCGGACGCCCGCCGCGTCCCGCGGGTCCTCCGGCACACGCCACCCCAGCTCGTGGCGGAGCACCCTGCAGGCCGCCGGGGTCAGACAGAGGGCCACGTCAGTCCCGGAGGCCAGAAAGTGCTCCAAGAGGCGCTCGGCGTAGACCGACCCGCTCGCTCCGGTGATCCCGACCACCAACACTCCCGCCACCTCCCCGCTACCGGAGGCGCAGAGCCGCCCAGGTGACGAGGAAGAAAACCGTGCTCACCAGCCCGTTCACCCTGAAGTAGGCCGAATGCAGCCGGGAAAGGTCGTCCTCCGACACCATGGCATGTTCGACGAGGAGCAGGACACCGATCGCGGCCACGCCCACCCAGTACGGCCAGGACAATCCCGCCGCCAGGCCGCTCGCGACAAAGAAGGCCACCGCCAGGAGGTGGCTCGCCGCGGAGAGGCGCAGAGCGCCCCCGATCCCGAACCGGACCGGGATGGAGTAGAGCCCCTCCTGCGCGTCGGCGTCCCGGTCCTGCAGGGCGAAGATGATGTCAAACCCGGTCACCCAGAAGGTGACCGCCAGCCCCAGAAAGACCGGTGGCCAGGTGAGGCGGCCGGCCAGCGCCAGCCATGCCGCCACCGGCGCCAAACCGAGAGAGAGGCCGAGCCAGAGGTGGACCAGCCAGGTGAACCGCTTGGCGTAGGAGTAGACAGTGATCCAGGCCAGGGCCAGCGGGGAGAGCCAGAAGCAGAGCGGGTTGAACTGCCACGCCGCGAACAGGAACACTGCCCCGAAGAAGGCGACGAAGGCCCAGACCTCGCCAGCGGCCAGAAGCCCCCGGGGAAAGATGGCCCGGGCGGTCCGGGGGTTGCGCCGGTCGTACTCCACGTCCACCACCCGGTTGGTGGCCAGGGCGATCGAGCGGGCCGCCACCATCGCCACCACCACCCAGAAGAGCTCCCGCAGCGTGACCCCCCGTCCCCGCCAGGCCGCAGCCAGAATGGCCGCCGACAGGGCGAAAGGCAGGGAGAAGACCGACTCGTGGAAGTCGATCATCTTCAGGAAGAGGCGGATCCTTCCTATCAGGGAGCGGTCCTGCGCCACCTCCGGCGGGACGTACTGGTAGTGGGTTTCGCTCACAGCCCGTACTCCTTCCACCGGCGGGTGACCAGGTCCTTGACCTCCGGCGACATGACGATCTCCCCGGGCCACTCCCGGGTGAAGCCCTCCTCCGGCCACTTGCGGGTGGCGTCGACCCCCATCTTGGTCCCGTAGCGGGGCAGGGGGGAGGCGTGGTCCAGGGTCTCGATGGGCCCCTTGACGATCGTGATGTCCCGCCCGGGGTCCACGTGGTTCATCACCTTCCAGACCACCTCGTACGGGTCGTGGACGTTCACGTCTTCGTCCACCACGATCACGAACTTGGTGTACATCATCTGTCCCATGCCCCAGACGGCGTGCATGACCTTGTTGGCGTGGCCGGGGAACGCCTTCTTGATGCTGATGACGGCGCAGTTGTGGAAGACTCCCGCCACCGGCAGGGTGTAGTCCACCACCTCAGGGAGCTGGAGTTGGAGCAGGGGCAGGAAGATGCGCTCGGTGGCGACGCCGAACCAGGCGTCCTCCATCGGCGGGCGGCCCACCACCGTGGCCGGGTAGATGGGATCGCGGCGATGGGTGAGACAGGTCAGGTGGAAGACCGGGTACTCGTCGGCCAGGGAGTAGTAACCGGTATGATCGCCGAAGGGGCCCTCGACCCGCCGCTCCCGGGGATCGACGTAACCCTCCAGCACGATCTCGGCGTCGGCCGGCACCTCCAGGTCCACTGTCCTGCACTTCACCAGCTCCACCGGCTTCTTGCGCAGGAACCCGGCGAAGAGCAGCTCGTCCACGCCCCGGGGCAGCGGGGCGGTGGCGGCGTAAGTCAGGGCCGGGTCGCCCCCCAAAGCCACGGCCACCTCCAGCCGGTTCCCCTGCTGTTCCGCCCGGCGGTAGTTGGCGGCGCCGTCCTTGTGGATGTGCCAGTGCATGCCGGTGGTCCGCTCGTCGTAAACCTGCAGGCGGTACATCCCGACGTTCCGCCGGCCGGTGGCCGGGTCACGGGTGAAGACCAGGGGAAGGGTGATGAAGCGGCCGGCGTCCTCCGGCCAGCACTGAAGGACCGGCAGAAGCGACAGGTCCGGCGGGTCGACCACCACGTCCTGACAGGGGCCGCTCGAGACACGGCGCGGGAAGAGGTTGGCCAGCTCCGTGAGTTTCGGCAGGGCCTTCAGCTTCCCCAGGAGCCCGCGGGACTCCGGTCCGGCCAGGTCGGCCAGGTCGAGCATCCCCCTGACCTCCTCGGCAATGTCGTCCAGCTTCTCCACGCCGAGAGCCAGGGCCATGCGGCGCTGCGAGCCGAAGGCGTTGGTCAGAACCGGCATCGCCGACCCCTTGACCCGCTCAAAAAGAAGGGCCGGGCCCCCGCTCTTTGAGACCCGGTCCGTGATCTCGGTGATCTCCAGGACCGGATCGACCTCAGCCTTCACCCGACGGAGCTCTCCCTGTTCTTCCAGGACGGTGAGAAAGTGGCGCAAGTCCCGATAGGCCAACCCCGGTCCCTCCCCACAGCGGTAACATGCAATATATTTGCGGGGCGGGAGGTAAATCCTCCCCGCCCGAAGGGCGGAGACCCATGGAGAGTGGGGGTGGGGGTGAGGGGTCGGTCCTGCCACCGGCTCAGGATGGCGGGGAGCCGAGGAGCGCCTCGTAGGCCCGGAGGGTCTCGATAGCGGCCCGCTCCCAGGTGTATTCAAGCAGGCGGGAGCGGAGGGCGCCGGAGCGCGGGGCCTCCCAGGCGGCCAGGACGGCGGCGCGGATGGAGCCGAGGTCCGCCGGGTCGCAGTACCACGCTTCGTCTCCCAGGTACTCCCGGAGGAAGGGCCGGTCGGCGGTGACCACGTTGCACCCTGCCAGGCCGGCCGCCAGGCTCGGCTGGCCCAGAGCGTCGTCCCAGCTAGGCAGGGCGTGAACGCGGGCGGCGGCGCAGGCGTCGGCCACTTCGAGCGGCGGCAAGGGCGGGTAGAAGACGGCGTTGTCCGCCCGGCGCTGGCAGGCGACGAAGTACTCGGGGTCGGCCGGCGGGCCGAGGAAGACCAGCGGCAAGTCGGCCCCGGCCAGGGCCTCGATCAGTCCCAACTGGTTCTTCTGCGGTTCGATGCGGCCCACGCAGAGAATGAAGTCCGTCTGCCCGTGGCGAGCGGTAAACCGGCGGGCGTCGCCGTGCTGGTAGAGGCGGTCGACTCCCATCGGCACCAGGTGAACAGGGGGGGTTAGCCCGAAGTCACGCCGGATGAGGTCCGCCTCCGTCCGGGTTGCTGGCGCCAGGAGGTCCGCTTCGGACAGGACTTCCCGGCGCAGGCTGTTGGTCACGTCCCACCAGGCCTGCAGCCGCTCCCGCTCCTCGACCGGACGCCACTCGTCGTGGTCCAGGGGGTTCCAGTAGAACGGCGAGAGCAATACCGGCCTCCCCCATGACTTGGCGTTCTTGAACTGGACGTAGGTCGGGGCGGCGGACCAGGTGCCGTACAAGTGGACTAGGTCGAAGGGGGAGGGGTCCATTTCGTAGTCCGTGGAGACCTCAAGGTCCACCCCGAAGCGCTCCAGGTGGCCCCTGGTTCCAAGGAGCTGGGTCGTCTCGGCTCCAGGAAAGTCGAGAAAGTCAGGGCGGATCTGGCAAAGCACGCGCACGGTACTCTCCCCTCTCGTGGCTGCAGCCAGTACACCATATGCGTCCTCCGCTCCCCCATGTAGCGGCCAAAGTCCCGATTGGACGATACGGCTGAGGGGCGCCTCCTTCGCGGGGGCGCCCCTCTTTTAGTTGGGAAGGTCATTCAGTTTTCAGGCTCACTATCCCCCGACGAAGCGCGTAGAGCGCAACCTGGGTACGGTTACTCACGCCGAGCTTCTTGCGGACCTTGGTGACGTAGTTCTTGACCGTCTTCTCCGAAATGAAGAGCCTCTTACCGATGTCTTGGTTGGTCATCCCCTCCGCCACCAGCAGGAAAACCTCGTATTCCCGCGGGCTCAAGGTCGCAAGAGGTTCGGGCCGCACTGCGGGCGCGGTCATTCGGCCTCACCCCTTCGCCCTTGGGTGGCCGGGCATTGTCAACCCGCCCGGTCTCCCTACGCTGGTACTATGATATGAGCCCGCAGAGGCTTGGTTAATTGCCCAGGCCGGGCCGAAGGCCCAAATTGTCAGGCCCGCTCAGAGCGCTCTGCGGTACAGCTCCACGATCTCCTCGGCCGCGGCCTGGCGCGGGTTGTTCGCCGGCGACCCGGAGGCCAGGGCGTCCCGGGCCATCCGGGGCGCCGCCTCCATGACTTCGGCCGGGTCCAGCCCGTAGCCCGTGAGCGACGGGATCCGCAGGTCGGCGCAGAGGTCGCGCACCGCCTTCACCGCCTTCCGCCCGGCTTCCATGACGGCGCACCCCTCCACCGGCAGGCCCATCGCTTCAGCCAGAGCGGCAAAGCGTCTCGGCGCCCCGAGGAGCGAGAATTCCATGACCACCGGCAGGAGCATGGCGTTGGCGATGCCGTGCGGGACGTGGAAATAGGCCCCGATAGGCCGGGACATCCCGTGGACCAAGGCGACGGAGGAGTTGGAGAAGGCCATCCCCGCCTCGAGCTGTCCGAGGAGCATCTCCCGCCGGGCCTCGGCGTTTCCCCCGTCGGCCCAGGCCACCCTGAGCCAGGTGAAGATGCGCCGGACCGCCGCCAGGGCCAGAATGTCGGTGAGCGGCGTCGCCTTCTTGGAGACGTGCGCCTCGATGGCGTGGGTGAGGGCGTCGAGGCCGGTCGAGGCGGTCACCTGGGGCGGCATGGAGTAGGTCAGCGTGGGGTCGTCGATCGCCGCCGCCGGCACCAGGTAAGGGCTTGAAATGAGCATCTTCACGTTCTTGGCAGAGTCGGTGACGACGGTGTGGCGCGTCACCTCGGACCCGGTCCCGGCCGTCGTGGGGATGGCGATCAACGGCAGGATGGGCCGCTTCACCTTGTTGGCGCCCATATACTCCGTGATGTCCCCGCCGTTGGTGGCAAGCAGCGCGATGGCCTTGGCGGCGTCGATCGGGCTGCCGCCGCCCACCGCCACCACTGCGTCGCACCCAGCCTCCTTGAGCCGGGCGAGGCCGGCGTCGACCTGAGCGACGGTCGGCTCGGTGTCCACCTCGGGAAAAAGGGTGAAGGCGACACCCGCCGCCTGCAGGCTGTCGGTGACCTTGGCGACGATGCCGCTCCGGGCCGCGTTCGGACCGGAGACCACCAGAGCGTGGCGGCCGCCGGCCTCCTTCACTTTCTCGCCGGCCAGCTTGTGGGTCTCCGGGCCGAAGGCGATCGACCGCGGCACCCGGAACTCCCAGTCGAGCAAAGCTGTCATGTCCAGCACTCCTTTCCTGCGCGCATCCCGCGGCCCCTAGGCTCGCGCCTCGTCGGGCGCCGCGATGCGGAAGATCTTCAGCGCCTCGGCTCCGATGAAGGGAATGAGGCTCATGGACAGCACGACTTCCCATTCGGCCAGCGGGGGCAGGACCAGCTCGAAGACGTGGTCCCGCAGGTAGGGCACGAAGATGACCGCCGCCGTCGCGGCGATCGACGCTCCGATGGCCAGGATCAACTTGGGGTTGGAGAAGAGCGGCATGTGGAAGGAGCTGATCCGCTCCGACCGGTTCGAGAGCGCCCGCCAGAGCTGGCTCAGGGACATCGTGAGGAAGGCCGCCGTCCGGGCCATGGGCAGGCTTTCCGGGTTCCGCGGGTCATGGAAGGCGAGGAAGGCGACGAGCGCACCCACGGCCACCAGCACGCCCACGACTATCAACCGGATCATGGTGTTCCGCGAGATGATCCCCGCCTTGGTGTCCCGGGGCGGGATCTTCATCAGGCCCGGCTCCGCGGGATCGACGCCCAGCGCAAGCGCCGGAAAGCCGTCAGTCACCAGGTTGACCATCAGGATCTGCACGGCCGTCAGGGGCGCCGGCAACCGCATCAGGATGGCGATGAAGAAAAGAAGCAGTTCACCCACATTGCACGAAAGGAGGTAGATGATGGCCTTGCGGATGTTCTCGAAGATCGCCCGGCCTTCCCCGACGGCCGCCACGATCGAGGCGAAGTTGTCGTCGGTCAGGACCATGTCGGCCGCCTCCTTGGCTACGTCGGTGCCGGTGATGCCCATCGCCACACCGATGTCGGCCATCCGCAGCGCCGGGGCGTCGTTCACCCCGTCGCCGGTCATCGCCACCACCTTCTCCTGGCGCTTGAGCGCCTCGACGATGCGCAGCTTGTGCTCGGGGGAGACCCGGGCGAAGACACGCGCTTCCCGGACCGCCACGTCGAGCTCGGCGTCGGTCATCTTCTCAAGTTCGACTCCGGTGACCACGCGGCCGTCCTCCGCCATCATCCCCAGCTCAGCCCCGATGGCCCGGGCGGTCTGCGGGTAGTCGCCGGTGACCATGATCGGCGTGATCCCGGCTTCGCGGCAGGTCTGAACCGCCTCCTTGACCTCTGGCCGGATGGGATCGAGCATCCCGGCCAGGCCGACGAAGACGAGGTCCCGCTCCAGCTCCTCCGCCTCAGTCGGGATGGCCTTGCCGAGTGGCCGGTAGGCCAGGCCCAGCACTCGCAGACCTTCGCCCGCCATCTCCCCGATGCGCGCCGCGATCTCAGCCCGCTTCCCCTCGCCGAGCGGCTTTACCGCCTCGCCGTCGAGATAGGAGGAGCAGAGGGCCAGAAGCATATCGGGCGCCCCCTTGGCCAGGGCGAAGACCCCCTCCGGCAGGCGGTGGACAGTAGTCATCCGCTTGCGGACCGAGTCGAAGGGCACCTCGTCGATCCGGGGCGCCTCGACGTCGAACTCCTCCTTGAGCAGCCCTCCCTTGGCGGCGAGGGCGACCAGCGCCCCCTCGGTGGGGTCGCCGACGATCGTGCTGACCTCCCCCCGATCCGTCACCTTGGTGATCAGGGAGGCGTCGTTGCATCCGGCGGCGATGCGGAAGAGCCAGCGCAGGTCGGACCGGTCCGGGGCAATCGGCCGGTCGTCGCTGAGAAACTCCCCATGGGGCTCGTACCCCTGGCCGGTCACGGAGAGCAATGTCCCGTCGCCGAGGTAGACACGGCGGACGGTCATCTTGTTCTCGGTGAGGGTGCCGGTCTTGTCGGAGCAGATGTGGGTCGCCGCGCCCAGAGTCTCCACCGCCGGCAGTCGCCGGATGATGGCGTGGCGGGAGACCATGCGCTGCATGCCCAGGGCGAGGACGATCGTGACCACCGCCGGCAGACCCTCCGGGATGGCGGCCACGGCCAGCGCCACCGCGGTCATGAAGGTGTCGACCACCACCCGCGGGTCGCGCAGGGCCTGGGAGAGCACTCCGGGTTCGGTGAAGGTCAGGATGAAGACCAGGGCAGAGATCAACAGGCAGGCGATGCCGAGCCACTTGCCGAATTGTTCGAGTTTCTCCTGGAGCGGGGTCGCCTCTTCGCCCACCGATGAGACCAGCTCGGCGATCTTGCCCAGCTCCGTCTTCATCCCCGTGGCCGTCACGACTCCCAGGCCCCGGCCGTAGGTCACCGTAGTCCCGAGGTGGGCGGAGTTGACCCGGTCACCGACCGCGGCTCCCGGCTCCACCAGGGTCTCGGCGTGCTTGTCGACCGGCACCGACTCCCCGGTCAGCGCCGACTCGTCGACCTTCAGGTTGACGGTCTCCAGGAGCCGGAGGTCGGCCGGGACGAGGTCGCCGGCGTTCAGAACCACGATGTCGCCCGGCACCAGCTCCGGCGAGGGGACGCGCACGGTCTCCCCCTCCCGGACCACCGTGGTGACCGGCACGGAGAGCTTCTTCAAGGCGGCCAGCGCCCGCTCGGCCCGCCCTTCCTGAATCAGCCCCATGACGGCGTTGAGGACGACGATGGCGAGAATCGCCACGGCGTCGATCACTTCGCCCAGGAGGCCCGCGATCGCCGCCGACCCGAGAAGGATCAGCACCAGGAAGTCCTTGAACTGGTCCAGGAACCTCCGCCACAGGGGGGTGGGCGGCTGCCCCGCCAGCTCGTTGGGCCCGTGTTCCCGTCTCCGGGCTTCCACCTCCGCCGCCGTAAGCCCGCGATGAAGGTCGGTCCTTAGCCGTTGCAGCGTTTCCTCGCGGCTGAAAGTATACCACTCTTGGCTCACTCTCTGCTCCTCCCTCGTTCTTGGAAGTTGGCCATCCTTGTCCAGGTTGCAGTCGCATCTTGATGCCGAGCCTGTCTATTAGTTGTTTGTAGTCTTCTTGGCCATATCCAGCCCGGCGACCTCGTCCGGGGTGCCTCCGGAGAAGAATTTCGAGTCTTGTGGGAGCATTTCGATCTTCCCAAACCATAACCTGCCCCCCAGATCAACAGGACCTGGCGAAGGTTGCCTGATCTTCTCCGTGACCAGGTTCGCTTCAGCAGTCGATGGGGCCAAGGTCGACGAGGCCAAAGACTTCGTGACATCTGTTCCTCACTATTGTTGGTGGGGACCGGAGTTGACTACCGAACATATGTTCGGTTATAATGGGCCTGCCTGGATTATCCTGGAAAGGAAGCGTGCTCCCTCATGTCCCTCAGTTCCGCCCTCGTCCAATATGCCGAGCCCCATAACCTCTGGTTCAGCCTGGAACCCCCTGCGGATCGACCCGCATCCGGCTCACCCTGTCCCCACTGTCACTCGCTCCGGACGCAGAAATGGGGGTGGTTCGGAAAACGGCAACGGTACCGGTGCAAGGACTGCGCCAGGACCTACAACGACCTGACCGGGACCGTGTTGGCCCGGTTGAAGCAGCGGGAAAAGTGGGCCGAGCTGGGCCTTTGTCTGATCGAAGGGCTGTCGGTCCGGGGGAGCGCCCGGGCGCTCGGCGTGTGCCCTTCCACCGCCTTCCGCTGGCGGCACCGCTTCGTGGCCGCCCTCCGGGCATACGAGAAACCCCGTCTGACGGGCGTGCCCGAACTGACCGCGGCTAACCTTGTCGCCTACCGCCGGCGGTTGATGGCCTGGGCGAAACCGTTCCGTGGGGTCTCCGCCAAGTATTACTCCAACTACCTGGCCTGGTTCTCGTTCGTGGACGAACGGCGCGACCTGGGACCGGACGCGGCGTTGGCGAGCTTCCTGTCGAAGATCCTCCCCGGCCTGTCCCTCACCCACCGGCTGCTTGAGCCCTTCACCGCCAACCGCGGCCGCCCGCTCGCGTCGCTGCACGCCCAAGGCTGCGGACGTCTGTTCATATCCACCAACAACGGTTGCGAACAGTCGCCACGGAGTGGGAAAAAGACCTGTCGGCAGAGCGGCTCAGTCGAGCGGGAGTTCGAGGTCGAGGAGCGGGGCGCGCTGCTGGGCGCCGTAGACGTCGCTCTCGCCCAGCGCCCCCCAAAAGATCGGATCGAAGGTCAACTCGTACGGCCCCGGGTTCTTGCTCCGGATGACCTCGGCAACCTCGGTGCGCCTCACGGTTTTCGCCACGGTATGCCCCTCCCTCGCTCCATGACCTCGACCGGGAACAGACCGGCCGGATCGTCCGCCTCGACCAGGTGGTAGACGGAGAACTCGTAGACCTCGCCGACCTTGAAGTCGGACGGCGAGTAGGGGAAGGCCAGGTTCCCGGCGGTCGAGAGGCGCCCCTGGTAGCCGTAGCGGAGCATGGCCGAGCGAGCGAAGGCGCAGATGGTGTTGGCCAACTCCTGTGTCTCGGCGACCGCCTCGATGACCAGCCCCACTTCGTGGGTGGAGATCTGCGGGGTCGGCTCCAGCTCGGCCATGACCCCGTCCTTACCGTACACCCGGACCCGCCAAGCATGCAGTCGGAGCCGGAGCCGGGGGTGGCGAGACATGCCCTTCGCTGCCCAAGCCAGCAACACGCGCCCCACCGAAGGCCGTTCGCCTGGAAGAGTGGGTCGAGGGCAAGGTTCTGCCGTTCTAGACGGGGGGGGGGGAAGGACGAAGATGAGGCACGGCACGGTCGGTATCCTGACCACCAACCATTACGACCCGGACGGCCAGCGGATGGTCTACGGCGGCGCCGAGCGCTACGGGATCGAACTGTCGAAGCTCCTGGTCGAGTTGGGGTTCAAGGTGAAATGGTGGCAGATCGGGTCCGGTTGGATCAGGGAGATCATCCCCGGGGTGCCGATCGTCAGCGTTCCGGTCCAGGAGTCGCCCCTGCAGACCTTTCCTCAGCTCAACCAGATCTTCTACCAGCAGGCGATGGACTGTGACTATGCCATCTACTTCGTGACCTTCCTCGCCTACCCCCAGGCCCTGCCCAAGTCCATCTCCATCTCCCACGGCGTCTTCTGGGACTACCCGGACTTCGACAACCTCCTGCCCACGGAGGAAGCGCGTCAGGAGTGGCGCCGCCGCCTCTGGATCGCCCTGACCGGGGTGGAACGGGTCGTCTCGGTGGACACCGCCACCATCAACTGGGCGACGGCCACCTGGCCGGGCCTCTTGCACAAGTTCGTCTACCTCCCCAACTTCGTGGACCTGGGGCAGTTCAAGGAGAGAGTTCAGCGGCCAGCGTCCGGCCGGTTGAGGGTGCTCTTCCCCCGCCGGTTGACCTCGGTCCGCGGGGTCAACGAGGCCGTCCGGGCGGCGGAAGTGCTCACCCGGCGCTACCCGGACCTCGAATTCCACTTCGTGGGGCGCGGCCACGAGGAGCGGGCCGAACAGGAACTTTGGCAGTGGGCCGCAAGCCGCGACCGCGTCTACTACTACTGGGTGCCGCCCCACCGGATGCCTCACCTCTACCGTAACGTGGACATCGTCCTCATCCCCTCCAAGTCGACGGAGGGCACGTCCCTCTCCTGCCTCGAGGCGATGGCGGCCGGGACGGCGGTGGTCGCCACTTGGGTGGGGGGGCTCGGCAACCTCATCCTCGACGGGTTCAACGGGCTCCTCATCGAACCGACCGCCAAGGACCTCATCCGGGCCATCGAACGGCTCCGGGCCCACCCCGCCTTGCGCCGGAGGCTCGGGGCGAACGCCCGCAAGGTGGCCCGGCACTTCGGGCTGGCGGAGTGGAAGAGGCGGTGGAAGAGCTTACTGGACGAGGTTTTGTGGGATGAAACAGGTGCATGTCTCGCTGCTCGTCCCGAACCTCCTGACCTGGGACGGCGAACGGCTGGTCACCGGTGGACTGGAACGGTACGTCTGGCAGCTCCTCCGACTGATGCGCCGACTGGGGTACGAGGTTGACGTCCACCAGAACGGGGGTACCGACTGGATCAGGGAGGTCGACGGCTTCCGGATCCGCGGGCACGGGGTGGCTGCCCTCAGTCTCGAGGCGAGCGTCCAGGCGATGAACCGCGCCACCGGCCGGGTGCTCTACGCCACCCCCTATTATCGTGGCACGTTCTACAAGCCCGGGTCCCTCGTCATCGCTCGTGGTCGCCTGCGACTACAACTTCCTCAACGTCGCCCGGGCCACGGTTCCCTGGCAAGCGCACAAGATCCGGGGCAGCCCCCGGGACCCGGCGACGCCCCCGCCGCCGGCCCGCTCGAACTGCTCTATCCCCGGCGGATCGCCCGCGACCGGGGGTACGACCTGCGGTTTTGGTTCGCGGTCGACCGGAACCTGCCGGAGGAAAACGCCAAGCTCGAACGGGGCGTGGCGGAGGAAGGGCTCTCCTCCAGGACGGTGATCGCCTCCTACGGCTTTGACGAGATGCCGGAGGTCTACCGCCGGGCGGACATCGTGGCCATTCCCAGCCCGTACAGCGAGGGGACGTCCTTCTCCTGCGTGGAAGCCCTGGCTAGCGGTTGTGCCGTGGTGGCCACCAACGTGGGCGGACCCGCCGGAGGCTCGGGGTGAACGCCCGGCAGACGGCCTTCGCCTTCGACCTTCCCCGCTGGGAGAAGGCCTGGGAGAAGGCGCTCGCCGACGTCTACGGCCCCCCGGGCTGACGCCCGACCGTCACCAGGAGGTATCCGGGGAAGAACGCCCGTTCCTCCGGCGGGAGCTGCCCGTACCACTCGGCGATGAGCCGCGCCAGGGGCGCCGCGCCGGGAAGCCCCGCAAAGAAGATGGTGGACGAAACGAAGGCCGCGGGGTACTCGGCCGTCACCTCCAGGCCGAGCCTGGACAGCTCCTCGCGCAGGGAGACCGCCGGCACCTCGAGGATTCCCGCCCCGCCGCTCTGCGCGGCGTGATACATCGTCACGCGATAGAGGAGGCAGCGGGCGTTGGGGTTGATGGTGACGAAGTGACCGCCGGGTTTCACCAGCCTGATCACCCCGGAGTTCCAGACCAGGTCAAACGCAGCCGACTCGAACGGCAACGAGGCCATGTCGGCCTGGACGAACTCCCCCGTGAGGCCCAGCGAATGGAAAAGCCGCCGTCCCAGGGTGAGGGCGGACGGCGCGGCGTCGACCATCGTGACCCGGGCGCCCTTTTTGGCCAGGCAGGAGGAGACCTTCGCCGTGCCGCTGCCTACCTCCAGGATCCTCAGACCTGCAATGTCCGGCCCGGCTGCCGCCAGCAAGGCCTCCAGCACCGCGTCGTCCGTCGGGCTCCAGTCCCACTTCGTAGCGGTGTTCTGCTCCGGGTCGGCCAGGTAGTCTCGCCACCGCTTCTCCCAGAAGGCGAGTTCGTCCGAGTCGGGCATGCTGCCGCCTCCCCCTGTGCGCCGTCACCAGCCCGGCGCGGGCGTACTACGGGAACATCACGACGTGCGACTCGAGCCCCCGGGCGACCAGGGCCGGGACATCCGTCGGGACTAGGTCCCCTTCGGGCTAGAGGTAGTTGGACGCTACGTTAGCCCGGAGAAACGGCAGAAGATGCGGGTTCGGCTCGTAAGCGAAGACCCGGCCCTGAGGTCCCACGAGGGTGCCGAGCAGGATGGTGTGATAGCCGAGGTTGGCCCCCACATCAACCGCCGTCTGTCCGGGCCGCACGGTCCGTTGCAGGAAGCGCGTCAGCGCGGGCTCGATCTCGCCCGCCGTAATCAGGTCGAAGCCGATGCTGTAATCGTCGGCCGGGACAATCAGCCTGCCTCCCCAGGTCGGCTCGACCAGCACCCGGTTCTGGCCGATGTACGTGCCCCTCATGCTCCCGCCTCCCCGTGGCCCGGGCGAAGAAACCCGTCCGGAAGCCGGTCACTCTTCATCATAAGCCCCGGCGTTCTGGTTGGGTCCCGTACCTCCGTCCGGTTTCAGGGGAGCGCCACCTCACTTGATGGTGCGGCTTCCCCGATGGCATAATGAAGATGTCCGCAGGGGGTGGGGACATGTTCGAATTCCGCCTGGCGGTGAAAAACCTCTGGCGGCACAAGCGCCGGACCCTGCTCACGGTGGTGGTCATCGCCTTCGGCGTGATGCTTCACGCCACGACGGATTCGCTGCTGGCGGGGTTCGAGGAGGATTCGTTCCGCGCCATGGTGCGGTACGAGACCGGCGAGGTCATCCTCACCGCCGCCGGTTACTGGGCCGACCGCAAGGAACTGCCGAAAGGGCCGGCGATCCCCGAGGCCGGGCAGGTCGCGGCGCGGGTGCGCCGGATGACCGGCGTGCGGGGCGCCACCCCCCAGCTCGTGTTCGCCGCGGCCCTGAACAACGGGGTGGAGGAATTGCCGGTCAAGGCCATCGGAGCGGATCCGCGGACGGATGGAGACGTCCTGGGCCTGCACCAAGTCGTGAAGGCCGGGCGCTACCTAAGGCCCGGCCGCAACGAGGCGCTGCTCGGGCAGGACTTGACAGACCTCATGGACCTGAAAGTGGGCGATACGTTCACCCTCGTCCTGCGGACCAAGGCTTCCGCCTTCGAGGCGACCGATCTGACGGTAGCCGGACTCCTCAAATCCCCCGACCCGGCGGTGAACGACGGTACGGTCTACCTCCCCCTCGACGTGGCGCAAGGGGCCACCGGTCTCGGCACGGCGGCTACCCACATCCTCGTGGCCGGCCAGGCCGGATACCGGAACGTTCGCCCCTTGCGGGAGGAACTGCGGCAGGGATTGAGCGGCCTCGGCCCTGCGCTCGACCTGCACACCTGGGAGGACGCGGCGGCCGACCTGTTGGCCGTGAGCCGGTCGAAGCGCTCTTTCTTTTCCGTGACCCTCGGACTGATCGCCGTCCTGGCCGGCCTGGGGGTAGCCAACAGCATCCTCCTGGCCGGCATCGAGCGGACGCGGGAGGTCGGCACCTTGAAAGCCCTGGGCCTGACGGAGGGGCAGGTGACCAGGTTGTTCATGCTGGAGGGGTTGGGGCTCGGCCTCTTCGGCGGTCTCCTGGGCGCTCTGGCGGCGACCGGGACCGTGGCCTACCTGGCGCTGGTGGGGCTCGATTACTCCATGTTCTCCGGCTACAACCTCGGCCTGCCGATCGAGTTGGCATTCCGGGGAGCCTGGAACTTCCCGACCATCCTCAGCGCCTGGGCGACCTCGGCCGTCTTCGCCTTCCTCGTGAGCTACGTTCCGGCCAGACGGGCGGCCCGTCTGGACCCCGCCGCCGCTCTCCACGACTGACTCCTCACCCGCCGCCGCCGTGCCACAGCCACAGTAAGTCTAGTTTGTCCAGTTCGTTTAGTATTGACTGAACAAACTGCTCGGGAATATAATGTCGCCGTGTGGCGAAGGGGGGAGCGCGCGTGGAGTCGGATGCTGAACGTACACAGGCCGCGGCGGACACCGCCCACCTGCGGGAGCGGATGACGTCTCTCCTCTGCCAGGAGGGGCTGCCCCGGGCGACGGCGCTGATCGTCAGCCTGCTCATCTTTACCCCGGGCGCCTGGTCCATCGCTGAGCTGGCGGAGGAGCTCCGGGTGAGCAAGGCCTCGGTGAGCCTCGGCACCCGCTTCATGGAGCAGCAGGGGCTGATTGAGCGGGTCTTCGTCCCGGGCGAGCGCAAAGTCCGCTTCCGGGTGGCTCCGGACGCTCTGGAGAAGGCCTGGCAACAGGAGATGAATCTGCTGAAGGCCTTCAGCACCTTGCTTCGGGAAGGGGCGACCACCGTCTCCCCGGCCCAGGTGGCAGTAAGGCGGCGGCTCACCGAATTCGCCGACTTCTACGACTTCCTCGTGGAGCACATCCCGGAACTGATCGCCCACTGGAAGGGTGAGAAAGACACCGTATTCACCGACGGTGAGGAGGGCTGACCATGACTGGAACCGACCTCGTAGTGCTGCAAGGCATCCGCAAGGACTATCCCCAGGGAAAGCTCACGGTCCCCGCCCTGCGGGGGATCGACCTCACGGTGAAAAGCGGCGAGTTCACGGCGATCGCCGGGCCCTCGGGTTCCGGCAAGACCACCATGCTCAACCTGATCGGCTGCCTCGACCGCCCCACCGCCGGGCGCATCCTCCTGGACGGCCAGGAGCTCACCAGCCTCAGCAAGAATCAACTGGCGGCCGTGCGGCGGCAGTCCATCGGCTTCATCTTCCAGACCTTCAACCTGATCCCCGTGCTTACCGCCCTGGAGAACGTCGAGCTGGCCTTGACTCTCTTGCGCGAGGTCCCGGCCGCTGAGGTTCGGGATAGAGCAATGAAGGTTCTGGCGGAAGTGGGTCTTGCGGGACTCGAGGGGCGGCGCCCTGGCGAGCTCTCCGGCGGCCAGCAACAGAGAGTGGCCATCGCCCGCGCCCTGGTGAAAGAGCCGAAGGTGGTCCTGGCCGACGAGCCCACCGCCAACCTCGACTCCGAGAACGGTGAGGCCGTCCTCCACCTGATGCTCGAGATGAACCAGACCAAGGGGACGACTTTCATCTTCTCCACCCACGACCCCCGGGTGATGCGCCACGCCCGCCGGCTCGTAACCATGCGGGACGGCCAGATCGTCGGGGACGAGCGGCGGAACGGCCAGACCGCCGAGGAAGAGCGGTATCACGCCGCCGAAGGAGGTGGGGCCGATGCTTGAGTTCCGCCTCGCTCTCCGCAACCTCTGGCGGCACAAGCGGCGCACGATCCTGACCGGCGTCGTAGTGGCCTTCGGTGTGCTGCTCTTCAGCGCCTTCGACTCACTCCTCCTGGGGTTTGAGGAGGATTCCCTCCGCAACCTGGTGCAGTACGAAAGCGGCGAGGTCAGTGTTCACGCCCGGGGCCACTGGGAAAAGCGCGAGGAGCTGCTCCTCGACCGCACGATCCCCGGGGCGCAGCAACTGGCCGGCCGCCTCCGCAGACTGGAGGGCGTGCGCGGCGTCACTCCGCAGCTCGTCTTCAACGCTGCAGTGAACACCGGGGCTGAGGAGTCTCCAGTCAAGGCGATCGGCACCGACCCTGCCAGCGACGAAACCGTTCTCAACCTGCGACAGGCCGTGAAGGCCGGGCGGTATCTCCGGGCCGGCGAGAACGAGGCGCTGCTCGGGCGGGAGCTGGCAAAGCTCATGGATCTGAAGGTGGGCGACACCTTCACCCTGGTCCTCCGGACTCAGCGGACCACCTTCGAGGCGCTCGACCTGGAGGTGGTGGGCCTGCTCGGCTCGAGCAGCCCGGCGGTGAATCAAGGCGTCTACCTGCCGCTCGACGTGGCTCAGGAGGCCACCGGCCTGCCCGGAGCGGCGACGCAGGTTCTGGTGAGGGGGGAACACGGCTTCCATCGTCTGGGCGGACTCCCCGCCCGCCTCCGGGAGGAGACGCAGCACATCGGGGACCTCGAGGTGAAGACCTGGGTCGACTGGTCCGGCGACTACCTGGCCCATGCCCAGGCCGACCGGCAAAACATGAAAGTCATCCTGGGAATCGTGGGAGTCATCGCCGCGCTAGGGGTCGTCAACAGCGTTCTTTTGGCAGGCATGGAGCGCAGCCGCGAGATCGGCACCCTGAAGGCGCTGGGCATGACGGAACGCCAGATCACGCGCCTCTTCATGCTGGAGGGGATGGGTATCGGCCTCTTCGGCGGGCTGCTCGGGGTCATCCTCAGCCTCGGGGCCGTGGCTTACCTGACTCTGGTCGGCATCGACTACTCGCAGCTCACCACCGAGTACGACTTCGGCATGGCGGTGGAGGGGCTCATGCGGGGAGTCTGGAACTGGCCCTCAATCTTCGGCGCCTGGGTGTTCGGCGCAGCCTTCAGCTTCCTCGTGAGCTACTGGCCGTCTCGGCGGTCGGCGCGGCTGGACCCGGCGGTCGTCCTGCGCGGTTAAGGAGGGGTATGCGAATGACGTATCTCGTGCGGATGGCTTTCCGCAACCTGACCCGCAACCGCCTGCGGAGCGCCGTGAGCGTCCTGGCCATCACCGTGGCCGTGGCCGTCGTCATCTTCGCCAAGGGCTTCGTGAACGGGATGATCGACACCTTCCTCGAGAACACCATCCGCTTCACCACCGGCCACGTGCGAATCGTGGACGAGGGTTACCCGAAGAAAGAGCGATTGCTCTCCCTTGCCCACCCGGTCGACGGTCTGAAGGGTGAAGGGGCTGAGGCCTTCGCTCGCCGCCTCTCCCAACTGCCCGGTGTGGCAGTCGCCACGCCCCGCCTCAAGTTCGGGGCGCTGGTCTCAAAGGGAGACAAGCTGGAGGGCGTCCTCGGAATGGGACTGGACCTGCAGGCCGAAGAGCGGGCGGCCCACCTCAGCCGTTACCTTCACCGCGGCCGCTTCCCCCGGGAAGGGGTGGCGGAGGTCCTCGCCGGGCAGAAGCTCCTGAACAAGTTGGGCCTGGAGGTGGGAAGCAAGGTCACGCTGGTCGCCAACACCTCCTTCGGTTCGCTCAACGGGCGCACCTTCACGGTGGTGGGGAGCCTGGCCAGCGGGCTGGCCCAGTTGGACGAGGCCTCGGTCTTCCTACCGCTCGCCACCGCCCAGCGCTTCGTGGACCTGGAGGGGGCCGCCACAGAGGTCATCGTGATGGCCAGGGATTCCAACAGGGTCCCGGCGCTGACCAGGGAAATTGCTGAAGTGGTGAAGTCCGGCGACCCGGAGGGCCGCTACAAGGTGATCCCCTGGTATCAGGCAAACAGCCTGATGGGCTATATGGTCACCGCCAAGCAGATCTACAACCTGATCTACGTGCTGATCGTGCTCTTCGCCAGCTTCGTGGTGATCAACACGATGCTGATGATCGTGAACGAGCGGACCCGGGAGATCGGGATGCTGGGCGCCATGGGCTTCACCGGGGTTCAGACCGTGACCCTGCTCGTCCTGGAGGGGGCGATCCTGGGCTTTCTGGGCAGCACAATCGGCACGGTCGCCGGATCCGTCATAACCAGAATGCTCTCGGTGACCGGAATCGACTTCGCCAAGGCGGTGCAGAGCCTCGGGAAGGAACTGCTCTTCCCCACCCGGATCTACCCGACCTTCGACCTGGGGATCGCCGCCTTCGCTTTCGTGCTCGGCATCCTGGTCCCCGCCCTCGGGACGCTGATGCCGGCCCGCCGCGCCCAGAAACTCGATCCCAGCACGGCGCTCCGGGCCATTTGACGCTGGTGTAAAGGAGGAGAAAACCATGCCCCGCACCCGCCTGCACCTCATCGCGCTCGCTCTGGTCCTTGCTTTGCTGAGCTGGGCGGCAGCCGCCCAGGCTTTGACCGCCGAGGAGATCCTGAAGAAGGTGGACGACAACGAGTACCTCGAGGCTGCCCGCCTCAAAGCCACGCTCGTGATCTCCTCCGGCGGCCGGGACGTGACCAAGACGTTCGTCGCCCTGATCGACGGGGACCGGTCGTTCGCCGAGTTCACCAACGCCCGGGACCGCGGGACCAAGTACCTCAAGCTCGGCGATGAGCTGTGGATGTTCTTTCCCGACGCCGAGGACGTGGTGAAGATCTCCGGCCACCTCCTCCGCCAGGGGATGATGGGCAGCGATTTCTCCTACGAGGACGCCCTCGAGAGCAAGAAACTCACCGCCCTCTACCAGGTCAAGCTGGCTGGCGAGGAGAAGGTGGGCGACCGGGAGTGCTACGTCCTGGAGCTCACGGCCAAGCCGGGGGTGGAGGTGGCCTACGCCCGCCGCAAGCAGTGGATTGCCAAGGCCGAGTTCGTCCCGGTGAAGGAGGAACTCTACGCCAAGAGCGGCAAGCTGATGAAGGTCGCCACGGCGGGTAACCTGAGGCGCGTCGGCGGCCGCTGGTTCGCCATGGAGGCCACCATGGAGAACAGGCTCAAGAAGGGCTCCTGCACTCGGATGGTAATCGAGGAGCTGGAGCTGGGCGTGAACATCCCGCCCCAAACCTTCAGCCGGGAGGCACTCCACCGCTGAGGAGGTCGGACAGCATGACGAAGACTGCGCTCATCGGGAGCGGGCGGGCCGGCGCCGGTCGGGCCTCCGGTGCGCTGGCGGCCCTGCTCGCCCTCTCCCTGGCGGTTCCCGCCGCCGCAGGCGGGCTTGACCTGGGTCTGCCCGCGGTCAGCGGCTACCTTGAAGAATCTCTGGCCGGCCAGGCCACCGCCGAGCAGAACATCTACTACCTTCTCAGCCACCTGCGCCTGAGGGTGGACTTCCCGGAGCAGGAGGGACTCTCCGCCCGGGGTGAATTCGACCTCTACGGCCTCGGCACCCAGCCGTTCTCTCTGTCGGTTTCGGGCGGCAACCGGGTCAACATCCCTGCCACCAGCACCGCGGCCGCCGTCGACCGTCTCTACTTCCGCCTGGCCGGCGGCGACACCCAGGCGACCATCGGGCGGCAGCGGATCCCCTGGGGCAACGGGACCGCCTTCGCCCCGGCCGACTTCTTCAACCCGCCCAACCCGGTGGACCCTAAAGGGCCGCGCCAGGGTGCCGACGGCGTCATGGTCCGCCGGGCCCTCGGCCCGCTGGGCTACGTCGCCGCGGCGGCCGCCTACGTCAACCCCGGCGCCGCCTCCCTCCCCGGGATGGCCTCCGCGTTGCTCACCGCCGGGGGCTCCGGCTCTTCGGCGGGCGGGCTCAGCGGGAGCGTGAAGGCCGCCACCCACCTCGGCCAAACCGACCTGGGGCTGGGGTGGGGCTACGACGCCGCCAACGCCCGCCACGTCGCCTTCGCCGAAGCCCAGGGCGACCTGGGTGTAGGGTGGCATGCCGCCCTCGCCCGCCTCTGGAGCGACGCTGACGGGGAGAAGTGGTCCGGCGCCGCCGGCGTGGACTACAGCTTCGGCGGGAAATACGTGGGAATGCTCGAGTATGCCGCCGGACCGCTGCCAGGTGACGTCGGTCTCGACGGCCAGCCCCGGGAGAACCCCCGCTGGGCGGTGGGCGCCAACTACCTTGCGAGCGAGGTGGCTAGCCTGGGGGCGCACGTCCTGCTCGACACGGCCCCTGGGGCCCCCTCCACGGCGGTCGTCACCTTTACCCAGACCTTGACGAGCGCCCTCGACCTCTCCCTCCGTCTCGCCTATCCGTTCGGGGAGGCGTCGGGAGCCGCCGCGCTCTGGGGGGGCGCTGGCGAGGTGAAAGTGCGTTACAGCTTCTGAACCATCCTGGACGGGGTGCGGCCGGAGCGCTTGTTGTTGTCGCCGGCCGCGGGGACCAAGGGGAAGGAGATGTGGAAGGCGGTGCCCTGGCCGACCTTGCTCTCGACCCAGATCCGCCCCGAAAGCAGCTCCACCAGGCGGGAAGTGATGTAGAGGCCCAGGCCGAGCCCGGAAACGCCGGAGGCGGCTGCTTTCCGGGACCGGTAGAACTTCTCGAAGATCATCGGGAGTTCTTCCTCCGGGATACCGCTGCCGTAGTCGATGACCGAGACCACCGCCCGCCCTTTGGCCGTGGAGAGCTTCACCACCACCGGGCTCGTCGGCGGCGAGTACTTGAGGGCGTTGGAGATGAGGTTCACCAGGATCTGGTGGTAGGCTATGCGGTCCAGGTAGCAGAAGAGCGGGCCGGTGGCCTCCTCGAGATCCAACACCACCCGGGCGTAATCCGGCGCGGCGGACAGGAGTCCTACCTCCGCCACGGTCAATTCGTACAGGTCGTGTTCCGTGGCGTTGACCGGAAGCCGGCCGGCGTCGAGGCGGGCGATCTGCAGCATCTGATCGAGCAGGCCGGTCATCTGGTCGACCTCAGCCATGATGCGCGGCAGGACCAAGGCAGGCGATTCCTCTTCGCTCTTGCCTTTGCTTTCCTGCCGGGTTTTGAGGTCAGGAAGCTGCGCCAGGGCCGTCGCCCGCCTGCCCTTGCCGGGGGTAAGGCCAAGCTCCGCATAGGCCCGGATGACCGCCAACGGGGTCCGCAACTCGTGGGAGGCGGTGAAGAGGAATTCATCTTTGACTTGTTCAAGGCGCTTGATCGTGGAGATATCCCGGAGGAGGGTGACCGACCCGGTGATCTCCTTGGTCCCCGTATCCCGGATTGGCGAGGCGCTCACCAGGTAGAAGATTTCCTGTCCCTCCTTCCGGAAGACGATCGTCTCGTTCTCGACCGCTTCCCCGGCCAGCGCCCGCTCGTGGGGGAAACCGCCTTTGGCCAGGGGAGTGCCGTCTTCGCGGAAAAACAAGGGGGTTCCGTCCTCCCGGCGCATCGCCTCCAGGCTGTGGCCCCGCCACTCCCGCCAGAGCCCCTCCTCGAAAGCCCGGTTGACCCGGACGAGGCGGCCATCCCTGTTGGTGACGTACAAAAGCGAGGTGATGTTTTCCAGGATCGTCTCCAACTCCGACACCAGGTCAGCCGCCGCACGCTGGGCTTCGATGAGCTTGGCGTTTTGCTCGGCCAACGCTTTGTTGGCCCGGCTTAGCATAAGAGCAAGCACGCCAATACCAATCGCCATGGGCGCGGTCATTATGATTTGAGCCATGATGGTGATGGGCACGCTGCGTAGCATACTGGTCTCAAGTAGACTAACGACTATCATCCAGAGTATGGCGAGAACCACTCCCAAGGAAAGACGGCCACGCCAAGTCGCCTGACGGGACATGGGCAAACTATTCTCTTGGTTATGGATCGATGGTTGGGTCGTCATTTCTTAATACTAGTCTGGTCGCTCGGCGTTCTTGGCCACGCTTCAGGGGCACTAATCAGCTTAAATCGGAATAAACCGATCAAGCCGGCAACCAGAATCAAAATGGATGCAGAAAGGTAGCCCCCAAAGAGATAGCCCGGTAAAGATTGGACCAAGTCAGACACAGCCATCCGCCTCGCCGTGAGCACAGGGGCAAGGACCAAAGCATGCCCCATGGACAAAAGGAAATTGGTGATGGTCGCGGCAGTGATAGCCGTCTGAACTGATACTCGGAAGAACAACATGGTGATGAGCACGTACGCGATGAAAAGGACTAGAGTGTGAAAGCCGAAGGGAAAGGGCAATAGACGTGCCAACGGAACGGATATGGCAAAGACAAATACAGCCCGCCAGAACTGTCGGGATGGGGGCCGTAGACCTAACAGTCGGGTTCCGCAGTACATCATCAAGACTGCCTCTGGTATTTGATAAAGCAACCACGGGAGAACTATCTGCTTCACTCGCAACCACCCCGCCTGCAGCGACCAAGATAGGCCCCGGGAAGAGCCTTCGGCCTACTTAATCAGCGACTTGGGAACCTCCGGTTGATAGCCGAAGAGCCAGCACGCGGAGGCGACGCCACTCGCGACCAACGTGGTCAGCATTGCCATTATGGCGATACCAATCAGCTTCTTCACCGATAACCCTCCCCTTTTTTCTAAGTCTTTCGAGGTGCGCCCAGCGCTCGGTTGACCAGGTGGTAGAACCGCGCTCCTCCCGGGGTCAAAGTCCCAACTTGCCAAATGAGGCCAAGAGCACTAGCAGCAACCAAGCTGGACCCTCCTCGGTAAAGCACACATCCCATGATGATTACCCAGCCGGCCAACGCAACCCAGGACACCCTCCTGAGCTTAGCTTTCTGAGGCGGAGAAATAGGCTTAGCAGGCGAATCCACCGGAGCGTACCTGTGAATGGTTACGCCCGCAAGTCCAGCCACTACCAGAACGATCCCCATAAGCCAAAAGGGCACTATGTCGGTCAGAGCAGCCGCCAAAGAACCTAAGCCTGCCGCAATTACAGCAGAGGCGATTGCACATGTCCAGGGATCACTGAAATGGGCGCCACCAGTAAGGGAGCGGAAAACGGCAGAAGTTAGGGCCACTACCAGGGTCAAGCCAAAGGCACCAACCAGAATTCCGGCTAGAACTACAGTCAGGGTGTCGATGACGAAAAGTAGAATATAAGTAACCCCAAACGCCAGCAGATCCCGGCGCTCTTCTGAAAAGCCAAAATACCTGATCATCCGGTCAGTGAGGGCCTTGGCTACGACCTCCATGTAGGCTCATCCTGCCTGCCATATTGTTCCTGACACTTACTCCTTCGGTGGAATTTGTCACATTCCTGCCGCACAACCCATTATTCTAGCCAATACGGCAAAATGCAAGGTCACTCGTTCCGGGTCGGAGTTGCGGTCGAGCTTCGCCGGAGGTTGAGCGAGGTTAGCACGGCGAGCAGCTTGCTGCCGCGGCGGGCTGCCGCGGCGATGGCCTGCTTCGTGGCCAGGTCCAGGCCTTGCCACGGCGGCACGAGGTGCAGGTTGGAGTGGGTGAAGGAGGGGCCGGGCGCCGAATCATGGCCCTTCACAGGGAAGAAGGCGCCGGACCACTCGAAGAAGATCTCGTTGCGGGTGGGAAAGACCCTGACGGACAGCGCCAGGCGCCCGCCAGCCTCAAGCCGGCAAGGTTCCGCCACGGGAAGGAACATCTGCCCCCAGTGGGTCGAGGGTCGGTCGGGGGAGTTCGACACCAGCAGCTCGTTCCCGTCGTAGGCCGAAAACCACGCCGCCACGCCGTGACAGACGCCCTCGCGGTCGGCGGGAAGTTCCAGGGACGTGCGTTCCGGCAGGCGGTCGGCCGTCCCCAGGTCCAGGTCGTAGAGCGAGACAGGCGGGCCCAGCAGGGCGGAGGGGGAGAGCCAGACGCGGTGGGGCGTGTTGAGGGAGAGATGGCGCATCAGGCTGAACCGGACCCCGCACCGTTCCGCCGATGGCCAGGTGAGACGGGCATAGGTCTCCTCCACGCTGGCCGGCGCCACGAAGACCTGCACCCGGGAGGGGATGAGGCGCCCGCCGGGCTTGAGGAACCGCCGCCGGGCGTCGGCCATGATCTCCACGATGTTCTCCTCGACCCCCATCCCGCCGAGAGTCTCCGAGACCACCACGTCGGCCCGCTCCGGCACTTCGACCCGCCGGGAGTCGCGGGGCAGGAAGGTCACCCGGTCGGCCCAGCCGTTCTCCGCCACCGTCGCCCGAGCCATCTCCACGATCTGGCCCACCTCGATGGCGTAGACCCGCCGGGCCCCGGCGGCGCAGGCGAAGCAGGCGAGGATGCCGGTGCCGGTGCCGACGTCCACCACCGCGTCGCCGGGACGGACCACCGCCGCGATGGCCCGGCGAAAGGCCTCCGTCCGGACGGCGTCGTCGAGCATGCGGCGGTGGTAGTCCAACAGGATCTTGGTGCTCTCCACAGCCCCGTACCTGCTACCGGCCCTTCTTGCGGGCCAGCAACTTCCGGGCGGTCTGCGCCACGTTCCCGGCGGTCAGGCCGTGGAGCTTCAAGAGCTCCTCGGGGCTGCCGGACTCGCCGAACTGGTCCCGGATACCGATCATGGCCATGGGCACCGGGCACTCCTCCGCCACCACCTCGGCCACCGCGGCGCCCAGTCCGCCGATAAGCTGGTGCTCCTCCGCCGTGACGATGGCCCCTGTCTCCTGGGCGGCTTTCACGATCGCCTCCCGGTCCAGGGGCTTCAGGGTGTGCAAGTTGATTACCCGGGCCGAAATGCCTTCCTTCGCCAGCTCATCGGCAGCGAGCAGGCACTGGCTCACCATGTACCCGTTGGCGATGAGGCTGATGTCCGACCCTTCCCGGAAGACCGCCGCCTTCCCCAGCTCGAACGGGGTGTCGGGAGCGGTGATGACCGGCGTCTTCTCCCGCCCGAAGCGGACATAGGCCGGACCGAACATCTTTCCGACGGCGATGGTCGCCTTTTTCGTCTCGTAGTAGTCGCAGGGAACCACCAGGGTCATGTTGGGCAACACCCGGATCAGGGCGCAGTCCTCCAGCGCCTGGTGGGTGGCGCCGTCCGGGCCGACAGAGATCCCGCCGTGGGCGCCGCCCATCTTGACGTTGAGGTTGGAGTAGCAGATGGTGGTTCGAATCTGGTCCCACGCCCGGCCGGACAGGAACACGCCGTAGGTGCAGACGAAGGGGATCTTGCCGGCGAGCGAGAGCCCGCCCGCCGCTCCCAGCATGTTCTGCTCGGCGATCCCGAAGCTGAAGAAGCGGTCGGGGAATTTCTCCTTGAACCAGAGGGCGCGGGTCGAGTCGGAGAGGTCGGCCCCGAGCACCACCACCCGGGGGTCGGCCTGCCCCAGCTCTATCATCCCTTCGCCAAATCCGTCACGGGACAGTTTCCACTCGAACAATCCTCGCACCCCTTTCGCCTACAGTACCGTCAGGTGTTTCAGCGCCTCTTCCAGCTCGTCGCGCTTGGGCGCCTTGCCGTGCCAGCCGGCCTGATTCTCCATGAAGGGCACCCCCTTGCCCTTGACGGTCCGGGCGATGATCACGGTGGGTCTCCCTTTCATCTGTTCGGCCTGGTTATAGGCCTCAATGACCTCGTCCAGCTTGTGGCCGTTGATCTGGAGGACGTTCCAGTTGAAGGCCCTCCACTTGTCGGCGTACGGGTCGAGGGTCATCACCTCTTCGGTGTTGCCGTCGATCTGCAGGTAGTTGCGGTCCACGATGGCGCACAGGTTATCCAGGCGGTAGTGGCCGGCGCTCATCGCCGCCTCCCAGACC
>DYFA01000044.1 GCA_020725425.1 Aneurinibacillus sp.
GCGGGCCCGCTCGGCCTGTTCCTCCTCGTCCACGCCGCGGGCGGGGGCCAGACCCAGGGCGGCCAGCACCGCTTCCAGGCGCCCCCTCACCGTGGGGTACGAGATACCCAGTTCGCGCTCGACTTCCCGCAGGTTGCCGCGCGCGCGCAGGAACACCTCCACGAACTCCCGCTGCTCCTGCGTCAGCAGGCAGAAGCGGCACAGGCGGAACCGCCCCTCCACCGCCGTGGTGCAGTTGGGGCAGTAGAGCCGCACCGGCCGCAGGGGCTCACCGCACACGGGACACCGACCCGGTACTATACGTTCCTCCACTGGCCATTCCTCCCGGCGAGAGTATATAGAGTGGGCCTTGAAGATGTCAAGGCCCGCCCTCAACATTTTAATCCGGGGCACCCAGGTCCCGGTTGCCCTGCGCTTCGACTTTGCCCCGTCCGGATTCGACAGATCCCGGCGCATGTTCATGGCCGCCTTCGGTCCCACCCGCCCGCAAAAGGGCGAGCCCGCTCCCGAGAGAGGGATTCTGGCTGTTGACCTCCAGAGTGGTACGGTGGAAATGTTCGCCCGCAACAAGACGGGGCGACCGGCCGGGAAGAGCCTCAGAGGCTTCAATCGCCCCATAGACCTCGAGTTCGGGCCAGACGGAACCCTGTACGTGGTTGACTGCGGCGTCTTCGAGTGGAAGGGCCAGGCGCCCCGGGGAGTCCCCGGAACCGGCGTCGTGTGGCAGATCTTCCGCCAGCGCTCCGAGTATCACGAGTTTGTCTCCGCAGCCATGGCCAAAGTGGACGCCGCAAGGCGGGTGGGCTACAACCCGGACTACCGGCCCCTGGAGGCCCGGCTGCGGGAGTACCTGAGCACCCGGCCGGAAAAGTGGGGCCTCTATTTCAAAGACCTGGCCTCGGAGAAGGCGTTTGGCGTCAACGAGTACGTGCAGGTCCCGGCCGCCAGCACGGTGAAGGTCCCGGTGGTGCTCTACGCCACTAAGCTGGTGGTAGAAGGGAAGCTCTCCTGGGACGAGCAGCTGACGTACTACGGCGAGCGGGACTGGCGGGGTGGGGCCGGCACCCTGCAGTTCACGGCGCGGGACGGGGATTCCTTTACCATCAGGGAGTTGGCGGAGAAGGCCATCCGCGACAGTGACAACATCGCCTGGAAGATGCTGGAGAGACGGCTGGGCAAGCAGAACATTATCAACTTCATGTGGAGCCTGGGGGGAGAGAACGTGTACCCGGGTGGCCAGAACATCTCCACACCGAAGGATAACGCCACCTACATGGAAGCCGCCCTGAATTTCGCCAGGCAGAACCGGGCGGGGGAGAAGCTCATATACGATCTCGCCCACACCGTGTGGAATACCGGCCTCAACCGGTACATCAGCGAAGTACCGGTGGCTCACAAGGAGGGCGATATCACCGGCGTGGCCGACGACGTGGGGATCGTCTTCGCCGATTTCCCCTACGTGTTGTACATCATGTCGGAGGGACACGCCGACGTAGAAGCCGGGTTCGAGCAGATCGGCCAGATCTCCCGCCTGATCTACGACTACCAGTTGAGCCTTTACCACGGAGGACCGGTCGTCCAGGCACCGCCCGCCGCCCCGCGCCCGCTCACCCGTCGCTGAGGTATTCCTTCAGGCGGCGGGCGGCGGCCCGGTTCATGCCGGGCACGGCAGCCAGCTCTTCCACCGAGGCAGCGGCCAGCTTCTCCAGGGAAGCGAAGTGCCGTAGCAGTTCCTTCTTGCGGCGGGGACCGATCCCGGGCACCTCATCCAGCAGCGAACGCAGGCCTTCCCGTTTACGGACCCGGCGGTGGTGGCCCAGGGCGAACCGGTGGGCCTCGTCGCGTAGCCACTGCACGAGGTGAAGGGCCGCCGAGTCCCGTGGCAACTCCACCGGCTCCGGCCTGTCGGGCAGGAAGAGGAGTTCCTGCTCCTTGGCCAGCCCCATGACGGGGATGCGCTCGAGGTTCAGGGCTAGCAGCACCTCCAGGGCGGCATTGAGTTGTCCGCGGCCGCCGTCCACCAGCACCAGGTCGGGCATGGTGGCCCAGGACGACCCGCTCCCCGCCTCCTCCAGTCCCCGCCGGAAGCGGCGGAAGAGCACCTCCTGCATCATGGCGTAGTCATCGGGTCCGGGGGTGCGAAGGCGGAAGAGCCGGTAATGGTCCTTTCGGGGGACACCGTCCTCGAAAACCACCAGTGATCCCACCGCCTGGCGACCCTGCAGGTTGGAGACGTCGTAGCCCTCCAGCCGGTGGACGGGGCCGGCCAGCCCGGCCAACTGCCCCAGCACCCGGGCCGCTTCGCGCCCCATCTCGCGCCGCCGCTCTTCCTCCGGCTTGATCTCGTTGAGCACCTCCCTGGCGTTCTCGCTGACCAGGTCCACCAGCCGCTTCTTCTCGCCCTTCCGGGGAACCACCAGGGACACGCGGTGGCCCGCCTGGCGGCTGAGCCACTCCCC
>DYFA01000045.1 GCA_020725425.1 Aneurinibacillus sp.
AGGGCGATCCAGCCGGCGTAGCGCCCCATCACCTCCAGGACCATGATGCGATGGTGCGACTCGGCGGTGGTATGCAGCTTGTCCAGCGCCTCGGTCGCGGTGACCAGGGCGGTGTCGAAGCCGAAGGTGGTGTCGGTGGCGGAGAGGTCGTTGTCGATGGTCTTCGGGATGCCGACCGACCGGACACCCTTCCCTGCCAGTTCCAGGGCGATCTTCAGGCTCCCGTCGCCGCCGATGACAATCAAGGCGTCCAGGCCGAGGTTCTGCATGTTCTGAATCACCTGGTCGGAGACGTCCCGGTAGACGAGCTGTCCCTGTTCGTGCACGCCGTAGCGGAAGGGGTTGGCCCGGTTGCTGGTGCCAAGGATGGTCCCGCCCCGGGGCAGGATGCCGGTCACCTCCGCCGCGGTCAGCGGCATGACCTGGCTGGTGATGAGGCCTTCAAACCCGTCCCGGATGCCCGTGACCCGCAGGTTGTAGCTCTCCGCCGTCTTGACCACGGCCCGGATTACGGCGTTCAGGCCCGGGCAGTCGCCTCCGCCGGTCAGAATGCCCAGATGGCGGATAGAGGAGCTCATCCGACTGACCCCTCCCTTCACTCATCGGCTGGCCCGGGGAACAGGGAGGCCAACCTCAGGCGCAGCTCCTCCTCGTGGCGAGCCCCCAGGCGTTCCGGCGGCACAGTCAGGACAACCACATCCAGCACAGCCCGGATGACGTCGGCCAGCATCAGCTTGCCGCCGGCGTGGTCGGAGGTCGCGACCACCTTCCGCAGCCACTCGACCTGGTCGCGGTAGAGCGGCACCATGCTGGAGATCTTGCTCTCCTTGGCCCGCGCAGCCGGTGCTCGGGCAACCGGCTTGGCGGAAGCCGGGGTCTCTGAAGCCGGCGCCTCCGAAGCCGCCGAAGCCTCTACTTCAGCCGGAGCCGGGGCGGGAGTCGTCGGCCCTGTCTGAGTCTGGGGGTGGTCCGGCTGGGCCGGTGACGCCGCCTCCTCCACCGCTTCGCCGGCCGCCTGGCGCCGGGCGGTATGCCACTGCTCCCGGGCCAGGCTGAGGATTTGCGGCTCCCGCTTGGTGCGCGGGTCCATGGCCAGCCGGCTGAACCAGGTGACGGCGGTGGCGTATTCCCCCAACCGCCGGGAGAGTTCCCCCACCAGGTAGGCGACGGTCGCCTCCGACATCTTCCCCTCTCCCCCGAGACGTTCCCGGTTGTAGGCCTGTTGGTACAGATCCCGGGCCGCGGCGAGGTGTTCCCGTTCCGCGGCCTGATCATTCAAGCCCCGGTAGATCCAGGCCAGCTTGAGGTGGAGCCCGGCTAAGTTGCTGGCGCTCAGCCTGCGCACCTGCCCCAGGAAGATGGCTTGCTTGTAGGCGGCGATGGCCCCGGCCGGCGTCCGCTCGCCCTCTGTCCCTTCGGGAATAAGGCGCCCAGAGAGGGCCTCCTGAACCCGTTGGCGCTCAGCTTCCTCCAGCCGTTCGAAGGTCGTCTCGCTGGCGGAGTAGCCGCAGCGGGGACAAACCCAGACGCTGTAGAGGGTCGGGTCCAAACCGGCGTACTGGACGCGGAAGTCGGTCTCCCGCTTAAGCGCCGTGCAGGCCGACAGACGGGGCCGGGTCACGGTGAATCGCCGCCCGCAGGCGGGACAGATCTTCATCTGCTGGTACAAGGCTGGGTGCACAGCTCTACCTCCTTCCGAAGCGGTGCTCAGAAGCGGGCAGTCGCCCCCAGGAAAAGCCCTTGGCCGACTTCGCGGCGACCCCCGCCGGCGTCATCGGCGTCCTCGATTAGGAGGTGAAATCCGCGGTATCCGCCCCGAACGGCCCACGCCCCGCCTAGCGGGATCACGAGGTAGAATTCGCCTTCCAGCGCCGCGGCCCTCGCCGGCGCGAGTTCCGACCCGCCCGACCACCGTCGGAGCAGCATAGTCGGCGTTAAGTACACACCGCCTCCGGCGACCACCCGCCGGAGGACCCTCTCTCCCGCCACGCCGATCCGCCACCCCCAGCCGCCCCCCTGTTCTCCGGAGAAGTCGCGGCGGTCCAGGACGGACAGGCCGAGGAGCAGGCGCCAGTCGCCGAGCCGCGGTCCGAGAAGCGCGTCCACCCCGGTATACCGGCGGCTGAAGGTCCGGTCGTCGGAGGTCTCCCAGTACGTCGCGCGGAGGGCGCCCCCGGTCCGCTGGCCCAGGTCGAAGTAGGCGCCCACCGCCGTGCCGAGCGCCCAGCCCTGCTCCGTCAAAAGCGCGGAGGGCGTGCCCCGGTACACCCCGCCCCAGGCATCGGCATAGACGGTCGGCCGCCCCAGTTCCGCCGCTCCTCCCGGTCGGGCGGCGCAGAGAGCGAGCAGGAAGGCGGCGACGATGACCGGGGCCGCCTGCGTGCGTCTCACAGGGTATCACTTCGACGGTGGCGCCCGGCCTTCCTTCGCGATATCAATGAAGGGGTGATGACCGGTGCACATCGTGGTGGACGCCCGCGCCGCCTTTGCCTACCGCGGGACCGGTATCGGCACTTACACCGCGCAGCTCCTTCAGCAACTGTTGCGGCTGGACCGCGCCAACCGCTACACTCTGCTCCTGCCCGGCGACCAGTGGGTGGAGGCGGCGCCGGGGATGGGTGACCTCCTGGCCTGGTGCGGCCAGAAGCAGGCCGACTTCTGGGAGGAGGTCGCACCGGTAACTTCCCCTCTCCCGCCCGGGGCCGACGTCTACTTCGTCCCGCACAACGGGCTGGGGTTGCCGAAGCCGCAGCTTCGCGCAGCGGAGCCGGCGCCGCCTCGCCTGGTCGTCACGGTCCACGACCTGATCCCGTACGTCCTTCCTCAGACCTGCAGCCGGACCTTCCTCCGGCGGGCTCTGGCGGAGATCCCCCGGGCGGTCGCCGAAGCCGACGCCGTGATCACCGTCTCTCTCCACTCGAAGCGGGATCTTCAGACCCTGCTGGGCGTCCCGGAAAATCGGCTGGTGGTGATACCGGAAGCCCCGGAGGAGCGTTTCACGCCTCTGGACCGGGACGTCTGCCGCGCCCGGGTCGCTCGCCGCTACGCCCTGGACCGCCCGTTCATTCTGAACGTCGGAGGCTTCAGCCGGCGTAAGAACCTGCCCCGGCTGGTGGAGGCGTTCGCCGAGGTGTGCCGGACCACCGCCCTCCCTCACCAACTGGTCCTGGTCGGGCGCCCCGGCGGCGGCTCGTACGCCCAGTGCCAGGCGTTGGCAGAGCGGCTGGGCATCGCTGACCGGGTGGTCTTCCCCGGCTTCGTGGCCGGCGAGGACCTGCCCTTCCTCTACAACGCCGCCGATCTCTTCGTCTTCCCCTCGCTCTACGAGGGCTTCGGCCTTCCGCCTCTGGAGGCGATGGCCTGCGGTGTACCGGTGATCGCCGCCAACACCTCGTCTCTGCCGGAAGTGACGGGGGAGGCAGCACGGCTGGTCGACCCGCTCGACCCGGGGGCGCTGGCCCGGTCCATCCGGGAGGTTCTGACCAACCCCGCCGAGGCAGAACAGCTGAGCGAGGCCGGACGGAAGCGGGCGGAGGGGTTTTCCTGGCGGCGCACCGCCTGGTTGACCCTGCTGGCGCTGGAGAGGGCGGCAACCGGCCCGTCCTGACGTTTTGTCGCGGTGACGAGCGCACAGCCAACGGGCCGTCGGAATATATTCCGCGCGGGGGGAAAGCCATGACCAAAGAAGCAGGAGGGCCGCTTGACACCGCCGGTTCCCCGGTCGAGGAGCGCCGGGCGCTTCAGACTCTGTTGAACCGGTACGGCCTGACCTTGCGGGGGATCGAGCACCGGAGCGACACGGTGCTCGCCGACCGGGGGCCATACCAGGTGCGGCGGTTCAAAGGCTCCCCAGACGAGTTGCGGTTTGTCGCCGCTGCTCTGGCTCACCTGGAGAACCGCGGCTTCACCGCTCTCCGACGCCTCTGCCTGACCACCGACGGCGAGCCGGGAGTCCACCTGGGAACAGGGCTCTTCTACCTGGTCGAGGGAGAGGCCGGCCGTCGGTTCGACGCCGGCCGGCGAGGGGAGATACGGCGGGCGGCGGCACTCCTGGCCGCCTTCCACCAGGCCGGGGAAGGGCTCCCGCCGGTGGAGCGAGGTGAGCGGGTCCGGTACGATCGGTGGCCGACCGTACTGCAGGAGCGCCACGGTGACCTTCAGGTCATGCGCCGGGAGGCGGTCCGCTCCCACGGGGAGTTCGCCCGGCTGTTCGCCGAGTACGTCGACGACTTTCTGGAACAGTCCGACCGAGCGCTGACGGGGCTTCTCGCCGCACCGCTGGAGGAGGTCAAGCGGGAATGCGCCGCCCGCCGCTGTCTGGCCCATCGCCGGTTCACTCCGGGCCGGCTGCGCCGCGTCGGCCAGGAACTTCTGGTGGACGGCTGGGCCCACCTGGCTTTGGACCTGCCGGTGGTGGACGCCGCCCGGTTCGTGATCGCGGGCGCGGGGAGCGACCCGGACCAGGCCTTCGCCTTTCTGGAAGCCTATCACGACGCCCGGCCCATCTCGGAACCGGAGTGGGAGATCCTCCTTGCCTGGCTCCGCTTTCCGCACGACTTCTGGCGCCTTGGACACCTCCACTTCGCCCGCCGCGAGACGCATCGCAGCCGCTTGGCCAGAGTGATCCGCCATGAAGTGGAGCGGGAGGTCTTCGTGGAGACGCTGGCCCTGCAGTGGGCCTCGCAGAAACTCGTCCAGTTGCTTCCGCTGACGAGCGCTGAGGCTTCATCTCCGGAGGAAGCCCCGCTCCCGGCGGAGCAGTTGACCAGCCAAGAAGAGAGGGAGGCGACTCTGGTGACAGAAGCTGAAGAGTTGATCGGCCTGGGGATTCTGGAGGGCGAGGAGCCGGAGGAGGCGGCTGGCGCGCCGTCGGCAGATTGGCCGGCGGAGGAGCCACCGTACTTCGAGGTGCCGTTCGAGGTGATGCCTGTTTCCCTGGAGGTTGACCCGGTGCCCTTCCTGGACGTTCCCCCGGTTGATGAGCCGCCCGGGGAGCCGGAACCGGCGGAGGTGACGGAGGCCGTCGAGGTCGCGGAAGCCGTCGAGGTCGCGGAAGCGCTTGAGGACGTCGGTATCGAGCTCGGGCCGGTGGAAACGCTGCTCGCCGAGGCGCCGCCGAGTGAAGCCCTCTCCCTGGAGGCCCCCCTGGCAGATGAGCCGCCCGGGGAGTCGGAACCGGCGGAGGTGATGGAGGTCGCCGAGGTGGCAGAGGCGGTCGAGGTCGCGGGCCGCGTACTCGTCTGGAAACCCTTCCCTCCGCCCCTGCCGCCCCGCGGTTAGGCGCTGCTTCCGTTCACTGACCGGCCGGCAGGGGGCGGGGCAGCCCAACCCCCAGGCGGTCCGCCAGCATGGGCAGGAAGCGCTGGACCGGCCCCCAGCTGGCCTCCACCTCCGCCAGCCGGTGCAGCAGGTGGCGGCGGGACTTCCCCTCCCGCGCCCGGTAATAGCGGTGCGCCACCCGCCAGTACTTCTCCGGGAAGGCCAGGAGGGCCAGGAGCAGCCCCCGCTGGTGTGCGTTCAACGGGCGGACGGCCTCGTAGGCGCCGATCATCTGCTCCGCCAGCTCCAGCCTCCACTGGACGTTCTGGTCCACCCGTCGGACGAGCCGCGCCAGGTCCAGCACCGGCAGGTCGACCAAGAGCGTATCGAAGTCGATCAGGAACGGCTCCCCCCTCCACCAGACGAAGTTCCGCTCAGCCGGATCCCCGTGGCAGAACCCTCCCCGGGCCCGGAAGGCCTCGACCTCTTCGAAGTAGCCTGACTGCGCCAGAAGGTCGAGCGCCCACTCGGCCAGACCCGTCCACCGCTCCGCCGACGCCAGGAAAGCCTCGGTGAACCGGTCGGGCTTGAACTCCAGAGTGCGGTCGGCCTGGAGCGCTCTAAGCTCCCTGACCCGTTCGGAGAGCCTTTCCGGCCATTGTCTCAGGTGTTGCCGGAGACAGCCGTAGTCGAAGAAGCCCTCCGCCGCCGCGTGGAAGGAGGCCAGGCACCGGGCGGCCGAGGCCGCCATCTCCGGGCGGCTGAGGTCCGGTCGCTTGCCCGGCAGCCACTCCGTGAGGTAGTAGCAGGCTTCCCCGTGCTGGCAGAAGGGCCTGCCCTGGCGGGTGAGGAGGAACGGAGTGAGCTGGTGAAAACCGCGGCGGGTCAGGTGGTCCAGCGCCCGGGCGATCACTTCGACCCGCTCCGGGGGGCCGCTGGCCCGTTTCAGGCAGAACTGGCCCCGGGCTGTGACAACCCGGTAGGCGTCCCGAACGGCTTCAATCCGCTCCACCCGCAGATCCCAGGCCAGGAAGACTGCAGGGTCAGGCCAGTGGATGGCCATCTTCTCCTCCTCCCTCTCGCTACCGTTCCCCGAGTTCCGCCCGGAGTCCGGCCAGGTACTCCTCGCGGAGCTCCGCCTCCTCCGCCCGCTTGGCCAGAGCGTCGAGCCACCGCTCCTCCGGCCAGAGCAGCCGTTCGGTGTAGCGTTGCCACCCGAGGAGCCAGTACCGATGCGGCCAGATCAAGAGGGCGAGGAGCAGACGGCGTTCCCCCCGCTGAAGCGGGCGAACCCTCTCATAGAACCGGAGCGCCGACTGCGCCGGCGCCGCCTCCCAGTCCTCCGCCTGGGCCTGGCGCTGGAGAAAGTTGGCCAGGTCGTGGGCGGGAAAGTCGTACAGGCAGTAGTCGAAGTCGATGAGCCGCACTCCGCCGCCACTCAAAAGGAAGTTCCGCTCGGAGAGGTCGTGGTGGCAGATGACCGGCCGGCGCCTTCCCGCGGCGGACAGAAAGGGATACGCCGAGCTTTCCAGGAGCTTCAGAGCCTTTCTGGCCTGTTCGAAGTGGTACGGCCAAAGGGCGAGGTAGGCTCGGTCGACTCGTCCGCCGGCGGCGCGGGCGGCCTCCCGGAAGACCTGCAGTTGGACGGCCCGGCGCCCGAACCTCTCCGGCCAGCGCCCCCACTCTACCCGGAGGTGACCGGCCGGCGGGGGTCGGAACCCCTCTCCCCGCAGGTGAAGGTAGGCCACCGCCTCGACCGCCAACACCAAGTCCGCCGGGTCGGGGAAGTGAGCCTCCCGCCCGTCCACCCAGTCGGTCAGGAGAAAGGCGTAACCCTGCCGCTCGACCCAGGGGCGGCCGCGACAGTCCAGCTCGAGCTGGGGCGCCGGTTCACCCCGGCGGCGCAGGTAATCCAGGGCTGCAGCCACGAAGGTCAGCTCGGGGGCGGTGAGGGTGGTGCACTTGAGGAAACGCGGGCCGTCCACCGTGTCCACCCGCCAGGCCCGCCGCACCGGCGTGAAAGAGACCGGCTGCAGGCCGAACTCCCCCACGACCGCGGACAGCTCCCGAGTGGTCCACTCGCTGACCCGCCGCACCACTACGCCTCATCCCTCCGGACCATTGTATGACGGGCGCAAGGCACGTGCTCGAACCATATAATGCGCTAGGCATCGGCCCGAAGGGGGTGAGCCGGCAGTGGATCCCAACATGCTCCGCCAGGCGGTGATCGTGATCGTCGGCTTGGTGACTGCAGCCCTGCTGATCAAGGCGCTGTTCTTCCCGAGCCCACTGGACATCCTGGCACTCTTTGCCTTGATCCTGGCGCTTTTCGCCCTCTTCGACTTCGACATCTTCGGACGACGAAAGTAGTGTGGAGGCTGGAGCATGAAGATCGGTATCGACGCCCGGGCGGCGGCGCGCTACCGCGGCACGGGCCTGGGTACCTACACCCATCGCCTGATTTGGGCTCTGAGCGAGCTGGACCGGTACAACGAGTACACGGCCTTTGCCCCGGCGGCCGCGCCCGCCGGACCGGCGGGGAGCGGGGGCGAAACCCCGCCGGCCTGGGCCCCCGACCTGCCGCTGACCGCCAACTTTACCGTCTTCCCCTTTCCGGCCCACCCGGATCGGGGGGAGGAGGATTCGACCATCAGCCGGGAGCTGGCTTCCGGTGCCTTTACCCTGCACCACGTGCCCCATAACGGACTGGGTTTCCCTCCGGATCCGCCCTGTCCGGTGGTGACCACGGTGCACGACCTCATCCCCTACGTTCTGCCCCAGACCTGTACCCGGCGGTACCTCGACCGCTTCCTGGCCCGGATGCCCGAGATCTGCGCCCGCTCGGCCCTGATCCTCACCGTGTCCCGCCACACCCTCCAGGACCTCTACCGCATTCTCGGGGTCCCCGAGACGAAGATCGTGGTCACGTACGAAGCGCCGGAGCCGTGTTACCGCCCTCTGCCCTTCGCCGAGGCGAACGCCCGCGCTGCTGAAAAGTACGGGCTCAGGGGTCCGTTCTTTCTCTACGTGGGCGGGTTCAGCCCGCGCAAGAACCTGCCGGCTCTGCTCTCGGCCTACGCCGCCGTCCGGAACGACCTCCCCGACCGGCCGCCCCTCGTTCTGGCCGGCAGCCTCGACCCGGCCGGGCAGCGCCTGGTGGACCGGGCGAAGGACCTGGGTCTCACCGGCGAGGTGCTTTTCCCCGGCTTCGTACCCCTCGCTGATCTGCCCTACCTCTACCGGGCAGCGCGCCTCTTCGTCTACCCCTCGCTCTACGAGGGATTCGGGTTGCCACCCCTGGAGGCCATGGCCTGCGGCACCCCGGTGATCTCAAGCCGCGAGTCCTCTCTGCCGGAGGTGGTTGGCGACGCGGGGTTCCTGATCGACCCGTACGACCCGGACTCGCTGGCGACAGCCCTGCTCAAGCTGGGAAGCAACCCGGAGGCCCGGGAGGCGCTCCGCCACCGGGGGCTGCGCCGGGCCAAGGCCTTCTCCTGGCGCCGGACCGCCGCCGAGACGCTCCTCGCGTACGAGGCGGTGGCCGGATGAGCGGTCCGCGGCGGCCCAAGGATCCCGGAGCGCCCTGGGGTCTGCCGGCTGGGGAGCTGACCCCGGTCCGCGGCGCCTACCTCCTGCAGTGCGGGAATGAGCGCTACTGCCTGAAGCCCGTCACGCTGAACCGCCGCGAGGTGCAGTTCGTGGCGGCCGTCCTGGAGCACCTCGGGCGGGCCGGCCTGGCCGGCGTTCCCCGTCTTCTCCCCACGCTGGGTGGTGAGCCGGTCGGGCGGATGGGACGCCAGCGGTTCCAGTTGCTCCAGTGGCAGGACGGGCGGGAAGCGGACTACCTTCGTCCCGGCGACGCCGAGGCCGCGGCGGTGGCGCTGGCCCGCCTCCACCTGGCGGGCCGGGGCTTTGTCCCGCCGTTCCCGCGCTTCCGGGTGCTCTTCGGCGCCTGGCCTCGGCGGTGGCGGCGCAAGCGGGCGGAGCTGGCGCGCTTCGCTGAGTTGGCCAAGAGTTCCGCCCGGCCCACCGCCTTCGACCGGGAGTACGCCCGTTTCGCGCCCCACTGGCTCGCCGAGGCTGACGAGGCCCTGGCGGAGCTGGACGCCTCCCCGTACCGGGCCCTCTCGGCCGCCGCCCGCCGCTTGGGGAGTCTCTGCCACCACGACCTGGCTCACCACAACGTTCTGCTCACCGCGGACGGGCCGGCGCTGGTCGACTTCGACTACGCCCTGGCCGACCTCGGGGTGCACGACCTGGCCAACCTGCTCCGGCGCCTGCTCCGCCTGGGTGGGTGGGATCCTGCCCCCGGCCGCTCGGTCCTTTTGGCCTACCGGGAGGCGGCCGGGTCCGGCCCGGCGGAGATGTCGCTCCTCCTGCCGCTCCTCCGCTTCCCCGAGGAGGCGTGGCAGACCGGCCGCCAGTACTACGTCGAGAACCTGCCCTGGCCGGAAGAACGGTACCTCGAGCAGCTGGCCCGCAAACACGACACTGCCCCGGCCCGCCGGGCCTGCCTCGCCGAGCTGTCTGTGACGGCCAGCCGCAAGAAAAGGGGGGCGTGACGCTTGTCGGACCGGTTCTATCTGGGCGATCCGCACGTCCACTCCACCCTCTCCGACGGGCGCCTCTCCCCCGCCGAACTGGTGCTGGTCGCAGCCGCCCGGGGGCTCGACTTTCTGGCCCTGACCGACCACTCCCGGCCGGTGGGGAGCCGGGAGGAGGCGCCGCTTCATCCGGACTCGGAAGCGGGCGGGGAGCGCTCGGCGATGTGCCTTCTCCCCGGCCAAGAGGTCTCGATCGGCGGGCGGATCCACTTCCTGCTGCTCGGCTGCGTCCAGCCGCTCTCCCGGGCCCGGTTCCGCCTGGAGCGCCTGAAGGAGCTGGCGGGGGCGGTCCACACCGCCGGAGGGGCGGTGATCCTGGCCCACCCCTGGACAGCGCTTGCCGGGTCCCCTGACCGGGTGCACCTTTTGGACCGGGGATTCGCCGAGGGATGGATCGACGGCCTGGAGGTCTTCTCCGCGGCGCTCCGCCCGTCCCAATTCGATCTCTGGCAGCGGACGTTCGAGCACTACCTGCGGGAATGGGCGCCCCACCGGCCGGCCACGCTCGCTTCCTCCGACTGGCACCACCGGCGCCACGGCCGTGCCCTGGGCCTCTGTTGCACCTACGTTCAGGCGCCCGCCCCGACTCCCGCCGCCATCCTGGGGGGTATCCGGGCGCGCCGGACAGTGGCGGTCCTCCAGCGGGCCACCGCGCTGGAAGACGGCCTGTACCCCCACCTGTTGCCGTTCCCAGACCGCTATCGGGCGGGGATCGCCTGGTGGGGCGGCAACCTGTGCGGACCGGAAGAGCTGGTCGAGGCGCTGCTGACCCTGCGGGGTGAGGCGGGAGACCGTCTCCGGTCCGGCGCGCCGGCCGGGAGGCGCAACGACCACCGGGGTGAACTGTGGCGGGCGGCGCTCAGCGCCTACGCCGCCGGCAACCACCGGCGAGCGCTGGCTCTGCTCAACCAGACCGAGGGGTGAGAGACATGGCGGTCCGGCTGGGAACCGAAGGCTGGCGGGGGGTCATCGGCGACGACTTCACCCTGCCGAATGCCCGGGCCTTCGCCCGGGGAGTGGCCCGGTGGCTGTGGGAACGGGACCAGGCTGGCCGCGGCGTGGTCGTGGGGTACGATACGCGTTTCCTCTCCGACCGCGTGGCGGTGGAGGTCGCCGGGATCCTGACCCGAGCCGGGATTCCCGTGCGGCTTTGCTCCCATCCCGTGCCGACCCCGGTCCTGTCTTTCGCCGTGCGGGACCTGGGTGCCGCCGCCGGGCTTATGGTCACGGCCAGCCACAACCCCCCCGAGTACAACGGGATCAAGGTGAAAGGGCCCCACGGCGGCCCGCTCTTCGGCCCCGAACTGGCGACTCTCGAAGCGGCCCTGGCCCGGCGCCGGCCGCTCCCCGCTTCCCCCCGCCTCCGTCCTGAGCCGTATGATCCGGACCCGGCGTATCTCACCCACCTGGGCGGGCTCGTCCCGCTGCCGCTGCTCGCCCGGGCCGGCTTCGGAATCGTGATCGACCCCATGCACGGGGCCGCCCGGAACTACCTGCGGCGCCTGCTCCGCCCCTACGGCCTGCGGGTCCGCCAGATCCGCTCCTCTGCCGACCCCCGCTTCGGGGGGGTCAGCCCGGAGCCGGTCGCGGCCAACCTCGCCCCCCTGAAGCGGGCAGTCCGGTCCTGCGGGGCGGCGGTGGGGCTCGCCACCGACGGCGACGGCGACCGGCTCGGGGTGATCGACGCCGGCGGGCGTTTCGTCAGCCCGCAGCTGGTCTACGCCCTCCTCCTCGACTATCTGGCCCGGGAGCGCAACCTGCGCGGCGGAGTGGTGAAAACGGTCTCCACCACCGGCATGATCGACCGGCTGGCGGACCGCTACGGCCTCACCCTGTACCAGACGCCGGTGGGCTTCAAGCACATCTCCCGCCTCTTCATGGACGGGAAGGCGGTCATCGGGGGAGAGGAGAGCGGGGGCGTCGGCCTCAGCCCCCATCTGCCCGAACGGGACGGCCTCCTCGCCGGCCTGCTGCTGCTCGAAGCGCTGGTTGTCCGGGGCCAACCCCTCTCCGCCCTCCTGGAGGAGTTGGAGCAGGTCACCGGGCCGCACCACTACTGCCGCCGGGACGTCCGTCTTCCCGCCGGCCAGGCTCGCCTCGCCTCCCGCGCCCTGGCCCGCCTGGCAGCGACGCCGGAGGCGCTCCCCCCGTCGCTCGCCGGGCGGCCGGTGCGCGGCGTCGAGACGCTCGACGGGCTGAAGCTGCACTTCGCGAATGGAGGCTGGGTGCTCTTCCGTTCCTCCGGCACCGAACCAGTGATCCGCCTGTACGCCGAGGCGCCCTCGGCCGGGGAGGTGAACCGCCTTCTGGAGGCGGGGGAGGAGCTGCTCTTGGGACGACCCGGCGCACGCCGGGCCGGAGGCACATATCATGGAACGCCCGAAAGGAGAGGAGCGCCATGTCCCTCGTCGTCTGGATCGTCCTCCTGGTCGTCCTCGTGCTGATCTTCCTGTACCTGTGGGTCTGGCGGAACACGCCGGAGTATGCCGTACTCGCCCCGCGGCCGAAGGCCGGGGAAACAGTCCCCCCGGAAGTCCCGGAGCCGCCTGCGCCAAGCGAAGCGGAGGTCTCGGAGGCCACCGGTGATCAGCCTGGAGGAAGCGGCGGGAGCCGATGAAGGGCATCATCCTGGTCGGCGGCCGGGGAACCCGTCTCCGGCCGCTCACCTTCTTCCGCCCAAAACCGCTGGTGCCGCTGGTCAACCGGCCCTTCCTCGAGTACCAGTTGGATCTCCTGCGCCGCTACGGGGTGGAGGAGGTCATCCTGTGCGTCAACTATCAGGCGAAGAAGCTGATGCGCCACTTCGCCGACGGCAACCGGTTCGGCCTGACCATCCGCTACGCCGCCGAGCAGGAGCCGCTGGGCACCGCCGGCGCCCTGAAGAACGCTGCCGCCATGGTGGACACGGGGCCGGTGATCGTCCTCAACGGCGATATTCTGACCGATGTGGATCTCGAACAGGTGCTCCGGACCCACCGGGAGAGTGGGGCTTGGGCTACGCTCACCCTGGTCGAGGTCGACGACCCGACCCGCTACGGCCTGGTGGTCCTCGACCGCCGCGGGAGGGTCCAGCGCTTTCTTGAGAAGCCGAGCTGGGACGAGGTCACGGCCCGGACCGTCAACGCCGGCATCTACGTCCTGGAGCCGGCCGTCTTCGACTATATCCCCGCCGGGCGGGAAGTGTCGGTGGAGCGGGAGACCTACCCACAACTGCTCCAGCGCGGCGTCCCGGTGAGCGGCCACGTGGCCCGCTCCTACTGGCTGGACATCGGCACACCCGACAAGTACCTGCAGGCTCACTGGGACATCCTGGAGCAGCGGGTCTCGGTCCCGGTGCCGGGCCGGGAGGTCTCGCCCCGCCTCTGGTTCGGGCAGGGCGCCGAGGTTTCACCCCAGGCGACGCTCATCCCGCCGGTGGTGCTGGGGGAAGGGGTCTCCGTCCGGGCCGGGGCGACCGTGGGACCTTACTGCGTGCTGGGGGACCAGGTGACGGTCCGGGAGGAGGCGTCGGCGGCCCACGCCGTCCTGGGGCGGCGGTGCGTCCTGGGGAGAGGGGCACGGGTCCAACAGGCCGTTCTCGATCAGGAGACCCGCCTCGAGGAGGGGGCCTGCGTGGACGGGCTGCTCGTGGCAGCCGGAAGTGTGCTCGGCCGGGGCACTAGGCCGGCTGGGTTACCAGGACCTCCGCGATGAAGAGGGTCAGCTCGGAAACGAGGTTGAGGTCGACCAACCGGCCCGTTGGTGAGCCGGACCACGGTTCCGTTGGGGTAGACCGCCACCGCCTCGCAGAAGGCCTTGACCACGGCCGGGTCGAAGAGGGTGCCCATCCCTCCCACCAGCGTCTCGAGGGTTACGTGAGGCAGGTAACGCCAGCGGTAGACGCGGTCGGTCGACATGGCGTCGAAGACGTCGGCCACCGCGGCGATACGGGCAAAGGGGTGGATGTCCCCGCCGTGGAGACCCTGCGGATAGCCGCTGCCGTCCAGGCGCTCGTGGTGCTCGTGGGCCACGATGGCCGGCTCCGGGCCGAGGTCCGGCCTCCCGTTCAAGAGCAGCCTTCTCAGATCACCGTCAGCCGGGGGAGTTCTACATAAAACGTGCTCCCGCGCCCTTCCTCGCTTTCCGCCCAGATGCGCCCCCCGTGCTCCGTGACGATGCTGCGGCAGATGTACAGGCCCAGCCCGATCCCCCCGGGGTCGCAGCCCGCCAGGTTGCTCCCCCGGTAGAAATCGTGGAAGATGCTCTCCAGCTCGTCCTCGGGGATTCCCAGACCCTGGTCCGCCACAGCGATGAGGGCCCGCTTGTTCCGGAGCTCGAGGCGGACCTTCACCTCGCTCCCCGGCGGGGAGAACTTCACGGCGTTGCTCACCAGTTGGCGCATCACGTCCTCGAGCCGGCGGGCGTCGCCGTAGACCCAGGCGCTGCCCAGTTCCTCAAAGGTGAAGCGATGGTCCTTGTCCAGCACCATGAACGGTTCCAGAGCGCGGCGGATGACCTCCGCCAGGTCGACTGGCTCGCGCCAGACGGAGAGCCGGCCTTCGTGCGCGCAGAAGGCGTCCAACACCTCGTCGAGCAGGGACGAAAGGCGGTCGATCTCTTTTTCCATGACCTGCAGGACCTCGGATGCCTCTTCGGGCGGGACATCCCCCTTGGCCAAGCCCTGGCGGAGGAGGGAACAGGCCCCCTTGGCCGTGGCCATCGGATTGCGCAGGGCCGCGGCGGCGATTTCGAGAAACCGGCTGCGTTCCGACTCCAGTTCCTGAATCCGGTCGGCCATCTGGTCGAAGGCCCGCCCGGCCACCGCCAGCTCGTCCGCGCCGGTAAGCTGGACCCGCGCCTTCAGATCGCCCCGGGAGATCGCCAGGGCGGCCTGCTGCAGGGAGGAAAGGGGCCGCAGGAAGGCGTTGGCCAGGAAGAGCGCGCCCAAAAGGGAAGCGACGGTCACGAGGAGCAGCACCGCGATATCCCGGAAGGCATCGGACCAGGCTTCGCCGAGGACCTCGTCCACCTGGGCGGAGGCCATCGCCACCCAGCCGACGCGAGGAACGAGGATAAACGCGCCCATTCGCCGGGCGCCTTCGTAGGCCGCGCGGTAAGCGCGGGTGACCACCGCCTTCTTGCTCTGCAACACCTGCATTCCCGGCGCGTGAGCGGGGAGAGGCTTTCCCAGACCGTACCTTTGCGGGTCGTTGCTCCGGTAGGCGATCACCCCGTGGTGGTCCGCCAGCCCCAGGTTGCTCCGCCCGCTCCGTTCAACCGGCAGAACCAGACCCAGCCTGGACGGGCGAATCGAAGCCACCAGGAGGCCCAAGAGCTCCCCCTCCCGCCGGATCCCCCGGGCCACAAAGAACACCGGCTCCCGGCTGAGGCGGTTGACCACGAGCCCCGAAACGGCCTGGTCCTCCCCGCTGACAACCCGGCGCACGTGCTCCCGGTCCGCGCAGGACAACCCGCGCGCTCCGGCCTGCGTCCCTTCGACCACTATTCCGTCGGGATTCACCCAGGAGAAGCCCTCTACGGTGGGGTGGGCGTCGAGTTGGGAGATGAGGTAGGCCCTGACTCCTTCCGGGGGTAGCAACCCCGAGGTGATGGCGGTCCCCATGGCCAGCTCTGCATCCCACAGGTTCTCGAGATAGTTGATGAAGGCGGCGCTGGTGGCCTGGGCCAGTTCCTGGCTGGCCTGGAGTTCCCGCTGCGTCCGGCGCTCGAAGTTCCGGTAGATCCCCACCGCCTGGAGCGCGCAGAGGGGAACCAGCACCATGCCCACCAGCAAGAACAGCTTGCCCCGCAGACCAAGGCGCGTCACTGACCCACCTCCTGCGCCCCTAACCGGTTCCACGCCGAGTTGTGAGAATCCTCCCTCAGGGAGGAAGCCGCCGGGATCCGGACGCAGGAAATGACCGTTAAGCGCGGAATAACCATCCCTTAACGACCTGCCCCTGGGGGCGCGGAGGTGGAGCGGTTGATCTGGAACCATGAGGAGTGCCTGCCCCGGGAGAAGTTGGCGACTGTACAACTCGAGCGGTTGCAGGCCACACTCCACCGGGTGTACGAGCGCGTGCCGTTCTACCGGCGGTCCTTCGACGAGGCGGGGGTGCACCCCCGGGAGCTCAAGACCCTGGCGGACCTGCGCCGCTTCCCCTTCACCACCAAGGCGGACCTGCGGGACAACTACCCCTTCGGCCTCTTCGCCGTCGACCGCAAGGAGGTGGTGCGCCTTCACGCCTCCTCCGGCACCACCGGCAAGCCCATCGTCGTGGGGTACACCCGCCGGGACCTCGAGACCTGGACCGAACTGGTCGCCCGCATGGTGACGCAGGCCGGCGTCCGGGCGGGCGACGTGGCGCAGATCGCCTTCAGCTACGGCCTCTTCACCGGCGGGTTCGGCCTGCACTACGGGCTTGAGCGGGTCGGCGCCACGGTCGTGCCGGCCGGCGGGGGCAACTCGGAGAAGCAGATCATGCTGATGCAGGACTTCGGCACGACCGCCCTGGTCTCAACCCCTTCCTACGCCCTCTACCTGGCGGAGGTAGCCGAGGCGATGGGTGTCGATCCCCGGTCGCTCACCGTCCGGCTGGGCCTCTTCGGCGGAGAGCCGTGGACCGAGGAGATGCGGGCCGAGATCGAGCGGCGGTGGAACATGCGGGCCACCGACAACTACGGGCTCTCCGAGGTGATGGGGCCGGGGGTGGCCGGGGAGTGCGAGGTGCGGGGCGCCGGACAACACATCAGCGAAGACCACTTCCTGGTCGAGGTGATCGACCCGGAGAGCGGGGAAGTCCTCGAAGAGCCCGGCGCCAAGGGGGAACTCGTCTTCACCAGCCTGACCAAGGAGGCCTTCCCCGTGGTGCGGTACCGCACCCGGGACATCTCCTCCCTTGTCCACGAGCCGTGCGCTTGCGGGCGGACCACCGTCCGGATGGCCAAGGTGACCGGGCGGACCGACGACATGCTGATCATCCGGGGGGTCAACGTCTTCCCCTCCCAGATCGAGTCGGTCCTGATTCAAATCCCTGAACTGGGCCCGCACTACCAGATCATCGTGGACCGGAAGGGTTACCTCGACGAACTCGAGGTCGTAGTCGAACTCCTGCCCGATTGCTTCACCGACGAGTACGCCAAGCTCGAAGAACTCGAGAAGAAGGTGGCTCACCGTCTCCAGGGCGTCCTTTCCCTTAACGCCAAAGTCACGCTGGCCTCTCCCAATAGCCTCGAGCGGTTCCAGGGCAAGGCCAAGCGGGTCATCGACCGGCGGAAGGGGTAGGCCGGAGCACCTAGGGCCAGTGAAGGGCCGGACCCGCGGCCGTGTCGCACAAATTGCCTGTTCAGACAGATTCCTGACCTTGGCAAGGGGTGGGCGTTATGTTTACATAATGTTCGAGGGGCGCGAAACCCCACCCTCTTCAAGAAAGGACGGGAACTGTGCGGAAACCGACGCGACCTGTGCTCTGGCTCGCCCTGGCGCTGGTGCTGGGATTGCCTCTCTGTGCCCTGGCTCTCACCCACGTCGTGGCCCCGGGTGATACCCTGTGGAAGATCGGACAGAAGTATAACGTCCCCCTGGAGGAGATCCGAACCGCCAACAACCTGCAGAGTGATCTGATCTACCCGGGTCAGACCCTGGACATCCCGGAGCGCCCGGTGGACTACGCCCCGCTGCGCCAGCAGATGCTCGACTACCTGGCCACCCAGCCGGCGGAGTACAAGGTCTACTTCAAGGACCTCATGTCCGGCAAGTCCTTCGGCATCGGCGAGAACGACTGGATGGTGGCGGCGAGCATCACCAAGGTGCCGACGGTGCTCTACCTCAACACCCTGGCCGCCCAGGGCAAGATCGACTGGCAGGAGAAGGTCACCTTCCGGGAGGAGGACCGCCAGGGGGGCGCCGGCATCCTGCAGAACTTCGTCAAGCCGGGGGACAAGTTCTCGCTGCGGGTCCTGGCCAACCTGTCCATCACCATCAGCGACAACATCGCCCACCGGATGCTCCTGCGCCGGCTCGGCAAGGACAATGTGGCCGCCTTCATGCGGAGCCTCGGCGGGCAGACCGTCTACCCCAACGGCCAGAACATCACCACCGCCCGGGACATGGCGGCCTATATGGAGGGCGTCTTGGCCTTTTACCAGCAACACAAGGACCTGGGCCGGCGGCTCCTGGATGACATGGCGAACCCCATCTATCACGTCGGGCTTCCCGGCAAGCTTCCGGACAACGTGACGGTCGCTCACAAGGAAGGGGACGTCACCGGGGTGTCCAACGATTTCGGCGTAGTCTACGGGTCCCGGCCCTTCCTGATCGTGGTGCTTTCCAAGAACCAGGCCGATCCGGAGGCGGGTTTCGAGAAGATCGCCCACCTCACCAAGCTGGCCTATGACTATCAGGAGGCCCTGGCCAAGGCCGGTTACTGGTCCTAGCCCCGGACTCCGATCAACTGACCCAACCGCTCCTGGTTGAACCCGACAATCACCTCGCCGTCGACTGTGATGACGGGCACGGCCAGTTGGCCGGAGATCCGGTAGAGCTCCTCGGCGTTGGCCCGGTCCTGCGAGACGTCGACTTCGCGGAAGGGGACGCCTTGCTCAGCCAAGTAACTCTTGGCCACCCGACACCACGGTCAGGTGGGGGTGGTGTAGATGGTTACCTCAGTCATCGCCTGCCTCCTCTCCCCGGTAGCCTTTCCTGTCGGGGCGGCGGGAATTCCGGAGGTGGAGGAGGAGCATGACCCCTCCGATAGCGAGGCCCAGGTAATACGCCACCAGCCGCCAGACCAGGACGAACAGTCCCAGGAACTTCAGCGGCACCAGCCGGGCGAAGAGCAGGGCGGAGCTGGTCTCCGCCGCCCCGCTGGAACCCGGCGTCGGAGCGTACGCCGCCACCAGGTAGAAGACAGCCGCCACAGCGAGCACCTCCGCCCAGGGCGGATCCATCCCCAGTCCCCGGAGCACCATTACCGGCACCAGGAAGGTCACCGCCCAGACGAGCAGAGTGAGGAAGGCCGCCACCACCACGGCCGACCGCTTCTCCCGGTACAGGAGCGCCACGGACTCCCGGAAGTCGGCCGCTCCATGGCGGAGGCGCTCGCCGAGCCGCAACCGGAGGCGTTCCGACAGGAGGCGCGACGCCAGGCGGCTTTGAAGTAACCGCTGCGAGACCGCTTCAACGAGGAGGGGCTTGGCCGCAAGAAATGCCAGGGCAGTAAGGGCGGCCACGTAGACTATGAGCCCGGCGCTCAGGAAGAGATTGACCCCGGTCGGCAAGACCCAGGTGCGGCGGGCCAGAAAGAGGAGGAGGGGAAGAACGATCGCCAGGAGCAGGCGAACCGCGGCCGAGAGCAGCGACTTGACGGCGATCACCGCGGTGGATTCTCCCAGCCGGATGCCGCTCTGGGCCAGAAGATAGATGGCCAGGGGCTCCCCGCCGGAATCGAAGGGAGTTACGCCGGAGACGAAGGTGGCCATCAGCGTGATGCGCAGGGCCTGGCCGAGACCCAGGCGCGCCCCGAGCGGGCGGGCCATCACCTGCAGCCGGAAGGCGTCGAGGAACCACCCGGCGATCACCAGAACCGCAGCGGCACCGATGCACGCCGGCTTGACCTCGACCAGGGTACGGAGGGAGGAGCCGCCCCGGGCCAAGCCCAGGACAAGGAGGCCGCCCGCCACCCCGAAGAAGAGCGCTCCGGCTACGCCCCGGACCAGTCGGGGGAGCTGTGGTTGTCCGGGCATCCTTTCACCCCCTCCCATGATTCGTCCAGCGTCACCCGGTTCCTGCCCGCCGTAAAGCAGGTGTTGACCGCCCCGGCGACGAAAACCGGATGCGTTCGCTCTGGCAACCGAAAGTATCCGGATGGAGGTTGAGCGATGAAGGTTCTGCTCTCTGGCAACGAAGCGATCGCCCGGGGCGCGTGGGAAGCCGGGGTGGGAGTGGCGGCGGCCTACCCTGGAACCCCCAGCACCGAGATCCTCGAGACGCTGGCCACCCTGCCGGAGGTCAGAGCCCAGTGGTCGCCCAACGAGAAGGTGGCCCTGGAAGTGGCCTACGGAGCCGCGGTGGCCGGCTCGCGGGCCCTCGCCGCGATGAAGCACGTCGGGCTGAACGTGGCCGCCGACCCGCTCCTCTCCGCCGCCTATACCGGCGTAAACGGGGGGCTGGTGGTCGTGACGGCCGACGACCCGGGGATGCATTCCTCCCAGAACGAGCAGGATAACCGGCACTACGCCCGGATGGCGAAGATCCCCTGCGTCGAGCCCTCCGACTCTCAGGAGGCCAAGGACTTCACCGCCCTGGCCTTCGACTTGTCCGAGGAGTTCGACACGCCGGTGCTGCTCCGCACCACCACCCGGATCTCCCACTCCAAGTCGCTGGTGGAGGTGGGGGAGCGGACTGCGCGCTTCCTCAAGGAATACGCGAAGGAGCCCTCCAAGTATGTCATCATCCCGGCCCATGCCCGGGTCCGCCATTCGGTGGTCGAGGCGCGCCTTTTGGATCTCGCCGACTACGCCGAGCGGACCCCCCTGAACCGGGTGGAGTGGCGCGACAAGCGGATCGGAGTGATTGCGAGCGGCATCTCGTACCAGTATGTGCGGGAGGTGCTGCCCGAAGCCTCCGTCCTGAAGCTCGGCCTCACCTTCCCGCTCCCGGCCGGGCTTATCGCCTCCTTCGCCGCCCAGGTGGAGACGGTCTGGGTGGTCGAAGAGCTGGAGCCCTTCATCGAGGACCAGGTCAAGGCGATGGGGATCCGCTGCCGGGGCAAGGACGCCCTTCCCCGGGAAGGGGAGTTCAACCCCGACACGCTCCGCCGGGCCATCCTGGACACCGGGGCGCCGCCGGCCGGCCCCGCCCCGGGAAGCCCCGCCCTGCCGGTGCGCCCCCCCGTCCTCTGCCCGGGCTGCCCCCACCGCGGTGTCTTCTACGCCCTAAAGCAGCTCAACCTTACTGTCACCGGGGACATCGGCTGTTACACGCTGGGCGTGATGCCGCCGCTGGAGGCGATGGACACCTGCCTCTGCATGGGGGCCAGCATCAGCGCCGCCATCGGGATGGTCAAGGCCAACTCCGACCTGATCGGCCACACGGTGGCGGTCATCGGCGATTCCACCTTCCTCCACTCCGGGATGACCGGCCTGTTGGACGCCGTCTACAACAAGGCCCCCATACCGGTGCTGATCCTCGACAACCGGACGACGGCCATGACCGGCCACCAGGACCACCCGGGCACCGGCCGGACCCTGCAGGGCGAGCCGGCCGCCGCCCTGGACTACCTGGCGCTGGCCAAGGCGCTCGGAGTGAAGCGGGTGAGCGTGGTCGACCCGCTCAACCTGGAGCAGCTCAAGGCGAGGCTGCGGGAGGACCTGGCAGCCGGGGAACCGGCGGTGATCGTCGCCCGGCGGCCATGCGCCCTGCTGTCCCGGAAGCCGGCCGCACCGCTGGCAGTCGACCCGGCGGCCTGCCGGATGTGCCGCTCCTGCCTGCGGATCGGCTGCCCGGCCATCTCGGCGGCCGGCGGGACGGTGGCCATCGACCCGGGACTCTGCAACGGGTGCGGCCTCTGCGCCGGCGTCTGCAAGTTCAACGCCATCGGAAAAGCGGGGGAAGCCAGTGCCTGAGAAGACGACCAACCTGCTCCTGGCCGGCGTCGGCGGGCAGGGGACTATTCTGGCCAGCAAGATCATCTGCGCCGCCCTCCAGGAGGCCGGGCACGACGTCAAACAGGCAGAGGTCCACGGGATGGCCCAGCGGGGCGGCAGCGTGGTGACGCAGATCCGCTTCGGCAACCAGGTCCACTCCCCGCTCTTCGGCCGAGGCGAGGCGCAAGTCCTCGTCGCCTTCGAACGGCTGGAGGGGCTGCGCTACCTCCCGATGCTGGCCCCCGGCGGAACGGTCATCCTCAACGACCAGGCGATCCTGCCGGTACCGGTCATCATGGGGGCACAGGCGTATCCGGAGGACGCCGTCCTCCGCTTGAAAGAAGAGGCCGGCGACCTCCTCGTGGTCCAGGCCAAAGAAATTGCCGCTGAACTGGGCAACCCGAAAGCGGCCAACACCGTCCTGGTCGGCGCCCTGGCCGGGTGGATGGCCCGGACCGCAACCAACCGCCTGACTCAGGCGCACTGGCTCTCCGCCCTCGCCACCCAGATCCCGGAGAAGCACCGCCAGGTCAACGAGCGGGCCTTCCTCGCCGGGTGGGAAGTGGGCCGGCGTTGAATCGCGCTGACCTGCCAGACCTCAACATCTTGGGCCGGTCCGGCGCAGGAAGCCCACCAGGGGCACCCCCAGTGCCAGCACGACGGCGGCCTCCGAAACCCCGATGGCCAGTGCCGCGCCGAGGAAGGCCGACCCCAGGAGCTTCGGCCCCGGGAGGCCGAGCAGGTAGGTCAGATACCACCCCACGATCACCGCGTTGACCAGGATCGGCGACAGGTAAGCGGCCCAGGACCGGCGGTAGCGGCGGGTGAGCCAGGCGGCCAGCAGAGTGGCGAGGCTGCCGAGGACGATGTCCCAGATTCCCAACCCCCCGATCACGTTGGCCAGCAACGCCCCCACGAACAGCCCCGGCACCGCCTCGGCGTAGAGGATGGGGAGCACCGTCAAGGCCTCCGCCACCCGGAACTGGAGGACATTGAAGCTTATGGGCTTCAAGACCCAGCAGAGCGCCACGTAGATCGCCGCGATCAACCCCGCCCGGGCCACCATCGGCCCCTCCGACTGTCCCCTCACCTTCGCCATCCCTCCGGTCGCCTATGTACGATTCCCTGCTCGCTCGGATATTCGCCAAAGAACCAGCCGCCCTCCTTCAGAATGAGCATTCTATTGGCATGTGCTGGAGTTCCCGGCAGGATTGTGAAAATTCTTGCAGTATTTGTCACTCCAGCAGGGGGGAGGCGCTCGTGGCGGTCAACCGGCTGCTCGTCCTGTCCTGGGAGTACCCGCCCCACCTCGTGGGCGGGCTAGGACGGCATGTCTACGATCTCACCCGGGAACTGGCCCGGCGCGGCCTCTGCGTCGAGGTGCTCACCACCGGCCGGCCGACTGATCCGCCCGAGGAGGAGCGGGACGGCGTGAGGGTCCACGGGGTCTCGTTGGCTGAGGCGGAAGGACGCCCCTTCCCCATCCAGGTCTCGCTCACCAACCTGAACCTCCTGCGGCAGGCGGTGCTCCTCGCCCGCGGGCCAGGCCCGCCGTTCGACCTGATTCACGCCCACGACTGGCTTGTCGCCTTCGCCGCCCGCCTGCTGAAACATGCTTACCGCCTCCCGCTCATCGCCACCATTCACGCCACCGAACACGGCCGCAACCGGGGCATCCATAACCAGCTCCATCAGCACATCCACGACTGCGAATGGCAACTGGCCTACGAGGCGTGGCGCGTGATCTGCTGCAGCGGGGCGATGCGTGGCGAGCTCACCCACGTTCTGGCCGTTCCCCCTGACAAATTGGAGGTCATCCAGAACGGGGTGGCGCAGCCATCCGATCGCTCTCCGGCCGAGGTGGAGGCCTTCCGGGCCAGGTTCGCTGCCCCCCGGGACCCGCTGGTTGTCTACGCTGGGCGGCTAGTCGTGGAGAAGGGACCGCTGGTGCTGCTCGACGCTCTGGCCCGGGTGCGGGAACGCCACCCCGGAATCCAGGCAGTGCTGGCCGGTGCCGGCGGGCTCCGCGGCGCCCTCGAACACCGCGCCGGAGAGCTCGGCCTGGCCGGCCAGGTTCATTTTGCCGGGCATCTCGGCGAAGCCGACCTGGATCTTCTCTACCGGGCGGCGGACGTGGCCGTCTTCCCCAGCACATATGAGCCGTTCGGCATCGTGGCGCTGGAAGCGATGGCCCGAGGGATCCCGGTGGTGGTCGGCGATACCGGAGGGTTGGCGGAAATCGTGGCCCACGGCGAAACCGGTCTTAAGGTTTGGCCCGGGAGCGCCGACTCTCTCGCTTGGGGAATACTGGAAATCTTGGATAACCGGGAGTGGGCGGCTCAGCTCGGCCGCCAGGCCGCCGCCCATGTCCGCGCCAAGTACACCTGGGAACGGGTGGCCACCGCTACCCTGGAAGTCTACGAGCGGGTCCAGACCGAGTGGGCCGCCACCGGCTGGAAGCAGGAAGAAGGACAGAAGGACCCGCTTGAGCTCATCGGCCCCCGCGTGTTCGACCGCTGGTCCGTCGTCCAACAGAAGTAAGGAGGAGAGAGAAGTGACGGGAAACCTGGTCTTCATGCTCCACAGCCACCTGCCCTACTTCCGCAAGGTGGGCAGCCGCCTCTCCGGAGAGGAATGGCTCTACGAAGCCATGGCGGAAAGCTACATCCCCTTGCTCGACACCCTGGAGGAGCTGGCCCGGCGTGGCCTGCCCCTCCGCCTCAGCCTTGGTTTCACGCCGATCCTGCTGGCCCAGCTGGCCGACGCTTACGTCGCCGACCGCTTCGACGAGTACCTGGCAGCCAAGATCCGGGCAGCCGGATACGACGTGCTGAAATTCGGGATGGACAGCCGGGAGGACCTGCTGGCCCTGGCGGTCCGGACCAAGGAGTGGTACGAGCGGGTCCGGGAAAGCTTCCACAACCGCCACCAGCGCAACCTCGTGGCCACACTTCGCCGCCTCCAGGAGACCGGTGCGGTGGAGTTGACCGCCAGTGCAGCCACCCATGCCTACCTGCCTCTCCTAGTGCAGGAGTCGGCGATTCGGGCTCAGCTTGCCGTTGGCGTGGAGATGTACCGGGAGGCCTTCAGCCGGCGGCCGCTCGGGTTCTGGCTGCCCGAATGCGCCTACCGCCCCGGCCTCGACAGCCACCTGGCTGACTTGGGCATCTGCTACTTCTTTGTGGACACACACACCATCGAAGGCGGCCTACCCGCCGACAGGAGCAGCGCCTTCGCTGCCCGCCCCGCCCGCCCTCCGGAGCCTCGGTCCCTTGAGGCCCCGACCGGCCGCACTACCTTCCTGGCCTATCGCCTCGCCAACTCGGGCGTGGTGGCCTTTGGGCGGAACAGCCGGGTAGGTCTGCAGGTCTGGTCGGCCGACCACGGCTACCCCGGCGACGGCTGGTACCGGGAGTTCCACAAGCGGGAGATCGACTCCGGCCACAAGTACTGGCGGGTCACCGACCGCCGGAGCGACCTCGGCGTCAAGGCCCTCTACAACCCGGCCGAGGCCCTGGCCCGGGTCCGCGAGCACGCCGCCCACTTCACCGCCTTGGTCGCCGGGATGCTGGAGGACTTCGAGCGGTCCACCGGCTGGCCGGGCGTGGTGGTGGCCTGTTACGACACCGAGCTCTTCGGTCACTGGTGGTTCGAGGGCGTGGCCTGGCTCCGGGAGGTGCTGTGCCGCTGCGCCGTCCATCCCTCCCTGCGACTCACTACCCCCTCCGCCTACCTCGCCGCCCACCCGCCCCTCTACGAGGTGGAGCTGCCTGAGAGTTCCTGGGGCCTCGGCGGACAGCATTACGTCTGGTTCAACCCCGCCACCGAGTGGCTGTGGCCGCTTCTCTACGAGGCCCAGAGCCGGATGGAGGAGCTGGCTGAGCTTTACCCCGACGCCACCGGCGACCGCCGGCGGGTGCTCAATCAGGCCGCCCGGGAGGTCCTACTCCTGCAGGCCAGCGACTGGCCCTTCCTCATCACCACCGGCCAGGCGACCGACTATGCCCGAGACCGGTTTCAAGTGCATCTCGCCCGCTTCCGCCGCCTGGCCGACGCCGTGGGGCCGGAGTTGTACAGCCCCTCCTTCCTGGCCTGGCTGGCCGAGCTCGAAGAAAGTGACCGCCTCTTCCCCAACCTCGACTACCGGATCTTCCGCCGACCGGTCAAAGGAGGAGCGACAAGCGAGTGCGCCAACTCGTCCTGGGCAACGGCCGTCTACTCGTAGGCTTCGACGACCACCTTCGCCTCCGTGACCTCTACTTCCCCTGTCTCGGCTCCGCCAACCACCTGCTCGGCCACTGGAGCCGGGTTGGCGTCTGGGCCGACGCGGCCTTCGCCTGGCTCGACGCCAAGGAGGGCGGCTGGGAGGCTTCCTACGGCTACCGCCCCCGCACCATGGTCGCCCGGTCCACCTTCCGCCACCCCGGCCTGGCCCTGGAAATCATCCTCCACCAGGCGGTCCACTACCGGGAAAGCGTCTACCTCCAGCGGTTCGAGGTCAAGAACCTCACCAAGGCTGCCCGGGAGGTCCGGCTCTTCTTCCACTACGATTTCCACGTGCTCGAAACCGAGGTCGGTAACACGGTCTTCTACGACCCCGAGCTGGGCGCCCTAATTCACTACCACCGGGACCGCTACTTTCTGATGGCCGGGCGGGCGGGACGGGAAGGGCTCTACCAGTACGCCACGGGGGTCAAGGAGTTCCTGGGCTTCGAGGGGACCTGGCGGGACGCTGAGGACGGGGTTCTGGCGATGAACCCGATCTGTCAAGGTTCGGTCGACTCCACCTTCAGCCTGCGGGCCCGACTCGGCCCGGGGAGCCGGTGCACCTTCCACGCGTGGCTGGCCGCTGGTACGCGCTACAAGGAGGTCAAGGCCCTCCACGAGCTGGTGCAGAAGGGGCCGGAGCGCCTGCTCCAGGAGACAGACGAGTACTGGTCCACCTGGCTCTCCCAGGCCGATCTGGGCCCCTCCCCCCTGCCCCCGCCCCTGCGGGAGCTGTACGAGCGGAGCCTCCTCGTCATGCGGGCCCATTGCGACTCCAACCGGGGCGGTATCGTGGCCTCCAGCGACTTCCCTCCGCTCGACCTGGCCCGGGACCACTACGGCTATGTCTGGCCGCGGGACGGGGCGCTGGTGGCGGCCGCCTTCGACCGGGCCGGCTACCCCGACCTCGCCCAGGCCTACGCCGGCTTCTGCGCCGGCGTCCTCACCGAGCGCGGCTTCCTGCTCCACAAGTACCTCCCGGAGGGGTGCGCCGGCTCCAGTTGGCATCCCTGGATCCTCCACGGCGAGCCCCAGTTCCCCATCCAGGAGGACGAGACGGCGCTGGTCCTTTGGGCCCTCGGGCAGCACTTCGACTGCCACCGCGACATCGAATTCATCACCCGGATGTATCCTCTGATCGAGCGGGCCGGCCGCTTCCTCGCCGCGTTCCGGGATAAGCGAACCCACCTTCCCCTTCCCAGTTGGGATCTCTGGGAGGAACGGCGGGGCGTCTTCGCTTGGACGGCCAGTGCGGTGTACGGAGGTCTCTTGGCCGCCGCCCACCTCTCCCGGCTGCTCGGCAAGGACCGGGAGGCCGCCCGCCTGCACAAGGCTGCCGTGGAACTGCAATCAGCGATCGCCCGCTACTTCCTTGACCCCACCACCGGCCGCTTCGCCCGCCAGGTCGTCCTATCCAGTGACGGCCGGCTGACCCACGACCCCACCCCTGACGCCAGCCTTTGGGGCCTCGCCGCCTTTGGGGCGGTCGGTTTGGCCGATCCCGCCTTCATCGCCACCATGGCCTGGCTCGAGGAGCGTCTCTGGGTCGCCGGTCCCATCGGCGGCCTGGCCCGCTACGCCGGCGACCTCTACTGCGCCGTCACCCCCGACTCGCCCAGCCACGACTCGTCCGGTAACCCCTGCCCTGGCAACCCCTGGGTAGTCTGTACCCTGTGGCTCGCCCGCTGGTATCTCGCCCGGGCCACCGTCCCCGCCGACCTGGAGCGACCCCTCCGCCTGCTGGAGTGGGTCGCCCGGGCCGCCGGCCCCGCTGGCATCCTGCCCGAGCAGGTCCACCCCAAGACCGGCGCCCCGCTCTCTGTATCTCCCCTGACCTGGTCCCACAGCGAGTACGTGAACGCCGTCCTGGACTACACCGCCGCCGCCCGCCGCCTCGCCGCCAGCCCACCCGCCGCCGCCGGGGAATGGGAAGCGGCCCCCGATGCCAGACTAGCCCCGGGGGTATGAGGTATGATGACCAACAAAGCGAACCTGTACCTGAGGGCAGAAGGCTGGACCGTCACTCAGAGCGAGCTTGCCGACCTGGACCGGAGCCTCCGCCGGGAGTGGTTCCTCGCCAACGGGCTGGGGGGCTTCGCCGGCTCCTCGCTGGTCGGGGCCAACACCCGCCGCTACCACGGCCTCCTGGTCGCCGCCCTCCGGCCGCCCGCCGACCGGGTGCTGGTCCTGGCCAAGGTGGACGAGGAGGTCACGCCGGTCCCGCCCGATCCTCTGGCCGCGGAGCGGCCGCCCCGCTACCTTCTCGGCACCAACGTCTATGCCGGCGCCCTCCACCCCGACGGCTACCGGCATCTGGTCGAGTTCCGCCTCGATCCCTTCCCCACCTGGGTGTACGACCTGGACGGGCGGCGGCTGGAGAGGTCGTTCCACCTGGTCCACGGCCGCCACGCCGCGGTGATCCGTTACCGCTACCTGGCCGGAGACACCCCCCTCCGGCTCGAACTCTTTCCCTTGGTCAACTGCCGGGACTACCATCAGACGGTAAGCGCCGGTGTCGGGTGGGAGTTTCCGGCCGTGACCGGCAAGGGATGGGTGGCGCTCCGCGCCTACGCCGGGGCCCCCACGCTCCGCCTCGCCGCCTGGGCCTACCGGGCCGGGCAGGGCGCCTTCGCTTGGCTCGCCGACCCCGAAAGCCCGGGGACGCCGGAGCCGGCGGACTATAAGACCACCGGCCACTGGTACTACCGCTTCAGCTATCCCTTGGAGGCCGAACGCGGTCTCGACCACGAGGAGGACCACTTCAACCCGGTAGTCTTCACCCTGACCCTGGGGCCGGGGGAGACCGCCGCCTTCGCCGCTGAAGTCCTGGCCGACCTGCCGGAGGGGGCTGACCCGGGGCTCGTCCCCCTGCGCCTCACCTCCCGCAGGGAGGAGGAGGCGCGCCTCGCCCAGCTCGAGCGGGCTGCCGGCTTCGCCGACCCGCTCCTCCGCGCCCTGGTCCGGGCGGCCGACGCCTTCCTGGTCCACCGCCAGTCCACCGGCACTGCCACCGTCCTGGCCGGCTACCCCTGGTTTACTGACTGGGGGAGAGACACTTTCATTTCCTTCCCCGGCCTCACCCTGGTCACCGGCCGGTTCGCCGCGGCCCGGGAGATTCTCTCCACCTTCGCCCGCCACGTCAAGGACGGCCTGGTCCCCAACCGCTTCCCCGACACCGGCGAAGCCGCCGAGTACAACGCCGCTGACGCCTCGCTCTGGTTCATCTACGCCGCCGAGCGCTATTTGGACTACTCCGGCGACGCCGCCTTCGTCCTGGGCGAGCTCTTTCCTGTCCTGGCCGGCATCGTGGCGGCATATCGGGAGGGCACCCGGTTCGGCATCCGGCAGGACACTGACGGCTTGCTCGCCGCCGGCGAGGAAGGGCTGGCGCTGACCTGGATGGACGCCCGGGTCGACGGGCGGCCCGTCACCCCCCGCTCCGGCAAGCCGGTCGAGCTCTCCGCCCTCTGGTACAACGCCCTGCGGGCCATGGAGAAGCTCGCCTCCCTCGCCGGCCGGGAGCCGCTCGCCGCCGCCTACGGGACGATGGCCGCCTTCACCCGGGAAGCCTTTCTCCAGCGCTTCTGGTACGAAGAGGGGGGCTACTTCTACGACGTGGTGGATCCGGAATACGACGTGGCCGCCCCGGCCCCCGCTTCCTCACCCGCCGGTCCGGCCGATCCAACCCTTCGGCCGAACCAGCTCCTGGCTCTGAGCCTGCCCCACCCCGTGGTCGAGGACACCTCCCTCGCCCGCCGCGCCCTGGCCCGGATCAAGCAGGAGCTGCTCACCCCGGTCGGCCTCCGCACTCTCTGTCGCCGCCACCCCGCCTACCGGGGCGCCTACACCGGCCACCCCGCCGAGCGGGACGCCGCCTACCACCAGGGCACCGTCTGGCCCTGGCTCCTCGGTCCTTACCTCACCGCCCTCGTCCGCTTCTTCGGTGACGGCGCCCGGGCTGAAGGGCTCGCCCTCCTCCGCCGCCTGACCGGTCGTCTCTCCGAGGACTGCCTCGGCACCCTCCCCGAGATCTACGACGGTGACCCGCCCCACCACCCGCGGGGCTGCTATGCTCAGGCCTGGAGCGTCGCCGAAGTCCTGCGGGCGGCTGTAGAAGACCTGCTGCTCAAGTGATCCGATGTTCGCTCCCCGCAGGTATCATGGAGACTGCCCCTCGGAGATCCCGGCCAGTTGAGCGGCGAACAGCAAGGCGTCGATCATGCTCTGGGCGTTTGCCGTTCCCTTGCCCGCTTTTCCGAAGGCTGTCCCGTGGTCGACCGACGTCCGGATGAGCGGGAGCCCCAAGGTCACGTTGACTCCGCTCACCGCCGACCACCGGCCGCTCGCCGCGTCCAGCGTGAAGCCGGCCACTTTGATCGGGATGTGCCCCTGGTCGTGGTACATGGCTACCGCAAAGTCATACTGCCCAGCCCGGGCCTTTGGGAAAAGGGTGTCAGGCGGAAGGGGACCTTCCGCCCTGATCCCCTCCGCCTGGGCCGCCCGGACGGCGGGTGCAATCTCGCGGACCTCCTCGTCACCGAAGAGTCCCCCCTCCCCGGCGTGGGGATTCAGCCCGGCCACCCCGACGGACGGCCGGGCCAGGCCCAGGCGCTGCCCGGTCTCGTGCGCCAGCCGGATAACTGTAAGCACCCGCTCCCGGCGCACCCGGTCGCACGCCTCGCGGAGCGAGACGTGGGTGCTAACGTGCAGCACGCGGAAGCGGTCGTGCACCAGCATCATGGCATAGTCCCGGGCCCCGGTGAGGTGGGCCAGGATTTCCGTGTGCCCGCTGAAGTGGTAGCCCCCCTGGTTGAGCGCCTCCTTGTTCAGCGGACCGGTCACGATGGCCGCGACCTCGCGAGCCAGCGCCAGCTTGACCCCGGCCTCCACGTAGGCGTACGCCGCGCGCCCCGCCAGTGGGGAGACCCTCCCGTAAGGGATCTGGCTCGGGTCGGCATTGTGGAAGTCGATAAGGTAGACCATACCGGCTTCCCCCTCGCACTCGCGGGGCTCGCTTATCACCTTCAGCTCAAGCGGCGACCCGGTGAAGCGGAGGGCGTCGGCCACGAACCGCGCATCGCCCAAGAGCACCACCCTGAAACGGCCCGCCACGGCTGGGTCGGCCAGGGCCTTCACCACGATCTCCGCCCCGATCCCGGCGGGGTCCCCCATCGTGATCGCCAGCACAGGAGCCTCCTGTTTGTTCATCTCCGCCTCCCCCTCCCGGTCGTTGGCGAGCTACTGCCGCGGTCCGCCCTATCCGTCACTCCGGCCGGACAAAGCTCTCAGATGGCGGACAGCCTTCTCCAGGAACTCGGGCCGGCCGAAGCTCCCCGATTTCAGCACCACGAGCATCCGCCGTGCCCCCAAAGTGCGGCCGCTCGGCACCCCGGGCTCGATCTCCTCCAACACGAAGTTGCCGGTGATGCCGAGACGGCCGAGAACCATCGCTGCAGTGTCCCCTCCGGCCACCACCAGCCCCTTAAGGTCCAGCGCTCTCACCACCCGTTCGGTGGTTTCGGCCAGGGCCAGCGAAATTGCCCGGCTCGTTTCCACTTCGCTCAGGCCCAACTGCCTGCCACGCCCCTTGGTGGCCTGGACCTCCTCGCGGCTGTTGGTGACGCGGAGCAGGGCGTTCTTCCCTCCGGCCAGCGCTTCTTGGAGCCTCTCCGCGGCGGCGGTGACCGTCACGGCCCGCTCCGCCGGGACCAGCAGGTCGAGGGAGTTCAGCGTGACCACGGGCCAGCCCAGGGCAACCAGGTGTTCCGACTGGGCCCGGGTTTGGGGCGTCACGCTCCCGGCCACGACCAGGATTCCCTGCCCGGCGGGGACCTTGACCTCCGGAGCCGGCCGGCCGGCCGGCCGTTCGGGCAAGAACGGAGGCAGAAACTCAGCGATGGCTGAACTGCCGCCCAGCATGGCCTCCCCCGCCGCCACCTCGGCGATCTGTTCCAGGTCGCGGTTATCGAGGGCGTCGCAGAGGGCGTAACCGGCGATGCGCCGCACTTCGGCTATCCGGGCGGCCAGGCCGCTCTTCCCCGCCCGCACGTCTTCCAGGTGGATGATCTCCACCCGGCGGCCCGACTGCGCCTCGACCACCCGGGCCAGGTTCGACTCCCGGGTCGGGTGCACGGGGTCGGCGGCGAAAGCAGAGTCGGCAAGCAGGACCCCGTGGACGAAATGGTACCCGTGCAGGGTCTGCCGGCCGTTGTTGGGAAAGGCCGCCACGAGCAAAGAAAACGCAATCCCCAACTCATCGGCCATGGCGTCCAGTTCGGCGCCGACGTTGCCGCGGAAGACGGAGCAGGTCTTCTTGATGTACAAGGAACAGCCGAACTCCTTCAGCCGGGCCGTAGCGGCCCGCACCTTGACGTAGGCCTCCGCCGGAGGGTCGTAGCGGCTTTCCGTGTTGAGGATACAGACCTGTACGCCGTGTCCCTCGAGCTCTCCGCGAGTCAACCCGGCGTAATCCGAATACACCACCACCCGGTACCCGTGCTTGGCGAACATAGTCCCGATGTCGTTGGCACCGGTGACGTCGTCAGCCACCACCCCGATCAAGGTTTCTTCCTCCCGCTCCGCGGGCTTCGCCGCCCCACCCGCGGCATCCTTCCTTAACCGCTGAAGCGAACCCGGCCCGTTTTCGCGGCCAGGGTCTCTTGCAGGGACGCCAGGTAAACCCCGAACAAGATACAGCCCGCCCCGCCCACCTGGGAGTAGGAGACGGTCTCGCCGAGGAGCAGAGCCGCCAGGATGAGGACGGAGAGCGGGACCAGGTTGATGAAGGCCGACGACCGGGCGGCACCCACCGCGTCGATGGCCCGGTACCACCAACTGAAGGCCACCACGGCGCTGAGCACCACCACGTAGGCCAGGCTCCACCATCCCGGGGCTGAGACCGGGAGCCAATGACCCGCCCTGCTCCGGAACAGGAAGGCGACCGGCAGAAGCAGTCCGGTGCCCACCACCCAGGAGTAGACGGTCGTCTCAAGCGGCGTGAGAGTCGCCATCAACCCCTTGCCCTGCAGGGAATACAGGCTCCAGGTGGCGGCCGAGAACAGCATGAGCAGATCTCCGGCGTTGAGGGCGACGCGGCGGACCGCAACGCCCGCCTCGCCGGTCACCACCAGGAAGACCCCTCCCAGCGACAGCAGGGTGCCCGCCAGTTGAAGCAGGGAGACTCTCTCCTTCGCCAGGCGTTCCGCGAGCAGACAGGTGATGACCGGGCTCGTGGCCATGAGGAGCGAGGCGTTGATGGCGGTCGTCCGCTCGAGTCCGAAGTAATAGAAGAGGTTATGCAGAAAGAAGATGACCCCCAATCCCGCCACGCCCTTGAGTTCCGCCCGGGTGAGGAGGCGCAGCTGGCGCCGTAGCCCGAGGACGACGAGCATGAGGGCCGCGGCGGAGGCAAAACGCACCACCGCCGCGGTCAGAGGGGCCAACTCCCTCATCAGTACCTTGTTGGCGATATAGTTGCCGCCCCAGATGACGGCGGTCAAGGTGAGCAGGAGATAGGTAATCTCCTGCGTCGAACGTCGCATGGTGGTCTCCCTCTCCTCGTCCGGCCCCCGGCCTGGACCTGATCTTCGGGGCCCGGCCACCTACCGGCGCTTCTCTTGGGCTACTTCCTTGGCCGCCCGGCTTACGGCGGCGGCGGAGATGCCGTAGGCCTCGAGGAGTTCCTCGTACGGGGCGGACTCGGTGAAGCAGTCGGGGATGCCGACCCGTTTCAGGCGGCACGGGTAGTGTTCACCCAGCACCTCCGCCACCGCGCTGCCGAGGCCGCCGATCACGTTGTGGTCCTCCACGGTCACGATCGCCCCGGTGGCCCGGGCCAGCTCCACTACGGCTTCGGTGTTGATCGGCTTGAGCGTGTGGACCTCCGCCACCTTCGCCTTGACCCCTTCCTCAGCCAGAAGCTTCTCCGCCTCCAGGGCGATCGGGAGGGCAAGCCCCGAGGCCAGGATGGCCACGTCGTCACCTCCGTCCCGGTGAACGACGACCTCGCCCAGGCGGAACTCCATCTCTTCGGTGTACACCACGGGGGTGTCGTTCCGGCCCACCCGCATGTACACCGGCCCGGGATGGTCGGCGATCGCCTTCACGGCCTTCTTGGCGGCGATTCCGTCCGCCGGGCAGACCACGGTCATGTTCGGGATGCTCCGCATCACCCCGACGTCCTCGATCCCCTGGTGCGTCACACCCTCCAGGTCCCCGGTAAGGCCGGACATCCCGGCCACCACCTTGACGTTCAGCCTGGGATAGGCCACGAAGCTCCGTATCTGCTCGCACGCCCTTAGGGTGGCCAACGTGGCGTAAGTGGTGGCGAAGGCCACCTTCCCGGTGGTCGCCAGGCCGGCCGCCACGAGTACCATGTCCTGTTCGGCGATGCCGGTGTCGAAGACCCGGTCGGGGAACTCCGCCGCGAAGTAGTTGGTCTTCATCGACTTGCCGGTGTCGGCTGCCACGACGACCACGTCGCTCCGTTCCCGGCCGACCGCCAGAAGCCCTTGTCCAAACCCCTCGCGGGTGGACATCCGAAGCGTCATGCCGCGTCACCCCTCTCCGCGCCCAGCTCGACCAACGCCCGCTCCATCTCTTCCCGGGTGAGGCCGCTCATGTGCCACTTGTTGTTGTTCTCCATGAACGAGACGCCTTTCCCCTTGACCGTGTGGGCGATGGCCACGCTCGGCCGGCCTTCCTGGCACCGGGCCCGTTGGATGAACGCCGCGATAGCCGAGACGTCGTGGCCGTCGATCTCCTCGACGTTCCACCCGAAGGCCCGCCACTTCTCCGCCAGAGGATCGACCCTCATCGTCTCGTTCACCGTGCCGGTACTTTGGAAGCCGTTGCGGTCCACAAAAGCGATCAAGTGGCTGAGCCCGTAGTGGGCCGCCGCCATCGCCGCCTCCCAGATAGAGCCTTCCTGAATCTCCCCATCCCCCAGCACCACAAACACGTCGTAGTCCTTCCGGTCCAGTCTGCCGGCGAGCGCCATGCCGACCGCGATGCCCAGCCCGTTGCCGAGCGAGCCGCTTGTGGCATCCACCCCCGGCGTCTTTCGCATGTCCGGGTGCCCCTGGAGGATGGAGTGCAGGTGCCGGAGCGTCTCCAGCTCCTTGAGGTCGAAGAAGCCCCGGCGGGCCAGGGCCGAGTAGAGCGCCTGGTAACCGTGGCCTTTGGACAGTACGAACCGGTCCCGGTCAGGCCAGGCGGGGTTTTGCGGGTCCAGGCGCATAGCCTCGAAGTACAGCACGGCACAGATGTCGGCGATGGAGAGAGCCGGGCCTTCATGGGTGGCGCCCGGCGCAGCGTAGGCGCTTCGGATGATGTCGATGCGGATCAGCCTCGCCATCTCCTCCAGACTCTCACGAGACATCTCCCTTTCACCCCCTAAGAACTGGTCCTCAGCGCTTCTCCACCCGCTTCACCTTCCCGATGAAGAGGGTCCAGTCTCCGGTGTGCACCGCGGGATACGTCCTGAGGCCCATCAGGACTCCGTCGAAGGGCGCCTTGATCTCCTCGACCTCGTCGCCGAAGACGTTGTACACCCTCATCACCGTGGTCCCCGCCGGTACCCGCTTCTCAAACGCGAAGAGCGGGTCGGCGAGCAGGAGCCCGCCCCGGTTCGCCGTGACCTGCGTTTCCTCGATGACGATCCATTCCTCGGGGTACTCGGCGGCACCCTCGACCATCCCGAAATGCTTCATGGCGTTCAGCACGCCTTTGACCATGGTGTCCACGTTGCGCCGGAAGACGCCCGGCAGGCGATTCCCGTTGCCGCCCAGCTCGAGGGTGACCGCCTTGACTCCCCTGCTGATACAGGCGCTCTTGAGGGTCTGCCTGAACGGCCGGCCCTCCCACAGGTACTTCCAGTCGGGGCCGAAGGCCTTCGCCAACTCCTTGGAGGCCTCGTCCTCGTAGAGCACCTTGCCGATCAGATAGAAGTAGTTGGCCCCGCAGTGCAGGGAGACCGAGTAGTCCGCCTTGGCCTCGATCTCGTTCAAGTGAGCCGCCGCGATCCGCTCGGTGAGAAAGCCGCGGTCCGACCCAGGGTAGGTGCGGTTGAGGTCCCAGACGTACACGTCCTCCGGGTTGCCCCGCCGCATGGCCTCGAAGGCGGGCAGGTTCACCGACGGCACCAGGATGAGGGCGCCCCGGAGCTCCCGGGGGTCCAAAGTCTTGGAGAGCTGGAGCACCGCGGCCACACCCTCGTGCTCGTCTCCGTGGACGCTGGCATTGACCGAAAAGACCGGTCCGTCCTCCGTCCCGTTCAGCACGATCACCGGGATGCTGAGCGGGGTGTCGTCAGGCCGGGTACCCACGTTGACCCAACCGGTCGCTTTGGTGCCGGGTTTCGCCGCGGCCGTCCCGACTGTCAGCTCGTTTTTCATCGCTTCAACTCCCCCTTCCGCAGCTGAGTCAGGCGATCGACGACCTTGCCGATGAACAGCGTCCAGTCGCCGGTGTGCACGGCGGGGTAGGTGCGCAAGCCCATGACGAGACCGTCAAACGGCGCGGTGATCCGCTCGACCTCTTCCCCGAAGAGGTCGTAGATGCGCAGCAGGGTCGTGCCCTCTTTGACCATCCGCTTGAGCTCGAAGTCGGGTTCGGGGAGGAGCAGGCCGCCGTTCTGGGCGCAGACCTGAGTCTCGTTGATGACCAACCACTCCGGGGCGTAGCGCGCCTCGCCGGTGAGCATGCCGTAGTGGCGCATGACGTTCTCCACCCCGGCGACCATTGTGCCGACGTTGCGCAGGAAGTTCTGCGGCAGCCGGCCGCTGGCTCCCCCTAGCTCCACCGAGACCGCCGGGATCCCCCGCTTCAGGCATTGCCCGGTCAAGGTGCCCTCCCCGAAGGTGGCGCCGGTCCAGAGCACGTCCCAGGCTGGACCCAGGGACTGGGCGAGCTCGAGCGAGTCCTCACCCTCGTACAACACCTTTTCGATCAGGTAGAAGTAGTTGGCCCCGCAGTGGAAGGAGATGGAGAGGTCCGCCCGGCTCACGATCTCGTTCAGGTGAAGGTAGGCGATCCGCTCCGTGAGGAACCCGTCCGGCCGCCCCGGGTAGTTCCGGTTGAGGTCCCAGATGTAGACGTCCTGAGGATTTCCGCGCTGCATCGCTTCGAACGCCGGGACGTTGACCGCCGGTACACCGATGAACTTGCCCTTCAACTCGCGGGGGTCGATCGTCCGCGTCAGCTCAATCAGGGCCAGCATCCCCTCGTGTTCGTCCCCGTGGACCATGGCGTCCACACAAAGCACCGGCCCGTCTTCCGCCCCGTTGATCACCACCACCGGGATCGCCAGTTGGGACCCATCGGGCCTCGTCCCCACCTTCACGTAACCCCTGGCTTTGGTCCCTGGTGCCGCGCTGGCCGTACCCACCGCAAAGTCCCTCGCCATGCCGAGTCCTCCTCTCTGGTCTACTGTCGACCGACGCGTCCGAAGCAGGTCCCTGCCCTAAAGGGCGGGATCCGTCGAGCGCCCTCTAGGCCGCCACGAAATTCCGCGGCAGGAATACCCCGATGAGCAGCATGATGACGATCAGGATGGACGAGATGGCTGCCACCGTGGGGTCGCTGGTGTATTCGATGTAGTTGAAGATCTTGATCGGTAGCGTGGTCATCCGCGGTCCGGCGATGAACAGCGTAACCACCAGTTCGTCGAAGGAGATGATGAAGGCGAAGATCGCCCCGGCAATCACGCCGGCCTTGATGAGCGGCAGCATGACCCGGCGGAACGCCGTAAAGGGACTGGCTCCCAGGTTGGCCGCCGCCTCCAACAGCACGTTGTCAAACCCGTAGAGGCTGGCGGACACGGTCCGGATGACGTACGGGACAGTCAGGACGACGTGGGCGCAGACCAGGCTCCAGAAGGTGCCCGACAGCTTGACCTTGGCGTAGAACACCACCATGGCGATGCCCAGCACGATGGCCGGGAAGGTCAAGGGCGAAAGAAAGAGTGAGTTCAGAAGGTCGCGAAAGCGAAACTTGTACTTGACCAGCCCGATGGAGGCCAGGATACCGAGTGTCGACGAGATGAGGGCGGTAGTGGCGCCCACCATGAGGCTGTTTTTCAGTGCTCTCACGAAGTCCGAATCGGAGAAGAAAGCCACGTACCAGCGGAGAGACAAGGCCTTGGGAGGGAAGACCAGGTAGGCACTTTCACTGAACGACACAATCACCACGACGATGATCGGCGCCAGGAGAAAGGCGTAAATCAAGGCGATCAGAAGGTTCTGCAGGACCTGCGACAGCCCCTCCCCCAGGCGGCGCCAGGGCAACGCCGGGCGTGGTTCGGGCCGGGCGGGCGCCGGCTTGGACACCGCGTTCATTGGGCCACCTCCCACGACTTGCCCGAAATCAGGAGCTTGTTGTAGACGAAGATGAGGACACCCACCAAGGCGAGCAGGGTAAAAGCGACGGCCGCCGAGAAGGGCCAGTTCACCAGGCTGAGGGCCTGCTCGTAGACGACGGTCGAGAGCACCCTGACCTGCGGACCTCCCATCAACGTCGGTGTGACGAAGGCGCTGATGGCCATGATGAAGACCAGAACCGAACCGGTGGCCACCCCGGGCAGGCTGAGCGGAAGGGTCACCCGCAGGAAGGTCTGCAGGCTGTTGGCGCCCAGATCGTGCGCGGCTTCCTCCAGGGCCGGGTCCATGTTCCGGAGCACGCTCTCCAGGGCGAGCGTCATGAACGGCAGCAACACTTCGGTGAGACCGATGACCACCCCCAGCCTGTTATACATGAGGCGGAGCGGCTGCTCAATGAACCCCCACTTGAGCAGCAAGCTGTTCACGATGCCGTTCCGGGAGAGGATGACCATCCAGCCGTAGGTCCGGACGACCGCGCTGGTGAGCAGGGGCATCACTACCAGGAGGTAGAGGAAACCCTTGAACCGCGACCGGGTCCGGGCCAGCTTGTAGGCGAGGGGGTAGCCCAGGATCAGGGTGAAGAAAGCCACCTCTGCCCCAAGCAGGATGGTGTCGCGCACGATCCCGCGGTAGTACGGGTCCAGGATGAATTTCGCATAATTCTCCAGTACGAAGGTCTCCTCCATCGCTCCACCCGGCACGAAGCGGTAAAAGCTGTAGACCAGCAAGAGGCACAAGGGAGCGATGAAAAAGAGGCAAAAGTGAATGAAGGTCGGCAGAACCAGGAGCACGGGTGTCTTCCCGCGGAGCTTGGTCGCCGCTTTGTCCACGGCAGTCACGATGCACCCTCCTTCGCCACGCCCCTCTGCGACAGCGCGGCCCGCCGGGTGGAAGGCCGGAGCCTTCCACCCGGGCGTGCCTCACACCCTACTTCTGCTTCAAGATCTCCCTGTTCCACCGGTCGACCCACTCGGGACGAACCGTGTTGATGTACACCCAGTCGGGCCGGATGAGGAGCGACATCTGTTTCTCCGATACCGGAAGCTCCTTGGCCAGGTCAGCCGGGACGTCCACCTTGATCGTGGGTCCGAGGTGGATGTCCCGCGCATTGCCGAGCTGGGCGGCCTTGCTGAGAGAGAAGTTGATGTACTTCTCCGCCAGATCCTTATGGGGGCTGCCCTTCGCGATGGCCATGGTGGACTCGATGGAGTGCGAACCCTCCTTGGGCATCACCCAGGCGATCGGCGCCCCGGTCTCGGCCAGGCTCTGGGCCCGGTCGGAGCTCCAGGTCGCCAGCCAGATGTCCCCCTGGGCGAACAGCTTCGCCAGGTGATCATGCGACGTCCAGTAGGTGTAGATGTTGGGGATCAGGCTCTTGATCTTCTCAAAGCCGGGGTCGATGTTCTTCGGACCGCCCCCGTTCATCTTGGCGGCGATCAAGAGCAGGTAGATGCCGTGCGACGTGTTGATGTCCGGGATGGCGACCCGCCCCTTGTACTTGGGATCCCACAGGATCTCGTACGAGGTGGGCGGGGTCTTGATGTAGTCGGTGTTATACGCGATGACCTGGCTTACGTAGAGGTACTTGACGTAATAGGGGTTGTCCACCTTGAAGAACGGGTGGATGTTCTTGAGGTTCGGGATCTTGGCCGGGTCGAGCTTCTCCAGAAGCCCTTCGGCGGCAGCCTGAGTGGCAGCTACCTCGTCCATCCCGACCACGTCGACCTGCGGATTGTCTTTCTGGGCCCGCAGCTTCGCCAGGGTCTGCATGGTCAGGCTGCGATCGATGACCACCTCGCAGTTATACTGCTTTTCGAACGGCTCAATGACGTTTTTCTTCCAGCCGATTTCGAAGGAACCTCCAGGGACCGTGACGACCAGGATTTCCTTGGCGGCGGCCGGCAGGCATACCGCACTCAGGACCACGGCGGTCAAGACAATCAAGAGCAGCCTTCTTGTACCGATCTTACTCACTTCTCATAACCTCCCGTACCGAGATGCTGCTGAGGGACTTGACGGCGTCCGGCCAAACCTGTTGAGTTCTCACCTCCTCCCTGAAGAAAGCGGGCCTTACTTCTTGAACCGGAGGCAGTTTTCGGGCAACCACCGCACGCTGACCTTTTCCCCTTTACGGAAGATCCGCGAGGTGTCGAGGTTCTGTTGCTTGACTACCAGCTTCTCGTTCCCCGGCTTGAGCAGAATCAGGTACTGGGTGAGCGGGCCCATCCAGGTGGTCTCCGCCACCTCACCTTCAAACACGTTCTCCGTCCCGGGAAGCGCGGCCGGCTCAGCGAGGATGATTTTCTCCGGCCGGACGGCGATCACGAGGTTGTCTCCCGCGGCCAACCCGGGGCTGGGCCCCAGTCTGACCCGCAGGCCCCCGGCGCTCTCGAAGATGGCGCAGTCGCCCTCCATCGCTGCGAGCTTCCCTTCGAGGAAATTCGAGGTCCCCACGAAGTCAGCCACGAAAGGCGTGGCGGGACGGCTGAAGATCTCCATCGGCGTGCCCGTCTGTTCGATCCGGCCGAAGTTCATGACCGCGATCTTGTCGGAAATGGTGATCGCTTCCTCTTGGTCGTGGGTCACGAAGATCGAGGTGATCCCGACCTCCTGCTGGAGCCGGCGGATCTCCAACCTCATCTCCAGACGCAGCTTCGCGTCCAGGTTGGACAAAGGCTCATCGAAGAGCAGCACTTTGGGTCGGATGACCAGGACGCGCGCCAGAGCTACACGCTGCTGCTGCCCCCCGCTGAGTTGCCGCGGGTACCGGTCTTTCAGGTGGGCCAGGCCTACAAGCTCCAACGCCTCGCCGACCCGCGTGTTGCGTTCCCGGGCGCCGACTTTTCTCATGGCCAGTCCGAACTCCACGTTCTTCTGGACGGTCATGTGGGGGAAGAGGGCGTACTGCTGGAAGACCATGCCGGTGTCACGCCGATGGGGCGGGATCTCCGTGACGTCTTTCCCCTGAATGTACACCGCCCCGTGGGTAGGCTTGACGAACCCTGCCACTATGCGCAGGGTGGTCGTCTTCCCACAACCGCTGGGGCCCACCAGGGTCAAGAGCTCCCCGTGCTCCACGTCCAGGGAGATATCGTTCACCACCGCGTTCCTGCCGTAAACCTTGCTCACTGATTTCAACTGCACGTCCGCCAAAGTCGTCCACCACCCGCTTGTGCTCTGTTAAGTTCACCGCCTCACGTCCAGCCCGGAGGCGTCAAGACCCATACCAGAACCGTCTCCTCGTCGCCGTAGCTGTCTACCATGTGCGGCTGCAGGGCCTGGAACCAGATGCTGTCGCCTTCGGACAAGATGTACTCCTTGGCGCCGAGGGTGACCTTGGCTGTCCCCTTGAGCACGAGCCCGTACTCCTCCCCTTCGTGAGCCAGCGGCTTCTTGGGGGTGTAGGTTTTCGGGTCGATCGTGATGAGGACGAACTCCGCCTTCTTGTTCACCAGGTTCGGGGTGAGCAGTTCATAGGTCACGTCCAGGTGGGGAAGAAGCAGCCTTTTCCGCTTGTCCCGACGCACTACCACGTCGCCCTCGCTCGGCTCGCTGCCGAACAGGTAACCCATCGGGATCTCCAGGGACTTCGCCAGCTTCTTCAACGCCGCGATGGACGGCGAGACCAGACCCCGTTCCACCTGGCTGATGAAGCTCGCTGAGAGTCCGCAGCGGGCCGCCAACTCCTGCAGCGTGATGCGCCGCGTCTTCCTCAACTCCCGGAGCTTCCGTCCCAGCTCCGCATCGCCTTGCATCTGTCGCAACCCCCTGACTCGCTCTCCCTTAGCTGGTTTAGAGCCTTGGCTACCAGCCGGAAGACGTGGGACAGCATGATCTTGTCGGTTTCAACCGTGACGATCCGGACACCCTTCCTGATCCAGGCCGCGGCCTTGTCCGCCATGCGCTCGAGGTCCGGGTCGAACACCACGGAGACCGTGGCGACCCCCTTTTCCCGGGCGATCCTGACCATCTGCTCCATCTTCTCCATGACGAGCGGATGGTCCATCTGTCCGCCGACGCCCAGTGCCACAGACAGGTCGAACGGCCCCACCATGATGGCGTCCACCCCGTCCACGCTGGCGATCTCCTCGAAGTTCCTGACGCCGTCCACGCCCTCGACCAGGAGAAAGACGAGCGTATCCTCGTTGGAGCGCCGGGCGAAAGCCGACCAGTCGTCCGTCAGGTAGCCGGCGGCGCGCACACACGGGCAGGCTCCCCGGTTACCCTCGGGCCCGTACTTGGCCGCCTGAACCGCCCGGAGGGCGTCTTCCCTGGTTGAAACCTGGGGAACGAGGATACCCTGCGCGCCCAGGTCGAGGGCTTTCATGATCAGCGTCGGGTTCTTGTCCTGCACCCGGACGATGACCGGAACCCCCACGGCGTCGGCCGCCCGGATGAGGTTCTCCGCCCCCTCGACGCCGAAGTAGCCGTGCTCCGTGTCGATGATGAGGAAGTCGAACCCCGAATGGGCCAGGATCTCGACGGTCTCTGGGCTTCCGATCTGCGCCCAGGTTCCGGTCACCAGATCTCCCCGCCGGATCGCCTCTTTGAGGGCTCTGTACTTCACTGCGCCGCCCCCTTTCGGCCCACCGGACTTGCCCGTTCCTCGAGCACCTGCCTGACCCTGGCCACCCCCAGTTCCGGGCTGGACAGGACCGGGACGTGCACCCCGCCTTCGAGGCGTGGGATCAGCCGGGCCATGGAGGCCTGGGCGAGCACCACTACGTCCGCCGTCTCGGCTGCTTCCCTGATTTTCGTCAGAACCAGCCAGTCATGCTCCTCACCCTTCCCGGCCAGAAGGCACTCGAAGGCTCCGGGGACCACTGTCCCCGAAACTCCCACCGCCTTCCCCCGGGCGCCAGCCTTGTTCCGGATCAGGCGGACCGTCGGGTCGAGCGTGGTCCTGGCCGTCGCCACCACGGCGATCGTGGAGCCGAGTTCCACCGCCTTCTCCGCCATCGCCTCGTCTATCTTGACGATCGGTACGCTGATCAGGGCCTGGGCCAGGTCCACGGTCTCTCCCACCGAGGAACAGGCGTTAAGGATGACGTCGACGCCCATGCTCTCGGCGACGGAGAAATAGGAGAGCATCCTCCTGGCCACGGCCTTGGTCACGCCGCCGGCCGCCAGAACGTCAGCGATCAGGCTGTCGTCCGCGATATTGATAACCCTCACCTCGGGCAACAATCGGGCAAAGCAGCTCTTGAGCGGTTCGATAGTCACCGGAGCGGTATGGACGACAGCCACGGTTGCCGCGGGCATGCCCTTCCCCCCCTCTCGCAGGCAGGTCGCCCCGGACCCCCGCCCGGCGGGCCCGGTAACGAACAGACTACTCCTCGGTCTCTCTGCCCAGGAAGACGACCCATTCCCCGGCGTGAACCACCGGGTACACGCGCCTGCCGGTCACGACGGCGTCGAAGGGCGCCCGGATCTCCTCAAGCTCCCGGCCAAAGAAGTCGATGATGCGCATGAGTTTGTCACCGGCCTTGACCCTCTTGCGCAGGGCGAAGTCCGGCTCGGGAACCACGATTCCGCCGTAGTTGCAGGGCATCTGCAAGAGGTCCACCACGGTGTACTTCTCGGGAACGTCCGGGGTGCCCTCAAGCATCCCATAATGCTTCATGACATTGGTGATCCCGTGAACCATCTTGCCGATGCTCTCTTCGAAGTGGTCGAACCGCCCGCCGGCCCCGCCGACCTCAAGCCCGATGGCCGGGATGCCGTAGCGGGCGCAGCCGCCCATAGTCGTCCCCGACCCGAACGGGGCGCCTTTCCAGAGGATGTCCCACGTGCCTCCTACGGCCTTGGCCAGCTCGAGCGATTCCGGCCGTTCGTAGCAGACGTGCTCTGTGAGCACCAGGATATTGGCCCCGCAGTGCAGGTCGATCACCAGGTCGGCCCGGGAAATGATCTGGTCGAAGTAGACGTGGGCGATCCGTTCGGTGAGGAAGCCGTCCGGCCGGCCGGGGAAGATGCGGTTCATGTCCAGGATGTACAGGTCGTATGGGTTGCCCCGGCGCATGTTGTGGAAGGCCGGCACGTTGATCACCGGAACTCCGATGAAGGTACCCTTCAATTTCTTCGGGTCCAGCGTCTGGCCGAGCCGGATGACGGACATGGTCCCCTCGTGTTCGTCACCGTGGCAGCAGGCCCCCACCACCAGGGTCGGTCCCGGTTGGGTCCCGTGGACCACGATGACTGGCAGTTTGATCATAGTCCCGTCCGGGCGGTTGACCACCGGGACGTGACCGAAGGCCGTGGTCCCCGGTTCTGCGCAGGCTGTCCCCAGACTGTACTTCTCCATCACCATACCTCCCCTTTGTGCTGCCCTGGCGGCACGCCTTCCGGCGCCCTTGCATTCAGCAGAACTGAAATACTGGCGGCTTTTTTCAGCATTGGTGTTCTACACCTCGGCCAGAAATCCCTCCCGGGAATTTAAGCATTGCTGAAAAAGGAGAGGCAGTCACTCAGTGGTCCGCTGGCCGAGGAAGATCGCCCACTCCCCCGCGTGGACCACGGGGTAGACGCGCCGGCCGCAGACGAGGGCGTCGAAGGGCGCCCGGATCTCCTCGACCTCTCGCCCGAAGAAATCGATCACGCTCATTACCTTTTCGCCCTGCTTCACCCATTGCCGTAGCCGGAGGCCGGGTTCCGGCACGATGAGCCCCCCATGGTTGCAGGGGTAGGGCAGCATCTGAACCACCGTGTACTCCCTGGGCAGGTCGGGAGTCCCCTCGAGCATTCTGAAGTGCTTCATCACGTTGGCAATGCCGTGCACGAACTTGTCCACATTCTCCTCGAAGTGGTCGAACCGCCCGCCGGCCCCGCCCAGTTCGAGCATGACGGAGGGGATACCCAGCCGGGCCGCGGCGCCGTTCGAGGTGCCCGAGCCGAAGGTGTCGCCTTTCCAGAGGATATCCCACGGTCCGCCGACCGCCTTCGCCAGTTCCAGGGAGTCGGGTCGCTCATAGCAGACGAGTTCCGTTTGGACCAGGATGTTCGCCCCAGAGTGGAGGTCGATGAGCAGGTCGGCGCGCGACACGATCTCCTGGAAGAAGGTGTGGGCGATCCGCTCGGTGAGGAAGCCGTCCGGCCGGCCGGGGAAGATGCGGTTCATGTCCAGGATGTACAGGTCGTACGGGTTGCCCCGCCGCATGTTGTGGAAGGCCGGCACGTTGATGACCGGCACCCCGATGAAGGTGCCTTTCAGCCTTTGGGGATCGATCTCCCGTCCGAGCCGGATGACGGTCATGGTGCCTTCGTGTTCGTCTCCGTGGCAACAGGCTCCCACGACCAGAGTCGGTCCCGGCTCGACCCCATGGGCGACGATGACCGGCAGGTTGACCATCGTCCCGTCCGGCCGGTTGGCCACCGGGACGTGGCCGAAGGCTGTCGTTCCGGGTTTCACCTTCACTGGACCCATCTGGTAGTAATCCATACCTCTCCCCCCTGTTGTCCGAATTCAAGCCGTTTCCTCAGACCCGGCGGCACTTACTCTGCCTGCCCGCCCCCCACCCAGAAGGGCGGAGAGAAGCAGAAAGTGAACTTCATGGTCTCGTCGCTCAGGTTTTTCACGCTGTGGCTCGCCTGGCGGGGAAAGTAGACGGCGGTACCCGGTTTGAGCGGCTCAGTCTGGCCGTCGACAACCACCTCGCCCCACCCCGAGAGGATGTAGATGATCTCCTCGGCACCCTCATGGACGTGAAAGTCCATGGCGGTATGCGGGGGAACCTCGGTCACCCCGAAATTGAGCCCCTGGCTCCCCAAGGTCTCCGGCCCGACGAGCAGCTTCACCTTTCGTTTGGGCAGCTCGACCTCCCTCACCTCGTGTTCAGCGATGGTCTTGCGTGTGAGCATCTTTCCTCTCCTCTCTGAACCTTTAAGGCTTCGCACCCGCCCCCTGCAACAAGGCCTCCACAATCACCCTGGTCGTCTCCCTGGCCCACGGCGGGCAGCCCGGGGAGTACGCCAGGCAGTCCCGGTACTTGGCCAGGCAGGTGCCGACCGCCACCTGGATCCGGCTCGGATCGTCCGAGGGGACGGCTCCGGGGCCCACCAGAATATCGACCGGCGGGCCGTTGCGCAGGAGGTCGGCGGAGACTTGTTGCGGCACAAAGGTCGACAGGCACGAAGCCAGCACGATGCTGCAGTGGCTGCAGGGATTGCCCTTGACCACCCTGACCCGGGTGTCGGGAAGGAGTGAGTCCAAGGTCACCGGGGGCCGCTCGACGCCAGCCGGCCTGACGTCCTCAAGGCGGGCGCCGACCACCTCGATCCCGGCCAAATCGCACGTCCCCAGCCCCCGCTCGGCCGCCAGGGCGATGTGCTTCACCTCGTATGGGTCGAAGCCCATGATCCCGGCGCAGACCGCATCGACAGCCACGGCGTCAAGCCCGCCGACCAGAACACCGAGCTTGAATGGCTTCCCGGTGGGACCGGGCCCGACGCCCTCCATGGCCACCAGTCCTTCCACGACGGCGAGGTGGGGTTTGAAGGCGGTGTTCAGGTCGACGAGGGTCTCGTTTATGTCCAGAAAGTGCATCTCCCGTCGCTCACGGTCGGAGGACATGATGCCTTTCATGTTCTTGAGCGAGAAGGTCACCATGGTTTCGCAGTGGGTCTTCATCTTGGCCACACTCACCCGGTAGTCGCACTCCAGGAGGGCCTTGGGCACCCGGACGGACTTCTTGATCCGGCCCTCGGGCAGGGATACCTCGACCCCCTCGTCACCCTTGCAGTCGAGCAGGGGGACGCCGGCGTCCTGGGCCAACCGGTCCCAGCCCAACTTGGCGAAGACCGGTCCGCTGTTCACCCCGGATGTTCCCTCGCCGATGAGCACCTCGACTCCGGCTTCCTTGAAGAGCCGGGCCAGCGCCAGGACCACCCAAGGGTTGGTGGTGACCGCCGTCCGATCCCACTCCTCCGCCAGCACCACGTTGGGTTTGAGCAAGACCTTGTGGGCACGCGGAGGCAGGAGGGAGTCCACTCCCCCCAGGAGTTCGATGAGCCAGCGGGTCCTGGCCTCCACGGCGGCAGGGCTGAAATCGTCGGCCTTTACGATGGCGACCCGGGCGCTCAGCCCAGTCACCTCCTTATTCGGGGAAGCACATGCTGCTTTGAACGGCCCACTTGACGGTCGCCGTCCCGCCCTCCGCGACGGAAGGCGCAGATTGAGCCGACTGCTGCTGCACCCTGAGCCGCTCACCGCCCGGGAGCACCACGTGGTACTCGACGATCGAACCGAGGTGCGATACGTGCTCGATTCGGCCACGGACCGCGTTCACGCCCGGCGCGGACTCCCTTTCGGCCTCCGCAGCCGGGGCCAATTCCAGGTGTTCTGGTCGGACCGCCACGCACAGCCGCTGCCCGGTGGCGAGACCGGGAACCCCCTTGCACCACAGCCGCAGGCCGCTGTCCGTCTTGAGCACCGCCGGCTCAGATCCGGCTGGAAGCGCCTCAAGCACACCGTTCAGGAAGTTGCAGGTGCCGATGAAATTGGCCACGAAGCGGCTGACGGGGTGGTCGTAGACGTCCTGCGGCGAACCGACCTGCCGGACCTCGCCCTTATCCATGACGACGATCCGGTCGGCCAGTGTGAGGGCTTCCTCCTGATCATGCGTCACGAAGATAGAGGTGATCCCCACCTCCTTCTGGATGCGCCGGATCTCGATCCTCATCTGCTGCCGGAGCTTGGCGTCCAGGTTGGACAAAGGCTCGTCGAGCAGCAACACCTGGGGAAGGATGACCATGGCGCGAGCCAGGGCCACCCGCTGCTGCTGGCCGCCGGAGAGCTGCCGGGGGTATCGGTGTTCGAGCTCTAACAGCCCCACCATCTCGAGCATTTCCCGGGCCCGGGTCCTCGCCTCGGTCCGAGGGATCCGCCGCATGCGCAGCCCATACTCCACATTGGCCAGCACCGTCATGTGAGGGAAGAGGGCGTAGCTCTGGAAGACCATGCCCAGATTGCGTTTGTTGGGCGGGAGTTGGGTGATGTCCTGGCCCTTGACCAGGATGGACCCGGCGGTAGGTTCCACGAAGCCGGCGATCATCCGGAGCAGCGTCGTCTTCCCGCAGCCGCTCGGTCCCAGAAGGCAGAGCAGCTCCCCCTTCTCGATCTCTAGGGAGACGTTGTTCACGGCCAGGACTTCACTCCCGGCATACTTCTTGGACACCGACCGCAGTTCCAGATCAACCATGGCTCTCACCTCTCAAGAGCTAAGGTCCGACCTTGCTCAAGCCCTTAGAACCCCAGGTAGCGGGGGGGCACGAAGACCGAGACCAGCAAGGTCACGCACAGAAGGACCGTGGAAATCGCGGCGATCGTGGGATCGCTGTTGTATTCGAGGAAGTTGAAGATCCTGACCGGCAGGGTGGTCATCCGGGCGCCTGAGAGGAAGAGGGCGATCACCAGCTCGTCGAAGGACATGATGAAGGCAAAGATCGCCCCCGAGACCATCCCCGACCGGATCAGCGGCAGGGTGATCTCGAAGAAGGTCCGCCACCGGCCGGCCCCCAGGTTCAGCGAGGCCTCCTCCAGCGCCTCATCGACGCCGTACAGGTTGGCGCTGACGGTCCGGATCACGTACGGCACGATGACCAGCACGTGGGCCAGGACCAGCCCGATGAAGCTGCCTAAGATCTTCAGCCTGCTGTAGTAGACCAGGAGGGCGATGGCGAGCACGACCCCCGGGAAAAGGATGGGCGCCAGGAACAGCGAGTTCAGAAACTCCCGGCCCCGGAAGCGGTACCGCACCAGGGCCAGGGCGGCGGGCACCCCGATCACCGTGGCCACCGCAGCCGACGTGACACCGAGGACGGCGCTCGTCCTAAGAGCCTCCACGAACATGCTGTCCCGGAAGAAAGCCACGAACCACTTCAAGGTGAAGCCCTCGGGGGGGAAGACCATGTAGGAGCTGGTGTTGAACGCCATGAGCACCACCACGAGGAGCGGCGCCAGAAGGAACAGGTAGATCGCCAGGAGCACCAGGGAAGTGGTGCACGCCCCCACGAGGCTCGTCAGGGGTTTCCGGTACCTCGTCATTTGGGCACCTCCCACTTTCCGGCCGAGATCAGCGCCCTCTGGTAAAGCGCTACCAGGGTCGTCACCACGACCAGCAGCACCAGCGACACCGCCGCCGCAAACGGCCAGTTAAGCAGGCTGATCGCCTGCTCCCGGACCAGGCTGGACATCACCCGCACCGACGGCCCGCCCATCAGGCTCGGCGTCACAAACGAGCTGATCGCCAGGACGAAGACGAAGATGGACCCGGCGGCCACCCCCGGAAGGCTCAAGGGGAACACCACCGTGAGAAACGTCCGGAGTTTGCTCGCCCCCAGGCCCAGGGCGGCTTCTTCCAGGCTCCGGTCGATGTTGCGGATCACCGGGACCAGAGTCAGGACCATGAACGGCAGGAGCACCTCGGTCAAGGCGACCACCACGCCGCGGAGGGTGTACATGAACTTGACCGGGGCGGAGACCAGCCCGAGCTGGAGCAGGAGCTTGTTGACCAGGCCGTTGGTGCCGAGGAGGATCATCCACCCGTACGTCCTGATAACGGCGCTGCTCAAGAGCGGCAGGACCACCAGGATGAGCAGCACGGTCTTAAAGCGGGAGTTGGACTTCGCCAGGAACAGCGCCAGCGGATAACCCAAGAGCAAGGCGAAGAAAGCGACCAGAAAACCCAGCCACAGGGTGCGGACAAGGATCTCCAGGTAATACGAGTCGAACAGGAACTTGCTGTAATTCTTCAGGACGAAACCGGTGACCAGTCCCTGCCCCGGGACAAAGGGATAAAAGCTGTAGCGAAAGAGAACCAGGAGAGGGATGACAAACAGGGCCACTACCTCGAGCAACATGGGAAGGACCAGCCAGAAGACGGTCCTCTTGGTTCCTTCCATACCTGCCTCCCACCTTTGTTAGGCCTCCCGAGTGCCCCCGCTTCCGGAGGCACTCGGGAGGCAGGCCGCCTCTTGCGGGGTTACCCTAGAGCTTGATCTTTCGGAAGGCCTTTACGTAGTCCGCCAGGAAATCCACCAGCGTCGAGAGGGCCTCTTCGCCTATCTCCCTGGAACCTGTGTTCGGATCATCGCCGAAGTTGCCGGTCCGGGTGGCCTCGTGAGTATAGGTCCACACCGGCATGATCTGGCCACGGAACCTGATGCGGCTCGGCGCCAGGATCTCAATCTCGTCGGTCAACGGGATCGGTTCGTGGGGCTTCGCCTGGTCCATCCGCATGGCTTCCGGCATGCAGGCCCAGACCGCGGAGGTTTCGATCATGTCGGCGTGACCCACGGCCAGCCACTTCTTGTCCAGGGCTCCCACCGTCTCCCACCACTGGATGTGGGTCAAAAGACCACCCTTGGGCCGGATTTCCACCGAGACCCGGTCTATGTTGGGCTTGTTCCCCCCGTGGCCGTTGATGACCACGAAGTACTTGATGCCGTACTTCATGAGGCTGTCGACGATCCCCTTGAAGGTTAGGTAGAAAGCCTCGTTGGGGACGCTCACTGCGACGAACCCCTGGTGGTACTCGCAGAAGCCGTAGGAGACAGGGGGCGCGACGATGACGTCGCCGAGTTTCTCCCCAAGCCTCTTGGCGATGGTGCGCGCGATGATGATGTCGGTGCCCAGGGGACAGTGGTGGCCGTGCTGCTCGATGCTGCCGGTCGGGATGATGGCTACGTCCGTGCGGGAGAAGGCCTCTTTGGCCTCCGGCCAAGTCATTTCTTCAAGCATGATCTTTTTCACGGCAGGATCTCCTTCCTAGGTGCTTGGGCGGCAAGGTACCCTCTCACCCGCCTGCGGTGTGGACTTTACCGTGCGATTTCCCTGTTCCACAACTCTGTCCACGCGGGCCGTACAGTGTTAACGTACTGCCAGTCGACGGGGATCAGATTGGCGACCAGGTCCTCACCCAAAGGCAGCTTCTTTTGATCTTCACTGCTCAGCAGCTTGACGGCTTCCATGTTAACCGGACCGAGGTAGATGTCTCTGGCGTTGGCCGCCTGCACCTCGGCGCTGAGCACGAAGTCGATGTACTTCTCCGCCAGCTCTTTGTTCTTGCAGCCCTTGGGTATGCCCTGGACCGTGTCAACCAGATAGGCGCTCTCCTTCGGGATCACCCAGTTCACCGGGATCTTGGCGTCCATGAGGTTCGGCACCCGGTCGCTGACCCAGTAGGCGATCCACACCTCCTCCCGGGCGAAGAGCTGCGCCAGTTGATCGTGGGCGGTCCAGATGGTGTAGAGGTTCGGCTTCAGAGTCTTGATTTTCTCGATCCCCGGCTCGATCTTCTTCTCACTTCCGCCGTTCATCCGCGCGGCCATCATGAGGAAGGTCACGCCATGAGAGGTGTTGATGTCGGGAATGGCGACGTGTCCCTTGTATTCGGGCTTCCAAAGGTCTTCGTAGGAAAGGGGTTTCTTGACCTTCTCGGTGTTATAGGCGATCACCTGAGTGCTGTACTTGTAGTACACGAAATTCTTGCTGCGATTCCTGAAGATCGGGTACATCTTCGCCATATTGGGGATACGGGAAGGGTCGATCGGTTCGAAGAGTCCCTCGGCTTCTGCTTGCAGGGCGCCCACAGTGTCCAGCGTGACGACGTCGATTTCCGGGTTGCCTTTCTGGGCTCTCATCTTGGCCACGGTCTCCATCGTCAGGCCCGGCACGATCCGGAAAGTGACGCCGTACTTCTTCGAGAAGGGCTCGAGGACGTTCTTTTTCCAGCCGACTTCGTACGACCCTCCGGGGAGCGTGATCACCAGTTCCTTCTTCTCGGCGGCCAACGCCGCGAGCGGCACGGCCAGGAGCAGCACCACCACGGTCAACAGAGCCCTCAATACCGGACTTCTCACGTTCGACCAAGACATTCGGCCTTCGCCTCCTTTCAGACACTCACCTGTACCCTCGACGATGGAACCCGACCAATAAGCGAACCGGTCATCCCCCCCTTTGCGCACGTTTTCCCCGCTCCCGACGCCCGTCAAAGCAGGCGGCGGTAGACCGCCATGGCTTCGGACCGGCCTATCTCCCGGGGACTGTTATCCAACAAGCGCGCATTACTCAGCGCGACTTCAACGGCGTGAGGAAGGTGATCAGCATTCAGCCCCAGCTCCGCCAGCCGGTGCGGCACCGGCAGCCGGGCGACCAGGGCGGCGATAGCCTGGACGGCCCGCGCTGCGGCTTCACCCGGGGAACCAGCCCCTGCCGCCGCCCCGATCATTTCGGCCATCCGGGCCAGCTTCGCCTCGCAGGCCGGGGCGTTGAACTCCAGCGTGACGGGCAGAAGCAGCCCGTTGGCCACCCCGTGGGCGACCCCGAAGGTGCCCAGTCCGTAGGCCAGGGCATGGACGGACGCCGTCCCGGCCACGCTCAGGGCAACCCCCCCTAGGAAGCTGGCCATGAGGAGGTCGGAACGTGCCGGAAGGTCCCGGCCGTCCTGAACCGCCCGGTCCAGCGCACCGAAGATGAGGCGGATGCTCTCCAGCGCCACGCCGTCGCTCAAGGGGTTTGCCCGTCGCCCGACCAGAGACTCCACCGAATGCGTGAGGGCGTCCAGGCCGGTGGCGGCGGTGACGGTCGGTGGCAGCGAGACCGTGGTGCGGGGGTCCAGCACCACCGCGTCGGGTACCAGGTGGCGGCTGACCAGCGCCTTCTTCGCCCCGTCCTGCTCATCCCGGATGATGGCGTTGGGAGTCGTCTCTGCTCCAGTGCCGGCCGTGGTCGGAACCATGATGGTCGGAAGGCCCCGCCCGGGAACCAGGTCCGGGCCGAAGTAGTCGTAGACGGTGCCGCCGTGGCTCATGAGCACCCCGACCACCTTGGCCAGGTCCATGACGCTGCCGCCTCCGAGTGCGAGGAGCAAGTCAAAGCGCTCCTGCCTGGCCCACTCGCGGCAGGCCGCCACCATGGCGGTCGAGGGCTCCTCCACCACCCCGTCCCAGCAGCGCACTGTAAGACCGGCTTCTTCGAGTCGCCTGGTCGCCTCCTGGACTGTCCCGTTGCGCACCACGTTGGGGTCGGTGATGATCAACGCCCGCGTTCCGGACAGCTTGCGGGCAAGGGCCCCGATGTCTCCCAGGGCACCGTCGCCGAAGACCACCAGCGAGGGGCCGTTCAGGGCGAAAAGCGACTCGGCCACGATCTTACCTCCTTGCCAGGGGGACCGGACGAAGCGTCGGTCGCCTAAGAGGTCGCTTCTTCCTTCTGCTCTCTCTCGCGCAGATACTTCGCTACCCGCTCCCCGGCCTGAGTGATGTGGGCCCTGATCACGGCTTCGGCCCGCTCCGCGTCCCGGGCGCCCAAGGCTTCGATGATGGGCTTGTGGCCCTCGGCTTCCTGAACCAGCTGCTCGTCGGTCGTCAGCGCGTGCTTGGAGATCACCATGAAGAGCCGCGTGAGCGTGCGGATCCCGTCCAGGACCTTGAGCAGCCGTTTGTGCTCGGACCGGGTCCAGATCAGCTCGTGGAAGGTCAGGTCCCTCGCTACGAAGGCTTCCGTGTCCTTGCGCCGCGCCGCGGCGACCATCTCCTCCGTGTATCTGGTCAACTGGGCCAGGTCGCGGCCCGAAACCCTGGTGGCGGCGAGCCTCGCCGCCAGTCCCTCAACCACACTCCGCAGGGTGAAGAGCTCCTCGACGTCTTCCTGCCCCAGGTGGGAGACGAACGCCCCTTTGCGCGGGACCGTGACTACGATCCCCTGCCCCTCCAGCTCACGCAGGGCTTCTCTGATGGGGGCCCGGCTGATCCCCATCTCCTTGGCGATGTGTTGCTCGACCAGGCGGTCCCCCGGCTTGAAGTGCCCATTTGCGATGGCCCGGACGATCTCGTTGGCGACTTCGACCCGTAGCGCTTTGTTCTCCGGTGGCCGGAAGGAAACCCTATCCACGCGCAACCCTCGCTTTGCTGCTGCACAATTGTCGACAGTCTTCAGTCTACACTTCCATATTAGACGTTGGTTTCCACTATTCCTTCACGAATTATGACATTATTTTGCACTCTCAGAGCGTCCGGCCGGTTATGCGCTGTTCCCGCCGACACCAGACTCCTCCTGAACCAGAAGCCTGGTCCCGCCGTTCCAGACGGTGGCCTCCCGAAGCGTGGCATCCTGCGAACCGGTGATATACGGCATCTGCAGGCCGAGACGGCTGGCGCTCTGGGAATCCAGCGAGACATCGACAGCCACCCATCCGCTCTCCACCAGGACTTCGTTGACGGGATGGGCCTCCCCCCACTCCAGCCGGGCGGCGCCTTTCAACTTGAGCCAGGACGGCGGGGCACCCGTCAGACGCTGCCGGCGGATGCGGCAGGGAATACCACTCGCCCGGCACAGCGCGGCGAAAAGGAGAGCTTTGCCGGTCGCCGAACCCCTCCGGAAGCAGAGGACCTGCGACGCCCGGTGCGCCAGAGGCTGGCGCTCGATCTCCAGGATGATGTGTTCCCGGACGAACTCGGCCAAGGCGCGGACCTTCTCTTCCCGGGTCGGCCGCCCCGCCGTCAGATCCGAGGCCTGCCGCCTGATCTTAGGATCGTGGTGGTTTATCAATTCGGTCGATTCAAGATAGTCCTCCATCACACTCCGCCACCTTCCTTTGCCTTTCCCACAGCGCCAACCCGAGCGCAACAAGGCACAAGCCGCCCGCCAGCGCCGCTCTCCTCCGTCGGAACGGTAGGCGTTCCCGCTTCCCGCGCTCGACCACCGTCAGCGACTCGGCGTGAAGGTCCAGATCCCCGCCGTGCACCGGGCATGCCCGGTGGAACGAACCACGGACTTCGACCGTGTCGCCGGTCACCCCGTAGCGCCCGGTCAGCTCGATCTCGCCGGCCAGGCGGGCCGGCAGCCACACGCCGAGCGCATTGGACCCGTCGTGGAGGTTGATCACCGCCCACCGGCCCCGGCGCATCACGTCGCCGACGACCTCGCCGCGGTAGACCACCTCCCGCCCGTCGTGGCGGCGCGCCTCCCCGATCAGCTCCGCGCTGGACAGAGCCACGGCGGGCGAGGCCGTCGCCGCCACCCAGACGGCCACCGCCACCGGAAGGACGAACCAGGCGTTCCTCACCGGCCCCTCACCTCCCACACCAGGAACCCGAGGAGGGCGAAGACCGACATGAACTCCAGCCGTCCCGCCCACATGATCCCGATGTAGACCGCTTTGAGCAGGTCCGGCATGGAGGGGGAGACGAGGCCGGCGGACAACCCCACGTTGCCGGTGGCGGAGGCCGCCTCGAAAGCCGCCTCCCCGAAGGGGTAGCCGAACTGGACCGCCATCAAGGTTCCGAAGAGCCAGGTGAGAGTGTAGAGGATGACGATCAAGGCCGCCGAGCGAACGTGCCGGTCCTCCAGAACGATGTCCCGGATGTGGTGATACTTGGTGACGATCACCGCGCTGGAGGGCGCGACGATCCGCCTGACCTCCTCAGCCACCGCCTTGGCGATGATCCCCACCCTCAACCCCTTGTACCCGCCGGCGGTTGACGAGGCCGAGCCACCGATGAGCATAGCCACAATCAGCGCGGTGAGGGGCAGGGGGGGCCAGTCCTCGAGGAACTGCCGGGAGAAGACCGTCATGAAGCCGGTCGTGGTATGAGCCGAGATCAGGTGGTACCAACCCTTGCGCAGCATGAGGAGCGGCGTGTGGTACAGGCCGGCCTTGGCCATCCCGGCCGCCACCAAGGTGAAAAGAAGCGTCGACGTGACGAAGAACGAGACCACCTCGATGTTCCGGCGGATCTCCTTCCGGTTGCCCGTCCAAACCGCCCAGTGCAAGGCGAAGTTGAACGACCCGCAGATGAACACCAGGACGCCCACCAGCTCGTAGAGGAGACTGTGGTAGTAGTAGAGGTTGGAGGACTGGGGGGCGAAGCCACCTGTGGACCAGGCGGCCATGAAGACCCACAGGCCGTGGAAGAAGGACCGGTCCGCCGGCATCCCGATGGCCAGCCCGGCGCCTGCCTGGAGCAGAGTGCCTACGACCAGATAGGCGATGCTCACGAACCAGATCGCCTGGGCGGTGTGGCGCACGTTCGGCAGGAGTCGTTCGTCCTTACCCTCCCCCACGTAGATGGCATAGGCGCCGGACGCCTCGCGAATCAGGAAGGTCAGGGCCAGCACGACCATGCCCTGCCCACCGACGTAGGTGAGGAGGTGCCGCCACATGTTGACTCCGTTGGCGAGGTGGTCCAGGTCTTGCACGAGGACGAGGCCGGTGGTGGTGAACCCGCTCATGACGTCGAACATGGCGTCGAGGTAGGAACTCCAGTGGCCGGAGAGCCAGTAGGGCAGGGCCGCCACCACCATGGCGACGAGCCACGAGAGCGAGGCCGCGACCATCCCCTGGAGCCAGGTCAGCCGCCGCGGTGCTGCGTAGCACAGGTGCACCAAGCCGTAGCCGACGATCAAGGCGGCGGCGAACCCGATCAGGAAGTCGACCGCCACGTTCCACTCGCCGTACAGCAGGGCCACCGCCAGGGGCACGAGCATCAGGAGGCCGATGCCGGTGACGACCCTGCCCGAGTAGTACCCCACGGTGAGTAGGGCTTCGAAGCGCTTCCGCCCGCCGGTCACTTCCGGGTCACCATCCAGGCGATCAGTCCCGCCAGGCTCAGGAGGACGCTGACGCAGGCCGTCTCGACAGTCAGGCCGACGAGGTGGTCAGTCCAGTCCCGGACCGGAGTGCGCAGTCTCCTCATCGCCGTTCCACTCCTCTCACCCCTGACCCTTCCGGCCGACCAGAGCCGCCCGCAGGGCGTCCTCGCGCCCGCGGCGCGTGACCGCCATCACCGTGTCGCCGGCCTTGAGGACCGTGTCGCCGCGGGGGAAGATGACCTCCTCCCCGCGGATCACTGTCGTCAGGACCGAGTCAGGAGGCACCGCCGCCTCCCGGAGAGGGCGGTTGACCAGGGGAGAAGCGGGAGTCACCTCGGCCTCGACGATCTCCAGCTCCCCGCGCTTGAAGGTGAGCAGCGTCCGGAGTTCCACCACGTCGATCTCCTGCTCGATCATGCGAGCGAGGATAGCCGTGCCGCTGATCGCCGCGTCTACCCCGAGCATGGTGAAGATGCGCTCGTTCTTGGGATTGTTGATCCGGGCCACCGCCCGGGGCACCTGGAAGTTCCTCTTGGCCACCTGGCAGACGACCAGGTTCTCCTCGTCGTGTCCGGCCACGGCGGCGATCACGCCGGCCTGGTCAGCGTCGGCGTCGGCGAGGATGGCGGGGTCCGTCCCGTCGCCGTTGATCACCCGGACTCCCATGTCGTGGGCGATCCGCTCACAAAGCTCCGGTACCTTCTCGATGACCGTCACCTCGTGGCCCCGCGAAACCAGCGTCTTGGCGAGGTAATACCCCACCTTCCCCCCGCCGACCACGACTACGAACATCTTCCGTCTCCCCCGGCCCACGGTTTCCCCGGCCAGCCCTTCCTTGACCCCAGTCTCCACCGTTCCGGCCTCGCCAGCGCCCAGCTTGTCCCGGTACCGGAAGTTGTCGGTGGTGAGGAGGTTGCGGATCACCGTGACCCCTATGTGGGTGGTGGAGACCGTCTCGAGGCCGAACTGGTGATAAGTCGCCTCCCGAGCGGGGTCGTAGATCCGGGCGATGACCCGCGGCACCTGGAAGATGTGCCTGGCTACCTGAGCCGCCATGATGTTGGTGTTGTCCTCGTTGGTCACGGCGGCGCAGGCGTCGGCTTCCTCGATCCCCGCCTGCCGGAGGACGTCCTCGTCGATTCCGGTCCCGACCACTGTCTCCCCGTTGAACTCCGAGCCGAGGCTGGCGAAGGCGGCCCGGTCCCGGTCGATCACCACCACGTCGTGGCCATCGGCCGACAACGTCGTGGCCAGCAGGGACCCTACCCGGCCGCATCCGATTACCACCACTCTCATACCTCTCTCCCCCCAAAAGCAGAAGGCCAGCTCCAACCAGTCTCCCTGGCTCAAGCTGGCCTACCGACGACCCCGCTTCGGCGTTGTCCTCGGTCTCCCGGCAGTGTCTGACAGTTGCAGGCAGAGCCCGTTCAGTGACTCGCCGGCAGGTGCCGGTCGAGGATGAACACCTCGACCCGCTCCCCCGTCTTGGTGCTGATGTCGCTATGGCTGCTCAACACGGAGCAGCCGGTGAGGTTGGCGATGATCGCCTCCAGGTCGTTGGCGTAACTCTCGCGCAGGACCTGGCGCATCATCTTCACCACTTGGCGTCCCTTCTCGGTCTTCACCAGGTGCTGCTCTTCGGTAGTGAGGACGCCCCGGAGGCGGACGATCACCATGTCGCCCAGAACGTACGCCCTGGCCGACTCCGGCCCCTTGCCGAAGAGCCCCCGGTGAAACTTGGTCACCGCCTCGGCGATGGCGGCCTCAAGCTTGCCGACCCCGTTGAGGAGATGGACTCTCTCCATTTCACCACCCCCAAAAAGCAAAAGCCGACACGGTAACCATCGCTCACAATGGCCCAATGTCGGCTCACCCTACACCTCGCCTGGATTGCCCCTGCGCTGTGATTGATCAGCCACCGTCCTTCCGCGGGAACTGAGCCGGGCCCCGGCCTCGCCGGTTCCCGCCCCTCTCGCACGGAAGGCACGCCCGGTTGTCAAACAGTCTCTTTTGTCTCCCTGATTATATATCCGCATTTACCGCTTAGCAAGCCCCGAACCCCCCGGGACTATCCCGGGCGCAGGTGGCGGGCGTCGGCGGTGTGAAGCAGGCGCTCTTGGAGGGTGGCGGCCACCGCCTCGAGGTCACGGGAGGCGCCTGACCCGGGGGCGTGCGCCAGCACGGGGCTGCCCGCCTTGAGGCTGCGCAGCACGGCAAGGTCCTCCTGGATGTACCCGAGGAAGACGACGGGCACTGAGAGGTACTGGCGGGCCGTGTGGATGAAGCGCCGGACCGCCGTCTCGTCCCGGGGCTCCAGGACCCGGTTGACCACAAGCCCCACCTCGGGGATCCAGAACTGGGACGACACCTGCTTGATCAGGGCGTAGGCGTCGACGATGGAGGTCGGGGTGTCGTTGACCACCAGGACGATGAAGTCCGCCACGTAGAGCAGGCCCGTCACATTGCGGGAGATCCCGGCGCCGGTGTCCACGATCACCTGGTCGAACCGGGCCTCGATCTCCGCGATCCCCGCCACGATCCGGCTGAACTGCCAGGGGGAGAGGTCGGCGCCCACGGCGTCCCCGATCGCCCCGGGGAAGACCGTGATCCCGTGGGAGCTCGGCAAAGCGGTCTCCTCCAGGCGGAGGCGCCCGCTGATCACGGCCCCGAGGTCCGTCTCGGGCCGGAGCCCGAGCGCCGTGGCGACGTTGGCTGTCCCGATGTCGCCGTCCAGCAGCGCCACCCGCAAGCCCGCTTTTCCCCAGGCGTAGGCCAGATTCACCGCGATGAAGGTCTTCCCGGTGCCGCCTTTACCGCTGGTCACGACGACGATCCGGTTGCGCCGCTCCGCCACGGCCGCGGCGAAGGGGAGGTCCTGGGTGAGCCGGAGAAAGAGGATGGGCATCGGCTTGAGCTTGCGGTCGACCACCGTCGCCTCCGCCGAGCCGACCAGCCGGAGGGCAGCGTCAGGGCCGTCCTCGCCGGCCGGTTCCATCAGCTTGAGCAGGAGACGAGTGTCCTTGGGGAGCCAGGTCAGTTCCGTTCCGGAGGCGGGCGCTGACACCACGACGATGTCCTTCCGGATCCCCAGCACCCGGGTCAGGAAGGAGCCGCGGCCCGTCACCTCGACCTGGAAGACCTTGTTAGAGAGCCAGCCGGGATGGGCCAACGAGCGACTACCTCCAAGGGTTCGGCACGTCTTGCCCCAGCGCCAGGTAGAGGCACCAGGCGAGCCAGCCGGCGGCGGCGGCGAAGGCGGCGCCCGTCCGGGCAGCGCCGGTCCGGGGATCCACCGACTCGCAGGCCAAGCCGTCGTCGAGCGGGGCATGGAGGAAGAACTTGAGCGCCGAGGGGTCGCCGGCCAGAAGGTCCGCCGCCCGGGCGACGACCCAGGGGAAGGGGGCGTGGCGGTTGCCCCGGCCGCCAAAGGAGCCCGGAAAGTAGAAGGGGTTCCCGGGGCGGTTGAGGCCGGCCACGGTGTGGGCAAAGACCGGATCGGTCCGGTCGCAGAACCCCAGATACGCCAGGAGGGCCAAGCTGCCGGCCGGGTTGTCCCCCATCACCAGCCCCCCGCCGTCCCCCGAGACGGCCATGGCGAAGCTGCGGCGCGGCTCCTGGCCGCAGAGCAGGTGCTCCCTGACGCCGCGCTGCACCGCCTCTGCCAACTGCGCCGCCTGCCGCCGCTCCTCGCCCCACTCCCGGCGCCCCTCCGCCTGCCGGGCGAAGCCGGTCAGCGCCCGCCAGGCCAGGACATTGGGATAGGTGAGATACGGGTGGTCGGCCACCGGGTCGTCGCTCGGGTCGAGGAAAGTCGGCAGGAGCAGGCCGCGGCCGTCCCGGAGCGGGCGGAGTTCCGGTTCCAAGCCGTCCGCCGCCTTCTCCCGCCCCTCTTCGGCCAGCGTCCGGAAGCGGCGGAGGATGAGGCGGAGCCCCTCCGCCACCCCAGGTTCGGTCCAGAGCGAGTGGTCGCCTGTCATCGCCAGGTAGTGGTCGAAGGCCCACAGCGGCGCCGCCAGCTCGTCCAGTTCGAATCCGGGGTACAACGGACGCCCGTCGAGATAACAGGCGTGGAAAGGGCCGTGCTGGACGTAGCGGGTGAGCCCGAGGACCAGCGCCTCCCGGGCCAGCTCCGGGTCGTCCAGGAGCAGCGCCGGGAAGGACCAGAGGAAAGTGTCCCGAGCCCAGAAGACCCCCTTGACGTAGTAGTCGGGGGAGCGGGAGGTCACAAGAGCCAGCCGCCCGGTGTCGAGCGCCCGCCCGGTGGCGAAGCAGCGGTTGAAGTGAAGGTTCCGGCGGAAGAGGGCCGTCAGGCGGGCAGCAGCCTGCTCGGCCTCGGCTTGGCTTACCGGCTCGCCGACGGCCTCAAGCAGACTCCTGACACGGGCCGGGTCGAGTGGCGGCACGCGCCCCGCCAGACTCCGCCGCGCCGCGTCGTGGAGCGCCGCCGCCCCCCGCCGGCGCAGGTCGACCAGGGTCAGCCGCGCCCCGTCGCCGTCGGTCCCCACCCCCAGGAAGAAGGCAGCCTCGCCGGTCTCTCCTGGGGCCAGGGTCAGGGTGGTGCCGAGGAAGAAGCGCAGGCAGGCGCCGGTCGCCGCCCCGGCGGTCCGCTGCCCCAGCCGCCCCCGCCAGGGCAGGGCCGGATTCGCTGTGGCCTCCAGACCGAGCCCGAGCTGGAGCGAGGAGTCGGCGGCGGCCTGCCAGACCGGCACCGCCTCGAAGATGCAGGTCGAAAGAGGCCGGTCGGCGCCGAGCGCCCAACCGAACAGCGCCAAGCCGGGGCGGCACTCCAGGACCAGCGTCTGGGTCCACTCGTCATACCAGGCCTGGTGTGCGCCGGACACGGGACGGGAGGCAAAAAGGGTCTGCCGGGTCTCCGCCCAGCTCCCGCCGAGGCCCACCACGACCTCCCGGTCGGCCGGGCACCGGTTCGTGACCGTCAGCCGGTATACGGCGCCGCGGTGGCCGGGGGGCGCCAGGAGCCGCCCGGCGAGGTGGAGGTCGGCTGAGTCGGCCGTCCAGCCGGGCAGCCACTCACCCTCCCGGTCCCACCGGAACTCCGCCAGGTCCACCGCCTGCCAGCCTCCGCCGGGGAGGCCGGAGGCGGCGGAGGTGCCGGCCGGGCGGGTGTAGGCGAAGGGGACCAGGAGCCGCCCGCCGGAGGCCGCCAGGCCGGCCAACTCGAGCAGGCCGCCCGCCCCCTCGTGAAGGACGGTCAGAGAATGCAGTCCGCCGCTTTGGAGGTCGATCGCCGGGAACGAGACCCACTCGTTGCCCGTCACCTCCCGGGGGCGGCGGTCGCCAAGGAGCGGCGCCGCGGTAAGGAAGTCCGCCGCCGTCACGCTCATCCCTCCCCGGTCCGCCGGGTAAGAGTCTGAAAGATCTGGAGTCCCCCGAAGGTGAGGCGCTTGAACCCCTCGGCGTATTCCGCGCCGGCACGGTTCCCGTGCCGGCGCGCCTCTTCCCGCAGGGCCTCCTCCATCTTCTGCAGTTCCTCGTCGCTGAACTGACTCCGGTGGGCCCGGACCGCCTCAAGCTTCCGGGTCAAGGTGCTGTCCACCACAACCCAGGTGTCGGGCTGATCGGTGTTGTAGAGGTACAACTCGGCGACTTCCCAGGGTTCGAGCCCCGTGGCCACCTGCTCCGGGTAGTAGAGCGGCAGTTTGGCCGCAAGGCGGGCGTCGACCGCCGCCCAGCCCAGAGCTCGATGATCGGGGTGGGGCTCGTAGTGGCGCCACGGGTCGAAGGCAAAGACCGCCTGGGGACGGCACCGCCGATACACTTCCGCCAGCTTCCTCCGCAACTCGTCCGGAAAGCGGTCCAGCTCGCCGTCGGGAAAGCCGAGGGAGACAAGTTCCACAAGACCCAGGATTCGAGCAGCCGCCTCGGCCTCGGCCCGGCGGCTCGCCGCCAGCGCCTCGGCGTTGACCCCCGGCCGGCGGTCGCCTTTCTCGCCCCGGGTGGCGATAACCCCCACCACGGGGACGCCGCGGGCGGCGAACAAAGCCAGCGTCGCCCCGCAGAAGACTTCGAGGTCGTCGGGATGAGCCCCGACCGCCACGACTGGACTCACCAGTAGTAGGCCACCCCCACCGATCCCGGCCCGACGTGCCCCCCGATGACCGGCCCCGTCTCGACGAGCAGCGGTTGCTCGGCCAGGACCAACTGCTTAACCAGCCGGTCCCGGAGCGCCCTGGCCTCCTCCAAGGCGTGGGCGTGCATGACCGAGAGGTAGAAGCGGGAGCCCGCCGCCTGAGCGGCCGCCCACGCCTCGCCGACCAGCTCCACGTACTTCCGGACGACCTGCTGCTTCCCGCGCAGCTTGGCCGCCGCCACCACTCCGCCATTGACCACCGTGAGCAGAGGGGTGATGTTGAGGAGCGACCCGAGCAAAGCCGACACCGCGCCGACCCGCCCGCCCCGGTGAAGGTACTCCAGGTCGCTCACGTGGAGGAAGAGCTTGACCCGCTCCCGCACCCGTTCGATCAGCCGCAGGACCTCTTCCCGTCCCTTGCCCAGCCCCGCCGCCTCGGCCGCCGCCAGGACCTGCCAGCCCATACCCATGGAGCCGTTCAGCGAGTCAACCACGGTGACATCCTCCTCCCCCGCCACTCCCTGGTCGATCAGGTGCTGGCGGGCGAGCTCGGCCGTGCGGCACGTCCCGGACAACACGCTGGAGAGGTGGATGGCGATGACCTTCTTCCCCGTCTTGACCAGTTGCCGGTAGACGTCGAGGAAGACGCCGGGGGACGGCTGCGAGGTCCGGTGGACGCCCTTCTGCGCCTCCAGCAGGTCGTAGAATTGATCCGGAGCGAGGTCCACCCGGTCACGGTAGGAACGGCCCCCTACGTCCACGGTGAGGGGGATGGCGGTGATCTCGTACCGCCGGAGCAGGTCGTCGGGGAGATCAGAGGTGCTGTCGGTCACGATCGCGAGGTCGCTCACGGATCGCGCCCCCTCTCTTCTCCGATACTATTTGACCCGCCCCTCCACTATCCTTCCTGAGATCGATGGGTGGGGAAAGCTAGGAAACGGAGGTGGTCACTCATGTCCCGGGCTGTCTTCGGTTTCTTTCCCTCGTCCCAATCCGCCCAGCGGGCGGTGGACCATTTTCGCCGCGCGGGCCACCCAGAGACCGACGTGCAGATGGACCAGGTGCACGCCTACCCCGGCGACGGGACCCAGCGGCTCTTGAACCCCTCGCAGGGCCGCTTCGGCAGCCTGGCCGAACTCTCGCTGGGGGCGGACGTCGACCCGACGACCAACGCCGGGCCCCTGCTCGCCGCCAGCCCCTCGGCGTCGGGGTTCGGGAGCCCGGACGAACTGCCGGGCGGGAACGGCTTCATGGTGACGGTGCTGGTGGATTCGGACGAGGAGGCGGATGAGGTCGCCCGGCAGATCGAGGACCTGGGTGGATTGGTCTAGGTGAACCAGCGGGCCAGGAAGGGGAAGGGGCTGGGCGCTCCGTGCCGCAGGGCGTGCGCCGCCACCAGCCCGAAGCAGCCGGAGAGCATCATGTCGCCCCCCGGGACAGCGAAGTGGTAGCCGAGCCCGGACGCTAAGGCCCGCTGGGGGCCGGTGGCCGCCACGAAGGGGCCGGGCGGCAAAAACCCCCGGATGATCGCGGCGCCGTGGCCGCCGTCCTCGAAGACCTCGGCGTTGGTGAGCTGCCCCGCCTGCAGCCGGCCGATGAGGCCCGCCAGCTTCTCCGGGGTGAGGCAGCGGGTGTGGTGCTCGAAGAGACCGGTGATCCGGCGACCGCGGACGACCGCCCCGACGGTATGCCCGTTGCCGATGTTCAGGACCGTCAGCCCCTCGCCCAGGCGGGCGGCCACCGCCTCGTCGCACAGGGCGCCCCAGACCGCCGCGGCGCCGGTGTCCATCACCGCTGCCCCGGGAGCCTCCGCCTGCACGGCCCGCATGCGGGTGTAGACCGCCGGCGCTTCGGCATACAGCAAGTCCAGCAGGTCGCCGCCCCGGGCCAGGAACTCCTCCCACAGGGCGAAGCGGAACCGGCGGTTGGAACCGGTGACACACTCCCCGTGGTCCTGGACGGCCACCGCCCACCGCTCCGGCAGGGAGACGCCGAACAGGCCCAGGGCCTGGCCGAGCCGGTCGCGCAGCACGTCGGTGAGGCGGATAGCCGCGGCCTCGGGCCCCGGGGCGGTCCCCTCAGGCACGATCTCGACCCCCAGGCCCTTCACCTCGTCCAGGTTGTCGCGGATGGTCTTGGCCGCCTCGGCGGTGGCGAAAAGCCGTCGCCCCGCTTCCAGGTGGCGCCTCATCGCTCTCACGCTGGGCCCGCCGCCCATGATGCGCCCGAAGAGAAAGACGTCCCGCCCGGTCGCCGTGGCCCGGGCGATCTCCCCGGCGACCAGTACGGTGGGCGCCGGAAGCACCAGCTTCACGCAGTTCTCCGGCGGCCGGGCAGGGTCGTAGAGCAGGATGTCCTGGGTGCCCGTGCCCACGTCCAGGGCGAGGATGGGTTGGCTCCCGGTCTTCAGGTCCAGCAGCCGGTCCAGCTTACTGCGCCCCCCCGAGGGTGAGTTCGCCCTCTCCCCGGCTGCGCAGGGTCTTCAGGCCGAACCGGAGGAAGTACCCGGCGAGGCAGAGCAGGAAGGCGCCGCAGAGCCCCAGGAGGCCCCGGTAGAGCCAGAGCGGCATCACTTCCCGGCCGGCGGCGATCGCGCCGGAGACGAGGGCGTACCAGAGATAATCCGCCAGGATGTGCCCGGTGAAGAAGGCCGACAGCCCCGGCAGGCCTTGTTTGCCGGCCGCGGTGACGTAGGTCACGCCGGCGAAGGCCCACCACATCACCCAGTAGGGGTTGGCGGCCGAGGTGAGAGCGCCCCACAACACCAATTGGGCGGCGCTCAAGGCCGCCCCGGCGCCGGCCTGAGCGGCCAGTTGAGCCCGGGGGGCGTCGCTCAACAGCGAGTAGGCCATCCAGAGCAGGAAGACGCCGCCCAAGAGGCCGATCGCGCCCGCCACCCCTTTGCGGCGCAAGAGGCGCGACAGCCCCAGGGTCAGTCCCACGACCATCGCCAACTCCAACAGGGCGTGGCCGGTGATGAGCAGCGGCCCGGCCCAGAAACCGCGCTGCACGGACTGGGCGACCACGAGCGACAGCAGCGACCCCGGCGGCATGGCCCCCGAAAACCCCAGGATCAGCGAAGAAACGAAAAGCGCCCACAAGTTCATGTAACGATGCTCCTCCCCACTACCGCGGCGGAAAGCTGCTAGATCCGCTGCTCACCCTGGCGCTTCTGCGAGCGCACCGTCTTGTAGCGGAGGTCGTGGTGGGCCTCGATGAAGCGGACCGTATGGGTCCGGGCCCGCATCACGACCGAATGGGTGACCGCCTTGTTGCCGTAGTACCGGACGCCCCGCAGAAGCTCGCCGTCGGTGATGCCCGTCGCGGTGAAGATGAGGCTGTCGCCGGCCGCCAGGTCGTCCGTGGTCCAGACCTTCTCCAGGTCGACTCCGGCGGCTTCCGCCTTGGCCCGGTCGGCCTCCGTCGGGTACCAGACCCGGGCCTGGATCTCCCCGCCCAGGCACTTCAGGGCCGCCGCCGTCAACACCGCCTCCGGCGCCCCGCCGATGCCCATCAGCATGTCAACCCCGGTGTCCGGCAGGGCGGTCGAAATCCCGCCCGAGACGTCACCGTCGCTGATCAGCTTAATCCGGGCGCCGCACTGCCGCACATCCTCGATAAGCTGCTCGTGGCGGGGGCGGTTCAGGATGACCACCGTCAGGTCCCGCACCTTCCGCCGGAGCGCCGCCGCCACCACCCGCAGGTTCTCCCGGACCGGGGCGTTGAGGTCGATGTGGCCGCGGGCCGCCGGCCCCACGGCGATCTTGTTCATGTAGTACGCCGGCGGCGAGGCGAGGCTCCCCCGGGCCGCCGCCACGAAGACCGCCATGGCGTTGGGCAATCCGTTCGCCACGAGCCTGGTCCCTTCGACCGGGTCCACCGCCACGTCGACCGGCTCGTCGCTCCGGTTCTTCCCCACGTGCTCGCCGATGTAGAGCATCGGCGCCCGGTCCTTCTCACCCTCGCCGATCACCACCACACCGTGGAAGTTGATGAGGTCGAGCATCCCCCGCATGCCATCCACGGCTGCCTGGTCCGCTGCCTCCTTGTTGCCCATGCCCATCCAGCGGCCGGCGCGCAACGCCGCCGTTTCGGTGACCCGCACGAAGTCGAGCATCACCTCGCGCTCGGCATCCTCCACTTGAATCCGCGTCGTGACCCGCACCCCCGTTCCCCTCCCGGCCTGACCCGCCGCGATGTAGGTTTTTCCCTGTCTTCGGCGGGATTTCCTGCCGAGATACGGGGGGCGGCACCGGCGCGGCTCAACCCCGGCGGTGGTGGGGGGAGCGCGGTTCGTTCTCCGGGCCGGTCGTCGGCGTGCCCAGTTCCTCGGCAACCTCCTCCAGGTAGCGGACGCGCGACGTGTCGTTGGGGTCGAGCGGCCCGCCCCACCCCATGAGCGTGGGTAGAACCACGCCGTCGTCCACTCCGACCCGGTGCAGCGTATCCTCGGCCCGGAGCCCCTGGACCTTGTCCCGTCCGGCTTTGGCGGCGAGCTTTCGCTCTTCCAGTCCCTCCGGAGCCGGCGCCGGTCGGTTCTCCTTCTCCGGCATCTGACCAACCTCCGGGGCTAGTTTGAGCTTGCCTGCTCCGCCTGATTCTCTCGGGCTGACCTGCGCCTCCGCCGAAACCGGCGCACCTTCAGCAGGTTGCCGCAGCCCCGGGCGTCACACCAGCGCCGGGTGCGGCTCCGGCTCTCGTCGTAGAAGACCCATCCGCAGTCGGGGTTCTCGCAGACTTTAATCCGCCGGGGATCGTGGTGAACCAGGAGTTCGACGAAGGAAGCGGCGATCTCCCCCAGGACCCAGTCCCAATCCTTCTGCAAGGGCACCTGCTCAACCCGGTACCCCGCCTCGCCGGCGCGGGTCACCCGCTGGACGGTGGGCGTCTTGGCCAGCACAGCGTTGAGCGCAGCCAGGTCCTGTTCCGAAGGGTGGCGCCCGGTGCTGAAGTCCTCTGACAGCCGTCGGAGCAGGGAGCGCAAGGCCCGGAGGTCATCCCGGCCGGCCCGGTCCGGCAGGCCGACCGTTTTCCAGCCCCAGCGGGACAGGAATCTGTCCAGCCAGCTGGGGTCCTCGATCCGGTCCTCGCTTCGGCCGCTTCCCCGGTAGTCGTGCCAGTCGCTGTTCAAGAGTTCCAGGAAGGCGAACTTCACCGTTCGTAACTCCTGTCCGAGTTATTGACTGTTACAGCAACGCGTTCTATACTGAGTATAGCTCTCGTAACTACCTATGTGTCAAATAGGACGTTACGCGACGAAGAGGAGGACGGCTATGCGCCTGTCCGGCGCCGGCGCGGACCGCGGACCTGGTGGAACAGGTCCGGGCGGTGGCCCACTGGAGGATGCTGTAGGGGCGGAAAGGGTCCCGGCCTCCGCGGAAGAGGCTGCCCCGAATCACTTTCGGGACAGCCCCTTTCTCGCATCTGTTGGTTGTCCTGGTGCGCTTACAGGCTGATCCCCATGGCCTGAGCGACCAGTCTGGCGATGTCGGTGTTGTCGAGCACCTTGGCGAAGAGCTGGGCGTCCGGCCCCGTGGCGTACAGCGGGACCTGGTTGCCTGTGTGCCCGCCGGTCTCGCCGATCGCCCGTACCGCCGGGGTGAGCGACGCCACGTTGGCGCGGGCGGCGATGATACTGCCGATCTCGTAGCCTTGCTTGTAGCTGGCCAGCTTGCTCGTGCCCTGGATCGTGGCGACCTCGGCCGGCGTCAGATCCGTGATTCCGGCAAAGTCGGCCATCACCTGCCGAATGCTCTCCTCGGTCAGCACCCCGTTGGCGTCCTTCTTCATCTGCAGCGCCATGTACTCCGGGGAGGCCTTGACCTTCCGGATGACGTCCGGTTTGAACGGCTCGGTGACGGCCAAGCCCATCGTATCGTGGTCGGCGGTGACGATCACCAGGGTGTCCTTGCGCCCGGCGGCGAACTTCAAGGCCACCTCCACGGCCGCCTCAAAGTCCTTGACCTCCCTTACCACACCCGCCACCTCCGCGGTGTGGGCCATGTGGTCGATCCGGGCACCTTCGGACATCAGGAAGAACCCGTCCGGATCCTTGCTCAGAACGTCCAGCGCCTTGGCGGTCATCTCCGCTAGGGACGGCTCCTCCGACTTCACCTCGTCGCGATCGCTCTGGTAGTTCATGTACGAGGGATGGAAGAGGCCGAGGAGCTTGGTGCCGCCTGCCGCCGCCAATTCCGCCGCGTTCGTCACGTACGTGTAACCGGCCGCCTTTGCCTCGTCCACCAGGTTCCTGCCGTCTCCCCGCTTGCCCGGCCCCACACCTTTCGGGAAGAACTGGTCCGACCCGCCGCCCAGGATCACGTCGATCTTCCGGCTCACGAGCTGTGCTGCAATGGCGTCGGAGCCGCTGCGCTGGGCCCAGTGGGCTCCGAAGGCGGCCGGGGTGGCGTCGTAGACGGTGTTGGTGGAGATGAGGCCGACCGCCTTACCGGTTTCCTGCGCCGCCTCGAGCACGGTCTTGACGGGCGTCCCATCTGGCTTGACGCTGATCATGCCGTTGTTGGTCTTGTACCCGGTCGCCATGGCGGTCGCCGCGGCGGCCGAGTCGGTCACCCATTGGTTCGCCGAGTAGGTGGTGACCAGACCCACGAACGGCAGCTTCTCGAAGGCTAGCCGTCCGTCCGGGCCAACCAGGATGTTGCGGGCGTACTGGATCGCCCCGAAGCCCATGCCGTCCCCGATAAGCAGGATCACGTTCTTCACCTGGGCCAGCGAGACTGCCGAAAGCCACAACACAGCACTCAGGATCAGAATCACCACGAGACCCGAACGCGTGCCTTTCCGACCGGACCGCCTGATCATGCAGAGACCACCTTTCCGACAGAATTTGGGAGTTGATGGACTGATACTCCGTCCGGCCGCGGGTATCGGCCGCGGACTAATTATCGTAAGTGACGTAAGTGGTCACGAGCACAGGGGTGACGGTCACGGGCAGATTGCCCTTGACCCCCGGCCGCTTCACAGTCAATTTCACCGGACTCTTCCCCTTCGCCTCGGCAACCGCGGCAAACCACGGCTGGAGCTTCTTCGCGAGGTCCTTCCAGTTCATGGTGAAACGGGCGGGAAGGCTGGTGTCGTTCACCTTGACGATCGTATCCCCCGGCTGAAGCCCGGCCTGCTCGGCCGGTGAGCCGACCTGAACCTCCCGGATGACCAGGGTCTCCCGTTCGAAGGTCACGCCGATCGCACCGTAGTCCAAGCGGTAGACCCGGCGGTTCATGGCTGTAGTCGAGCGCTTCGGGAACTCCCCGAGGAGTTGGGTGAGCATCACCGGCGCCACTTCCCGGAGGTCCCCGGTGTTGCCTTCCCGAACTCACTGACTGGAGGACCGGGAGGAGCGGCCTGCGGGGCGGCCCAGACCGCCAGGGGTGCGAACAACAGCCCACAGAGGACTGCCAGCGCCAGCGGACGAGACACGATATTCCCCACCTTCTCGATAGACTCGGGCCTCGCGGACCGTTCGACGCCTCGTCTGGCGACTCCTCCATCAGGAGCCAGATCATGAGGCTGCCGACCCCTCCACGCATGGCCCAGCCCTCCAACTGGATGGGCGAGTCCAGCCCTAGGCGGTGGCGAGGCGCGCTTCCAGATCGGCCAATTGCGCCTTGAGTTCCTGTGGGAGTTTGGCGCCAAACCTGGCGTAATGCTCCTTGATGGATTCCACTTCCGCCTTCCAACCTTCTCTGTCTATGGAGAGCAGTTCGGCCAGGTCGGCCTCGCTGACGCCCGGAGGGCGGTCGATGGCCTCGACGGTCGGCATGAGTCCGATCGGAGTCTCCACCGCCTTGCCTTGACCGTCGCAACGCTCGACGATCCACTTCAGCACGCGGCCGTTTTCGCCGTATCCCGGCCAGAGCCACTTGCCCTCCTTGGTCTTGCGGAACCAGTTGACCATGAAGATCTTCGGCAGCTTGTCCGCCGAGGACTGGGCGGCGATGTCGATCCAGTGCCGGAAGTAGTCGCCCATGTGATAGCCGCAGAACGGCAACATGGCGAAGGGGTCTCGGCGCACGGTGCCGGCTTTTTGGTCGAGCGTGGCGGCGGTCACTTCGGATCCGACAATCGAGCCCAGGAACACGCCATGATTCCAGTCGCGGGCTTGACACACGAGCGGAATGGTGCTCGGACGCCGGCCGCCGAAGAGAATCGCGCTGATGGGCACACCATCAGGGTCTTCCCACTCCGGGGCGATGACCGGACACTGCCTGGCCGGAGCGGTAAAGCGCGCGTTCGGGTGAGCGGCCGTGCCTGTGCGATCCCACTCCTTGCCCTTCCAGTCGATGATCCTGCCGGCGGGGGCCTCATAACCGATGCCTTCCCACCACACGTCACCGTCTTCCGTCAGGGCGACATTGGTGAAGATGGTGTTCTTCTCGATCGTCTTCATCGCATTGGGATTCGACTTTGCGGAGGTGCCGGGAGCCACGCCAAAGAAACCCGTTTCGGGGTTCGTGGCGTACAGGCGGCCGTCGGCGCCGAACCTCACCCAGGCGATGTCTTCGCCCACGAGTTCGACCTTCCAGCCGGGGAGAGCGGGGGTCAGCATGGCCAGGTTGGTCTTGCCGCAGGCGCTGGGGAAAGCAGCAGCCATGTACCTCTTGGCACCCTGGGGCGTGGTGACGGACAGGATGAGCATATGTTCGGCCAGCCAGCCCTCGTCACGGGCGATCACCGAAGCGATGCGCAGCGCCAGACACTTCTTGCTGAGCAGCGCGTTGCCGCCGTATCCGGAACCATAAGACCAGATGGTGCGTTCCTCGGGGAAGTGTGCGATATATCTCTGCTCAAGGGGGGCGCACGGCCACTGGCCGTTGTCTTTTTCGCCCGGAGCCAAGGGTTTGCCGACAGAATGAAGGCAAGGGATGAACTCGCCGTCTTCGCCCAGAGCCTCCAGCACCCCGGAGCTCACGCGGGCCATGAGGTGCATGTTGGCGACCACATAGGGGCTGTCGGTGATTTGGACGCCGATTAGGGCGAGGCTGGAACCGGCCGGACCCATGCGGAAAGGGACCACATACATGGTGCGCCCCCGCATGCAACCGCGGAAGAGGCCCCTCATCGTCTTCTTCAACGCCTCGGGCTCGGCCCAGTTGTTGGTCGGGCCGGCCTCTTCGGGGGTCTGGCTGGCGATGAAAGTGCGTTTTTCCGTGCGCGCTACATCGGAAGGGTCGGAGCGGACCAGGTAAGAGCCGGGGCGTTTGTCTGGATTGAGCGGGACGGCCAGCTTCTCGTCCACCATGGTTTGGATTGCGCGCTCGTATTCGGCCCGGGAACCATCGCACCATACGATTCTATCCGGCTGAGTCAGGCGGGCGACATCCTCGACCCAGGCGAGAAGTCGCTTATGCTTGACGACCAAGCTCATGCCGCTCCTCCCGTGCATCATGTTAAAGCAGACGGTTCTCGAAAGTCGTCGTCACTTCCTTCCTCGCCTGCCCGCGGTCGCAGGCGTCCCAGCTCAGGCTGGGGCTCTGGAGGTTCCAGTCCCACCGCTGGCCGCCCGCTCCGGCGCAGCCCGTACAGGAGCAGCGCCTCACCCTGGGCCAGAATGCCCTGCAGGTGTTTGGGCTGCGATGATCCGAAAAGAAATGGTACTGGCAGCAGGAAACGGTTGCCATAATGTCGAATTCTTATGGCAGTTTCACCCATCTGGTCGGAGGGTGCCACATTACGCTAAGGAGGGGACCTTTATGAAACACGGAGGCACATATCGGAACCTCGCGTTACTAGCGGCGCTGGCAGTGGTGGTAGGCAGCCTGACCGGCTGCTTCGGCGGCAGTTCGACCCCGACGGCGCCGTCCGCCAACGTGAGCCAGGTGACCGGGACCATCTTGGCTCCCGAAGGTACCGCAGTGGCGGCCGCAACTCGCCGCCCCATGCTTCTCGACTGGTTTGACCCCGTCGCCTATGCGTTGGGCGTTGGTACTCCGTTAGCCGGAGCAAAAGTGATCGCTCTCAACTTCGCTAACGGCACGCAGGTCGGCACCGAGGCGACGACCGACAGCAGCGGGAGATACACCATCAGCAACATCCCTGCCGGTATCGATGTCTTGATCGTCGCCACCAAGGACACCGCCGCGGGCCCCGTACGCCTCACGCGCCTGGTCGCCGACCTCGCGGAGGGCACCTCTCCTGCCGACGTGGACGCCGCGACCAGCGTGGTAGCCGAAGCCTATGCCGTGAATATGAACAAGGACTTTGACCTCGCAGCCGACGTGGTCCAGGCCGCGGTGCAGGCCGCCGCGGCGGAACTGGAGTCGGTGTCGACGCTGGACCTGACAGTCGGCCACGGCGTGATTCAAAGCACCCTGGGCAGCGGCCTGGATCCCGCAGCTCGAACGGAGGTACAGAACATCGTGAAAACCGCCGTGGCTGAGCCGGCCAAGGCCATGGTCAGAGGCCTGCTCACCGCCGGCCTAACCGCCTCGGGGACCTTCGAGACCGAAGTCGAGGCTGAGGTGAACGACTTCGACGCCAACATCATCCCGTACTTCCAGGATGTCGTGAACGCTTTCGTGGAACCGTACGGATACGAGTTGACCCGGGTCGCAGCGGCTTCATACACCAAGGCTGATTTGGAGGCGGCGCTGAGTTCCTCCACCGCCGAATGGGGTGCCTACCATGGCACCTGGACAATCACCGATGCCGGCATCACCCAGGTAGTCACGATCACGAAGTCCGGCGATTACGAGACTTGGACGTTCAGTATCACCGGCCAGAACGGGTTTGAGGAGACCGGCAGCGCTCCCCTGCAAGCAAGGCTCGCTCCCGGTCAACTCAATTCGAATAGCTTCTCCTTCACCGCCCGGACCAGCACTGATGCCACCCCAGTCAGCTTCTCGGGGTCTATGAACTGTTCCCTGGACGAGCAAGGTCGCATGACCTCCGGCACGCTGAGTGGCACTTTCTCTTCGGAGAAGGTCAACGGCCAGGGCACCCTCACCGTGCAGTGCTTCGACAGCAGCCCCAGTGTACCTCAGAGAATCACCTATAACGGGACGTTGCGCACCGTTTCCCGGACCTATACCGGAACCTTTACGACGGATCTGGTACTAGTCCCAGAGACTCCGACCGTGCTGCCCTGCGTGCCGTCACGCATGGTCTTCACCGGCTCCTATACCTCGACCACCGGTGTCACGGCTCAGGGAACGCTGGACGCTCAGTTCCCCAACGCGGCCACCTACGATCCGTCAAGCGGCGAAAACTCCTCCAACTACCTGCAAGGGACGTTCACCTTCGACGGCAGCTTCACTAAGCCCGGATATCAGACAATCAACACCGACCTGACCATCACCCGCAGCAGCAATACGACGTACACTGCGGACCTCGCCTACTCCTGCGGAGCCGCCACGCTCGCGGGAAAGATCGCCCATCAGACCGACACCGGCTCGACCACGGTCAACCTCACCAACGAGGCCGGCTTGGTGGTCCAGATGACGGTCGACGGGAGTGGGCGGGCCACCGGCACCATCACGGGATTCGGCGCCCAGCTCGCTACGATCGCCTACAACTCAGCGCTCCACATGAATCAAGCGACGTACCCGGATGGCGAATTCAACAGTTTGTTCTAGCTTCAAGCTGGAGGGCAGGGGAGTCCAACCTCCCCTGCCCTTTTTCACCACAATATGCCGGGCACGGAGGGTCGCGGTCTTCCTTGTGACCAGCGTGGTTCTTCTGTGTGCCGGCACCGGTTCGGCGTTCCTTGATCCCTCCAGTCTCGCCGGCTTTCCGTCTTCCCGGCCGGCGACCGCCAGCTTTGACCCCTTCGGCTCGCTCAACGTCTCCGGCAACTATCTTCCCGTCAATCGACTGGTGTCCCGGCCGTTCTCTTTCTCTCCCGCTTCTCTGACTCTCGGCTCCGCCGTCTTTTGGCCCGCTCGCCCCATTCCCCCGACAGTCCACTTCCGCCAGTCCGCGGCAGTGGCATGCCCGGCTTCTCTCCGTGCTGGCTGGGCAGTCGCCGTTCTGGACACATCCCGCCGCCAACTGGCGCTCAGCCGGGATGCCGTGATCTATGCCAAAGCGCCGGGGAGCATTCCCCCCGGCGAGACGCTGCTTTTCGCCGCCGCCTATTCCGAGGCCGCTGAGCAAAGGGTGCGCCTCGCGACCCGGCAGTCGTTTTCCGTCCGGGGGTTCAAGGGTGAAGCGGAGGTCCTGCTCGACCTGCTGTCCGGATCCAGGTACGCCGACCTTTCGGTCGCTGGGCCGATCACCAGTGACCAGACTGTACTGACGATCTCCAGCCTGGAGGCGCGCCCCGGTTCCGGCGCCCAAGGACTCGGGTTCGCCCTGCATGGCGCCGTCCAACTGGAACTCCCGGGAGGGTGGGAGTTGTCCGGCGCAGTCGAGAACGCCTTGTCCCGGATGTGGTGGACCGGCCTGACCCAGACCGAGGCATTAGCTAACACCAGCACCACGGTCACCGACCCCGACGGTTACCTGACGGTGGTCCCAGTGGTCTCTGGCACCGAAAGAAGAGTCAATCGGATAGTGGAGTTTCCGGTCGAGCCGACCATAGCCCTCTCCCGTCGCCAGGGTCCGGCCACCTACCGGCTCCTCGTCGACCTCTACACCGACCGGCCGGCCTTCCGCCCCGCCGTCTCCTGGCGCCTCCGCCGCTCCACCCTGACCCTGTCCTACCATTCCCTCGACTCCGCCACCACCCTGGGCCTGGTCTACGGCCCCGCCACCCTGGCTCTGACCACCAACGATCTCGACTTCAGCCGCGCCACGGCGTTGGGCATGACCGCTGGTCTTGTACTTGGCTTCTAGGGGCAACGGCCATGTTCACGGCCTCAACCGCAAGTTCGGCCACCGGACGTTCCCCCATGGCCCAACCCACAACCATGTTCGGTCATGTCCGCAACCCGCAGACGGTTGGGGGCCGCCGCCGTGACTGCCGCTGAACCAGGTCTGGCGCCAGTTCGTGCTCGGGGTTGCGGTGAGTAAAGCCGCAGAGTCTCCAAAACCCTGATTCTTCCAATATCCTGATACATCGGGCTTCCCCACAACGGGAGCAACCCAAAGTACACTACAACCCCAAGCCAACACTGAAAATACCGACCTTCTCGCTGGGCACAGGCAAGACCCGGCCGGGATCGTCCTGGTAGTGGAGCGGGCGCCCGGAGAGCTCCAAGGTCATCGCGCCGTCATCGTTCTTGAAGGTCTTGCTGTGGGAGGTGCGGAGTTCAATCAGTTCGCTTCGGGCCGCAGTCGCTGGAGGGGGCCACACAAAGAACCCGACAAGCACAACCAGGAAACCCGTCACGACGCTCGACGCGACCCAACGTCCTCCCCGCATATAGACCCTCCTCCCCCAGGAATCAAAGCGGCCTGTTTCCCGGTGTCGAGAAACAGGCCCCGTGCCCGCTGGGTTGATTTCCTGTCTCTCCGGCAGCCCGGCTGTCGTAGCCTCCGTTTGGCTGTAGACCCGCAGCTTTGCGTCTCCCTCTCGCTGGCAGGATTAGCCAATGAAAGGTGGAACAACTATCTCACCAAAGCGCAAGGGGGTCGCCTTGTGTGAGCCGGGGAGGGAGAGCGGTGAAGCGGTTGCCCGGGTTGCTGCAGGTGGGTGTGACGCTCGGTCTCTGCGTGGCGCTGGTCGGGAACCTGACGATCTGCTCGCTCCCCGGAGCGGCGGCTGGCGGAACCGTCACTCTCGACTTCAAGGACACCGACATTCGGGACATCCTGCGGGTGCTCGGGGCGCAGCAGGGGGTCAGCATCCTCCCCGATCCCGGAATCGCCGGTCCGGTGACCATCCACCTGACCGACGTGCCCTTCGAGGAGGGCTTGCGCGCGCTGCTCGAATCGCAGGGTCTGACCTACACCAAGCAGGGGAACGTCTACCGGGTCCAGCGGGCCAAGACGGCGCAGTTCAAGGTGGCGTGGAACAAGGAGAAGGGGCGGCTGTCGCTCAGCGCCAGCGGGGCCGACCTCGGGGAGCTGGCCCGGGAGATCACCAACCAGACCGGGATCAACGTGGTTCTGGAGCGGGGGGCCCGAGCCACCGTCACGGCGACCCTGGTGGACCTGCCCTTCGAGGCGGCGCTGGGGGCGCTGGCGGAAGCCAACGGGCTCCGGGCGGTGAAGCGGGAGAACTACTGGGCCCTGGCACCGGCCGACGGAGCGACGGGCGGGGGTCTGGAGCAGTTGCAGGTCGAGGGCGACCTGTTGACTCTGCGGGCTCGGGAGGTGGATCTGGGGCTGCTCCTGCGGGAGCTTTCGGCCCGGGCCAACCTCAATCTGGTCGCCGACCGGGAGGCAAGGGGGCCGGTGAGCGGGTCGCTGGTGCGGGTGCCCCTGGTGGCCGGGCTGACCACCCTGCTCGAAGCGAACGGCTTCCAACTCGTGAACCGGGGCGACACCTACGTCGTCCGCCGGGCTCAGGCTTCCAATTTCACCCTGGTCCGGCGCCTCGACGGGAAGTTCGACCTCAACGTCTCCGGAGCCGATCTCGGCCAGGTGCTGCGGGAGTTGGCCGAACGGGCCGGAGTCAACCTGGTGGTATACAACTACGTCCGGGCGCAGGTCGCCCAGGTGACGGTGGAAGGGGTAACCCTGGAGGAAGCCTTCACCTACCTGCTCAAGGGGACGCCGCTCGTCTTCCGCAAGGAGGGCAATCTCTACCTCGTCGGTGACGCCGGCACGCTCCGCCCCGACTCACTCGACCTGATCCAGTCGCGCTTCTTCCGCCTGGCCTACGTGGCCCCTGAGGGGCTGGCCGCCCTGCTCCCGCCCATTTTCCCGGCCAACGCCGTGCGCCCGGTGAAGGAGCTGTCCGGGATCGTCGCCACCGGCTCCCCTGAGCTGCTCGGGCGGCTCGAGGAGTACCTGAAGATGATCGACGTGCCGGGTCGGGGAGGGACGGTCGAGCTCGTCCGGCTGACCAACACCAAAGCTGACGAGCTGGCGCCGGTCCTGGGCCGGGTCTACTCGCCTCAGGGTCTGCAGCCGTTGCGGGACGGGAGCGGCTTCCTGCTCAGCGGGACACCGGAAATGGTCGCCCAGATGAAGGAGACGATCGGCCGCCTCGACCAGCCGAGCCCTGCTACCAGCCGCCTGTTCGTCCTCAAACACCTGCGGGCCGAGGACGTGACCCGCCTGCTGCCACCCGGAATGGACAAGGCGGGGGTTCTGGCACTTCCCCACCTCAACGCCGTGGTCGCCTCAGGGAACGAGGCTTACCTCGCGCAGCTCGCGGCCTACCTCCACGAGATCGACGCCCCCACGCCGCAGATCCTCTTCGACGTTTTGGTGGTGGAGTACAGCCGGGACGTCAGCGATACCGCCGGACTCTCCATGACCGGCAAGGAGGGGCAGGTCGAGTTGAAGCTGAACGAGGGGGACTCCAACGACAACCCCACCGGGCTGGTGCTGAACGTGAACTCCGGCTGGTCCCTGAACCCCTCCTTCTCTGCCACGCTGAAAGCCCTGGTCCACCAGGGCAAAGCCAAAATCCTGGCCAACCCGAAACTGGCGGCCCTCTCCGGGGAGACGGCCAGCTTCAACGTGATCACCAAGAGCTACTACTGGGACCCCCGCTACGAGGACAGCGACGCCAACACGGCCCCCAACACCGGCACAGGCTCGTCGGGCACCAGCGGAACCGGCGGGAGCAGCGGGACCACCACGACCACGGACGGGACTCTCCCCACCCTGCGCGGCGGGGCGCCGCGGTCGATCGACACCGGCCTCAAGGTGAAGGTGAAGCCGTGGGTCTCGGGGACGGGCGAGATCACCATCGACATCGAACCCTCGATCAGCGACTCCATGCCGAGCCAGGCCGACTTGCCCAAGACCAACGAGCGGTCCGCCCGGACGACGGTCCGGGTGAAGGACGGCGAGACCATCATCATCGGGGGGCTGATCCAGAGCGAGGTGCACCGGCAGAGTTACCGCGTGCCGCTCCTGGGGAGCATCCCCGTGATCGGCGCCCTCTTCCGGAGCAAGAACAACCTGGACCGGCAGAGCGAGTTCGTCATCTACATCACGCCCCATCTCGTCACGGGGGCGGAGGAGGCCAACCGCCGCTTCGTGCCGCTCTGGCAGCCGGAAGAGCTGAAGAAGGAAGGGGCGGCCGCCCACTAACCCCTGCCGGCGGACCTCCTCACGGCAGCGGCAGCCGGATCCGGGCGCCTTTGACCTCCACCACGATCCCGTCCCGCCGGATCTCGACCACTCTCTCCCCGCCGACCGTGTCTCCGGACTTGACCACGACCGTCGCCCCCCCGCCGGCCTGGCGGACCAGGGCGCGGGGGCTGCCTTGCGGGTCATAGACCAGGCCCAGGAGGACGAGGCTGCTGCGGGGCGGCTCAGGCGGGGCGGGCGCTCCCGCCGGGCGCCGGTTGCCGGCCTTCTCGGGCACCGGAGTAACGCCCAGCCCGAAGAGGCGCCCTTCCCAGAGGCGGGGATACGCCTCTACCCGGGGAACGGTCAAGCCGGCTGCTTCAGCCAGGGCGCCCGGCGCAGCGGGCGGCGCGGCCGCCGGGCGGGTATCCGGCGAGCCGGCCGAGGACGGGCGGTCCAGGACCAGTTGCAGACGGAAGATCATGGCGCCGGACTCGCCGGCGCTTCTTTGGGCAGCCAACACCTCCAGGGAGAGGAGCGGGTTTTGCCCGGCCAGCGCCACAAGGAAGGCAGTCAGGCTGCGGTCGCCGCCGGAGAAGGAGACGTCCACCGCCAAGCGCTGGCGCCCCGGGGGCGAGGTGAGCAGTTGGGCGCTCTTCGTCTCCAACCGAACCTCCGCGCCGGCGGCGGCCCGCTCGACCTGCACGAGCAGGCGGGTCAGGGCCTGGTCCGGCGGGAGTCCGGCCCATCCCAGCGCCCGCAGGGCGGCCAGAGCCTGGGTCCTGTCGCCGGCCCCGGTTGACTGGACCGGCGGGGCGGCGGGAGTCAGGCGTCCCACCAGGGCGAAGGCCTCACTGCCGTCGGCGCGGCGGGTGACCGGCCCGGCCAGGGCGACCTCCGCCAGGCGGCGGTTCCCCGTCAGGGCAGACAACACCGCGCTGGCCCGGGACGCTACGGCGCGGAACTCGACCAGGTGGTCCCCTTCCAGACGCAGGCCCTCCAGCCGCGTTCCGGCAGGCAGGCTGGCCGCCAGGGAGTCGATGGTCTCCAGGCGGGCGGCCAGAGGGAAGGCCACCGTGCGCCAGGCGGTCACCTCGGCGGCCTGACCGGCCAGGGCGGCAGAGGCCCGCTCCGCCGCCCGCTGCTCGTGAAGGCGGTAGACAGCGGCCCCGGCACCCAGGAGGGCCATTCCGACGGCCAGAGCCAGCGCCGCCACCCGTCTCCCTTCATACAGGGGTCGCTCCCCCGCTCTCCGCCCCCCGTTCAACAAAAGCGGCAGAGCTGCCCGGCCCCCCGCAGCCAGGAGGCCACCCCAAGCCGCCCAGTACTCCGCCGGCAGGCCGCCCACCCCGGCCGGGCGCCATTCCCAGACCGCAAACCCCGGCAGGGACGCCCAGGAGGCGCCCGCCGGCACCCACAACTCGACCGGCCCCCCTTCCGGGGCAACGAACTGGCGGGACCGGTCGATCTCCGCCTCAGCCTCGGCCCGGGGGAAAGAGCGGGAGAACCCCCAGTCGCCCCCGGCCAGCGCCACCAGGTCGACCTCGTCCCGCGCCCCCACCAGGAACCCCCGCCCCGCCAGGGGGCCCGGCGCCTCCGCGCTGTCTTCCCTTCTCTTGGCCTTGCTCGTGCGGAAGGCGTTGAGCAGCGCCACGCCGGCCGGCACCACTCCGGCAAGTGAGGCGAGCTCCAGCCCGGCGTCCTGGCAGGCCTTGAGCCACGGCGCCAGCGCCTCCCGCTGCGCCGTGATGGCGAGCAGCCGGCGCGGCGCACTGTCCGACGGGCGGTCGGGCAGGGGTTCGGAGAGCGCAGTCCCGGGGAGAAGAGCGAAGCCGTCGTAGCGCTCCTCGTCGGTCCAGGGGAGAACGGCGTTGAGCTCCTGGGTCACCAGCGCCCCCAGGTGGCGGGGGCTCAGGGGCGGAACGGTGAGCACCCGTTCCAGGAAGAGGCGGCGGGGCAGAACGACCACCAGACGTGCCCGCCCCGGCGGCAGCCAGTTCAGCAGCCGGCGCAGCGTGGCTGCCCGCGCCCCGGCGTCCGCGCCGGATGGGCCCTCGCTGGCGGCGGGCTCACCGGTCTCCTCCTCCGCCCAGCGTTCCTCAGCCCACCCCTCGACCGTCCAGACAGCCCCCCAGCGGCGGGCAACCACGCCGCGCGCGGCGCACTGGTCGAAGTCGACGGCCACCCATCTCTCCGGCAACCAGCCCTGGAGCCTCATTGCCCCACCTCCGCCCAACTCACGACGGCCAGCTTCGGCCGCCCCTCATCCCACCGGCGCCGCACGACGACCCGCGCCGCCACCCGGGCCTCCCCTGCCCGGGCCTCCACGTCCACCCGGACCACGCGGCTCAGGACAGTCAGGTGGGGCCGGAGAGCCGCGGCGGCGGCCGGGTCGCCCAGGGTGGTCCAGAGGGCGGCGGTCTCCGGCCAGACCACCGCCTGCCGGGCGTCGAGCAGCCGCAGCCGGCTCTCGGCTCCGAGCTCCAGACCGGCCCAGAGCGACGCCAACACCTCCGGCGGGGCGAGGTGGGCGTTGATCGTCCCGTCGAGAACCACGTCTTCCTGGAGGCGGTCCCAGTCGCCGGGCGACAGGCTGGGCACCGCCTTCCGCAACTCCTCCAAGGTGGCGGGCTGCTCCGCCGGCGGCTTTCGGCGGACCTCCTCCAGCTCGGCCACCGCCGCCCGAGCCTCACTCTCGTCCAGCCCCCGCGCCCGGAGCAGCGCCGCCACTCCTTCGGGCGCCGCGCCGAGGGGGTTCAGCGGGCCGAAGGTGGTGACCATCTCCGCCAGCTCCGGCCACCTGGCCGCCAGGCCCTGCACCGCCCGCAGTTGCTCCGGCACCTCGATCCACTGCTGCCGGAAAGACAGGAGCCGGTCGAGCTCCTCCGGTCCCACCCCCGGCAGGCGGGCCAGCGCCCCCGGCGGAGCGGTGTTGAGGTTGAGCCGGCTTCCCTCGTCGCTCACCGCCACCCGGACCTCGCCGGCCGGCACGCGGCGGGTGACCGGCCGGAGCCACTCCTCGTCCGGGCTGTCGTATCCGGGAGTCGAGTCGGCGGCCAGCCGCTCGAGGGCCAGCGCCACGCCCCCCTGAACCAGCTCCCGGGCCTGCAGCTCGTCCAGGAAACGGCGGGTGGCCGCCGTCTCCCGGCTGACCCGGTCCACCACGATCCCCAGAAAAACTCCGAGCACCGTGCAGGCCATCAGCACCAGAAGCAGCGCCGCGCCGCGCTCCCGCCCGCCCATCAGGGTTCCGCTCCAGCCGGGGCTCCGGCGTGCAGGGGGAAGACCCAGAGGCGTTCCGAACCGTAGCCCGAACTTGTCCCGGCGCCGCCCACCGCCAACTCCACCGCCACCGGCAGCCCGCCCTCGATCTCGCTCCCCCAGCGGGTGCTCCACCCGCCGGCCCGGCTGAGATAGCGGAACCGGATCTCCCGCACCGACTCCAGAAGCACAGCCGAGCGGGTCCCGGACAGAGGCGCCAGCACGCCCGGCGCCCCACCCGCGCCGTCTTCCCCCCCGGCCACCCAGGGCGTCACCCGCCGTTCGAAACCCTCCCGGCCGGGTGTGTACTCCACCCGGCTGAGGCCGCTCGGGCCGAGCCGGGCGGCGAAGGAGAGGCGGTCCGGCTCGCCGGAGAAAGAGGGCAGCGCGGGGTTGGGCGAGGTGTACGCCGCCTCCAGATCCGCCCGGAGCCGCCGGTAAACCGCCCTCTGCCGGGCCTGGGCGTCCGCCGCGACCAGGGCGCTCAGGCTGCGGTGGAGGACGAAGTAGACGCCGGCGACCGTCATCAGCGTCAGGGCGGTCAACGCCAGGGCCGACACGACCTCCATGAGGGTGAAGCCCCGTTCACGGCGGGCCGGTCCCGTATGAGGGGCAGAGTAGCGGGCGCTCATCGGCGCGCCCCAGCCCAGGTGGAGAGGGTGACGGCCGTCTCCCTCCGCGCCCGCCAGGCCAGGCGGGAAACCGTCACCCGCCCGGGCTCGCCCAGCTCCACCCCGCTCCCCCGGGGCGGCTCCCACCGCCAGCGGAGGGAGGGGTCATTACCCAGCCCGGAGGTGCCCGGCTCCACCCCGACGGCCAGAAGGGCAGCCTGATTGGCCGCGGCGGTGCCCAGCGTCTCCCGCTCGGCCAGCGCCGACAACACCCCCACCCCGTGGGTGAACCCTTCCACCAGTGCCGTCAGGGCGATACCCAGCAAGGCGACGGCCACCACTACTTCGAGCAGGGTGAACCCGCGCCCGCCGACTGCGCCCCGAGCTCGGCTCCTACCAGTTCCCGATGTCGGCATCCTCACCCTCCCCCCCGGGCCGCCCGTCCCGGCCCAAGGAGAAGAGGTCGTACCGGTCGGGGTTGTGCACCCCCGGGCAGAGGTACTGGTACTCCCGGCCCCACGGGTCCTTGGGCAGGTCCTCCTCCAGGTACGGCCCGTTCCAGCCTTCCGCCCCGTAGGCCGGTCGCTGGCGCAGGGCCGAGAGCCCCTGCTCCGTGGTGGGATAGGCGCCGGTGTCGGTCCGGAACAGGTTCAACGCCAGGGAAAGCGTCTTGATCTGCGCCTTGGCCGCCGTCCGCTGAGCTCCGGCGATGCGCGTGAAGACGCCCGGAGCCACCAGGGCCGCCAGGAAGCCGATGATCACCACTACCGCCAGAACCTCGAGCAACGTGAAACCCTGTTCCCCACGGCGAGCGCGGCCTGCGACCATTCTCGATCCCCCCATGTCCTGCGACCTGCGCAAGATAAGCTTAGAACTCCAGGGCGGGCAGAGACAAGACCGGCAGAAGCATCGCCGCCACCACCAGCGCCACGAGCCCCGCCACCCCCAGGATCAGCGCCGGCTCCACGAGCGCCAGAAGCCGCCGGGTCCGCTCCCGCGCCTCAGTCCCGTAGACCTCCGCCACCCGGCTGAAGGCCGTTTCCAGGTTGCCCGCCTCCTCCCCGACGGCGACCATCTCCACCGCCAGCGCGGGAAAGAACGCCTGCTCCGCCAGAGTGGCAGCGAGGGGGCGGCCGCTCTCCACCCGCTCGTGGGCCTCGGCCAGGACCCTTCTGAGGCCGGGCGAGGCCTCCGCCTCGGTCAGCACGGCCAGCGCCCGGGAGAGGGTGAGCCCGCTTCCCAGGAGCATGGCCGCGCTCCGGGCGAGGCGGGCGACGGCCAGGTGGTGGCGGATCGTCCCGACCCCCGGCAGTCGCTCCGCCAGGCGGCCCAGTGCCGCCCGGCCGCCCGGCGAGCGGACCCAGATCCATCCGGCGAGGCCGGCCGCGCCCAGAACCAGCAGCCATACCGGCCACCTCCCGGCCAGCGCCGACCCGATCCCCACCACCACTCTGGTCGGCCAGGGGAGCGCCCGGTGGAACTGGCGGAAGAGCGCGGCGAAGCGCGGCACCACGAACCCCAGCATGACCCCGGCGGAGAGGACCGAGGCGGCGGCCACCACCGCCGGGTAGACCAGAGCGGTCCGGACGAACCGCCGCACCTCTTCCTCCTCCTCGCGGTAAGCCGCGAGGCGCCGGAGGACCGCCTCCAGGTTGCCGGCCGCCTCTCCCGCCCGCACCAGCCCTGTGTAGTCCGGAGGGAAGAGCCGCGGAAAGCGGGAGAGGGCGCCGGCCAGTCCGGCCCCGCTCTGAACTTCGGCCCGGACGGCCAAAAGAAGCGGCTGCCACCGGGGCGGCGCCATGCGGCCGAGCGCGCCCAGCGCCCGATCCAGGTCGAGGCCGCTTTCGAGGAGGTCCGCCAGATGGCGGGTGAAGGCGGTCACCCAGGGACCGGCCCCCGCCGGGACGGCGCCCGCCCCGTTGCGGGCCTCCCGCAGACTCAAGGGGAAGAGTCCCTGCTCCCGCAGGCGCAGCCGGGCCGTCCCCAGGTCCTCGGCGGACAGTTGCCCCCGGACCACCCGCCCGTCCATCCCGGCGGCCCGGTAGGCGAACTGGCGCACGGGCCGTTCCCCGGTCATTCGCTGGTCACCCGCCACACCTCGGCGAGGCTCGTCACGCCGGCCGCCGCCTTGCGCAGCCCGTCCGCCCGGAGAGTCACCAGCCCCTGGCGCAGGGCCACCTCCCGCACCGCCCGGGCTGCCGGCCGGGTGAGGACGAGCTGGCTGATCTCCGGCGTCATCACGATCAATTCGTACAGGGCGGTGCGGCCGCGGTAGCCGGTTCCGCCGCAGGCCGGACAGCCCGACGGCCGGTAGAAAACCGCGGCGCCCGCCGAAGCCGCCATCTGCCCAGGCACCTCCGACGGCTGGCAAGGGATCTTGCACTCCGGGCAGAGCACCCGCACCAGCCGCTGGGCGAGGAGACCCCGGACAGTCGAGGCGACCAGGTACGGTTCGAGTTCCATGTCAAGCAGCCGGGTGACACCCCCCGCGGCGTCGTTGGTGTGGAGGGTGGAGAAGACGAGGTGCCCGGTGAGCGCCGCCTGGACGGCCATCCGGGCCGTCTCCCGGTCCCGGATCTCGCCGACCAGGATGATGTCGGGGTCCTGGCGCAGGATGTGCCGGAGCCCCCGGGCGAAGGTGAAGCCGATCTTCTCCTTTACCTGCAGTTGGTTGACCCCGTGAAGCTGGTACTCCACCGGGTCCTCGATGGTGATGATCTTCTTCTCCGGCGTGTTGATGGCGCTGAGGGCGGCGTAGAGAGTCGTGGTCTTGCCGCTCCCGGTCGGGCCGGTCACCAGGATCAGGCCGTGCGGCAGGGCGATCAGCCGCTCGAAGGCCGCCTGGACCTCCGGCGAGAAGCCGAGCTCGGAGAGGGTGAGCAGGAGGCTGGCCCGGTCGAGCAGGCGGAGCACCACGCTTTCCCCGTGGACCGTCGGGACGGTGGAGACCCGCACGTCCACCTCCCGCCCCCCCAGCCGCAGCCGGAACCGGCCGTCCTGAGGCAGCCGACGCTCGGCGATGTTGAGCCCGGCCATGACCTTGATGCGGGAGACCACCCCGCTCCAGAGGCGACGGGGTGGAGGGGTCTCTTCGCGCAGGACGCCGTCGATCCGGTAGCGCAGCCGCACCTGTCCCTCGAAGGGCTCGAGGTGGACGTCGCTGGCCCGCTTCCGGAGGGCCTCGGCGATCATGGAGTTGACCAGCCTGACGACGGGGGCTTGGTTGGCCAGCTCCTCGGCGCCCTCGGCCTCCTCCTGCTCTCCCTCCTCAGACAGCCCCGCCAGGACTCCGGCCACGGTCTGCGAGCCGGCGCCGTAGTACCGGTCCACCAGGCCGTCCAGCTCAGCCGGGGGCACCGCCACGCCCCGGACCCGGCACCCCAGGAGCACCGCCAGCTCATCGAGAAGCAGGAGGTTGGAGGGGTCGGCCATTCCCACCACCAGGGCGCCTCGCTCCCACTCGACGGGCAGGACCCGGTAGCGGGTGGCAACCTCGGCGGGGATCCTGCTCCGCAGGTCCTCGGGGATCTCCGTTAGACGCAGAACCTCCTCGCCGCCCATCCGCCCACCTCCCGTCCCATATACTGCCAGTAAAGCCAGCTCTTCCTTACTTCGACCGCCCCCGGGTCATTCCTTCCGGGGCGGGAGCCAGGCCCCACCCACCGGCGGAGGTCATATAATAGGCTGGCTTGTGGGGAGGGACGGATGAATGAGGACCTTCGATCTGCAGCGTTTTGCCACCGCCGGCCCGAGCGCCGGGTCGAGGCGGGTGCGGCGGAAACGAGTGTCGGGCCGCAGCCGCCCGGCCACCGCCGTCGTGTGTCCTCTGCGCCGCGCCGCGGCGCGAACCCGCCGCCCCCCCCGCAGCGCTTCGGCCAAGTCTCCGGCCGCCGCCCCGAGCCCGGCGCCGCCGGCCATCCCCGCCCTCACGGTGAAGTACGTGGTGCAGCCGGGAGACACCCTCCACCGCATCGCCCGCCGCTTCGGCACCACGGCCAGAACGCTCGCCCTCCTGAACGAGCTGCACAAACCGGTGTTGCTCGTCCCAGGCGAGATCATCCTGGTTCCGGATGAGGGGCGGGTCTAGAGCGGCTGCCCGGGGCGGGAAGGCTTCTCCTCCGCCGATCGCTGGGTCTGGAGGAAGAGCTTGCCTTCCGTGTCGAGGCTGGCGAGGTAAACCTCCTTGGGGCTCTGGAGGTTGAAGTTGCGGAGCTGGGTGGAGAGCCAAGTGTAGTCGAGGCCGACCTTGGCCAGGTTCTCGTAGAGGACCCGCCCCCGCTCGACGAGCACCACCGGCAGGCCCTCGTACTTGGTGGGGAGGCGCAGGTCGGCCGGCGTGAGCGGCGCTTTCTCCGGCTTCGGGATGACCGAGATCTCCCCGTTGGTCTCCAGGATGGCGAATTCGACGTCGGCCAGATTCGGGTAGCCCTTGGTGCGGAGCCGGGACAAGAGGTCGTCCACGCTCCAGAAGGCCTCGCGCAGCCCCCGCTTGACCACCTTGCCCTGGTCCACCAGGACGATCGGCGAGCCGCCGATCAGGCGGGAGAGCCGCCGGTTCTTCAGCGTGGCCAGGGAAAGCCCCACGTTGAGGAGGGTCAGGGTGGCCAGGGAGACCGCCGTCGGCCAGATGGGGAGCCGGCTGACGGTCAGCGGGTGGGCGGCGAGCGACCCGAAGAGGATGGAGATCATGAAATCGTAGGGGGTCAGCGCGGAGATCTGTTCCTTGCCGGTGATCCGCACCGCGGCGAGCAGCGCCAGGTAGATCACGAGCGCCCGGACGAGCATCGCCCAGATCGGCAGGGTTGACTGGCTACCGAACAGCGACGGACTCATGCCTCTCTCCTCACTTCAGGTACTTGAACTGCGACGGCCGGATGTAGTCCACGTAGATGTTCTGCTGCCGGTCGATCGCCATGTAGAGGACGTCCTTCAGGTCCGGGATGCCCTTGGCCCGCAAGACGTCCCGCACCCACTGCTCGCCCTGGCCGATCATCCGCAGGTTCTCCTCGTTGATCTGTCCGTCGGCGATCAGGGTGAGGGGCCAGCCCTTCTCCGGGGGTTTGAGGCCCAGGTCGGCCGGGGTCGCCGGCCGGGCCTGCGACTTCAGGACCACTGACAGGTCGCCGGAGGGCTCCAGGACTGCAAACTCCACGTCGGAGAGGCTGGGGGCGTTCTTGAGGCGCAACTGCATCAGCAGGTTGTCCATGTTGTAGTGGACCTTCATCAGATTGTCCTCGACCACCTTCCCGTTCTCCACCAGGACCACCGGCTCGTCCCCGACCAGCTTGGCCAGGTATGGGGAGGACTGTTCCAGGAAGAAGAGGATCAGGTGGAGGGTGTAGAAGGCGCCGATGACGGCCAAGGCGGTGAAGGTCGAGGCGCCGGCGTCGGCCAGGGGCGGGCTGGCGAGCGACCCCACGGTGACGGCCACGACGAAGCTGTAGGGATCGAGGGTGGAGACCTCGCGCCGCCCCGACAGCCGGGTGACGAGGATCAGTGCCAGGTAGATGACGGCGGTACGCACGGAAAACGCCCAGAGCGGCAGGCTGGTCGAAGCACCAAAGAGGCGGGCCAGCGTCACGGCGACTCTCCTTCCCGGCCAGGATGGGCAACACCAAGCCTAACCTGCCCGGCTCTCCCCGGACCTATGCAGGCGGACAGGCGCACAAGGAACCAGCCCCGGCCTGGCGAACACCCAACGGTGGGTAGGTGAGCGACCGTGGTCAGCCCTCATGACCCGACCCGGTGGAGCCGGGCGTGGTTTCTCCTCTTGACAGCCGCCCTGCTGTTCTCCGCCGCTCTGCCGGCGGCAGGCGCTTCCCCCAAGGCCAAGGAGCTGTTCGCTCAGGGCACCGACGCGGAGCAGGCCGGGGATTTCCAGTCGGCCCTGCCCTTGTTCGAACAGGCAGTCGCCCTGGACCCGAAGTACGCGGAAGCCTGGCTGGAGCTGGGGAACTGCAAGCTGATGCTCGGCCGGACCGAAGAGGCGGTGGAGGCCTTCAAGGAGGCCCTCCGGCACAAGCGGAACCTGGCCATGGCGTACGTCAACCTCGCCTTCGCCTACGTCCAGCTCGGGCGGTACGAGGAGGCGGTAGCCGAGTGCCAAAAGGCCCTCAAACGCCACCCGGGCAATTTCCAGCTCCACGGCAACCTGGGCGAGGCCTACCTGCAACTTGAGCGCTACGCGGAGGCCGAGGTCTCCTTCCGGCAGGCCATCCGGTTCAACCCCAACTGGCCACTCCTGCACCTCGGCCTCGGGACGGCCTGCATGGCCCAGGAGAAGTTCTCTGAAGCGCTGGAGGCGTACGAGTACGCGGTGCGCCTCGACCCGGAGTTCGCCCTGTCGCACCTCCTGGTGGCCGAAGCCTACGAGGCCGCGGGCCGCCATGAGGAAGCCGTCCGGGCGTTCGAGAAAGCGATCGAACGCGCGCCGGCCCGTTCCGGGGAGAAGGGGATGGCCGAGGACAACCCCGAGGATGCCGGCACCTGGTTCAGTCTCGGCCGAGCCTACCGCAACCTGGGAAGTTACGACAAGGCAGCAGAGGCGTTCCAGCAGGTGGTGCGGCTCGAGCCGGAGTACGAGATCGTCAAGACGCTCGACGCCGCGCTGGCGGAAGAACTGGCCGGCAGCCTTGAGTAAGCCGGCAGGCGACCGTCACCTCGATACCTGACCTGGTCGGAATGAACCGGTGGCCCCGTCAGGCGGGATCCGCCGGCGGAACGATCGGCGCGCAGGGGATGCGCACCCGCTGGCCGGGGTAGATCAGGTCGGGGTTGGGGATCTGCGGGTTGGCCCGGATGATGGCCTCCAGCGGTACTCCGTACCGGCGGGAGAGCTTCCAGAGGGTGTCCCCGGGCTGGACGACCACCAGGCGCAGGGTGGTGCCGGGTGGGCAGGGAGCCACCATGATGCACTCCACCACGACCTCCACCTGGACGACCCGCATCGCCCGGACGTGGAGTTTAAGGACCACGTCCACCTGGATCGTCTCGGGGTCGACCAGGCGGCAGGCGACGGTATGGAGGGAAACGTGGGCGCAGGCCGACATGCCCGGGCTGACCCCCGGTATCTCCACCGCCTGCGAGAGGCGCAAGGCCCGGGGGAACTCGGCGTGGTGGATCATACAGTCGGGATCGGCCGCCTGGTACAGCAGGTCGAGCGACAGGTCGCCCTCGACCAGCACCCGGCCGTCCTCCACCGCCACCTGGTCGGGGATGAAGACCGCGCCGGTCCAGAGGACACAGCCCACCGGCGGCTTGGTCGGCGGCAGGGAGAGCACCCCACCCAGGGTCAGCTCGCGATGGCCTTCCGGCAGGTGATGGGGGAAACGCACCGTTCTCCGGATCACGTCCAGCGGGCCCCCGCTCTCAGCGACGACGTCGGTGACGAGTGGGAGATCCATAGCCTGACGGGCCGCCACCCGCAGCCGACCGTCGACCGTCACGGCGCAACACCGGTCAGTCTCCCGCAGGCCGAAGCAGTCTTCGAGTTCCCAATCGGCCAGGAGCATCATCCCGGGGCGGGCGCCGGGGAGATCGAAGGCGGTGGAGAAGCGGTGGGCGTCAGGCCAGGAGAAGGCCCGCACCGGGGATTGCGGATCGCCGGTGAGGTAGACGGCGTCGACGTCGAACACGCCCTCGACGAAACACTTTCCCTCACCGGTCCGGCCCATGACGTGGTGGCAGCGGGGCACCACCCATAGCACTTCCCCGAGCGGCGGCTCCTCCCCCGGGACCGCCAGGTTCATCTCCAGCCGGAGGGGGCTTTCGGCCTCCGCCACCAGGTGCTCGACGTGGGTCACCTCCCGGACGAAGCGCACCCGGTCCGGGGGAAGGGCGGTCCCCTCGACCGCCGCCCGGACCTCCTGATCCTCGCAGACCCGGGCGACCGCCACCAGGGCCACGTCGCACCCGAGGCGCCGCCGGTTGACCAGGCTGGCGTTCACCGACTCGATCGTCACCATGGCGCGGGCAGTGAACCCCGGCGAGACGCCGGACATCTCCACCGCCACCTCGAAGGAGCAGACCTCTTTGAACTGGACCAGGACCAGCCGGGGGGGTTCATGGTCGTGATCGTGGTCGTCGTCGTGGTCGTCGTCATGGTCATGGTGGCCCTGGTCGTCGTACTCGTCCCGGCCGTGACGGTGGTCACGGCGGTCGTGGCGGCGGTCGCGGCGGTCCTCGTGGCGCGGCCGGGACGGTTTCGCCGCCTCATAGAGCAGGCGCAGGTCGACCGCGCCCCGCACCATCACCCGTCCTTCGCCGCAGACGGCGTCGACATGGCGTGGGACGGCGTGCGCCACGATCACTCGGTCCACGTCCGGGTACTCGCCCGTGAGATCCAAGGTGTCCTGCAAGATGGCGCTGGCCTTCCCCTCGCCCAGGCAATCCCGCACCCGCAGGAAGCGGTTCTGCACGGTGATGCTCATGTGCACTCCCCCCGTCTGCAAGCTGAAGCGCGCTACACGCTACAAAATGACTATGCTCTCAGCTCCCGAATATTCCGGCGGCCGGTCGCCCAGGCCTGGGAGACCTGCACGGCGAACAGGTCGGCCATCGCCCGGAAGACATCCTCCTGCCCGGCAGCCAGATCCCACAGAACCACCCCGCTCAGGGTCAGGCGGGTGACAAGGCTGAGCCTGGCCGAGAAGCCCGCCCGGGAACCGGTGGCGGAAAGACCCAGGAAGAGGCGGTAACAGGGATGGCGGCGGAGGAGGCGCCGGACAGGGGCGTAGTCCTCCTCCGAGGACTGGGACGGCAACCGCACCACCAGGCGGTCCACCTCCGCCAGATCCGCCACTCTCTGGAGTTCTTGGGCGACTTCCAGATAGAGCTGGGTCGAGGGCGGGAGGGCCCGGTGGAGAGCGGAGGTCAGCGTAGCCGCCGCGTACCGCTCTCCCGGGGCCAGCGGGTCGAAGAGGAGGTAGAGGCCGGGCAGGCGGTAGCGGGAGGCGACGCGGGCGATCTCCCCCACCGCCTGCCGGCGCCGGCGCCCGGTGGGAACGAGGCCGTCAGGGGCGGCCACCCTGACCTGGGCCACCAGCGGCAGGGAGAAGTCCTGCGCCAGTTCCCACACGGCGGCGTCCACCTTGCCTCCCGCCGTGCCGTCAGGCGCGACGCTCAACCAGGGCGCTACCAGGGCCGTAACCTGCTTCCGGTGGCGGCTCAGGGCGCGCCGGAGACGCTCCAGGCTCTGCGGCTCGCTCTCCTCAACCATCCCCAGGACCGGACGGACGGGGATGACCAGCCGGGTGCCGGGAGCCAGGTCCCGGCTCCCGGCGTCCCGGGCTAAGCGCCGCAGGAACGCCGGACTGACCCCGTACCGTTCCGCCAGGTCGTACAGGTCGTCGCCCGGCGACAGGGAGTGAACGAGGCGGAGGCCCGAGGGCAGGCCGGCCCCCAGGAGCTGCGCCACCTGCCGGCCGGCGACGCCGTCCCGGCGCAGGTGGTAATCGGCTTGGAGCTGGTAGACCGCCTCCTCGGTGAGCAGGCCGAACTCCCCGTCGATCGGTCCCGGGTCGTACCCGAGCGCCAACAGCTTCTCCTGAAGCCGTGCCACGGCCGCCCCGCGGCTTCCGCGCCGCAGGGGCGCCCCCGACCACTCCGGCACACCAAAACCCCCCGTCGATGGTGGTGAAGGCACACCATCATACGGGGGGTTTCCTCAATTGCAACTCGTCCCGCGAGCTACGCCGGGCGGTCAGCCGGTTGAGCCGCCGGTTCGGCCAGGACGTGGGCCAGCGCCTCGTCCACCGTCTCCACCGGGACCACCTCGATACCCCGCAGGTTGGGCGGCACGTCCTTCCGGTTCTCCGCCGGGATGATGACCTTGCGGACGCCCGCCTGCTTGGCCCCGTAGATCTTCTCGTAGATCCCGCCCACCGCCCGCACCCGGCCCTGGATCGACAGTTCGCCGGTGACTGCCACGTCCTGGCGCACCGGTCGGCCTTCGACCGCCGAGTAGACCACAAGCAGCACTGCCGTCCCGGCCGACGGCCCGTCGATCCGCCCGCCGCCCACCACGTTGACGTGGACGTCGTACTCGGAGAGCTCCTTCCCGGTCAGCCGGCGGAAGACGGAGGCGGCGTTGAAGACCGAGTCCTTGGCCATCGAGCCCGCGGTCTCGTTGAACCGGAGCAGGCCCTTGCCCGGCTCGCGGGCCGGGAAGGCCACCGCCTCGAGCTCGATCACCGAGCCGAGGAAGCCGCTCACCCCCAGGCCGAAGACCTTGCCCACCTCCGCCGACTCGGACGCCCGCACCGTGATGTTCGGGGTCAGCCGGCTGGACTGATAGACCTCGCGGATGTCCTCGCAGGTCACGACCACCCGGAGAAACTCCGCCGCGGCGGCGATCTCCCGGGCCGCCCGGAGGATGGCCTCCCGGATCTGGCCCGGCCCGGCGCCCGGCGGCGCCGCGACCTCGGCCTGCCCAAGCTGGACGGTTGACGCCTTTTCCTCCCAGCGCTCCGGATGAGCCGCCACTTCCCGGTAGAGGGCGACCCCGTAGGCGTCGGCCAGGATCTGCGTCGCCTTGCGCCCCTCCATGGTGTACTCGGCGATCAGCTCCGGCACCTCGTCCTCGAGGGTCACGTGGAGGCGGTCCGCCGCCTGCCGAATGATGCGGACGATGTCGTCCGGGGTGAGGGGCTCGAAGAAGATCTCGGCGCAGCGCGACCGCAGCGCCGGGCTGATCTCCGAAGGGTCACGGGTGGTGGCGCCGATCAGGATGAAGTCGGCTGGCGCCCCCTCTTCGAACAGCTTCTTCACGTACTTCGGCACGTTCGGGTCGGTCGGGTCGTAGTAGGCCGAGTCGAACGACACCCGCTTATCCTCGAGCACCTTGAGGAGCTTGTTCTGGAGCAACGGGTCCAACTCACCGATCTCGTCGATGAAGAGGATGCCGCCGTGAGCCTCGGTGACCAGGCCGAGCTTCGGTTCGGGTACTCCGCCCTCCGCCAGGTCGCGCCGGGCCCCCTGGTAGATGGGGTCGTGGACCGACCCGAGGAGCGGGTTGGTCACCTCCCGGGGATCCCACCGCAGGGTTGCGCCGTCCGTCTCGACGAACGGGGCGTTGGGGGCAAAGGGTGTGAAGGGCAGCCGCTTCGCCTCCTCCAGAGCCAACCGGGCCACGGTGGTCTTGCCGACGCCGGGCGGCCCGTAGAGGATCACGTGCTGCGGATAGGGCGAGGCGATCTTGGCGAAGAGGGCCTTGATCGCCCGCTCCTGGCCGACCACTTCGGAGACGTGGCGGGGCCGCAGCGCTTCGACGGCCGACCGCGAGAGGTGGCGCTTCTCCAACTCCTCGAGCTCGGACAGCTTCTTGAGCGTCTGGGGGTTCTCGGGGCCGGAGTCCTCCTTGAGGACCTGCATCTTGATCTCCTTGACGTAGTCCTCGTGGCGCTGCTGCATCCGCTCGGCGATCTTCTTCTCGATCTTGTCCTCCACGGTCTTCCGCGCCAAGAGGTCGGCGATCTCATCCTCCACCTGGTTCAGGACAGCCGGGATCTCCTCTGCCGGCGGCAGTTCGTCTATAGTCGGATCCTCGTATACCAGCCGTTCCAGCGCCAGGACCCGCTCCCGCAAGTCCGGAGAGCGCATGAGGTGCAGCGCCTCCAGTTTCCCCGCTTTCAGGATCAGCTTGTCCGACCCGTACAGGCTCGAGAGCAGCCCGAAGAGGGCGGCCACCTGCCGCTTCTGTTGCTCCTCCTCGCTCCACCGCTCTCCCTCAGGTAGGTTCTTGCCCTCCAGGATCCTGCGGATGAACCCCTTCACGTAGTTGCTCCTTTCACGAACCGCCTTGGGGTAACGGCGCACCGGGGCAGGCCCGCCGAACCGGCGGTCAGCCGGGAATCACTCTTACCGCCAGCTCCGAGTGGACCTTGGGATGCAGCTTGACCGGAATCCGGTACGTCCCCAGCTGTTTGATGGGTTCCTCCACCTCGAGCTTCCGCTTGTCGAGCGTCACGCCCTGCCTGGCCAGTGCCTCGGCGACGTCCTTGGCGGTGACGGAGCCGAAGAGACGCCCCCCTTCGCCCATTCTGGCCGGGATGACCACTTCCAGCCTGGACAGCCGCTCAGCCAGCGCCCGGGCCTCTACCTCCTGGCGGGCCTTCTTCGCCTCAGTCGCCTTCTGTTCCATGGCCAGCGCCTTGAGCGCCCCCTCTGAGGCGACGGTCGCCAGGTCCCGGGGAATCAGGTAGTTGCGGGCGTACCCCTCCGCCACCTCAACCGTCGCGCCCCGCTTGCCCAGGCTCGGCACGTCCTTCTTCAGGATGACCTTCATATCTCGCCCTCCCGTGGCTCTCGGTAGTCCAGAAAGATGTCCAGGAAGCCGATGGCCACCACGACCCAGAACGTCACCGCGCCGAACGCCCACAGGGCAAAGAGCGCGATGACCCACCGGGTCAACCTGTCCACCTTCCACCTGTCGAAATAGTACCAGGCCACCGCCAGCCCTTCAATGAGAAATGCATACAGGCATAGATTAAACAGGTTGTCGAAGACCGCTTTCGCCCCTGTCAGGTGCCAGGCGGCGTCGGCATACCCGGCGGCGTAGGCCGCCAGCCCGGCCCAGCCGACCCATTCGGGCAGCCGCCACAGGCGGAAGGGCGGGAAGGCCGGCAGCTCGCCCAGCTTCAGCCGGCGGAAGGTCAGGCGGATGATCCCGTAGTTGAGCGCGCCAGCCAGAAAGGCCGCGGTCACCACGGCCGCCGGCCACATGTGCGGCGCCTGCCGGGCAGCCTCCTGGAACCCCTGCTCCCAGGCCTTGAGCTGCTGCAGGGTGGCGGGGTTGGGGGCCTTCTGGACGGAGTCCCTCATCACCTTGAGGACTTGATCCATGAACGTCCGCTGGAACTTGAGCGCCTCCTGCCATAGGTTGATCCCCAAGAACCAGAGCGAGAAGAAGAACTGCCCGACAAGGGTTACGAGGCCTGCGCCTGACGCCAGGAGCACCGTCTGAATGGCGGGATACCCCCGCCGCACCCCATAGGCGATCACCAGGCCGGCCGCCGCGGCCGCAATCACTTCGCCGACCGCCACCGGCGATCCCGACAGGAGGAAGGTCAGCGCCACCGCCACCGCCGCTGAGGCCGCCGCCCGGCGCAGCCCGTAGCGATACCCGACGATGGTCAACGGAATCGGAATGGCCAGGTGGAGGATGGCCAACCACGGCAGGAGCCCGGCCACGGCAAAAAGCGAAGCGAGCGCCGCGAAGAGCGCCCCCTCGACCAGCGACCGTGCGCCGGTCCGTCCCTCCGGCTGGCCCGGCTGCTTCATCCCCAACGCCTCGTTCATGACCCCGCCCGCTCTTCCAGATACCGGCGGAAGGAAGAGAAGTCGCCGTACCACTGCTCGATCTCGTGGCTCTTCGTGATGTTCGCCGACACCTTGTTTTCGATCTTCACGTCCAGGCGGGAGAAGGGAATTCCCAGCCGCTTGCCCAGGAGGTAGCACGCCACCACCACGTTGGCCAGGGCGTCCAGGATGGCGTCCTCGCTGTTTTTGAGCAGCGCCTTGAAGAGGGCCGACACGCCGCCGACCAGTTCGGCCTTGAGCCATTCGATGGTCCGCACGTTGCGGGCGATGTCCAACTCTGGCTTCGCCATGCCGTTCGTTGGCCTCCTTTGGCCTTCCCTGCCGAAGTCTCTACTTACTTCGTGGGCGGCGAAACCTTATCCTGCCCCCCGGGAACGCAACTCCTCCCAGGAGTGGAAAGCGGCGGACCGCCCATCGGGCAGTCCGCCGCCGTCCGTCAAAGTTCGCCGGACAGAGCTGGTGCCGGAACTTCCAGCTTACTCCACGGTGTAGGGTAGCAGCGCCACCTGCCGGGCGCGCTTGACGGCGATAGTGACCTGCCGCTGGTGCTTGGCGCAGTTGCCGGAGATCCGCCGGGGCAGGATCTTGCCCCGCTCCGTCAGGTACCGGCGCAGGCGGTTGGTGTCCTTGAAGTCCACGCCTACTATCTTGTCGACGCAAAACTGGCAAACCTTCCGCTTGCCCTTGCGCCCGCGCTCACGAGCCACGCTTCTTCCTCCTTTGCGAGTCTCAAGGTTAGAACGGGACGTCGTCGTCCACGTCGATGTCCGCGAGGTCCTCCGGGGCGCTGCCCGGGGGCTGTGTCCGGCCGGCTCCCGCCGACCGCTCGCCCTCCTTCGGCCAGTCGAGGAACTGCACGTTCTCCGCCACGACCTCGGCGGCCTTGCGCTTCGTCCCGTCCTGGGCGTCGTAGGAGCGGATCTGGAGCCGGCCCTCGACCGCCACCATCCGGCCCTTGCCGAGGTGGTTGGCGCACAGCTCCCCGAGTTTCTCCCAGACGACGATGTCGATGAAGTCGGTCTCCCGCTCCGCCTGCCCGCCGCGGGGCCGGCGATCCACCGCCAGGGTGAAGCGGGTCACGGCCTTGCCGCTCTGCGTGTACCGGAGGGCGGGATCGGCCGTCAGCCTACCGATGAGAATGATCCGGTTGAGCACTGGGCCTCCCTCCCTCGTGGTTACTCGTCCGTCCGGACAAGCAGGTGCCGGATGACTTCGTCGGTGATCTTGAGCACGCGCTCGAGCTCGGTCGCGGCGTTGCTCTCGCTCTGAAAGTCGATCACCACGTAGAAGCCTTCGGTGTGGCCGTCGATCTCGTAGGCCAGCTTTCGCTTGCCCCACTTGTCGGTCTTGACAATCTCCCCGCCGTTTCCGGTGATCAGCTCCTGGAACTTGGTGATGAGAGCTTCAAGCGGCTCTTCCTCCAGGTTGGGGTTTAGAACGACCACTACTTCGTACGGGCGCACCGCGCTTCACCTCCTCCCTTTGGACTTGCGGCCCCGCCGGGGGTGAACGGCGGAGCAGGGGGTTGGCCTGCGTGTGGCGCGCTGGGCGCCACGTACCAAGTTTGGTATGGTCGCAGGACTTTTTAATTATACCAGAGGGGGTTCCGGGCTACAAGCGATACTTGCCGCGATGGACGATGCTAGGCCACCCGCTCGACGGAGACCTCATTCAGGAACCGCGCGACCTCCGACAAGTCCACTTCACCAGCGCAGGGCTGAAGGGCGGCGCTGGCGGCGGCCGCTGTGCCCAGGCGCAATGCTTCGAGCACCACGGATTCCGCTGCCTCCCTCACGAGGTCCTGGGGGGACCGGTCGAACACCACGGCACACCCGGCCACCAGGGCGTCGCCGCAACCGACGGTGTTCACGGGGGACAACCGTGGCGGGCGGACTGACCAGGCACCTTTCTCGGTGACCGCCACGAGACCGGCTGCTCCGAGGGAGACTACAACCAGGGAGAGGCCCCTTTCCACCCAGCGCCGGCTGACCCCGACAATTCGACGCACATCCTCGCCGGCCCCGTAATCTTGTTTTACCTCGAGGTCGCCCAGTTCTTCTTCGTTGGGCTTGATGAGGTACGGGCCGGCTTCGAGGCCTTTGGCCAAGGGAGCGCCACTGGTGTCGAGGATGGTCAGCGCCCCCGCTCCTTTAGCGGCTGTGACCAGGTCCCCGTAGAATCCCGCGGGAAGGCCCGACGGCAGGCTGCCGGAGAAGACGATCACCCGGCTCCGTTCCGCCAGGTGCTTGACCTTGTCCAGCATCAATCCGGCTTCGCGCGGAGAGATGTCCGGACTCGGCTCGCGCAGTTCCGTCTGGTTTCCGGCGGCCCGGTCCACCAGTACCAAGGTGGTACGGGATTCGCCGCCGACACGCACGAAGTCGGTAGCCAGGCCGAGCCTCGCCAGCTCCTCCTCGATCCAGCGACCGGCGTTCCCGCCGGTAAAACCGCTGGCCAGGGCTTCGGCTCCGAGGGTCTTGACCACCCGGGCGACGTTGATCCCCTTCCCACCGGGGCGGAGGAGCAGCGAGTCGACGCGGTTGGCCCGCCCCACAGCAAAGCCGGAGACGAAGTAGGTCTTGTCGATTGCAGCGTTGAGCGTGACGGTGGTTATCATGTGCACTGTTCCCTGGCGGCCGCGCGCCCCGCTGCTCCCACAAGGACGATCTTCTCGAAGACCGTCTCTTCCACCGCCTGCCGCCCGGCTCCCAGGTACTTCCGGGGGTCGAACTCCTCCGGATGCGCCGTGAGGAAGGCCCGGATGGCCGCAGTGAAGGGGATTTTCAATTCGGTGGAAAGGTTGACCTTCCGTATTCCCAGCTCCACGGCCCGTCGGACGCTCCCCTCGGGCACTCCCGAGGCCCCATGCATCACGAGCGGCACCGCCACCCGCTCCCGAATGGCGGCAAGGCGTTCGAAGTCCAACTTCGGCTCGCCCTGGTACACCCCATGGGCGGTCCCGATCGCCACCGCCAGGGCGTCCACCCCTGTCTCTTCGACAAACCTGGCCGCTTCGTGGGGATCGGTAAAGCCGCCCTCCCCGGAGAGGTCGTCCTCCATGCCGCCGATACGACCGAGTTCGGCCTCGACCGAGACCCCGGCGCCGTGGGCGACCTCGACCACTTTTCGGACCAGAGCGGCGTTCTCAGCGTAGGGGAGGCGGGAGCCGTCGATCATCACCGAGGTGAAACCGTGGCGGAGGCACTGCACGACCACCTCGAAGCTGGTACCGTGATCGAGGTGGATGGCTGCCGGAACCCGGAGATCCTCCGCCAGAGTCCGCAGCAGCGCGGCCAGCGGCCTGATCCCGGCGTACTTGATGGTCCCCTGGTTCACCTGAAAGATCACCGGGGCTTGGGCGCGTTCAGCCGCCGCGGCGACGGCCTGGGCGATCTCCATCCCGTGGACGTTGAAGGCGCCTACGGCATATCCTCCGGCCCGGGCGTCCGCCAGAAGCTCCTTAAGCGTCACAAGACTCATGCCTTGTCACCTTCCCGTTCGCCGGACTCCAGGAACCGGCGCACCTCAGCCAGATTCCGGAAGCCCCCCGTTCCTCCGGCCCTGGAGGCAGCCAGCGCCCCGCAGGCGTTACCCCAGACGAGGGCCTCCGGGACGTCGAAACCGTTGAGGTGGGCGTAGATGAAGCCGGCGTTGAAGGAGTCGCCAGCCCCAGTGGTATCCACCGCCTGGATACGGAATCCCGGTTGGCGGTAGAGCTTTCCTCCGACTCGGGCCACCGACCCCCGGGCACCCAGCTTGACGGCGACCACCGGCACGTCCCGGGCCACCCGGTCCAAGGCTTCCTCCACTGTCCCTGCGCCGGCGAGCTTCATGACCTCCCGCTCGTTGGGCAGGAACACGTCAACCGACCGCCAGACCTCTTCGATCTCGCGGCCCCACCGGTCCCGCGGGTCCCACCCCGTGTCCAGAGAGGTGGAGAGCCCGAGGTTCTTCGCCCGGCGGTAGACTTCCGGAAGATCCGGCCGGAGACCGTCTTGGAGGTAATAGGCCGAGGTGTGGAAGTGCCGCGCTTGGCGGAGGTAATTCCAGTCGAGGTCCTCCGCCGTAAAGCAGGCCATGCTCCCCTGGTAGGTCACAAGCAGCCGGTCCTCCGGATAGGACAGGGAGATGGTCACGCCGGTCGAGATCTGGGGGTCGACGATGACCCGGGAAGTGTCGATGCCTTCCCGGTGCAGGAAGTCGACACAGTAGCGGCCGAACTGGTCGTCGCCGACCTTGCCGGTCAACCCGACGCGCAGCCCGAGCCGGGCGAGGCCCACGGCAAAGATAGCCGACGAGCTGCCCATAGTGAGGGTGAAGCCGGAGGCCAGCTGTTCGATCCCCAGCACGGGTAGGCCGTCCAAGCCCGTCAGAATCAGGTCCGGGTTCAATTCCCCGGCTACGACTACGTCGAGGCTCATGGGCACCGCTCCTTGGTTGGCGGAAGGCAGCGGATGTCTACTCCGCCACGCCGCAGAACCGGACGATGAAGGCCGCCAGTTCCCGAACGCCCTGCCGCAGTTCGTCGAGGCTCACGAACTCGTCGATCTCATGGGCATTGGCAAGATTCCCCGGCCCATAGATGAGCGAGGGGGTGTCGCCCCAGAGCATCAGGGTCATGGCGTCACAGGCGCTCTCGAACCCCCGGACCGGCGGCTGCCCCGGGCGGAGGTCGGCCAGGGTATCCCGGAGGACGGTAAAAACCGGATCGGACTCCTCTACAGCCACCGGGAAGATGGGCCGGAGCGGGGGTGATTCGAGCCTCACCGGGTGATCCTTCAGGAAGGGGTGGCGGGAAGCCCACTCCGCCACGAACTCCTCGAACCTCCTCATCACGCCCTCCCGTGACTCGCCCGGCAGCATCTCGACCATGAAGTACATAACAGCCTCGTCAGGCACGGCGAAGAAGTTGGGGTCGCCTGCCTGGATTGACCAGATGTCGTCGACCAGCGCCGGGACGGCGAAACGGCGAGGGTCGGCGTACAGGGGATGGGAGCGGGTCTCTTCGGTCCGCACCTCCTGAAAGCGGCGGAGCCCCTCTTTCAGGTAGATGGCGTGGTCGAAGGCGCTGGCCCCGGCCCACCAGAGGCAGTTGTGGGTGGCCTTGCCGGGTACGACCATGCGGTACACGTGGTTACCCTTCAGGCCCGGGCAGATCTCGAGCTGCGTCGGTTCCACCACCACCGCCCCGTCGGCCCGGTAGCCCCGGGCGCAGCAGGCCAGCGTCCCGTCGTACACTCCGGTCTCCTCGCTCACCACGCTTTCCAGAATCAAGTCTCCCGCAAGCTGGACGCCGGCGCGGCGGACAGCTTCCGCCGCCATCACCGCCATGGCCAGGCCACCCTTCATGTCGCAGGCCCCGCGGCCGTAGAGGCGGCCCTCCTTGACCACACCCTCGAAGGGCGGGTAGGTCCAGCGTTCGGGCTTCCCCGCCGGGACCACGTCCATGTGGCCGTTGAGGATGAGCGACCGTCCTCCGCCCCGTCCCTTCCGGACCGCCACCACGTTGGGCCGGCCGGTGAAGTCCTGTCCCGGCCACCATCCGGGATGCTGTTCGATGCCGGGAACGTCGGTGGGGAGGAAGACGTCCACCTTGTCATAGCCTAACTCGCCCAACCGGCCGGCCAGGAAGCGCTGGGCCTCCCCTTCGTTGCCGGACGGCGGTCGGATTTCGCTCGGCCGGCGGATCAACTCGACCGCCAGCTCCACCACTTCGTCGGACAAGGCTTCCGCTGCCTGCGCCGCGGCCAGGGCCGCTTTCCGTTCATGCTCGACCGCCACGAGGATCACCTCTATCCGCGAATCCTAACCCCGGCGGGCCAACACCGCCAGGATGATGATGACGCCCTTGATGACCATCTGCGGATAGGCGGCGATGCCCATCAGGTTCATCATGTTGCCGATAATGCCGATGATGAAGGCCCCGATCAGCGTGTTGAGAATCGTTCCCCGCCCACCGGCGAAGGAAGCCCCGCCGATGACCACCGCGGCGATGGCGTCAAGCTCCATCCCCTGACCCACCAGGGCCGTCCCCACCCGGAGCCGCGCCGCCATCAGGATGCCCACTAGCCCGGACAAGACGCTGGAGAGCATGTACACCGCGAACAGATTCTTCCGGAGCGAGATGCCGACGAGGCGCGCCGCGTCCCGGTTACCGCCGATGGCGTAGAGTTTCCGGCCGAAGGTCGTGTACTTGAGTACCACGTGCAGGACGACCGCCGCCAGCGCCATGATCAACACCGGGACCGGGATCGGCCCCAGGTTACCGGTGAAGCCGTTGATGAAAGCGTTGTTGAAGATGACCCGGACCGAGCCGACCTGGTACATGTAGGCGGCACCTCGCACGATGGTCATCATCGCCAGGCTGGCGATGAACGGCTCCATCTTCCCGATCGCCACGAGCCCGCCGGAAATGGCGCCCGGGATGAGCATCAGCGCCAGAACCGCCAGGATAGTCAGGGGGATGGACCAGCCCGCTTCGAGGAAACCGGCGGTGAAGCAGGCGGCCAGGGCCACCACCGAGCCGACCGACAGGTCGATGCCCCCGGTGAGAATGACGTACAGCATGCCGAAGGAGACGATGGCCACCGCCGAGTTCTGGATGGCGATGTTCATCAGGTTCTCCTGGCTCAGAAAGCGCGGTGAGAGGATACTCGAGATGAGGACCAACAGCACCAGGCTGATGATCAGGTAGTAGCGGCCCAGCCAGACCCCAAGACTTTCCCTTGGCTGGCGTTGCGCCTTGAGGGAACCAGTGTTCACAGGCATGTGGCGTCCTCCCAATGACAAAAGCGTTCTGCTCAGCTGACCATCTTGTTCATCAGCGCCGCTTCGCTGGCCTCTTCCCGGCTGAACTCCCCGTTGATGCGCCCTCGAGCCATGACCAGGATCCGGTCGGAGATGGCGAGGAGCTCGGGCAGTTCGGAGGAGATCACGATGGTCGATCCACCCTGCTTCACGTAGTCATCGATCAACCGGTAGATCTCTTCCTTCGATCCCACGTCAACCCCGCGGGTCGGCTCATCGAACACCAGGATCCGGCAACGGGTGGCGAGCCACCTGGCGAGGACCACCTTCTGCTGGTTGCCGCCGCTGAGGATGGCAACGGGGCTCTCGAGCGACGGCATCTTCACGCGGACCTGCTGGGCGTAATCGGCCGCCACCTGACGGTCGGCGGAGGTGATCCACCCCAGGCGCGACACCCGCCCGAGGTCGCCCACGGTGATGTTGGCCCGGACCGGCAACTCCAGGAAGAGCGCCTGCTGCCGCCGGTCTTCCGGCAGGAATCCGATGCCCCGGTGGATAGCCTCCTGAGGTGAACGGACCTGGACCGGCTGACCGTCCAGGAGAATCCGGCCGGCCTGGCGCGGGTCGATGCCGAAGAGGGCCCGGGCCATCTCGCTCCGGCCGCTGCCCACGAGGCCCGCGATCCCGAGGATCTCCCCCTCGTGGAGCGCGAACGAGACGCCGGCCACTTTCGGCAGAGCCGTCAGCCCCTCGACCTGGAGGACCAGCCTTGAGGTGCAGTGCCCGCCCAACTTGAGGTCGCGCACCGGCCGCCCGATCATCAACTGCACGATCTTCTCCGGGCTGAACTCCTCCCGCCTGAGGTGGCCGGAGAGGCGGCCATCCTTGAGGACGGTGACCCGGTCGCACAGGTCCACGACCTCCCCCAGGCGGTGGGAGACATAGATGATCCCCACGCCCTCCTGCTTCAACTGGCGGATGAGGTCGTGCAGCCGGGCGATATCGTCGAGGCCCAGGACGGCGGTGGGTTCGTCGAGGATGACTAGTTTCGACCGGATCGACCACGCCCGGGCGATCTCGACCATCTGTCGCGCCGCCACCCCGAGCTGTTTCACCGGGACAGTCGGATCGATCTCCAGTCCCAACTGGCCCAGGATCTCCCTGGCGGCCTGGTTGAGCTTGCGATAGCTCACGGTCCCCCGCACGCCGGCGGAAGGGAGGCGTCCCAGGAAGATGTTCTCCGCCACGCTCAACTCCGGAACCAGGCTGAACTCCTGGTAAATGGTGACGACCCCCGCTTCCCGGGCCTGGTTGGGACTCCAGCCCTGGACAGCCCGGCCCTCGAAGCGAATCGTCCCGGCATCCGGGGTGTATGCCCCCGAGAGAATCTTGATCAACGTCGACTTGCCGGCCCCGTTCTCGCCCACCAGCCCGTGCACCTCTCCGGACTGTACGTCCAGAGAAACGCTGTCTAGCGCCCGAGTACCCACAAACTGCTTGGTCACACCGTTCACTTCTAGAAGCACGGCCATCAGGTTCACCTCTGAGTGCAGGGGTGAAGGGGCGATGCGCCGTCAGGCTCAGGCGGCGCATCGCCCTAGTCTGAGCAATTAGTACTTGGATTTCGGGTTGTAGAAGTCCTTGACGTTCTCGGTGTTGATGCCCACGACCGGGATGTGGAAGATCGCCGGCACCTCGTATTTCTTCGCCGCGTTGGCCGCCAGGTACACAGCCCACTTGCCCTCTTTCCGCGGATCGACCAGGGCGCTCGAGACCACGCCGCTCTTCGGATCCTGGATCAGCTGCAGCTCCTCTTTTCGGCCACCGGCGGTGGCGATCATGATCTTGCCCTGTTTGCCGGCGGACTGAATGGCGGAGTAGGCGCCCATCAGCATGTTGCCATCCAGCGTAAAGAGAACGTCGAGGTCCGGGTTGACCGTCAGGATGTCTTCCATCTGCTTCAGGGCGGCATCGGCCTGCCAATGTCCATACCGTGTGGCCACGATGTTAAGGTTCACCTTATTGTACTTCTCCAGGTAATAGGAGACGAACCCGGAGATCATGCCGTTCGACTCATCCTGAGAGTAGAGTTCCTTCGGGAAGCCCATGAGGAAGGCGGCCTTGATCTCCTTGGGGTTGCCGTGCTTCTTGTCGTACATCTCAGCCAGGTCCCGCCCGGCCACGTAGCCGAAGGCGTAAGTGTTGTGGCCCACGAAGGACAGCGGCTTGGCCTCCGGCACCATCTGACTGTTCACGTTGATGAGCGGGATCTTGGCGGCGTGGATCTTCTTCACGGCCGTCATGATGCCCTGTGGATCCACCGGGTTGACGATGATGGCGTCAACCTTCCGCGCGATCAGGTCTTCGATGTCGGAAATCTGCTTCGCCAGGTTGCCCTGAGCATCCAGCACGATCAACCTGGCCCCCAGGTGCTTGGCCTCTTCTTGGGCCAGCCGGATCAGATTCTCGTACCATCCGCTCCCGGCCACCGCCCGCTGCGAGAAGCCGATCGTGATCCCTTTGAAGGAGTCCTTCTGCCCGATGACCGACTCGGAGCTCGCCTTCAGCATCTCGTCGGTAATCGTGGCGTCCTTCGCCAAAGCAGCAACGCAGGCGGCCATGACCACGACCGTAACCATGGCCAGCGTCAGCAGTGCCATCAGAACCTTCTTCATCTTCACGCCTCCCATCTAGGTCGACTCTGTCGCGTGTCCATCCGTAACCGATAACAGATCGACTCACCTGCACAACCCCTGCCTGATCACCCCCAACTCGCGCTTCACCAGTTCCCTCACGGCGGAGACCGAATCCGGGACCGGATAGCCCTTCTCGTCCAACAGGTTGTTCGCCCGGTCGAAGAGGCCCACGAGCCTCGGGGTGCCGCTCACGCCGCGGACGACTGCCACGTGGCTCCGGGTCGTGAACACCTGCGCTCGAAACCCAAAGATCACCGTGTCCCCGCTCTTGACCTGGTCGGGACGTTCCATGAGCATCGTCCCGCCGTAGTAATCGGTGGCGTTAAGCGTCCGGCCGAAGAAGGACCCGACGTCCACCGGAAGCCGACGGTCGAAGATGTCCTCAGGGCTTTGGCCGACGTAGGCGTGGGGCTCCCACCGCCGGGAAAGCCGGAAGGGGGTATCGTCCCCGCGGTTGGCCGGGGTGTCGCAGGCGTAGAAGCCGCCGCCGAAGCAGTAGGCCTTGTCCTCGAAAGTATGAGACACCTCGTTGACGTAGACCATGGCCGGGCGCTCCGGCAAGTCCTCCAAGAGGTGCCAGGGGGTGGTCCCCATGACCCCGTGGCCCGGTTCACCGTGCGTGCCGCCGTGCTCGCGGATGACGGGGAGCATCGCGCTGGACGTGGCGCCTGGTGTATTGATCTGAGTTACTTCGAAACCCCACCGCCGGAGTTGCCCGGCCGCCCGGACCGCTGTCTGGAAGTTGACTGTGGCCGTGCCGCCCTTGGCCGCTTCGGAGACCAGCGTGCCGGGGAAGGTCACCGTGCCCGCGATCCGGACGCCTTTCATCCGGGAAATCTGCTTCACGGCGTCCTCCAGGTCGGACTCCCAGATACCCCCCTCTTCGTTGGGGTAGATGATGTCCTGAGGAGCACGCACCCTGAGCAGAATCGGCTGGACCCGCCCCATCCGCTCGGCGGCCTCCGACAGCTCCCGAGCCTTGTCCACGCTGTAGATCGTCCAGACTTCCGGCTCCATCTCCAGGACGTGGGGCACTTCGCTGTGGGGTATTTGAACCAGATGGCCGACATGCTTGACCGGGACACCGAAGCGCCACAGATATTTGGCGCACTGGACGTCGACGGCGACGGCGCCAGGCAACCCCGCTCGTACGATGGCCCAGCTGACGAGAGGGTTCCGGTTGAAGTGCTTGCTCATGAAGTAGTTCTGGATACCCGTCCGCTCCGCGGCCTCCGCGATGGCCCTGGCGTTGGCGATCACCGTGTCCAGGTCGATCACGTAGGTGTTGGCCGGGATGACCCGTTCCCGGTGGAGTCGGACCGCGGCCCGGATGAGGTCGGGGTTACGACGGCGGGTCAGCTCGAGAAACATGTCGGGGCACCTCCGCTTCCCGGTATGAGGACAGACCTTTCTCTCCAGATTGTTGCTCGTTTTGAAACATTTTCCCTGCTCATATAATCATAATGCGCCGCACTGATCCGGTATTTGAGCGTTCATTGTGATTATATCTTATCAAGCGCGCTGGCTGGCGTCAACCCGGAGCCATCGAAAACCGCGTGAATAATCCGTGAATAATCTGGGAGGAGCCTCAGGCCTCCGGCTGGGGTGTCTCTGTGGCAACTTTCTGCTCATTTGCGCATAGTAGTTGACCGTTTAGCCATAACTGGTTATGATTATGGCAGGAGGCATTCCTGGCGGAGCCAGGCGTTATGCCGGGGAGGAAGTTATGGCACAGAACCGACGATGGGCGGAACGGTGGCACAGCATTCTGAGGGAAGTCGAAAAAACCGGCCTGGTGAACGTGGATGAGTTGGCTCGGACGCTCAACGTCAGTGAGGCCACCGTCCGGCGTGACTTGTACCGCATGGACCGGGAGGGCCTGATCCGCCGGGTACACGGGGGCGCGGTGATGCGGGATCGCGGGGCAGCCGAACTCCCGCTGATCGAGCGGTCCACTCTGCGCCAGGAAGCAAAACGGGCGATCGGTAAAGCGGCCGCGGCGCTCGTCAATTCCGGGGAGACCGTGTTTATCGGCAGCGGGACGACCGCGCTGGCAGTCGCTGAGGCGCTGGTCGAGCGAACCGAGCTCAAGGAGGTGACGATCATCACCAACTCCATCCCGGTAGCCGTGACCGTGACTCGTGCCCCACACCTGGGGCTGATCGTGGTCGGAGGTTTCCTGCGCCGGGAAGAGCAGTCTTTGATCGGTTTCCTCGCCGAACAGACCTTCCGCGAGTTGCGCGCCGACAAGGTGATCATGGGGGTGGGCGCCATCCATCTCGAGCACGGCCTCACCAACCGCCACGTGGTGGAGATGCATACGGACCGCACTATCATGGACCTAGCCCCTGAGGTGATCGTCGTCGCCGACCACAGCAAATTCGGGACCGTGGCCACGGCCCGCCTCGCCGGCCTGGACAAGGTCTCCACGATCGTCACCGACTCGGGCTTGCCTGAAGCTGAAGCAGCCAAGTACGAAGCTCTGGGGATTCGCGTATTGCGCTCTTGAGACCCCTTACTACCCCGGAAAGGATGCGGCCGATGAACGCTCTACAAAGCCTGCTCGCCGAAAGCGACCTCGAGAAAGCCCGTAGTAAAGGTCTGGCCTACACCCCGCGCGAGATCGCCCACCAACCCGAAGCCTGGTTCAAGACCGCCGAGAGGGTGCTGGAAGAGGCGCCGTTGGCCGGTTTCCTCCGGCAGGCCCTTGAACCGGCGGGACCCGTGATCCTGGCGGGGGCCGGCACCTCCTATTACGTTGGTACTTCAGTGCGCAACTTCCTGACCGCCTCCTGGAAGCGCACTGTCCTGGCGGTCCCTTCGACGGAGATCGTCCTCGCCCCCGACCTCTGCCTCCCCCGGGACGCCACCCTGATGATCAGCTATGCCCGGTCCGGGCAAAGCCCGGAGGGAAACGCCGCCTTGGAGCTGGCAAGACAGGTCCGGCCGGAGACGGCCCACCTGGCCGTCACCTGCAACCACGAGGGTCTGCTCTACCGGCTGGCTGGAGGGTGGCCGGGGGGCTTCCCGCTCCTCCTGCCCGAGATGACCAACGACCGGGGGCTGGCCATGACCAGTTCCTACTCGAGCATGGTGGTCGCTACCTACGGGCTGGCCTTCCTGAACGAACCCGAAACCTATCTGTCCCTCGTCGAGAAGCTCGCCGTCACCGCCCGACGCATCCTGGACGCCGAAGCCGACGCCGCCCGGCAGATCGCCGAAATGCCCTTTGCCCGGGCGTTGTACGTGGGAAACCGCGACCTGTTCGGAGTGGCTCAGGAAGCCCACCTCAAGCTGCAGGAGATGAGCGCCGGCCGGGTGATCGGCAAGGCCGAAACCACCCTCGGTCTCCGCCACGGCCCGATGGCTTCGATCGACGACCAAACGCTGGTGGTCGTGTTCCTGTCTTCGGACCCCTATGTCCGCCGCTATGAGCTGGATCTCCTGCGCGAGCTGAAGAACCAGGGACTGGGCATGCTCCGGGTGGCGATCGATGAGCAGGCTGACCTGGAGGTGGCGCCGCTGGTGGATCACCTCGTCGAGCTGCGCCTGGGCGGAACGCCGATGGGCGATCTCAGCCGGGCGCCGGCGGCGGTCATCTTTCCGCAGTTGTTGGCCCTTTTCCGGTCCCTCCATGAAGGGTTGCTGCCCGACGCCCCGAGCCCCAAGGGGGTGATTAACCGGGTGGTCCAAGGGGTGCGCATCTACCCCTACTCGGCCTGAGACGCTCGATGTTACGGCAGCTCGTCCACCCGCCATTCTTCCTTGCCGGCCTTGGCGAGGAACCGGTCCGCTGCCGACAGGGCAAGGGCGTAGTCCTGATCGACGGTGGCTGCCGGTTCCTCGGCCAGCCGCCTCGGCGACCCGTTCCACCAGCCTCCGGCCCAGAAGGCCAAAAGGAGCAGGACCAGGGTCCCCAGAAAGACAATCCCGCGCCTCATCCGCGATCACCTCGGCTCTAAGGCTTCCACCGCAGCAGGCAAGCCTTTCATCGCTAGATCAGAAGACGCTTGTATCGCTCGACCTCGGCCCGGACCTCTTGAGCCAGTCTCTCGTACTTGTCCGCCAGCCTGACCGTCCGGATCCGCTCCGCCCGGGGATCGGCCGGCACCAGGAACCCCTCCTCGATCCACCTCTTCGTCTTCTCCCGGACAGTCCGGTCCGCCAACCCGGTGAGGCGGCGCAGGTCCGTGGTAGTGGCGGTGCTGCTGCGGAGAGCCAGATGGGCAAAGACCGTCCGCTGGACGCCGTCCAGGTGACGGAGGAGGTCGGGCTCGACCGACACGAACTCCTGACTCTTCGCCTCCACCACTTTGGCCGCCTCCAGAAAGACCTCGCCCACGCCTTGCAGGAAGAAGTCCAGCCAAGGGGTGAGGTCGGCGTCGTGGCGCCCGAAGTAGTAGTTGTGATGCAAGCCCATCTGGAGATTGGCGTAATAAGCGGCCAGGTTCCGGTCGTAATAGGTTTCGAGTACGAACAGGCGCTTCAACCCGAGCCCGCCACGCCGCATGAGATAAGTGGCCAAAGCCCTGCCTGTCCGGCCGTTCCCGTCAAGATAGGGGTGGATCGTCAGGAACTGGTAGAGAAAGATCCCGGCCTGGATGGGCACAGGCAGCTCGCTGGCCGCCGGATGGTTGATCCAGGCCACCAGATCCTCCATCAAGCGGGGGACGTCTTCCCACTCCGGGGGCAGGTATACGATGCGCCCCGTGGACTCGTCTCTTACGGCGTTCTGCTCTTTGCGGTACTCGCTTAGGCGCGGCCGCCGGCCGCCGGGGATGACCCTGATGATTGCATGGACCCGCTTGATCAGTTCCTCCGTGACCGGCAGACCCCGCTCTTCGCACTCCTCCAGGTACTCCATCGCCTTATACAGGTTGGATACCTCTTGTTCGGCCGCCGACCTGGTGCGGGCATATAACGCGGTCCGCTTTTGGGCTTCACTCAGCCGGTTTCCTTCGAGTTTGGTCGAGAGCAACACAGTCTGGACGCGGGACTCCCGCTGGAGCTCCTTCAGGATGTTGGCCGGCAGCGGGAGGTGCTCCACCAGTGTATTGGCGCGCGCAATCTCCATCAGATTAGAGGCCATGCGAGGGGTGATCGAGAACCGCGGGGCAAACGGCATAATAAAGCCTCCTCGGGCCATATTATACCATTGCCGCTAATTTGCCGCAATCAGGTACGCCCGCTCTTCCCGCGGCTGGGGCTCTTCCGGACGGGGCGGGGACGGAGCTTGATCTCCGGGGTGACGCCCGGGGGGAGCAGTTCCTTCACGTCCCGCTCGAACTGACGGCGGGGCAGCATCACGATGTGGCCGCACCCCAGGCACTTCAGCCGGAAGTCCATCCCCACCCGCAGGACCTCCCAGGCGTCCGAACCGCAGGGGTGTTCCTTCCGCAGCCGGACCAGGTCGCCCACGTGGTAGCGGGTCACAGTCACGGCTTGCCCTCCCCTTCCGGCCGGCCGGTAAGGACGGGCTCCGGGCCGGCGGGTCCGCTTCCCTTGACGATGAGCATCCGGTGCGGGAAGGGAATCTCGATCCCCTGGGCGTCGAAACGCTCCTTGATCAACCGCTTCAGCTCCCGCTCGACCCCCCACTGCTCCATGGGGCGGGTGCGGGCCAGGACCCGGATCGCGACCCCCGACTCACCCAGCTCCTGGACGCCGAGGACGGCCGGAGCCTCCACCAGCCGGTCGTTGCCCTGGGCGTACTCCTCGAGGACCTGCTGCAAGACGGTGATGGCCTGCTCTAGATCGGTCCCGTAGGAGACCTCCACGTCGAACATCACCCGCATGGAGGGCCCCATGTGGTTCGTGACCTGGGTGATCTGGCCGTTGGGGATGATGTGCAGTTGTCCGCCGGGGTCGCGGATCTTGGTGATGCGGATACCCATCTCCTCCACGATCCCCGTCACCCCGCCGGCGGTGATGAGGTCGCCCACCCCGTACTGGTCCTCGAAGAGGATGAAGAAGCCCGTGATGACGTCCCGGACCAGGTTCTGGGCCCCGAAGCCGATAGCCAGCCCGCCGATCCCGGCGGCGGTGAGAATCGAGGTGGTGTTGAACCCCAGGTTCTGAAGAACCATCACCCCGGCAAAGAAGTAGATGACGTACTGGGCGATGGAGGCGATCAGAGTGGAGAGGGTTTTAACCCGGCGCTCGTCGAGGTAGACGTGGCGTTCCGGCTGGAAGAGGCGGTTCACGAAGGTTTCGGCCACCTTCACCAGAAGGCGCGCCCCGACGACGATCGCCAGGAGCACCAGGACACGGCCGAGCGCCTCCAGCAGCGCGCCTCCCTCGACCATGCGTTTGAACCAGGCCTGAACCCCCGGAAGAGCAGTCAGCAGATAGTTCGTCGCCGTCGCCAACCTGCCACCCCCTAGCGGAATCCTTCAAGCAGCCGCAGCGCCAGGGCCGGGTCACCCATGGGGAAGAGGTGCACCCCCGGCACCCTGCCCCAGAGCTCGGCCAGGATCTCCCGGGCGAGACGGACGCCTTCGTCCGGGGCCCCTTTCTCCATGCGCTCCAGGATGAACGGCGGGATCCGGATTCCCGGCACGTGCGTGTTCAGGTAAACCGCCGACTTGTAGCTCTTGAGCGGCAACACGCCGTAGATCACCCGAACTCCGAGATGGGCCGTCCGGCGCCGGAACTCAGCCGCCTGCTCCAGGTCGAAGACGGGCTGCGTCTGGGCGAAGACGATCCCCGCCTCCACCTTGGCCTCGAGGCGCGCCGCCTCGACCTCCAGGTCCGGGGCGTTGGGGCTGGCCGTCCCGCCGATCAGGAAGTCGGTCGGAGCGTCCAAGGGTTTGCCGTTGCTGTCCTGGCCGGCGTTGAGCGTGCGGGCCAGCCTGGCCAGACCCAGGGCGTCCACGTCGAACACCCCGGTGGCCTGGGGGTGGTCGCCCCGTTCCGGCCGGTCTCCCGTCAGGGCCAGGATGTTCTTAACCCCGAGCGCCGCCGCCCCGAGCAGCTCGGCTTGCAGCCCCAGGAGGTTGCGGTCCCGGCAGGTCAGGTGGAAGATGGCCTCCACCCCCAGGTCCTGCTGGAGCAGGTGGGCGCAGGCGATGGGGCTCATGCGCAGGTTGGCCATGGGGCTGTCCGCCACGTTCACCGCGTCCACCAGCGCCGCCAGCACGCCGGCCTTCGCCAGCATCGGACGGGGGTCGGACCCCCGGGGCGGCTCCAGCTCCACCGTAACCACGAACTCTCCCCGGGCCAGCTTCTGCCGGAGATTCTTTTCCTCCTCCACTACTCCCTGCTCCTCCCTGTCTCCTGCTACCCCCGCTCCCTACCGGCCGTCAGTTCCTGGGCCAGCCGGACCGCCGCCACGGCGTCCCGCCCGTAGCCGTCCGCCCCGATCTGCCGGGCGAACTCCTCGGTCACCACCGCCCCGCCCACCATGACCTTCGCCGGGAGGCCCGCCGCCTGCAGAGCCTCGATCACCCGGCCCATCCCGACCATGGTAGTGGTCATCAGAGCGGAGAGACCCACCAGCCCGGCCCGCTCCGCCCGGGCCGCCTCGACCACCCTCGCCGCCGGGACGTCCCGGCCCAGGTCGACCACTCGGAACCCGTGGTTCTCCAGCATGACCGCCACGATGTTCTTCCCGATGTCGTGGATGTCGCCCTCCACGGTGGCCAGGACCACGGTTCCGCGGCCGGCCGGAGCGCCACCCCGGGCGAGGTGCGGTTTGAGCTCGGCGAAGGCCGCCCGGGCGGCGTCCGCCGAGAGCATCAACTGCGGTAGAAAGTATTCACCGGCCTCGTAGCGGCGTCCCACTTCCTCGAGAGCCGGCACCACCGCCCGATCTACGATCTCGAGAGGATCCGACCCGGCCAGGGCCTTGGCCACCAAGTTCGGCGTCTTTTCGGCTTCCCCTTCTACAATCGCCCGGTAGAGAGCGGCGACGCTGTCGCCCTCAGCCGCGGGAGGCGGTTCGGGCATCCGGGCGGCCGCCGGTGCAGGCAGAGAACCGGCAGTATCCGCCGCCTGCGGCCGCCGCTCCTCCTTGGGCTGAGTGGCCAGGTAGACCCGGGCGTGGCGGTCCCGGTTCACCAGGACCGCCCCCGCCTGCAGCGTCTCCCAGACCCGGGCATCCAGGGGGTTGACGATGGCCGCGTCCAGCCCCGCCCCCAGGGCCATCGCCAGGAAGGTGGCGTTGAGCAGGGATCTTCCCGGCAGCCCGTGGGAGACGTTGCTGACCCCCAGGACCGTCCCCACCCCGAGCTCCTCCCGGATCAGCCGCACTGCCCGGAGCGTCTCGGCGACCTCGGCCTGCTGCGCCCCGGCCGCCAGGACCAGACAGTCGATCAGGAGCTCCTCCCGCCGCAACCCGGCCGCCTCCGCCGCCGCGACGATCCGGCGGGCGATTGCCAGCCGCTCTTCCGCCCGCGGAGGTATGCCTCGCTCATCCAGGGTCAACCCGAGGACGGCCGCCCCGTATCGCCGGGCGAGCGGCAGAACCTCCGCCAGGACCTCCTCCTTGCCGTTGACCGAGTTCAGCAGGGCTCGTCCGTGGAAGATCTCCAACCCGGCTGCCAGGGCCTGGGCGTTGGCCGAGTCGATGCTCAGCGGGACCGGCACAGCCGCCTCGACCGCCGCCACCGCCGCTCGCATCGCCGCGGCCTCGTCCACCCCGGGCACCCCGACGTTCAGGTCGAGCACCTTCGCCCCGGCGGCCACCTGCGCTTTGGCCTCGTCCCGGTAAACCCCGAATTCCCTCGCCCGCACCGCCTCGGCCAGCCTCTTCCGGGCGGTCGGGTTGAGCCGTTCGCCGATGACCACCGGCAGCTCCTCCGGCCCGATCGCCACCACTCCGCCCGGACCGGCGAGGAGGGTCCGCCGCGATCCTCCGGCCACCCGGGGGGCCCCACCCTTCCCCGCCGCCTCGACCGCCCGGCGGAGGGCCCGGATGTGGTCCGGCGTGGTGCCGCAGCAGCCGCCGACCAGCGTCGCCCCGGCCGCCAGAAGCTCCTCCCCGGCCCGCCCGAACTCCTCCGGCCCCTGGGGGTAGACAGCCCGTCCCGCCTCCAGGCGGGGCAGGCCGGCATTGGGCTGAACCGCCACCGGAACCCGCGCTACCGCCGCCATCCGCCGGATAAGCGGGACCAGCTCCCGGGGCCCCAGCGAGCAGTTGGCCCCGAGGAAGATCGCCCCGAGCCCCTCCAACACCACGGCCACCGTCTCAGGATCGGCCCCCAAGAGAGTCCGCCCGTGAGCGTCAAAGGTGAAGGTGCAGGCCACCGGAATCCCCGCGTCCCGGGCCGCCAGAACTGCCGCCCGGGCCTCGCCCAGGTCGGAGAAGGTCTCCAGGAAGATGAAGTCCACCCCGCCGGCGGCCAGCGCCTCGATCTGCTCCCGGTAGACGTCGTAGGTTTCGGCAAAGGAAAGCGGCCCGAAGGGCTCGACGAACTCTCCGGTCGGCCCTACGTCCCCGGCGACCAGGGCGTTCCCGCCCGCCGCCGCCACCGCCTCCCGGGCGAGCCTGACCCCGGCCTGGTTCAGCTCCGCCACCGCCCTGCCCAGCCCAAAGGCGGAGAGTTTTCGGCGGTTAGCACCGAAGGTGTTGGTGGTGACGACCCGAGCTCCGGCCTCCAGGTAGGCCTGATGGATCCTCCGGACGGCCTCCGGACGGGCGGTGTTCCAAGTCTCCGGGCACTCCCCGGGGCGTAACCCGGCCGCGATGAGCTGAGTTCCCATCGCCCCATCCAGCAGGACCGGCCCCCGGTCGAGGAACACCCCAAGCCGCGCCGGACCCGGTCGGGCCACTTCGTTTCGCCGTCCGTCGCCCATCTGCGTCACCATCCCCTGCCAGGCAGGGCGCCGCCCCACCCGGTCGCCGAATCCCGCCTTGCCTCTGCCCCCGGCTTGACAGCTTTGCGCATGGAGACCACCGGCACCCGGGCGCCGTCCGAGCGCACCACAACCCGCTCGTCGTAGGCCTCGTATCCCAGCGAGGCATACAGCCGGACGTTCTGCTGTATTTCCGCCCGGACGTTGCACCAGACAACGCTCTCCCCGTTCTGCCGGGCGTACTCCTCGAGCCAGCCAACGATTGCCCTGGCTATGCCCCTTCGCCGGAAACCCGGCCGCACCGCAAGGCGTTTGAAATAGAGGCCGTCCTTCGAACGGAGGAACCGGACGGACCCCACCGCCACGCCGTCCACCAGACAAAGCGCTGCTTGCTCCACGCCCTCCCGCATGAGGCCCTCGACGTCCTCCAGGCTCTCGCTCAGCGCCCCCGATGGGGTAGGCAGGTTGCGGTACTCTGCGAAGGCGTCGAGCGTCACTGAATGAACCAGCGGGGCCTCCTCCGGGGTCGCCAACCGGATCTCCACTTCACCCTGACTGTTCATGTTCCCACCGCCTTGCCACGCCGCCGCCCGTTCCAGGCCTCGGTCGCATACTTGAGCCGCACCAGCTCCTCTGCCCGGGAGCACTCCCCCGGCGTGAGCTCGCCCGGGGCCAGGACCACTCCGAACACCTCCGCCACCCCCGCGGCCACCGCCTCGACCACCTCCGTGAAGGCGGGGACCCGGCCCAGCACTCCCTCGAGCGAGGCGACGCCGTCCACCAGCGCTCGCCGCAATCGCTCCCGGGCCGAGCGGGAGGGAAGCGCCAGACAGCGCAGGAGCTGATCGGGATCGAAACGCAAGAGAATCGAGCCGTGCTGGAGGATAGCCCCGGACCGCCGGACCTGGGCCGAGCCGACCAGCTTCCGCCCCTTCACCACCAGTTCGTAGAAGGAAGGGGAGTCGAAGCAGGCCGCCGAGCGCTCCCCGCCCCGATGCTTCGCCGGCGCCATCTCGGCCGGTGCCCCCAGCCGCCGCAACCCGGCCGCCAGCCCTTCGCCGATCGCCCGGTAGGTCTCGCTCACCGAAGACCCGGAGAAGCGGGGGTGCCCCTCCGGAACGACCACGGCATAGGTGACCTCTTCGGCGTGGAGCACCGCCCGTCCTCCAGTCGGCCGCCGGACACAGTCGAACCCCTGGGCGGCGCAGCCCTCCAGGTCGATCTCCTGCTCCCGGTCCTGGAAGTAGCCGAGGGAGAGGGCCGGCGGGTTCCAGCCGTAAAACCGCAGCGTCGGTGGGGCCTCGCCCCGGCCGACCGTCTCCATCAGAGCCTCGTCCACGGCCATGTTCCAGGCACCGGAGGCGAAACCCGTATCAAGCAGTCGCCAGGTTTCCCCGACAGGGAGAGCCACTGGCGTGAGCGGCGGCCGAGCCGTCTCCGGGAGACCCGCCTCCCTCAGGGCCCGCTCCGTCTCCTCCTCGCCCAACGGCCGGGGGTAATTGTAGGTAATGCCTCCGGGGCGCTCGGTGTAGTATGGCCGGTTGCAGTCCGGGCACCCGGAGGTCCGGAACGCCTCCCCCCCGGCCAGCGCCTCGCGGAGGTCCGCCGGAGACAGGCCGAAGCCGACCAGCCGCCCCTCAGGGTCGAAGGCGAAGGGTCGTCCGTCCGGCGCGACGCGGCCGGTAGCCAAAAGCCACCGGGCGATCTGGAGCCGCCGGTAGACTGCCAGGTCAGGCGGGGCCTGTTCGGCAAGGGCGGTCCCGGGGACCGGGGTGAAGGCGAAAAGGCCCACCGTCAACCCGAGCCGGTGGAGCAGGAGCAGCGCCTCCGCCGCCTCCTTCTCCGACTCGCCCAGCCCGACGATCAGGTGGGTGGAGATCCGCCCCGGGAAGGCCGCCGCTGCCTCGCCCAGGAGATCCAGCAGGCGGGTGAAGCTGCCGCCCTTGACCCGGCGGAAGACCTCCGGCGTGGCGGCGTCCAGGGGAATACCGACCCGCTCGACGCCAAGTCTCAGCCATTCCCCCACTTCGGCGGCGTTCTTTGGCCTCACGGAGAGGCTGAGCGGCGGGTGAAGGGTCCCTTCGAGGGCAGAGAGGAAGGAGGCGACCCGTTCCCGCCAGCAGGGAGCGCTCACCACCTGCAGGCATAACCGGCGGAAGGGCGAGCCCTGCAGCGCCGCCAGGATCTCCTCATCCGCAAAGGCCGGCCAGGTCACCCGGGAGAGCCGGTCCGCCCGGCCCCGCGCCGTCCGGGCCTGGGGACAGAAGGCGCAGTCGGCCAGGCACCGCCCCTCGAGCAGAAGATAGGCGGTGGTAGGCGGGTCGCTCTGCCGGACCCGGGCTAAGCCCAGGACCCCGGCGGTACCCAGCGAAAGGCGCACGGTCGTCCTCCTTGTCAGGGATTTCCGGATGCGCTGAGAAAGGCGCAGCACTCGTCATAAGGGACCAGCGCCCGGCCCTGAGCCGCCGCGAGTCGGCGCGCCGCCGGCGCCGGCTGGACGATGGCGTCCACCCCCGCCTCCACCGCCGCTACATCGAGTGCCTCCCGGTACCGCCCCCCCGGGCGCATGCAGCCCAGGGTGAGCCGGGCGCCGGGCAGGCGTTTCCGGGCGGCGGAGAGGAAGGCTGCCACCTCCTCGACCGGCGGGGCGCTCCGCCCCGCGTAGCGGGTCCCGGGCGTCGGGATGAAGACGAGCACCACCAGGGCGTCGACTCCTTCCGCCACTAACCGGTCCAGGGCCGCGCCTTCCGGGCCGAGCCCGCCGCCGCGCAACCCGAGGCAGAGGTGGGGCACTACAGGGAGCCGGGCCCGCAACGCCCGCAGGGCGGCCACGAACCTTTCCGGGCCGGCCTCTAAGCCGTAGACCTCCCGCAGCGTATCAGCGTCCGCGACGAAGTCGAGCGAGGCGACGTCCGCCCAGCCGGCGAGCGCCTCGGCTTCCGCCTCCTCCACCAGGCCGGGATGGGCGTTCAACCGGAACCGGCGGCGCAACCGGCGCAGCCGGCCGGCCTCCCGGGCCAGCGGCACCACGCCCCGGCGGTCACATCCCCCGCTGACGAGCAGGCTCTTGATTCGCCGCCAGCTTCTCCCTTCCTCCTGACCGGCCTCAACCGGCTCCAGCCCGACGGTGCGCAGATCGGCCATCCCGGCCAGGTATCGCCGGCCGCAGTGGGCGCAGTTCAGGGCGCACTCCGTCCCGGTGACGCTCACCGCCCGGGTCGCCCGGGGCCAGACGCAGATCAGCGGCCGGGGGTCCACCGCAGGTCGGGCTGGCGGGCCGCCCGGGCCTCGTCGAGGCGGCGGACCGGCGTGTGGTGCGGAGCGTCCTTCACCAGCTCCGGTTCCTCTTCCGCCTCCCGGGCAATCTGAGCCATGGCCGCCGCGAAGGCATCCAGCGTCTGCTGACTCTCGGTCTCGGTCGGCTCGATCATCAGCGCCTCCTCGACGATCAGCGGGAAGTAGATCGTCGGGGCGTGGAAGCCGAGGTCCAGGAGGCGTTTCGCCATGTCCAGGGTATGGACGCCCCGGGCCTTCTGCCGGCTCCCTGAGAGCACGAACTCGTGCATGCAGGTCCGGTCGAAGGGCACCGCGAAGTGCGGCCGCAGCTTCACCCGCAGGTAGTTGGCGTTCAGCACGGCGTCCTCGCTCACCTGCTCGAGCCCCTCCGGCCCCACCGCCCGCAGGTAGGCGTAGGCCTTGAGCGCCACCAGGAAGTTGCCGTAGAACGCCTTGACCTTGCCGATGGACTGCGGCCGGTCGTAGGCCAGGCGGAACCCGTCCGGTCCCTTTTCCACCACCGGCACCGGCAGGAACGGCACGAGCGCCTCCTTGACGCCGACCGGCCCCGAGCCCGGGCCGCCGCCGCCATGAGGCGTGGCGAAGGTCTTGTGGAGGTTCAGATGGACCACGTCGAAGCCCATGTCGCCGGGGCGGGCCTTACCCAGAATAGCGTTGAGGTTGGCCCCGTCGTAGTACAGGAGGGCGCCGGCAGCGTGCACGGTCCGGCTGATCTCGACGATCTGCTCCTCGAAGAGCCCCAGCGTGTTAGGGTTGGTCAGCATCAGGGCCGCCGTGTCGGGGCCGACCGCCGCCCGGAGTCTCTCCAGGTCCACCATGCCCCGCTCATCGGAGGGCACGGAGACCACCTCGAACCCGGCGAGAGCGGCCGAGGCCGGGTTGGTCCCGTGGGACGAGTCCGGGACCAGGACCTTCTTCCGCTGCTCTCCCTCGCCCCGGGCCCGGTGATAAGCAGCGATGAGGAAGAGGCCGGTCAGCTCGCCGTGGGCCCCCGCCGCCGGCTGCATGGTCATTCTGGCCATCCCCGTGACCTCGCAGAGGTCCCGCTCCAGCTCCCAGAGGAGCGCCAGCGCCCCCTGGACGGTCGTCTCCGGCTGGTAGGGGTGCAGCCCGGCGAAGCCCGGCAGTTCCGCCACCGCCTCGTCGATCTTGGGGTTGTACTTCATCGTGCAGGAGCCGAGCGGGTAGAAACCGACGTCCACTCCGTAGTTCAGCCGGGAGAGGTTGGTGAAGTGGCGGACCACGTCCACCTCGCTCACCTCGGGCAGCATCGGCGCCTCCTTGCGCAGCGCCTTCGCCGGCAGAAGCCGCTCCACGGGCTTCTGCGGCACGTCCGCCGCGGGGAGAGAGTAGCCGCGCCGCCCGGGAGACGAGATCTCGTACAACAACGGCACGCTCATGCCCGCTTCGCCTCCTCCGCCAGCGCCTCGACCAGCCGGTCGATCGCCGCCTTGCTCTTCGTCTCCGTGACACAGACCAGCAGGGCGTCGGTCAAGTCCGGGTAGAACCGCCCCAGCGGCAGTCCGGGCAGGATCCCCCTCGCCGCCAGCCGTTCGGCCAGCTCCTCCGCCGGCCCCGGCACCCGCACTACGAACTCGTGGAAGAACGGCCCCGGGAAGGCAAGTTTGAAGCCGGGCAGAGCGCTCAAGCGGTCCGCGGCATAGTGGGCCTTCTGTAGGCAAAGCTCAGCCAGTTCTTTTAGCCCCTGCGGCCCCAGGAGCGAGAGATGCACGGTGAAGGCGAGGGCGCAGAGCGCCTCGTTGGAGCAGATGTTGCTCGTGGCCTTCTCCCGCCGGATGTGCTGTTCCCTCGTCTGGAGGGTCAAGACGAACCCCCGCCGCCCGTCCCGGTCCACCGTGGCGCCGACGATCCGCCCCGGCATCCGCCGGACCAGGCTCTCCCGGGCGGCCATAAAGCCCACGTACGGCCCGCCGAACCCGAGAGGGTTGCCGAGCGGCTGTCCCTCACCCACGCAGAGGTCCGCCCCGTAGGCCCCCGGCGCTTCGAGCAGCCCGAGGCTCACCGGGTTAGCGACCACGATGAGGAGCGCCCCCTTGGCGTGGGCCGCCTGGGCCAACTCTTCCCCGGCCTCCACCAGCCCGAAGAAGTTGGGGTTCTGCACGATGACGGCCGCCGTCTGTTCCGAGACCTGCGCTGCCGCCGCCGCCGGGTCGAGCGCCCCCTCCGGCGCCGGCAGTTCCCGGACCGTCACCTCCCACTGCCGGGTGTAGGTCTTGAGAACCTCCCGGTATTCCGGGTGGACGTTCGCCCCGATCAGAACCTCCGTCCGCCGGGTGTGGGCGAGGGCCATCGCCGCCGCCTCGGCCACCGCCGTGGCCCCGTCATAGAGCGAGGCGTTCGCCACGTCCAGCCCGGTCAGAGCCGCCACGTAGCTTTGGAACTCGTAGATCGCCTGAAGGGTCCCCTGGCTGACCTCCGGCTGGTAAGGGGTGTAAGCGGTGTAAAACTCGGCCCGCCCGGTGAGCTGGCCGACCGCGGCCGGGACGTAGTGCTCGTAGGCCCCGGCGCCCAGGAAAGAAAGGAGCCCGTTAGTGGGCGTGTTCCGCCCGGCCAGCGCCTGGAGGTGGCCCGCCAGTTCCATCTCGGAGAGGGGTCCCGGCAAATCCAGCGGGCGGCGGAGCCGAACCGCCTCCGGGATCGGGGCGAAGAGTTCCTCGACCGACTTGACCCCGCAGGCCTTGAGCATCTCCGCCCGCTCCCGCTCGGTGTGCGGCAGGAAGTTCATCGGCCGCCGCCTTCTTCCCCTCCGACGAAGGCCGCATAATCGTCGGCCGACAGCAGGTTATCCAGCTCGCCCGGGTCGGACAGCTCGATCACCGCGATCCAGCCGTCCCCGTAGGGATCCTGGTTGATGGTCTCCGGATGGTCGGAGAGGTTCTCGTTCACCTCGACCACCGTTCCGGAGACCGGGGCGTAAACCTCGGAGACCGCCTTGACCGACTCGACCACCGCGAACTCCCCGCCCTGGGTGGTCGTGTCCCCCACCGCCGGCAGCTCGACGAAGACGACGTCCCCCAGCTCCTTCTGGGCGTGGTCGGTGATCCCCACGATCGCCCGCTTCCCTGAGACCCTGACCCACTCGTGTTCCCGGGTGTATTTCAGCTCCTTCGGATACATCAGTCGCCCTCCTCCGCTCTTGATTCCCGTATAATTCCGGGCCTCCGTTTCCGGCTCCTGCCAGTGTCGAGCCGGAGTGTTGACACTTCGCTCAACTACGCTCATACGTCTATGCGCCGGGTGCGGCCGGCTGCTTGGGCGGCTTGCAGGTGCGGGCGGGGACGAACGGCGTCCGCACCACCTTGGCCGGCACCGCCTTCCCCCGGATCTCGACCCCGATCTCCTGGCCCTCCGCCGCCAGATCAGCCCGTAGATACCCCAGCCCGATGTTCCGGCCCAGGGTCGGAGAGAAGGACCCGCTCGTGACCTCCCCCGCCGCCGCCCCATCCGGCGCCTTGAGCCCGTAGCCGTGGCGGGCCACGCCGCCCTCCACGACGAACCCGGCGAGCTTCCGCTTGACCCCCTCCGCCTGCTGTTTGAGCAGCGCCTCCCGGCCGATGAACTCGCCCTTCTCCAGCTTCACCACCCAGTTCAGGCCGGCCTCGAGGGGCGTCGTTTCGTCCGTCAGGTCGTTGCCGTAGAGCGGGTAAGCCATCTCCAGCCGGAGCGTGTCCCGAGCCCCCAGCCCGACCGGAACCAGGCCCAGCGGCTCACCCACGGCCAGGAGTCTCCGCCAGAGCCTCGGCGCCTCCGCCGCGGCCACGTACAGTTCGAACCCGTCCTCCCCGGTGTAGCCGGTCCGGGCGATGATCGCCGGAACCCCGTCGGCCTTCCCCTCCACGAAGCGGTAGTAGTAGAGTTCCCCCAGCGACTGGTCCGCCACCTGGGCCACGATGTCGGCCGCCTTTGGCCCCTGCACCGCGATCAGCGCCGTCTCCAGGGTGGCATCCCTGAGCTCCACGCCGGGGCCCGGCCCCTGGGCGGCTACCCAGGTCCAGTCCTTGGTCACGTTGGCCCCGTTCACCACCACCATGAACCCCCTGGTCCGCCGGTAGACGACGATGTCGTCCACCACCCCGCCGGACGGGTTGAGGAGCATGGAGTAGTGGGCCTGCCCGACCGCCAGCCTTCCTAGGTCGTTGGTCGTCAGCCGCTGCAGGAAGGCCTCGGCTCCCGGCCCCTCGACAAAGAACTCGCCCATGTGGGAGAGATCGAAGAGACCGGCCTTCTCCCGGGTGGCCACGTGCTCGGCGACGATGCCTGTATACTGGACCGGCATCTCCCAACCGCCGAAAGCGGTGAAGCGGGCTCCCAGGGCCTGGTGTTCGGCATGGAGCGGGGTCCGTTTGAGGGCTTCACGGGTCTGGTTCTCCACAGCTGTCTCCCTCCGTTCGGTACTGTTTCCCCAGTCCCCCAAAAAGAAAAGACAGGGGAACGCGCCCGTTCCTCTGTCCTTCTCGCCTGAGAGATGCCCTGGGCGACTTTCCCTCCGCCCGGGTTGCTCCTTCGGCGGGCTTTGCGCCGCCTCTCCAGAGTGCCGTCCTCCCGGGCTTCCGCTTGCCTGAGAGTTTCAGCGAGGGTGGCCGCTCCTCGCCTTGCTCCTTCGGCGCCCGACTCTCCGGGTCTCTCCCCCGGGACTCCTCCGGCCGGTATGCGATTGTCGGTCGCTTCAAGTCTATTCGCCCGCTGCTATTATTGGGCACCGGCGGGGCCAATTCCTGCCAGACCCGGACCCCCTGGCGCGGGGAGACATATAATGGCGCCAGAACGGGCGATGGTCCCAGGGAAAGTGGGGTGGAAGGATGGAGACCCTTCTGCAGCGGCTGGTCAATCCGATTCTCAGGCGGTGCAACCGCACGGTCATCCTCATCTGGCGCCGCCACCGGTAATCTCCTGCGCGAAGCCGGCGATCAGGCCGGCCACGTGCTCCGGCTGCTCCAGGGGGCTCAGGTGGCCGGCTTCCGCTATGTCTGCCCGCCGGGCGCCTGGCACCAGCTCCATCAGGTCCTGGGTCGCCTCGGCCGGCAGGGCCGGGTCCTCCTCGCCCCGCCCCACCAGGACCGGCCGGGCGATGCCCCTCAGCTCCTCCCGGAGGGCCACCAACTCCTCCTCCGGGGTGGTCCCCACCCCCTCGATCAGCTTGGTCAGCGTCCACACCGCCTCCGGCCGGCTGAAGGCCTTGGTACCTTCCTCCACCAACTCTTCCGGGATCTCTCCCCCCGGCCGCCAGAGCCGGCGCAGGATCCCCCGGAGCCCTCCCAGCTGCCCCAAGCGGAAGACCCCGGCCATGAACGACGGCCGGGCGGCGAAGAGCGTGATCCAGGGGAAGGGATGATAGGGCGAGGCGGTGGCGTCCAAAGCAGCTACCCCCGCGACCAGCTCCGGCCGACGCGCCGCCAGCCGCAAGGCCAGCAGCCCGCCCAGGTCGTGCCCGGCGACCACCCATCGCTCGGCCCCGGCCAGGTCCGCCAGCAGAGCCTCCACCAGGCCGGTCAGGCCGCTCAAGGTATACGAAAAGCCCAGAGGCTTGTCGCTCCCCCCCATCCCGACCAGGTCCACAGCGACCACCCGGTGTCCCCGCTCGCCCAGCAGAGGCGCCACCCCCCTCCAGGTCAAGGAGGCCAGCGGGACCCCGTGGAGCAGGAGGATGGGCCTGCCCCTCACCCCCTCCCCCTCTGGACAAGCGGAAGGCGGCCCGGGCACCTCCCAGACCGCCATTCTGACTCCACCCAGCTCCGCAAATCTCCCGGCCTCGCCTCTTCCGGACAAGCGCCTCTCCTCCGTTCGTGCCTAGCGTTCGCCCGGAACTGTACCCGTACCCTAGGGTCCTTCCTCTGAAACAACGACCTGACTGCCCGAAAACAGAAGCGGCTCTCAGCCGGAGACACCTTCAGGTGCCGACGTCTCTAGCCTGCTGTCCTGGTCCGCCTCAGATTCTTCGGTGCTGCCACCCTCGGATACTGTCGTTTCTGTGACATGGCGGTGTACCGATGCGAATTGGTGCGCCACCCGTTCGTCGATGTGCCCTTTCCGATAGTTCTCAGCGCGAGGAGACTCTAGTGCTGACCCGTAGACCCTGCTCAGCGCCTTAAGCACCTGCCCCGGGTCCACAACTAATCTCAAAGAATCGTACTGCATACGTTCAAAATCTCCTGGGGCCGGACCTGAGTCGCTGCCCCAAGCAGTGCCCAGGTAGCACTTAAGCAGTTCTACTGCATTCCGAGGGTTTTCTTCCATTAGCTTAACTAGGTAATCGTTGCTTTCCTGCCGGGACCCCCAATGCGCCCATACGTAGAGTAGTGCAGGGGCTTCTTTTCGGAAGTCTTCGTGAAGAACATGTGTTTGGCTGTACTCGCGAATTCGATTTGCCGCAACCCTGCCAATCTCGTCTTCCTGGCTCTTGGGTAAGGTTGCCTCCTCGCCTTCTTCAGACGCGCGGAGCCATCTGTAGAACTCGACAGCCAGTGACAACGGTTCTATACTCTTGATCAGAAGCTTAGCCACATCGAATCGTTGCTGGACATCAGGAATGTTCTTGAGCAACGTCGCCAGCAGGGCAGCTGCTCTTGAGAAGGGACTCAGTGAAAGAAACGTTTCGGTATTCGGAAACTCCGGGCCAACCTCTCCGATGGCTAGGGCCAAGTTAACCGACGTCTCTGGAGGCAGTACCTCGGCCCTTCTGATGAACTTGGTCAAAACCCTGTCGGGCCCTGCGTCCTTGATTGCCGCACGAAGCTCGGGGAGACAAGCGCTTACTCTCTCCCTCCTCTCAAGTCCAGCTAGTAGGGAGAGTATCGCGTTGTCAGAGACATCGCCGAGGGGAATTGCATACGAGAAGTAGCGCCGGAAGTAGTCCTGGGAGGCGACTCGTTGTTCCTCTGCCCAATGCTTGTCCCAGTCGGATCCGTATGCCGCGTCGCCATATAGCCCGCACCCGGATCTCGGGAACAACACACCAAGCAATTCTCTTGCAGCATCCTTGTCCTCAAGCGGAAGCTCGGCTAGAGCTTCGTCAATGAGTTGTTGTTTTCTCTTTCGTTGGGACTCATCGCGAGAGCTCTTCAGAACAGCATCAGGATTGTCACGAACCATCGAGTAGAGCTTTGGATAGAAGACCCTCATGCCTTCAACTAGCATCAGATCTACGGGATTGACCTCACCTTTGAGAATCGGGAGGGCGAACAGCAGTGCGTTGCCGTATCGTTTCGCCATCCTTGGTGTCCGAAGTCGGGGCCCGAAGGCTGTGATAAAGCGGCTGCTGAACGAGTTGGCATCTTCCTTCTTGAGTGTAATACCTGCAAGAGAAAGTGCTTCGTTTGCTGCCATAAAACATATTTCTACGAGAGACGCTTCGTCAGCGGGAGGAAGATGCAGCGGGACCTGCACGATCTTATCAAGGAAATCGTGGCCCGCTGCCTCGTCCGAGCCATACCGCTCCGCCAACGCTTTGGCCACCATGTCATCGTCGAACGCCAAGACGTAGCTTGTGTATGCAAAATCCGCGGTCAACTTTACGAGCTTAAAGATTGCGTGAATTTCTGTCTTATCCAGACGATCAATGTCGTCCACCAGCACTACCACGCGCTTCTTTGAGCTCGTTAGAATGGTTTCAATCTTCTTCTTTAGGGCTTCTGCATCTATTGAAGTGAGTTTCTCTCCGACCTTTTGTAGACTGCTAGCATAGGGGTTGACAGGGACCAGTAGCGCTGCATACTGCATGAGCAGTCCAAAGATCTCTGTGGTAGAAGTAAGACTCCTATGTAGCGCCGATGCCAAGGTCCTGAAGTAGGCTATTATGAGTTGGGTCTCGTCCTCGCATTGCCAAGGATTGAACCAAACGCAGATAATGTTGGCATGATGTTCAAGTTCATGCTTGATAAAATGGAGGACTGTCGATTTCCCCTCTCCCCACGCGCCGTATATCCCTACTACCAGACTGCTGGAATCCTCAGATGCAGCTATCGTGTCCGCTACTCTCTTGGCAAAAGGCCACCGTCGAAAGCGATCTTGACTTGGATCCGTTATCGGAGAGTCCGCAAAGTAAGCACCTTGCGCTTCCGTTGACCTATTCTTGCGGGGTTGGTGGCCAGCTCGGCCCCTCCTGCTCTTGAATGGCCACATTCGCCGCATCACGAGTTCTCTCCATCATTGGAATAGTATTCATGTTGGTCGATCACCCGCACTTCGAGTACCCGCAGCTGACGCAGACGACGCAGCCCGCCTCGTGGGTCAGCGTGCAGCCGCATTCAGGGCAGAGGTTCTTCTCGAGCGCGGCGTGGTAGCTGTCGCCGCTGGCCGCTACCTCCAGGGGCGCCCGGTGGGTCTCGCCGGTCGGCTCTTCGCAGCGGGGGTCGGCCCCGGGCGGCGGCTGCGGATCCGGCGCCAGCGGGATGGCGGTCGGCGCCTTCGGGACTCCGCCGCCGAAGGGGAGGCCGGGCTGGACGGCCCCGCCGGTCCGCTCGACGTACTTCTTGATCGCCTTGGCGATGGCGTCCGGGCAGGAGGTCACGTGAACCCCCGGGCGGCGCAGGCAGGCCGGGCAGCGGATGCCCCGCAACTGCTCGTAGATGGCGTCCACGGAGATCCCCGACCGCAGGGCGATCGAGATCAGGCGGCTGGTCGCTTCCGACTGGGAGGCGCATCCGCCCTCCCGGCCGGTGTTGGTGAAGACCTCGCAGACGCCGTACTCGTCGGCGTTGACGCTGACGTACAGGTTTCCGCAGCCGACCTGCACCTTCTCGGTGGTCCCGGCGGTCACCTGGGGCCGCGGGCGGGGCACGATGGCCACGGGTGGGTGGACCGGACCCGAGCCGTCCACTTCCTTCGCCTTCGTCCCGGCGGTCAGCACCTGCTCCTCCCGGCTGCCGTCCCGGTAGACTGTCACCCCCTTACACCCCTTGGCGTACGCCAGGAGATACGCTTTGGCCACGTCCTCCCGGGTCGCCTCGTGGGGGAAGTTGATCGTCTTCGAGACGGCGTTGTCGGTGTACTTCTGGAACGCCGCTTGGATGGCGATGTGCCACTCCGGGGCGATCTGGTGCGCCGTGACGAAAAGCTGCCGGTAGCGCTCGGGCACCTCCTCGATGTCCTCGAGCGACCCCTTCTCGGCGATCCTCTCCATGAGCTGCGGGGTGTAGAACCCTTCCCGGCGGGCGATCTCCTCGAAGAGCGGGTTCACCTCGACCAGCCTCTGGTTGTCCAGGACGTTCCGGACGAAGCAGACCGCAAAGAGCGGCTCGATCCCCGAGGAGCAGCCGGCGATGATGCTGATCGTCCCCGTCGGGGCGATGGTGGTGGTGGTGGCGTTGCGGACTGGCCTGGCTCCGGGCTTGTCCAGGATACTCCCCTTGAAGTTGGGGAAGGGTCCCCGCTCTTCGGCCAAGTCCGCTGAGGCCTCCCAGGCCGTCTTCTGGATGAAGGACATGACCTCCTCGGCGATCTCGGCCGCCCGGTCGCTGTCGTAACGGACGCCGAGCTTGATGAGCAGATCGGCGAAACCCATCACTCCGAGCCCGATCTTCCGGTTCGCCTTGACCATCTCGTCAATGATGGGCAGAGGGTACCGGCTGGCGTCGATCACGTCGTCCAGGAACCGCACCGCCAGCCTGACCACCTCGGCCAGTTTCTCGTAGTCGATCTCCGCCCGGTCCCCGACCTCCTCCACCATCTTGGCCAGGTTGATCGAGCCGAGGTTACAGGCCTCGTAGGGCAGAAGGGGCTGCTCGCCGCAGTTGGAGACGACGATCCCGTTGGCGATGAAGGAGTGGGTCATTGGCTCGGTCAGGTCGAAGACCGGCTTCTCCCCGACGGGCACGACCGAGGCTACCCTGTCGGTGAAGCTGCGGGCGTAGAAGCCGCGCTTACGGCCACGGAGCTCGGCCACCCGCTCAGCATACTTGTTGCCGAGGAACCCGATCTCGTCCAGGAACAGCTCTAGATCCTCCCGGCTCACCTGCAACTCGAAGAGGACCCCGTCACTCTCGTACCGCCGCTCCTCTCCGGCCACAGTCAGGTACCGGAAGGCCTGACGCGGGGTCCGGGATCGGTCATAGATCCGGCTCTTGACGCCTAGCGCCAGGAGGAGCCGCTGCACGTCCTGGAGCAGCAGGAGGGACTTGGCCGTCAGGCGGGCGTAGGCCGTCTGGTTCTTCCCGAGCGCCAGCGTCCCGTCGGCGGTGAACAGGCCGCGCAAGAATCCGACCACCGCCTCTCGGGAAGCCGTGAAGAGGGCCTCCGGAACCCGCTTCTCCCGAGCCTCCCCAGGCACCACCCCGAGCTTCCGGAGGAACTCCACGAAGTAGCGGCTGTGGTAGGATAGGTGAAAGACCCCGTTCGCCCGCCGGATAGGCTTGACCTCGGTCCCGTACCACCGGTTGAGGACCGGTGCCAGGCGCTCCATCGCCTCCCGGTCGTCGGCGGCGAAGGTGAACCCGACGCGGCAGTTCCGCTCGCCGTCCACGAGCCAGCCGTCGCCGACCAGCCATCCCAGCGCCTGCCCCAAGTCCTCGCTCCATTCGTGGGGGAAGGCATGGCGGTAGGTCCGCCCGTTCCGCCCCTGGACCTCCGCCTCCGGGACGAAGGGCAGGGCCGCCTTCTCCGGAAAACCGCTCTCGCCGGACTGGAGCAAGACGGAGTGGAAGCCCGGCTTAAGCTCACCCGCCCGGACCCAGCCCCGGGTTGTCATGATCTTGTGGTCCGGAGTGACTTCCAGGCTGTATCCGGCTTCGGTCGTCACCCGGACGACTGGCTTGACACCGCTGGCGAAGGCCCTTAGGACCGGATGGAGCGTCACCCCGCCGGTGACCGCGCTGCTCCCGGCTGTACCGTTCTTGAGGCAGGTCAACGGAAGCACTCGGTCGTCCGTCGCCACGGCGACTTCTCTCCCGGCAGCTTCACGTACTAGCCGTTCCATGCGTATCAGCCCGTCGGCGGTGGAGACCAGAGCATCCCCGACTACGCACGGGTTGGTGCTCTCGATCTCCCCCACGGCCGGTGTCGGGTTGTCCCGGTTGATCCGGTCGAGGAAGATGATGCCCGGTTCCCCGTTCTTCCAGGCCCCCTCCACGATGAGGTCGAAGACCTCCCGGGCCCGGAGCTTCCGGACCACCCGGTTGTTGCGGGGGTTGACCAGCTCGTACTCCTCGTCTCTTTCCAGGGCCTCCATGAACTTGTCCGTGATCGCCACGGAGAGGTTGAAGTTGGTGAGGTCGCTGTTGTTCTCCTTGGCCGTGATGAACTCCAGGATGTCGGGGTGGTCCACCCGCAGGATGCCCATGTTGGCTCCCCGGCGCGTGCCCCCCTGTTTCACCGCGTCGGTGGCGGCGTTGAAAACCTTCATGAAGGAGATGGGCCCCGAGGCCACCCCGCCGGTCGTACGGACTTCGTCGTTCTTGGGCCGCAGGCGCGAGAAGCTGAACCCGGTTCCCCCGCCCGACTGATGGATCATGGCTGAGTACTTGATGGAGTCGAAGATCCCCGCCATGGAGTCCTCGACGGGCAAGACGAAGCAGGCCGCCAGTTGCTGGAGGTCCCGCCCGGCGTTCATCAGGGTCGGCGAGTTGGGCATGAACTCAAGCCCGGTCATCAGGGCGTAGTAGCGGTCGGCCAGGGCCGCCACTTCCCCAGGGCTCTTGCCGTAGGCCGACTCGACCCCGGCGATGTTCTCCGCCACCCGGCGGAACATGTCCTCCGGGGCCTCGCAGGGTTTGCCGTCCTTCTTCTTCAGGTACCGCTTCTCGAGCACGCTCAGGGCGTTTCTCGAAAGGTTCAGACCCATCGCCGCTTTCCTCTCCCTCCGTGGACCCTACTGCGTCCAAGTACTATATCGCCCCATCCCACACTATATCTAGTGGGAACGCCGTGTTCATCATACTATATGTGGTGTCCGCAGGTAAAACGGGAAAGCAGCGCTTTCTGTGCCGCCTGGCTGGTTCTTCGCCAACTGCGCCTCCTACAGGAGCGCGTTTGGGCGTTTGGCTTGTTTCCTTCCGGGCGCCCACCCTAGCTGCGGTTCAGTGTTTATCCCCTCCTTGTTCACACTCCCCTCTCCCTGGCCAAGCCGATGAGCAGAGGGCACCGGGAGTTATGCACATTACCCACAGGTGCCTGTGGACAAACCGAAAGGTTGTTCGGTATTGGTACCGGCTTCCAGGCGCCTCTCCCACCGGCAGTACATCGCCACGCGGCACTGCCCGGCGCAGAGGGCGGTCTGGCCCTGCCGGCACAACTGGTCCCCCTGGTGGAAGAGGGGCAGAGGGTCGCCGCCGAAGTAGCGCTCGATGGCCCGGAGGCAATCTCCCGTGGGGATATCCCGCAAGAAGGCGGCCTCCCGGCCGACGAAACCCAGCCGCCAGAGCGCCAGCTTGACCGGGGTATCCACCGCGATGCAGGCCTGAGGTTCGAGGTCGGGCCAGAGCCCGTGGCGGCGCATCTCCCGGCAGAGCCAGTAGGCCCGCGACTTGAGGTGGGGAAACTCGCGCAGCGCCTTCAAGGTCGCCTGCCAGGGCTGCCCCGGCTGGTGGACGTGGCGGAGATCCCCGCCGTACCGCTGGGTGACCCGTTCAGCCGCCGCGAACAGCGCCCCCGCCTTCTGCACCTTGTTGGCCAGGGCCCGGTAGTGCTCCTGGAGCACGGCCAGGACGGCCTGCTCGTCCTCCCGGTCCTGCGCCGCCAGGCGTTCCAGCCCGGTCAGCCCGCGCTCCCGCAGGGCGTTGAAGGTAGCGATGGCCGTCGCCTCCTGCACCTTGGCTCCGGCCAGAATGGCCAACAGCAGCAACCCGAAGCGGTCCTGCCGCTCCGTCAGATCCAGTTGAACCTCCTCGCGGCCCCGCCGGAGGATGAAGCGGGGCCCCTCGGTCCTCCACTCCCGCCAGGCCTCGCGCAAGGCCCGGGCGGCCGCCTCCAGCGACGGTTCCGCTCCCCGCGTCACCCGACGCCACATAAAACAGCCAGCTCCTTTCTGCTTCCCGGCTGGTGCCCGGCGGCCAAAAGTCGCTGGCGAAGTCATCGTACCATTTGCTGTAAGGAGAGTCAAGAGGTGGAGGGAATCCCGCCGGTTCCGGTCAACCCGCCACTCCGGTCAGCCAGGCCAGGGCCGCGGCCAGGAGGGCGCCGGCCAGAGTGCCGGCCAGATTGACCAGGTCGTTGTCGACCCACGGCTTGCCCCGCCGCAAGAGCGTCGCTGTCCCGCACCCGTGGCGGGGGGTTTCGGCGGCCACGGCACAGACGGGGCAGTAATAGCCGGCCTGCAGCGTCGCCCCGAGCAGGCTGTCCACCAGGGCGCCCCCGAAGCCGCCCACCCACGGAGCAGCCACCCGCCAGGCCGTCGCCGGCCCCGGTGGCCCCACGAGGAGGGCGCCGACCAGGGAGATGAGCAACGCCCCGGCGGCGGACGCCCAGAGGCCCAGCGCAGTCACCCCGCCGGAGGTCCCCGGGGGGCACTGCACTCCCCCCAGGATGAGCCGGGGGGGCTTGGCGGACAGGACGCCCACCTCCGTCGCCCACGTGTCCGCCGCGGCTTCCGCCACCGCGCCGAGGTGCGCCAGGAAAAGCAACCCGGCCCGGTCGGGGAAGAACAGGCTGAGCGCTGCCGCCACCGCCGCCACCAGCCCGTTGGCCAGCACCTGGCCGGCGTCCCGCGCCCCCTCCTTGCCCTTGACCGCCCGGACCGCCTCCTTCGCCCCCGCCTTCCACCGCGAGAGGGCGCTGCTGGTGAGGAAGAAGACCACCAGGGGGATCGCCCAGCCCCACCCGCCGAAGGCCAGGACGAACGTGCCGATGCCAGCCGCGGCCGCCGCCCCGTCCGGACTCAGCGCCCGCCACCGGAGACCCAGCACCGCCAGAGCCCCGGAGAGGGCCACCCCCCAGAGCAGGCGCACCAGGAGCGGGCTGGCCGCGCCGGTGTGCGAGAGCAGAAAAAGCGACCCGGCCAGAGTGACCGGCACCGTGAAGTGGCCGAGGTCGGAGGGGGTCACGAGCCGAACCAGGAGCCCCACCAGGCTGAGCAGGACAGCCAGCAGCACCCCTTGTCGGACCGGGAGTTCGGAGAGGTAGACCAGGGCCAAGAGAAGCGAGGCGAACCCCGTGACCAGGGCGAACAAGTCGCCCTCCAGGGTTCCCTGCCGGCCGAAGAGGCTGTACCGGCTCGACCCCCACAGCGCCTCGCCCACCTCGCCGCCGAGCATCAGGCCCGTTCCGGCCAGAAGCCCCACGGCGGCGGCGTAGCGGTACTCGGGCGGCCAGAAGACCGGCAAGAGCAGGACGTAGGCGCCCAGGAACCAGAGCGTGGCCCGGGCGGCGGGCGCGGCGGCCCGTCTCGAGCGGCGGCCCACCCGGAAGAAGGCAAAGTAGAGGAGGAGCAGGAGCAGGAACGGCACCAGCGCCGCCGTCCACCAGCGGGAGAAGAAGGTGAGACTGGGCACGACGAACGCCGCCAGAAAAAGCCGGGGCAGGCTCCGCCCCAAGTTGCCCGGCCAGCGCAGATGCCGCCGCAACTCCTCGGCGAACCACAGCGCCATGACGAAATACACCAGGTTGACGACGATCGCCCAGAGGTCATTGGGCCAGATGGGTCATTCCTCCCCTGCGCCGCTCCGTTCCAGGTCCTTCCCCAGCGCCTGCCGGAGAAACACCTCCATTTCGGTAAATCCCTTCAACGGGGTGCAGGCGATTCCCTCCGCCCGGCAGAAGCCGAGCAGGTACCCCCGGGCGAAGACGGCGTCGGCCCGGCGGGCGGCGCAGCGGTCGGTCCGGCCATCACCGGCGTAGAGCACCCGGTATCCCTGCCGGTGGAACGCGTCCACCCACTCCCGCTTGCAGTTGCCGCACAACCCGCAGCCCCCCGGCGGTTCGACGAACGCCAGGCGGACGCCGGAGGCGGTGTAGGAGGCGTTGTTGGCCGCCACCGGCAGCCTGTCCAGGCCGGCGTCGGCCAGGAGCAGCTCGATGTAGAAGCGCTGCCCGTCGCTGACCACCTGCAGTGGGACACCGTGATCCAGGCAGAACCGGGCGAAGGCGGGGAAGGTGGGGTCAAGCCGGACGCGCTTCCGGACGAAGGCGGCCACTTCCTCCGCCGGCAACCGGAAACCCTCGTAGATCAGGGGGTAGGCGGCCCGGGAACCCAACCCCCCGGCGTAGACCTCATCTTCCACAGCGGCCCAGTCGGGGCGCCCGAAAGCGTCCAAGAGCAATACCTGGGCGTCTTGGATGGTGACCGTTCCGTCCCAGTCCAACAGGCAAGCCCAACGTTCCCGGCCTGCCGGCGTCGCCCCGCCGCCCGTCCCCCTCACCGGTCCAACCCCAACATCCGCCGGGCGTTGGCGGTGGTGGCCTCCGCCACCTCCGCCAGGGCCAGGCCCCGCACGCCCGCCAGCGCCTCCGCCACCCGGACGACGTAGGCCGGTTCATTGCGCTTCCCCCGGTAGGGCGCCGGCGCCAGGTAAGGGCAGTCGGTCTCGATCACCAGCGCCGACAGGGGAACCGCCTCCGCCACCTCGACCACCCGGCGGGCGTTGGCGAAGGTGAGCGGCCCCCCGACGCCGAGCAGCAGCCCCAGGCCAAGAAAGTCCGCCGCCATCTCCCGGCTCCCGGAGTAGCAGTGCATGACCCCCTGCACCGTTCCCGTCCCCCGCCGCTCCGCCTCCTGGCGCAGCGCCGCCAGGGTGTCGGCATGGGCCTCCCGGTCGTGGACCAACACCGGCAGGCCCAATTCGCCCGCCAGGGCCAACTGTTCCGCAAAGAGACGCCGCTGCGTGTCACGGGGTGAGAAGTCGTAGTGGTAGTCGAGGCCGATCTCCCCGAGGGCGACCACCCCCGGCCGGCGCGCCAAGTCCCGCAGCCGCTCCAGGTAATCGGCCGGCGCCCTGGCGGCGTCGTGGGGGTGGATCCCCACCGCGGCGTAGAGCCCCTGCCCCGGGTCGGCCATCGCCGCCGCCTCCGCCGAGGAAGCCAGGTCCCACCCGGCGTTGAGGATATACCTCACTCCGGCGGCCCGGGCCCGCTTCAGGACTTCCTCCCGGTCGGCGGCGAAGTCGGCGTGGGCGAGGTGGGCGTGGGTGTCGAAGAGGACGGCAGCACTGTGCCCCGCGTCAGGCGTCAAGGGTCACTTCACCCGGCTTCCCGGGGGCACCGGCCGTTCCGCCGTCACGAGGCTCAGCACGGCGTGGTCGGGGGTCGAGGCGGCGAGGAGCATCCCCTGGGAAACCTCCCCCCGCAGCTTGGCCGGTTTGAGATTGGCCACGACCACGATCTCCTTGCCCACCAGCTCCTCCGGGGTGTAGTGGAGGGCAATCCCCGCCACGATCTGCCGCTGCTCCGCCCCGAGGTCGATCTGCAGCTTCAGCAGCTTGTCGGTGCCGGGAATGCACTCGGCCCGGAGCACCTTGGCCACTCGCAGGTCGAGCTTCTGGAAGTCGGCGATGTCCAGCTCCGCCGGCGCGGCGGGAGCGGGCGCCGGCGCGGCCGCGGGGGTGGCTTCCGGCGCCACCTCCAGCGTAGCCGGATCGATCCGCGGGAAGAGCGGCTCGGCCCGGTGGAACTCCACTCCCGCCGGGAGCTTGCCCCACTCGGCGTCATCCAGAGTCTGGCCGGCGACGGGACCCCGTCCGGAGAGCCCGAGCTGGTCCCAGACCTTCCCCGCCGTGACCGGCATCACGGGGTAGATCAGGAAGGCCACGATCCGGATCACCTCGGCCAGGGCGTTCATCACCGTCGCCAGCCGGTCCCGGCCGGCCGGAGACTGGTCTTTGGCCAGGTTCCACGGGGCCGCCTCGTCGATGAACTTGTTGGCCCGCCCCAAAAGCCGCCAGACGGCCGCCAGGGCCTCGTTCAACCCAAACCCCTCCATCTGCCGCCGGTACTCGGCCACCGTCTCCCCGGCCAGACTCTTCAGGCTGGCCACCAGCCGCCCCACCGGGTCGTCCCCGGGCAGCTCCGCCGCAGCCGGCACGATCCGGGCGAAGTACTTCTCGTTCATCGCCTGCGTGCGATGAATCAGGTTCCCCAGGTCGTTGGCGAGGTCGGCGTTGATCCGGCTCACCAGCGCCGCCTCGGAGTAGCTGCCGTCCTGGCCGAAGACGACCTCCCGGCAGAGGAAGTACCGCAGCGCGTCGGCCGAGTACTTGTTGCAGAGGATCACCGGGTCGATCACATTCCCCTTGGACTTCGACATCTTCTCGCCTTCGAGGACCAGCCAGCCGTGGCCGAAGACCGTCTTCGGAAGCGGCAGGTCGGCCGCCATCAGCATGATCGGCCAGATGATGGTGTGGAAGCGGACGATCTCCTTCCCCACCACGTGCACGTCGGCCGGCCAGAACTTCTCGTACTTCGCCGGATCCGCCTCGGGCCAGCCGCAGCCGGTAAGGTAGTTCGTCAGGGCGTCGAACCAGACGTAGATGACGTGCTTCTTCCCGCCCGGCTCCTCGATCGGCACCGGGATGCCCCAGTCGAAGGTGGTCCGGGAGATGCAGAGGTCCTCCAACCCCTGCTCCACGAACTTGATCATCTCGTTCCGGCGGCTGGCCGGCTGGATGAAGTCCGGGTTCTCCTCGATGAACTGCCGCCACCGGCCGGCGTACTTGCTCATCCGGAAGAAGTAGGACTCTTCCTTGGTCAGCTCCACGGGACGCCGGCAGTCGGGATTGGGGCACTTTCCCTCCACCAGTTGCCGTTCGAGCCAGAAGGTCTCACAGGGGGTGCAGTACCACCCCTCGTACTCGGACTTGTAGATGTCCCCTTTGGCGTAGATCCGCCGGAAGATCTCCTGCACCGCCCGGTGGTGGCGCGGCTCAGTCGTCCGCACGAAGTCGTCGTAGGAGATGTTCAGCCGCACCCAGAGATCCTTGATGGTGGCCACGATGTCATCCACGAACTCCTGCGGCGGGACTCCCTTGGCCTCAGCCCGGCGCTGGATCTTCTGCCCGTGCTCGTCCGTCCCGGTTAAAAAGAGCACCTCGTCGCCGGCCATCCGGTGGTAGCGGGCGAAAGCGTCGCAGATGACTGTAGTGTAGCTGTGGCCGATGTGGAGCTTGTCGCTCGGATAGTAGATCGGGGTGGTGATATAGAACGTCTGTTTGCCCATCTCCAAACCTCCTGTGAGTCCCGGCTAGCCCAGGCAGGCAAGGGTATTATCCCCAAAAGGAAACCCCCGCCCGTAAGGGGCGAGGGCCGCTCGCGGTACCACCCTTGTTTGCCCGGTCGTCGACCGGGCCTCAAGTCGCCCTGTAACGGGAGCGCCCGGCGGAGCCTACTCGAGTTTCGACCCCGCGGCTTGAGGGCCATGTTCGGCTCGTTTCCCCGGCACCGGCTTTCACCTGGCCCGGCTCTCTGGAACCGGCCTACCGCGAGCCTACTCTTCCCCCGCATCGCCTGTGCACCAAAGCCTGAACTTAATATATCAGAGGCGATCGATCGCCGTCAATTCTCGTCCACCTCGCTGGTAGGGACGGTTCGGTATAGCCCTTCTCTGGCGCGTTGCACGGACGGTGGGGTCCAGCGGTCGTCCATCATTTGCCTGGTTCTCCACGTCTTTTGGCCTTGAGTCTTGCTCGGAATCGGCTGACTGCCTCCTTGACCGCGCCCTTCTCTGAGTCCATGAGTTCTCCCGACCGGTACATCACCGCCTCGGGCTCGTTGGGACTCATGCGAAGAAACTCCAGTACTGTCTCGCGCGGGAACCGCCACTCCCGCCCTACTTTGGACGCTCGAATACGTCCATCCCGAAGCATGTTATATACAGTCTGTGGAGTGACGCGAAGGAATGACGAGACCTCTTCGACGTTCATGAGTCTGGGGTAATCGTCGTCTTTGAGTGTCCCCTCGATGAATGAGTCCATCACCTCGATGTCTTCGGCGGTATACGCTTCTTCGCCACAGTCGGGGCAGACTTCGGCCAGTATGTCGCGGAAGGTGATCGTCCTTCCTTTCCAGGTTCTATCTACATCCACCCTGCGCTTCACCATCTCAGTGCCGCAGAACGGGCACTTCACACTAACCCCTCCCGTCAACTGCCGTCTCTAACCAAATGCTTCTTGCTCTTTCGCCGCATTTGCCCCTCGACCACCTTAACAGGAGCGAGACCGCGTCCCAGTCCAAGCCTGGCATCACCTCATCGCTCTCGTAAGTGATTATAATGTAACATAAATTACTATAAACCGCAACCACCCGCTTGGGAGCTCGAATTGCAGATCCCCCCCTTCCCAGGAACCAGGGAGGGTTGTCAAGATGAAGACACGGCTACGCCCGCCGAATCCGTTCCTCGCCGCCGCCGCGGTCGCCGCACTCCGGCAGTCTTCGGGCTCACGCCCGCGATCTCCGGGGAAAAGCCGCTTCCCCAGCCACAGCCGCCGGCCACAGACCAGCCTGCACAGGAGATAGAGTCGCTCCGCCGGCAGGTGGAACTCCTGCAGAGTGCGCTGGCCGCCAAGACCCCGCACGAAGCCGTAGAAAGGCCGGGGAAAAGAAGTGGGAGTTCGAGGTCACCTTCGAGATGGTCACCTCTACGGGCTCTCGCCTGTCGCCTGCTGACCGAAACTGCAGAACTGGAAGGCCGCCACCGCGGAGGCGACCCCGCTCCCGGCTCAGGTCAGACTCTCTCGGGACCGCTCCGGCACCCGGATCCCGCTGGCCACGCCCAGGTAGACGAGGGCGATCACCGCGGCCACGAGGAACACGTATTGGAAGCCGAAGGCCGCCCAGAGCAGCCCGCCGAAGAAGGGGACCGTCATCGAGACGGCATGGTCCAGGGTGACGGCCAGAGAGAGGGTGGGAGTCAGGTCCTCCGGCCGCTCCGCAATCTTGTAAAGGTAGGTCGAGCGGGCCATCGACACGGCGAAGAGCAATTGGTCCACCACATAGGCGGTGTAAGCCGACCAGTAGCGGACGGCCCCCGTTCCGAACCGGGGACCCAGGGCGTAGGCGAGACAGACCAGGAAGACGATCACACCCTCGCCGACCAGGACCCGCCGTTCGCCCAGCCGGTCGATCGCCCGGCCGAGCAGCGCCCGGACGGCCACGCCCAGGACAGCCGCCGCGATCCAGAGCTTGGCGATGGTCGACGCCGGCTGGCCGAGCACCTTGATGATCATCCACGGGCCGAAGGTCAAGAAGACCTGCTTGCGGGCGCCGTAGAGGATGTTGAGAACGTAGTACACCGAATAGCGGCGCTTCACCACGAGCCGCCGCCGCTCCCGGCTGATCCCTTCCGGCGCCTTCAGCCCGGTGAACAGCAGGGCCGCCGACAGGCCGCCCAGGCCGGCGACCGCGAACATCCCCCGGTAGGTCAGGTGGAAGTATTCAAAGCCCAGCCAGACGATCCCGCACCCCACCACCGTCGCGGCGGTGGAGACTGCCGAGAGCTGGCCGAGACGCTCCCCGGGCTTGCCGGTCCGGGCCATGGCCAACCCGAGGGCGCTTTGGAGCGGCAGGAAGAGGTGTTGGCCGGCGCTGTAGAGGAACATGAAGACCAGCATGAGCCCGAAGGTGGGGGAGAGGAACGCCAGCCCGAAGAGGCCGGTCGCCAGGATCAGCATCGCCAGAACCGTGAAGCGGTGTTCGGGGAGGAAGAAGAGCGCGCCGGAAAGCAGAGCCACGAGAAAGCCGGGGAGCTCCCGGGGGAACTCGACCAGTCCCCGCGCCGTCTCCTTCAGGTGGTAGGTGTCGGAGAGGAAGTTGTTGAAAGTGGTGTCGTAGATTCCGGTGACTATGCCCACCGCCGCCACCCCGGCGAAGAGGAACGCCAGGTTGCGCCGGGCCTCCGTGGAGAGCCAGGCCGCGTCCGCCGGGCGGGCAAGCGGGTTGTGAAGCGCTGACAAGCCGGCAACTCCTTCCAGGGGATACTTCACCTGCTCCGGAAGGGCTTCGTGGTCCCGCCCGGGATTCCCTGCTAGAAGGAGGCTCCGGCCCGGAGGTGCAGCCAGACCTATGCCAGAGCAACCTTCGCCCCCGCCGTCCTCCCGCCCCTGCGCCTGGACGGCTGCTCTTCTCCTCCTCGCCCTTGCGGCCGCCCTCTCCGCCGGCCCGGGCGCAGCCCGGGAGAGCGCTCCTCCGCCCGAAGAGGTGGTTCAACGGATGTTGGCCGCCCAGAGCGGCCTGCTCGACTTCACCGCCGAAGTGACTCTCCGCGCCAGAGTGGCCGGCCTCCCGCTCTTCCCGATCTCCGGGCGCCTGTACAGCAAACGCCCCAGCCAGGTCAAGATCCAGGTGGGCGGCGCTTCGTTCCTGCCCCGCCATCCCTTCCTCTTCCCCGACCCCCTGGAGTTCACCACCGGCAAGTACACCCTGGCGCTGGCCGGCCGGGAGGAATTGGAGGGCGATGCCGCCTGGATCGTGGACGTCACCCCGGTGGACCCCGGAGACACGCTGCGGATGCGCTTCTGGATCTCGAGCCGGAGCTGGCTTATCGTGCAGTCGGACATGTCGGTCCCCGGCGCCGGGCGGACCGTCATGCGGGCCAGGTACGTCCGGGGGGCCGAGCGCGCCTGGGTGCCCTCGGAGCTCAGCGGCCGGGGCGGCCTGCTTCTCCTGGATCTTCTCCCGGCCGCCGGCCTGGGGAAGCTCCTCACGGGTCTGAACCTGTCGGAGAAGATCACCTTCCGGGCCGTCCTCTCCGGGCACCAGGTCAACACCGGCCTGAGCGACTCCTTCTTCGCCCGGTGAGACGCCTCGAGCCGGCCCGAGGAGCGCCCGCGCCTCAAAGGGTGAGGGACAGCTCCGCCTTCAGGTTCACGGCGCCCTCCCGGACTCCCGGCTGGTTCCCCGCGTTCACCCGGTAGAGCCACTCGATCCCGGCCTTCAGCGTGGTTTTCTCCGACAGCCGCCGCCTCTCGGCCACCCCGACGCCGTAACGGGTCTCCACCACTCCGGACAGAAACCAGCCGTCCTTGCCATACTCCGGCCGCCAGCTCTCCCCGATCTCCCCTTCGCCGTGCCGCTGGTGCTGCAACCGGACGACCCGCTCCACTCCCGGAGCGACCTCCCGCGCCACCTGCACCGTCAGGGCGTCGGCGTCCGGCCCGAGCCAGTGCCCGATGGGTGTTCCGTCCTCCCAGACGTAGTTGTTCAACAGGTTCTTATGGGAGTAGACCCAGTTCGCCAGGGCGGCGTACTCCACGGTCGCCGACCACCCGGGGAGGAAGGACGGCTCCCAGCCGCTCACCCCCAGGAGCACCCCCACCATGTCCGGAACCCGCGCCCGGTCTTCGATCCCGCTCTGGGCGTCGTCGGCGTAGAACTCCCCGTACACCTCGGCCCCGGAGGCCAGCCTGTACCGGGCATCCACCGCCAGGTTGCAGTTGATGTCGTAGTCCTGCGCACTTCCCCCGGCGGACTTCCAGACGAGGTGTTGGGTCAGGAAGTAAGGCCAGACGGGAATCGGATTGTACAGCCAGGGAGTGAAGTCGCCGCTGGCCATCGCCGTCTCGCTGATCCCGACCGTCAGACCGGGCCGAACTTCGCTCTCCAGCCGGTGGGCGAAGAAGACGCGGTTCTGGTCCGGGTTCAGGGGAGCGACCAGTTGCGCCGTTTTCACGTCGCGGCCCCAGACGCTCCACCCGCGCTCGGCCAGCAGCCCCCAGAAAGAGCCCTCGTCGGACAGGATCAGCGCCCCAACCTTCCCCGGTCCCCACCTCACCCTCTGCTTCCCGGCGACCAACCGCCAGCCGGCCGGCTCGCCCGCCAGGTATCCCTCCGTCAGGTAAACCCCCTGCGGGTCCAGCCGGACCGCGACCCTGCCTTCCGGGGGTGCCGTATGCCACGTGACCGTCACGGACACCGGCTCTTCCCCGGCGATGAGACTCTCCCCCGCCAGGGCGGGCGCGCCCATCCCAGCCCACAGCCCCCAGGCCGTGGCGGCGATCACTACCCCCGCGGCTCTCACCCAACCCCGGCTCACTGCGTTTTCTCCCCCTCCGGCCGCCCCGCGTTCCTCGCCTCCACCACGCCCACCGCCAGAACAGCCGCGACCACGTCGAGGATGGTGTCTTGAACCAGGCCCGTCCGCCAGGCGATGCGGCTCTGAACCAACTCGTCGAGCGCGGCGACGCCGGCGGCCAGAAGGAGCGCCAGCCACACCCGCCGCCTACGGGAGATCCCCCGCCGGCCGAGCAAGACCACGAGCGAGAGCCCGAGCAGCCCGTAGCCTAACAGGTGAAGCAGCTTCCGCCAAGCGATGACCACCAGCCGGGCCGCCGGTTCGCTCCATCCGAACAGCGCCTGCAGCCGGGCGATCTCGGCCGGCGCCCCGAGTTCGGGACTGAGGTAGCTGCCCAGAATCACGGCAAAAAATACCCCGATCCCCCACCACGGCCACGAGCGATGACCCCCCACCTTCCGCCTCACGCCTTCTTTACCCTGCCCAGGGCCTTCATCGCCTTCTCCCAACCTTTCCGCGCCACCGCCCGCCCGGTCTCCAGGGTCAGCCGGGCCTCGGGCACCCGCAGGAGGAGGACCAGAACCCCATACACCACAACCCCGGCCCCGACGGCGCTGAACAGCCGGATCGCCTGGGCGGCCACCCCCTGCCCCGGCAACCTCGCCCGAAGCTGCTCGTGAACCGCCCAGACCGCTGCCGCCATCAGCAGGGAGGCCACGACCACCCGCCAGAGCGAATCCAGGATCGCCCGCCCGCCGATCCCCGGCGCCAGACCCCCGCTGACCTTCCGGATACGCCCACGCAACACCCAGAGCAATGCCACGGCATTGAAGAGCCCCGCCAGCGAGGTGGCCAGCGCCAGGCCACCGTGGCGCAAGGGGCCGACCAGAGCCAGGTTCAAGGCGATGTTGATCAACACGGCGACAGCCCCGATCATCATCGGGGCCAGCGTGTCCTGGAAGGCGTAGAAGGCACGGCTGACCATGTCCCGCAGGCTGAAAGCAGCCACGGACAGGGAAAAGAAGAGCAGCGCCCAGGAGGTGGCCTCGGTGGCCCGGGTGTCGAACGCCCCCCGCTCGAAGGCGAGCCGCACCAGGGGGACCCGCAACACCACCATCCCGACCGCCACGGGGAGCATGAGGAAGTTGATGATCTTGACCGACTGGGTAAAAGCGGAGCTGTACCGGGCCCAATTACCCTCCGCCGAAAGCTTGGCCAGAGTGGGATACATGACGGTGACAATCGCCGTGCCCAGGATGGAAGGCACGAGCAGCATCAGCTTGCTGGCGTAGTTGAGCGCCGCCACGCTGCCGGCCGCCAAACCGGAGGCCAGCATCCGGTCGACCAAGAGACCCGCCTGGCTCACCGAGCTGCCGACGAGCACCGGGGCGGACAGCTTCAAGACCCGGGCCAGGCCCGGGTCGCGGAGGTCAAGCCTCGGCCGCCACTGGTAGCCCAGTCTCGCCAAGGCCGGCGCCTGCGCCACCACCTGCGCCATGAGCGCCACCACCGTCCCGACGGCCACCGCCCCGATGCCGTACCTCGGCCCCAGCCCCACGATGGAGCTGATGACGAGGACGTTGAACCAGAGGCTCACCACCGCCGGGACGAAGAAGTTGCCCTCCGTCTGCAGCATGGCGCTGAGCAAGCCGCTCAGGGACTGGAACATCACCATGGGGAACATGATCCGGGTGAGACTTACCGTGAGGGCATAAGCCTGCCCCCGGAACCCGGGAGCCACCAGCCTGGTCAACGGAGCCGCCAGGAGTTCCCCGGCCGCGATAACCGCAAGCGAGGCCAACATCGTGGCGTTGACCACGGAGTCCGCCATGGCGAAGGCTCCCTCCCGCCCCCGTTCGCGCCGGACCTGGGCGTACACCGGGATGAAGGTGGTCCCCAACGCGGCACCCACCGCCGCGAAAACCAGCATCGGGATGGTCTGGCCCACCAGATAGGCGTCGGTCGCCCGCGTCGCCCCGAAGACCGCGGCCAACGAAGCCTCGCGGATAAACCCGAGGATCTTGCTGATGACCGTCATGGCGGCGATGAGGCCGGCGGCTTTGATGAGACCTCCCCGCTCAGACACTAATACAACTCCATTCCTGTTCCTCGCCTAGCTCACCTGGCGCAATAGGTCGCCGATTCCTGAGGCTAAGTCCACCTTGGGTTCCCACCCCAACGCCTCCCGCGCCCGGGAGTTGTCCAACGTGCTGTGCCGGACGTCGCCCGGCCGAGGCGGCAGGTGAACCACCTTGGTCGCCCTTCCCGATTGAGCCGCTATCAATTCGTGTAGAGCCGCCACCGAGGTCGCCACGCCCGTCGAGATGTTGAGGGGGCCAGGCGCTCCGTGTTCGGCGGCCAGCAGGTTGGCAGCCACAACGTCGAAGACGTGCACGAAATCACGGGTTTGCTGGCCGTCGCCGAACACTTCGATTGAGCGTTCGCACTTTGTGCGATCTACAAAAATGGCCACGACACCCGCTTCCCCTTCGGCGTTCTGCCTGGGTCCGTATACGTTGGCGTAACGAAGGACTACCGTGTCCAGACCGTGCTGCAACCTGAGCAGACCCAAGTACTTCTCCGCCGTGAGCTTCGACAGGCCATAGGGGGATAACGGTTCGGTGGGGTGGATTTCGGAGATCGGCAGCGCCACAGGATTGCCGTACACAGCCGCCGAAGACGAAAACACCAACCGCTCCGCATGCGCATTGGCGCAAGCTATGGCCACGTTCAGTGTTCCCACGACGTTGACCTCTAGATCTTTCGCCGGATCCTCCGTCGACCTACCCACGCTGGCCTGACCTGCCAGGTGAAACACGATCTCCGGCCGAAAATCCACAATGGCACCGAACGCCTCCGACGAACAGACGCTGGCCTCCACGAAATGAGCCCGGGGATTCAGGTTCTCTTCCCTGCCCGTCGAAAGGTCGTCGATCACCAGGACTTCATCGCCACGCTGCACAAGCGCATCGACCAAGTGCGACCCGATGAACCCTGCCCCGCCCGTCACTATGCATCTCACAGCAACGCCCCCTGGAAAACATTGTAAGGCAAGTTTTTGCGCATTCCGGCGAAATCGAACACTCATTCCGGGCTGATTCCGAACGGCGATTCCGATAATTGTCGAACACTCGTTCCGGCCATTTCGAACACCCGCGCGTAGAGGCGCCGGGTTATTTGGTCAGGTTCTTCACCTTCCGCATAGATTCCCCCTTCAAGTTGAGTTCGTGGGCGTTGTGTGCGAGGCGGTCGAGGATCGCGTCCGCTACAGAGGGGTCCGCGATGGTGGCATGCCAGTCTTCTGTGGGCAGCTGGCTTGCCACCGCCGTCGAGCGGTTCTGGTAGCGGTCGTCCATCACTTCGAGAAGGTCGCGGGCTTCCCCGCTCCGAGGGGGCAAAGTCCCCAATCGTCCGGGAGCAGGAGATCCGTCTTGGCGAGCCTGGCCATAAGCCTGGGATAAGAGTCGTCGGCTTTGGCCAGGCCCAAGTCGCCGATCAGCCGGGGGAGGCGATAGTAGCGGGCGGTGAACCCCTGGCGGATGGCGGAGTTCGCTAAAGCACAGAGCAGAAACGTCTTGCCCACCCCAGTCGGTCCCGAAATCAGGACGTTCTGTCGCTCTTTCAGCCAGCGGCAACTGGCGAGGGTGGAGACAAAAGACCGTTCGAGTCCGCGAGGTGCGCTATAGTCCAGATCTTCCGCCGAGGCCGGCAGGCGTAACTTTGCCTCTCTCAACCGGCAGGCAAGCCTGCGGTTCTGGCGATGCAGCCACTCCTGGTCCACGAGGAGCCCGAACCGTTCGTCGAAAGTCAGAGAGTCGAGGTCGGCCCGGCGGAGTTGCTCCTGGTTTCCCGTGTCCTGGTTTGGGGGCCCCAATGGTTTCGGCCTAATCGATGATGCGCGACGGGGTCCAGTTGAGACGTGCTATGAAAAGTCAATAGCACAGCGACACGTTGACAAGTGAAGAAAGACCTTAGTCGTTAGAGCCCGGGGGAGCCCACCGGTAGTCGGGGTCAAAGGGACGGTTCTGGCTCCAGACTGAATAGATCATGTGGACCAGGCGGCGGGCCACGGCGCCTGTGGCCACCATCGAGTGCTTGCCTTGGGCCTTCTTCTCCTCG